>JBPCJE010000001.1:0-35179 GCA_051005615.1 Aeromicrobium sp.
GTGTTGTGTCCAGCTGGCCTCCCCCCCCCCCCGCCCCCCCCCCCCCCCCCACCAGCAGGGCGTAGACCTCCTTGGCCGTCTCGTCAGCGCTCGACACGAGCGAGACGTCGGGACCCATGACGTAGGAGATGGCTCCGGTGAGCAACGGGTAGTGCGTGCACCCGAGCACGAGCGTGTCGACCTCGACGTCGACGAGCGGCTCCAGGTACTCGTGGGCCACCTTCTCGAGCTCCGGCCCGCTGGTGATGCCTGCCTCGACGAGCTCGACGAATCGCGGACAGGCTCGGGTGTACAGCTCGACTGACGGGTTGGCGGCGAAGGCGTCGTCGTAGGCGAGGGACGTGGCGGTGGCCTCGGTGCAGATGACGCCGACCCGGCCGTTGCGGGTGGCACTCACGGCGCGACGTGCGGCCGGGATGATGACCTCGACGACCGGGACGTCGTAGCGCTCCCGGGCGTCTCTCAGCACGGCGGCGCTGGCGGAGTTGCACGCGATGACGAGCACCTTGACACCCTGTTCGACCAGGTGGTCGAGGCAGTCGAGCGCGTACTCGCGCACCGCGGCGATCGGCTGGGACCCATACGGCTGACGCGCGGTGTCGCCGAGATAGAGCACCGGCTCGTGCGGGAGCTGGTCGATCACGGCGCGGGCGACCGTGAGCCCGCCGAAGCCGGAGTCGAAGATGCCGATCGGTGCGTCCGTCACAAGCAATCAGCGTACGCAGGGTGAACGGTGGATGACAGTCACCCCGGCGGAAACGGCGCTAGAGCGGGAGCTTCGGCTGCGGGGGCGCGTGGGCCGGGTCGACACCGTCGAAGAGGCTGGAGACCGACTCCCCCGCGTGGATGCGCGCGATGGCCTCGGCGAACAGGCGCGACACGGTGCGCACCTGCAGCTCGGGCCAGCCCTCGGGAGGTGGCACGGTGTCGGTGGTGACGACCTCGGTGATCGACGGGTGGTCGCGCAGTCGCTCGACCGCCTTGCCGGTGAACAGGCCATGCGTGCAGGCCACCGACGCCTCCAGGCAGCCTTCCTCCTCGAGCTTGTTCATCAGCTCGACGATGGAGCCGCCGGTGGCGATCTCGTCGTCGAGCACGATCGCCGTCTTGCCGGAGACGTCGCCGACGATCGCGTCGATGACGACCTTGTCGTCGGCCTGACGCTGCTTGCTGCCGGCCGCGACCGGCACGCCGAGGAGACGCGCGAAGAGGGACGCGGTCTTGGCGTTGCCGAGGTCGGGCAACACGACGACCGAGTCGGTGAGGTCGCGGCCGCGGTAGTGGTCGGCGAGCACGCCGATGGCGGTGAGGTGGTCGACCGGCATGCTGAAGAAGCCGTGCACCTGCGGCGCGTGCAGCGTCATCGTGACGATGCGGTCGGCGCCGGCGGTGCTGAGCATGTCGGCCACCAGGCGGCCGCCGATGGAGATGCGTGACGCGTCCTTCTTGTCCGAGCGCGCATAGGCGTAGTGCGGGATGACAGCGGTGACGCTGGCCGCCGACGCGCCGCGGGCGGCGTCGATCATCAGCAGCAGCTCCATCAGGTGGTCCTGCGTCGGCGGGACCAGGGGCTGGATGATGTAGACGTCCTTCTTGCGGCAGTTGGCGAGCAGCTGGATCTGCAGGCAGTCGTTGCTGAAGCGGATGGTGTCGGACGCGGAGAGTGGTTGGCCGAGCTCGGAGCAGATCTTCTCGGCGAGGGGACGGTGCGCGCTGCCGGAGAACACGACGATCTCGCTCACAGGACGAACGCTAACGGACGAATCGACGCCTGGGAACGAGATGGATCATTTCTCCAGCGCGTAGAGCGACCAGCGATCCGGGATGCCTTTCAGCTCGTGCTCACCGCGCTCGGAGAACCGGAGCTCGCTTCCGATGACCAGGTCGCGAACGGTGCGCGAGACGAGGACCTCCCCACCCTCGGCCAGGCCCGTGATCCGCGCCGCCAGGTGAACGGCCAGGCCGACCACGTCGCCGTCCGCCAGCTCGAGCTCTCCCGTGTGCACTCCGGTACGGACATCCAACCCCAGAGTTCCCGTGTCGGCGATCACTCGGCGCGCACAACGCACCGACTGGGCGGGTCCGGTGAACGTGGCGAGCATGCCGTCGCCGAGCGTCTTGACGGGTTCGCCTCCGTGCTCGCGGATCGCCGCCCGGGTCATCGAGTGGTGGCGTTCGAGCAGGCTCGCCCAGGCGTGGTCGCCCATCTGCGCGGCCCGTTCCGTCGAGCCCACGAGATCGGTGAACAAGACGGTCGCGAGCACGCGGCTCGTGACCGGGGCCGGCGTCGTGCCGGTCACGAACTCCTCGATCACGTAGGCGAGCTCATCGATGTCGAGGGCGAAGAAAAACCCGAATGTATCGCCCGAGATCTCGCGATAGATCCCGGCCGGTATGAGATCGGCGAACTCCCGCACCACCTCGGCAGGCACGACCTTCGTGTCCCGGGTGTGAAGAACCAATGTCGGCGCTTGGATCAGCGGCAGCACTTCGGAGACATCGCTCGTGAGTGACAACCGAAGCAGCCGCTCGGCCTGCCGCGGGGTGGAAGATGTGCGGATCAAGCGCATCATCCGATCCCGGCGAATCGGGTCGGCGGCCCACTGCGGTGCCCAGAGGTCCACGAGGTTGCCCGGCCAGTTCAGGTCGGCCAAGCTGCGGGCGAGTGCGTCGGCACTACCCGGGGAAGTCACACCCGCGCCCCGGGCGGTCGCCCACACCGCGATCAAGCCGGCGACCCGCTCGGGCTGGGTCGCGGCCAGCGCGGCGAGTGACCGCGCGCCGTCCGTTGCGCCGAGCAAGAAGGGACGGTCCGCGCCGGTGGCATCCATGACAGCGAGTGCGTCGGCGGCGTGTGCCTCGATCGTTAGATCGTCCTTGAACGAGTCGGAGATACCGGTGTCGCGACGATCGAATCGGATGACCCGGGCGAATCGCCCGAGGCGCTCGAAGAGCTCCGATGCCTCCGGCAACTGCCAGGCCGTCTCCACGTTCGATGCGGCCCCTCCATTGAAGAGGATGTCGTAAGAACCGCTGCCGTGGACCTGGTAGGCAATCGCGAGCTCGCCGCTGCGCACGTAATGCGTGTCGGGTATCTCCACGGCGTCACTGTATGCCCGTTCCGCCAGACGGCGTCAGGCCCAGAGCTGGCCCTCGAGGCGGTCCTCGGCCTCATCGAGGGTGCCCTCGTAGGCGCCGGTGGAAAGGTACTTCCAGCCGCCGTCTGCGACGACGAAGCAGATGTCGGCGCGCTCGCCGGCCGTCACGGCCTTGGTGGCCTGGGAGAGCGCGGCATGCAGGATCGCTCCGGTGGAGATGCCGGCGAAGATGCCCTCGGACTCGATCAGCTCTCGCATGCGCCGCACGGCATCGCGCGAGCCGACCGAGAAACGGGAGTCGATGAGCGACTCGTCGTAGAGCTCGGGCACGAAGCCCGCGTCGATGTTGCGGAGGCCGTAGACGACCTCGCCGTAACGTGGCTCCGCGGCGACGATGCGCACGTCGGGATGGTGCTCACGGAAGTACCGACCGACGCCCATGAGGGTTCCGGTGGTGCCCAGGCCTCCCACGAAGTGCGTGATGGTCGGCAGATCGGCGTGGATCTCCGGCGCCGTGCCCGCATAGTGCGCCTCGGCATTGGCCGGGTTGCCGTACTGGTACAGGAACACCCAGTCGGGATGCTCGTCGGCCATCTGCTTGGCGACCCGGACAGCCTCGTTGGACCCGCCGGCGGCTGGTGACGGGACGATCTCGGCGCCCCACATACGCAGCAGCTGGCGCCGTTCCTCGGACGAGTTCTCCGGCATCACGCAGATGAGCTTGTAGCCGCGCATCGAGGCGACCATCGCCAGGGAGATGCCGGTGTTGCCGCTGGTGGGTTCCAGGATCGTGCAGCCGGGCGACAGCCGGCCCTGCTCCTCGGCCCGCACGATCATGCCCAGTGCAGCGCGGTCCTTGATCGAACCGGTCGGGTTGTGGTCCTCGAGCTTCGCCCACAGTCGGACGTCCTGCGACGGCGACAGCGTCGGGAGGCCGACGAGCGGCGTGTTGCCGACCGAGTCGACCAGGGAGTCGAACCTCACCGTGGCAGGGGTGCCGGGCCCGGGGCGGCAAGGTCGGCACAGCCTCCGGCGACCGCGGGAAGTATCACGACGGTGTCGCCGTCGGAGACGGCGGTGTCGAGGCCACCGGTGAAGCGGATGTCCTCGTCGTTGACGTAGACGTTGATGAATCGCCGCACGCCCCAACCGTCGGCACCGTCCTCGACGAGACGCGCTCTGATGCCGCTGTGGTTGGCCTCGAGGTCCTCGATCAGCTCGGCCACTGTGGCGCCCTCGCCGTCGACGGCGCGCTCGCCGTCGGTGAACGTGCGGAGGATGGTCGGGATGCGGACCTCGATGGCCATCAGTTGGTTGCCTTCTGTGTCTGGGTTGCGTCGCCGGCATAACGCTCGACGACGCTCACTTCTTCCTCGCTGACCTCGCCGTCGACGATGCGGAAGGAGCGGAAGTCGACCGGGTCACTCTCGTGGGCGCTCCCCTCATCGTTCATGGCACGCGTGGAGACCAGCACGTAGTGGGCGCCGGGCTCCCGCGCGAGCGAGATGTCCGTGCGAGAGGGGTACGCCTCGGTGGCGGTGTGCGAGTGGTAGATGACGACCGGCTCCTCGTCGTTGTCGTCCATCTCGCGGTAGAGCCTGAGCAGGTCGCCGGAGTCGAACTCGTAGAACGTGGGCGACATGGCCGCGTTCAGCATCGGCACGTGGCGGGCCGGACGGTCTGAGCCGACCGGACCCGCGACGACCCCGCACGCCTCGTCCGGGTGGTCGCGACGCGCGTGCTCGACGATGGCGTCGTGCGTGGCACGATCGATGATGAGCACCCGGCAAGCCTATCCATCCCAACCGAGACGGAATCAGCCCAGTGCGGTGACCAGCGTCTCCTGCACGTAGCCGAGCCAGTCGTAGAGCTCGGTCATCGCGATGACCGCCTCGTCCTCGGACTGGTGCAGCAGCATCGCGTCCTCGTCGGCCTCGATGCCGAGCCGCACCGCGAGCGACAGCCGGACGTCGGTGAGCGTGCGGAGCCACGCCTGGACAGCCTCGGGGTCGAGCTCGACCTCCAGCGACCCCTCGCCCTCGGCGTCGAGCTCGTGGAGGCCTGCCTCGCGCAAGGACTCGAGCACTGCTTCGGCGTTGGCGACCTTGGACGAGGTGAGAGAGCGCTCGGTGAAACGGCGGAACTCGGCTGCCTCGTCCGCGTCGTCGCGGTAGGCGTCGGGCAGCAGGCGTTGAAGGACGGGGTCGTCCGGAGGCAGCGACGGACCGCCGGCCAGACCGAGCTCGCCGGCCAAGGGGTCCGGGTCGGACGCCGATTCACCGTTGCGGTCGCGCAGCAGCTCGACGACCTGGCTGGTCAGGTTCGCGATGACGTGCGCCTCGCCGGGCTCGAACGTGGCGCAGAGGCCGCCTCGGCGGCGGCGCTTGAACGGCTTCACACGTCCGCCCGCTGCAGCGTGGCCCAGAGCCCGTACTCGTGCATCGCCTGGACGTGACGCTCCATCTGCTCGCGGCTGCCGCTGGAGACGACCGCCTTCCCTTCTTGGTGGACGGCGAGCATGAGCTTGGTGGCCTTCTCCTCGGTGTAGCCGAAGTAGTTGCGGAACACGTAGGCGACGTACGACATGAGGTTGACGGGGTCGTTCCAGACGATGGTGACCCACGGGTTCTCGAGCTCGACGACCACGTCGAGGTCGGGCTCGTCGATCTCCACAGGGGTCGGCGTGCTCACGCGACCATCCTAGGCTGGTCGTGTGCCCGCTTCGACCGCCCTCCTCACCGATCACTACGAGCTCACGATGCTGCAGGCCTCCCTCTCCGACGGCACCGCGGGCCGTCGCTCCGTGTTCGAGCTGTTCGCGCGCCGGCTCCAGCCCGGCCGTCGCTACGGCGTGGTGGCCGGTACCGGTCGCGTGCTGGATGCCCTCGAGCGGTTCCACTTCGGCGAGTCCGAGATCTCCTGGCTCCGCAAGCACGAGGTCGTCGACGACACCACGGCCGAGTGGCTCGCCGGATACCGGTTCGGGGGCAGCATCTGGGGCTACCCGGAGGGCGAGGTGTACTTCCCGTCGTCGCCGGTCATGGTCGTCGAGGGCACGTTCGCCGAGGCGGTGCTGCTCGAGACCCTGCTGCTCTCGATCGTCAACCACGATTCCGCCGTCGCCTCGGCCGCGGCGCGCATGATCGGCGCCGCAGGAACCCGCCCCTGTATCGAGATGGGGTCGCGTCGCACGCAGGAGTGGTCGGCCGTCGCCGCCGCTCGCGCGGCCTACATCGCCGGGTTCGCCACCACGTCGAACCTCGAGGCGGGCCGCACGTACGGCATCCCCACCGCGGGAACGAGTGCCCATTCGTTCACGCTGGTCCACGACTCCGAGCGGGACGCCTTCACGTCGCAGGTCGAGTCGCTGGGCGCCGGCACGACGCTGCTGATCGACACCTACGACATCGCCGAGGCAGTGCGCGTGGGGATCGAGGTCGCGGGTCCCGACCTCGGGGCCGTGCGCATCGACTCCGGCGACCTCGTCTCGCTCGCGCGTCAGGTCCGCGCCCAGCTGGACGACCTCGGCGCCACCAGCACCCGCATCGTCGTCACCAGCGATCTCGACGAGCGCGCCATCGCCACGCTCGCAGCGGCACCGGTCGACGGATACGGCGTCGGTACGGCCCTCGTCACGGGTTCCGGCGCTCCCACCAGCGGTTTCGTCTACAAGCTGGTGGCACGGGAGGACGCCTCCGGCGTCCTCGTCCCGGTGGCCAAGAAGAGCTCGGACAAGCTGTCCATCGGCGGACGAAAGTGGGCGCTGCGCCGACGATCAGCGGCCGGACGGGCCGAGGCGGAGGTCCTTCGCTGGGGGCACCTCCCGCTTGCGGGGGACGGTGCGCCGCCAGCGGACGACGACAACGACCGCAGCCTCCTGGTGCCCTTGGTCGACGCAGGCCGACGCGTTCACCACGACACGCTCGCCGAGGCTCGCGCCCGGCACCGAGCCGCGCTCGACGAGCTTCCCGACGACGCGCGCAAGCTCTCACGCGGCGATCCGGTGATCGATACCCTTTTCGAGGAACGCTCGGGCACCTGACCACCCAGATCAGTGTGAAGAACATGAGGAGCAGATGCATCCGCTGAACATGTGCGCGGCGATGTGCCTGGCGGTGTCACTCCTCGTCGGGTGCTCAGACACCTCGCCGCCCAGCGAGGAGCCCGTTCGGGTGGAGGAGTGTGGGCCCACGCTGAGGGAGTCTGACGGTCGAGAGTGGGTGTGCACGTTTGCCGACAACTTCGACGGACGCCGTCTGGACCGGACCAAGTGGACCCCGCGGATCTACCATGCCACGGGCATCTCGACCGCACGCGCCTGTTTCACCGATGACCCGCGCAACATCGCGGTCGAGGGCGGCGAGCTTCTGCTGACCGTGCGGAAGGTGAATACCCCGGTCGTCTGCGCCGGCGCACCTGCCTACTACACATCGGGCAGTGTCTCGACCTACCGAAAGTTCAGCCAGCAGTACGGCCGCTTCGAGGCGCGAGTGAAGGTGGCCAAGACCCAGGCGCCGGGACTCAAGGAGGCGTTCTGGCTGTGGCCTGATGACCGGATCTTTTCCCGCACGCGCTGGCCGGCCGCCGGGGAGATCGACATCATGGAGACCTATTCGAAGTACCACGGGCTGGCCGTCCCGTTCCTTCACTACACGGTCAACGACAACGGTGGTCCTCGGCCCGGCGTCAACACGGCGTGGCACTGTCAGGCGAAGCGCGGCGTCTACAACACCTATACGTTGACCTGGACCCCCACGAAGCTGGCGATCGCCGTCAACGGGGTCACCTGCCTCGTCAACACGTCGAGCGACCCGGCCTTCCACAAGCCCTACATCGCCTCCCTCACCAGTGCCCTGGGCGTGGGCAGCAACGCGCTGACGGCGAACACGCCGCTGCCCGCCACCATGAGCGTCGACTACGTGCGGGTGTGGCGCTGAGCTGAAGGAGCGGAGGCCTACCCGGCGGAAGCCACGCGTCCCTGCTCGTCGAACCGCACGGTGACGCTCTTCTCGGCTCCTGAGGACGTCGTCGTGCAATAGGTGAACTCGTCGCCGAGACGGGCGTGCGGCTGGCCGGCGGTGCGCAGCACCTCCTCGACGGTCGAGCCCGAGGCGACCCCGGAGACCACCGAGTCGAGCTTGGCCGCGTCGGGGTCGCGGCACGCGTCGTTCGTGACGCCTTCGGCACGTTCCCACACTGAGCCGCCGACCGACCTCACCCACGTGACGTGCTCTCACACGTCGGTGAGGTCGAGGATCTGCGTGTGCGGAGCGCCGGCGAGGGCGGGAGAGTTCTGGGGCGAGCTCCATACCGTCTCGCGCAGGAAGGCCAGGAACGCCTCGGCCTGATCCCTGGTGCCGAAGTCGAGATCGATGACGACGTGCTTCGGGTCGTCGACCGGGCGCATCACGCGATGCCCGACGCAGCCGGCACGCTCACGAGCCTCCGCGAAGCCGGTGAACGCCTTCGTCCAGGAGTCGAAGTCGTGGATGGGATGCTCGATGTGCAGCGTGACCATGGTGGCCACACGATATCGCCGGGTGATCAGCCCGATGACGCTTTCAGGGCCCAGCGGTGCAGGAGGTCGATGCGTTCGCGGAGCTGATCCGGCGACGCCTGCGCGGCCGGCGGTCCGCCGCACTGGGTGCGCAGCCGGCTGTGCGTGACCCCGTGCGGCTGACCCGTGCGATGGTGCCAGGCACCGACGAGCGCGTGCGGCGAGTGCCCACTGGGTCTTGAGGTGGTCGGTCGGGGTGACGACCACGATGCGTTCGACGACGCCGCGATGGATCAGGTCGGCAGCGACGGTGAGGGCGAAGGTGGTCTTGCCGGCGCCGGGTGTGGCGACCGCGAGGAAGTCGCGCGGCTGCGCGCGCTGGTAGAGCTCGAACGCCTCACGCTGCCAGACCCGGAGGTTCTGGCTACGCATCGCTCGGGGTGTCCCCCCCATCCTGACCAGCACTGCCGTCGTCGCCGGGATCCATCGAGTCCCAGATGTCCTTGCACTCGGGGCACACCGGGAAGCGCTGCGGATCACGGCTGGGCACCCACACCTTGCCGCACAGCGCCACGACCGGCGTGCCCAGGACCATCGCCTCGGTCAGCGTGTCGGACGGGACGTAGTGCGAGAAGCGCTCGTGGTCGCCGTCCTCGGTGCGCAGCTCGGTGCGCTCGTCGTGGACGGTCTGGGTGCCGCGTCCGAAGAGTCCCATCCGTTCAGACTAATTGACGCCCGGGTCCGGCGGAAACGTCGCCCAGAACCGTACGTCGTCGCCCTGGCGTCGCAGCACCTCTTGCCACAGCGTCTCCGGCTGGGGCGAGCTGAGGTCGGAGTCGAGGGCGTCGACGACGACCCACGACCCTTCGAGGAGCTCGTCCTCGAGCTGCCCCGCGCCCCATCCCGCGTATCCGGCGAAGACCCGGAGTCCGGCGAACTCGCCGTTGTCGGGCAGCGGTCCCTCGAGGTCGACGAGCCCGACGCGGCCGGCCATCTGCCGCCAGCCCAGCGGCGGCAGGCCGTCGCCGAGCACGCCGACGGCCAGGGCCGAGTCCATGGCCACGGGACCACCGTCGAACAGGCAGACCGGAGCGTTGACGTAGGAACCCCAGGACGGCAGGACGTCGTCGACGTCGGAGTCGAGAGGACGGTTGACGATCACGCCCAGAGCACCGTCGCCGTCGTGGTCGAGGATGAAGACCACGCTGCGCCAGAACGGACCCGCGTCGATGGCCGGAGTGGCCACCAGCAGCCGACCTCGCACGGTGTCCATGGTCCTATGATGCCCACATGCCCGACCACTCGCCGGTACCTGAGGAATTCACCGTCGACGAGTTGGCCGCCAGGGCACAGATGACGGTCCGAAACGTTCGCGCCTACGCGAGCCGCGGCCTCATCGATGCTCCTCGGTTGGAAGGTCGAACCGGCTACTACACCCTCGAGCACCTGCAGCGACTTCAGCTCATCCGCGAGTTCATCGACCGCGGCTACACGCTGGCCGCCGTCGAGCGCGCGGTGGACCGCAGCCCCCGCACGTCCGCCGGTCACACCCTCGACCTGCTCCGGCTGCTCGACGAGCCCCACCACGACCCCGCGCCCGAGGTGATGTCGCGGGACGCCTTGGCGGCTCTCGCCGGGGTCTCGCGCGACGACGCCCTCATCGAGGCCCTGGCCGAGTTCCACCTGGTGGAGTGGCTCGACGACGGGGAGGTCCGGCTCCTGCAGCCCACCGTGGTGCGGGCCGGCGCCGCGGCCGTCGCCATCGGTCTCGACCCGAGCACGGTCATCAACTTGTTCCCCCTGCTCGTCGCCAACCTGCGCGAGATCGCCGACGCGTTCGTCACGAAGGTCGCGGCCGAGATCTTCCAGCCGTTCCTCGACGCCGGGCTGCCGGAGGAGGAGTGGCCGCACATCTTCCAGGCGGTCGAGAGTCTCCTTCCCGTCGCGAGCCAGGTGACACTCGGCATCTTCCGCAGCCAGCTGAGCGAGTCGATCGATGGGGAGATCGGTCAGAAGCTCAACGAGCTGGGCGCCTACGACCGGCCTGAGTCTCGGACAGCCGACGGATGACATGAGTGACCCCGCCCCCTGGCGCCTCGAGGGAGGGAATGGGCACCGGGGACGGGGTTGCTGGGGTTGCGTCAAGCAGCGAGTGCGTGCCGCAGGCGGGCCATCAGGCCGTTGGTCGACTCGCCGTCGGCACGCGGGTCGTCGTAGTAGACAGTCGTGTCGCGAGCCTTCTCGACGACGAACCGGCCGCGGGCCTCGAGCTCGGGGTGCTCGTCGGGCACGCCGGCGGCGATCGCCATGAACGTGTGCTCGTGAGCGAGCGCCTTGGCCATCTCCGGGCGTCGAAGGTTGGTGTCCAGCAGGGCGCGGGCGCCGGGCATGCCGGCGGCAGCCGCCTGCCAGGCGTCGATCGCGGTCGACTCGGGCGAGATGTTGGAACCCTCGCTGAGCTGAAGCTCCATCTGTCCGCTCAGGCGCTGGAACCAGATCATCTGCGCGTCGAGCAGCAGGTCGACGGTGTCGGAGAAGACGTTCTTCGCCTCCGGCACGATCGCGAAGGCCTCGTCCACGGTGATGTCACGTCGCCGATCGGCGGCCGCAAGCACCTCGCGCAGCACGGGCATACGACGGTTGTAGGCATCCCAGGTCATGGTGGTGCTCCTTTTGTTTCCGTCGGACCGAGCTTCCATACTCTCGGTACGTACTTTCAGTATGTAACCTACTTCCGGGTAGAACAATCTCTCGGTATGTGACGCTGGCCACCCAACACGTACGATGGGATGCCTGATGGCCAGCACAGCGAAAGTGAGTCCGGGAAGGGTCATCCGCGCTGCTCGGAAGACGTCGAGGCGCCAGGACTATTCCTCCAGCACCAAGCGCGCACTGCTCGACAACGCCACCCAGCTGTTCACCGACCACGGGTACGCCGGAACGTCACTCGACGAGGTCGTGGCAGCCGCTCGTGTCACCAAGGGGGCGCTGTACCACCACTTCCCGAGCAAGCTGGCCCTGTTCGAGAGCGTCTTCGACCGCCTGCAGGAGAAGACCACGCGGGAGATCGAGAAGAAGATCAAGCGCACGAAGGACCCGTGGGAACGAGCCCAGAAGGGCCTCGAGGCGTTCCTCGACGTGTGCCGCGAACCGCAGTTCCGTCGCATCGTCCTGCAGGAAGGTCCGGTCGCCCTCGGGCACGAGCGTTGGACGGAGGCCGAGAAGGCCGCCTCCCTGGGCGTCGTGCAACGAACGGTCGACGCCCTGCTGAAGGATCTCGGCGGAGCCGAGGAGCTCAGCGAGTCGTTCGCGGTCGTCTTCTACGGGGCCATCCGCTCAGCGGCCGAGTACGTCGCCGACGCCGACGACCCCGACACCGCCGCGGCCGAGGTCCAGGCCACGATCGGTGCCATCCTCGCCGGCATGCGACTCCTGCCGTCGCTCGGCCTCGAGGTCGACGAGTCCGATGAGTCGGTCGCCGGTCAGTAGTTGACCCGGCCGTTGCCCTTCGGCACCATCTCGAACCAGACCTTGCCGGGATCGATCGTGAGCGGTTGCCCGTCCTTCGTCTCGAAGTTGATCGTGTCCTCGAGGCCCGGCTTTTTCCATCTCGCCTCGGTGGCGGTGCCGTCGTGCAGCACGACAGCACGCCCCGAACCTTCGATGACCGTCTCGGGAACCGGGTTGCCGGCCGGGTCGCGGTAGCCGGCATCGCCGACACGGCAGAACATCACCACGAGGGTGTCGGCGTGGAAGTCCTGGCCCGCGGCGGCGTAACCGTTCTTCCGCTTCCAGCGACCGTCGGAGAATCCCCAGTTCGTGGCGGTGCCGCCCGAGAAGCGCACGGTGGCCTTCGTCGTCTTCTTGGGCTCGGGAGGCGGGGAGGCTGATGCGTCACCTGACGCGGAGGAGTCGGGCGACGGAGGCGACTCCTCCGCGTCCTTCGACGGCGTCCAGGTGACGTACGGGCCGGGGATGGATCTCGCCTTCGCCCTCGCGGCCAGACGCTTCAGGTTGACCACGACGTTGTAGGGAGCCGCCTTGCCGTCGCGGCTGAATCCCGGGCTGCTCTCGCTGTACAGACGGACCCCGGCCCTCCTGAGCTGCCTGGAGGCCTTCGGCGCGCCACCGGAGGCGACGACCTGACCTGCAACCGGGGCAGCGATCCCGATGTCCGTGGTGCGGAGTGACCGGACGTGGCCGACCCTTCTCGGCAGCTTCGAGTAGTAGAGCGCGGCGAGTCGGGTCAGGCCACCTTCGACCAGCTCCTCGACGACCAGGTCTGCCCGGTCGAGCCCGTACTGGGGAGCACCGTTCGCGGTGTTCTCGACCTTGACGACGAACACCGGGTTGTCGGGACGTCCGTCCGGCAGGGGCTTCCCGGTGAGGGGTGAGATCTCGACGAGCTTCTCGCCCTCACCCTTCGTGGCGGACGGGTCGGACGTCGATCCGCCGTCGTCCGTGCAGGCCCCGAGCAGGAGCGCCGCGGCGACCGCAGGCGCGAGGAGTCGCAACTTCATGCGGCCAGCATGCCGCAGCCGGGTACCGCCTTCGGGTACCACCCCGGCGAGTCATGCAGAGCGGCCCTTGTACCCTGCCCCACCGTCTGCCGCCCGTGGCCCGGCTCCCCCGCCTGCCTGTCTGAGCGGACTGGGACGATGGGGACATGTCGGATGCCCTGGACCGCTTCGCCCCGGCGACGCACGAGTGGTTCTCGCAGGCCTTCGCCGCACCCACTCCGGCGCAGGTCGGAGCCTGGGAAAGCCTCGACCGGGGCGACCACGTTCTCGTCGTGGCTCCCACGGGCTCCGGCAAGACACTCGCCGCGTTCCTGTCGAGCATCGATCGCCTCCTGCACACCACCCCACCCGTGCCGACCGATCGCCGACTCGGCACCCGGGTGCTCTACATCTCGCCGCTCAAGGCGCTCGCGGTCGACGTCGAGCGCAACCTCCGCTCACCGCTCGTCGGCATCACCCAGGCCGGAGCCCGTCGGGGCGAGGAGTTCCACGACGTCACGGTCGGGGTCCGCTCCGGCGACACCGCACAGCAGGAACGCCGACGGCTCGTCTCGCACCCGCCGGACATCCTCATCACCACGCCGGAGTCCTTGTTCCTCATGCTCACCTCGGCGGCGCGCGAGTCGCTGCGCGACGTCGAGACCGTCATCGTCGACGAGATCCACGCCGTGGCCGGAACCAAACGGGGTGCCCATCTCGCCCTCTCACTCGAACGCCTCGACGGCCTGCTGGAGCGGCCAGCCCGCCGGGTCGGCCTGAGCGCCACGGTGCGACCGCACGACGAGGTCGCCCGGTTCCTCGGCGGCCGGGCGCCCGTGCGCATCGTGGCGCCCGAGAGCGAGTCCCTGCTCGCGCTCGACGTCACCGTCCCTGTCGACGACATGACCGACCTCGGCGGGGACCCCGGCGGGGGTGCCGGGCCACGCGAGGCAGAGAGCAGGAGCGCCAGCATCTGGCCCCACGTCGAGCACGACCTCCTCGACCGTGTGCTCCAGGTCCGCTCGACCATCGTCTTCTGCAACTCCCGCGGGCTCGCCGAGCGACTCACGGCCCGACTCAACGAGGCGTGGGCCGAACGCCAAGGAGTGGCAGCGGCCGAGTCCACCCGTCCGCCGGCCCAGCTGATGGGCGGGAGTCCGCAAGGAAAAGGTGCCGAGCCGGCGCTGGCGCGGGCGCACCACGGCTCGGTCAGCAAGGAGCAGCGAGAGCTGATCGAGAACGACCTCAAGTCGGGACGGTTGCGCTGCGTGGTGGCCACGTCGAGCCTCGAGCTCGGCATCGACATGGGTGCGGTCGACCTCGTCGTGCAGATCTCCACCCCGCCGTCGGTGGCCAGCGGCCTGCAAAGGGTCGGGCGGGCCGGTCACCAGGTCGGCGAGGTCTCTCGCGGAATCCTCTACCCCACCACCCGGCACGACCTCGTCGGCGCAGCGGTCACGGCCGCACGCATGCGTGAGGGCCTCATCGAGCAGCTCGCCGTCCCGGCCAACCCCCTCGACGTCCTGGCCCAGCACACCGTGGCCGCGACGGCGCTCGAACCGGTCGACGTCGAGCAGTGGTTCGACGTCGTCCGTCGCGGTGCTCCGTTCTCGGCCCTCCCGCGCTCGGCGTTCGACGCCACGCTCGACCTCCTGGCCGGCAGATACCCTTCCGACGAGTTCGCCGAGCTGCGCCCCCGGATCGTGTGGGACCGCGCCGCCGGCACGATCACCGGACGTCCCGGCGCCCAGCGCCTCGCCGTCACCAGCGGCGGCACCATCCCCGACCGGGGCATGTTCGCGGTCGTTCTCGCCGAAGGCTCGGACGAGGGAAGCGGCGGGAGAAGAGTGGGCGAGCTCGACGAGGAGATGGTCTACGAGTCGCGCATCAACGACGTCTTCGCGCTCGGCGCCACCAGCTGGCGCATCCAGGAGATCACCCACGACCGCGTGGTCGTCACACCCGCGTTCGGCGAGCCGGCGCGCCTGCCGTTCTGGAAGGGCGACACCATCGGGCGCCCGTACGAGCTCGGAGCCGCCATCGGCGAATACGTGCACCGCAACCTCGGCGGCGAGGCTCCCCGCGACCTCGATTCCCGGGCCGGCTCCAATCTCTCCTCGTTCCTGCTGGAGCAGCGTGAGGCGGCCGGCGTCGTGCCCACCGACCGCACCCTCGTCGTCGAACGGTTCCGCGACGAGCTGGGCGACTGGCGCGTGGTGCTGCTCTCGCCCTACGGCCGCCGCGTGCACGCTCCCTGGGCGCTCGCGGTGGGGGCTCGCATCATCGAGCGCTTCGGCATCGATGGCTCGGTGGTCGCGTCTGACGACGGCATCGTCGCCCGGCTTCCCGACACCGGGGGCGACCCGCCCGGCGCCGAGCTGTTCGTCTTCGAGCCCGACGAGCTCGAGGAGATCGTCACCGTCGAGGTCGGCGGCTCGGCCCTGTTCGCGTCACGGTTCCGCGAGTGCGCCGCTCGCGCACTGCTGCTTCCACGTCGCAATCCCGGCGCCCGCGCGCCGCTGTGGCAGCAGCGCCAGCGCTCCGCGCACCTGCTCGAGGTCGCCCGCAAGTACCCCGACTTCCCGATCCTGCTCGAGACCGCCCGCGAGTGCCTCCAAGACGTCTACGACCTGCCCTCACTCACCGGCCTCGCACGCCGCATCGCGTCGCGCGAGGTGCAGCTGGCCGAGGTCACCACCGAACGCGCTTCGCCATTCGCCCAGACGCTGCTGTTCGGCTACGTGGCCTCGTTCCTCTACGAGGGCGACACTCCGCTGGCCGAGCGACGGGCCGCGGCACTCACGCTCGACCCCACCCTGCTCGCCGAGCTGCTGGGTCGGGCCGAGCTGCGCGAGCTGCTCGACCCGGAGGTCATCGAACGCACCGAGTCCGAGCTGCAGCGCCTCGCCTGGGGGCACCTCCCACTTGCGGGGGACGACCGCCGTGTTGCCGGAGTCGAGGGTGCCGCCGACCTCCTGCGTCTGCTCGGGCCACTCACCGCCGACGAGGTCCAGCTGCGACTCTCCGAGGGCGAAGCCGGCCCGATGCTGGAAGAGCTGCGCGACAGTCGGCGGGCGATCGAGGTACCGGTCGGTGGTGAGGCGCGCTGGGCGGCGGTCGAGGACGCCGGGCGTCTGCGCGACGCCCTGGGCGCCGCGCTTCCGCTGGGCGTCGCCGAGGCCCACCTGGTCGGGGTCGACGACCCGCTCGCCGACCTGCTCTCGCGGCACGCCCGCACGCACGGCCCGTTCACGACGGCCGAGGCAGCGGCCCGGTTCGGTCTCGGCACCGCCGTCGTCACGGACGTCCTGCGCCGGTTGGCCCGCGACGGGCGGCTCACCGAAGGTGAGTTCAGGCCCCAGGCAACGGGGAGCGAGTGGGTCGAGCCGGGCGTGCTCCGACGGCTGCGCAGCCGGTCCCTCGCGGCGGCACGCAAGCAGGTGGAGCCCGTCGATCCGGCCGCGTTCGCGCGCTTCCTCCCCTCGTGGCAGGGCATCGGCGGTGGGTCCCGCGGTGTCGAGGGCGTGCTCTCCGTGGTCGACCAGCTGGCCGGGCTGTCGTTGCCGGCATCGGCGTGGGAGAGCCTGGTTCTTCCAGCGCGGGTGTCCGACTACTCCCCCGCGATGCTCGACGAGCTGCTCGGTGACGGCGAGGTCGTCTGGACCGGGGCCGGCACACTGCCCGGCCGTGACGGGTGGGTGCAGCTTCATCCGGCTGACCTCATCCTTCCCGTCCTCCGCGACGTCCCCGAACCCGACGTCATCGGCCAATCCATCCTCGACGAGCTCGACGGTGGTGGAGCATTTCTCTTTCGTCAGCTCGTGGCTGCCATGAATGGACCGGATGGAGACGCCGAGGGGCACGCGCACTGGTCGGATGACACGGTGGCAGAAGCGCTCTGGCAGCTGGTGTGGTCGGGACGGGTGGCGGGTGACACCTTCGCGCCGGTAAGGGCGATGCTCGGCGGCCGGGGCGCGCACCGCACGTCTGCGCGATCCCCTCGTGCCCGACTGCGGGCCGGTCGGGGGCGTGCGTCGTCGCTGCGACTCGCGCAGCTTGGGCCACCCACGGTCTCCGGTCGATGGTTCCGGCTCGACCAGGCCGAGGCCGACCCGACCAAGCTCCAGATCGCGCGCACCCAGGCCCTGCTGGCGCGCTACGGCATCGTCACCCGCGGTTCCGTCGTCGCCGAGCAGACACCCGGCGGTTTCGCGGCCACCTACCGCGTGCTCCGCGAGCTCGAGCAGACCGGCGCCTGCCTCCGCGGCTACTACATCGACATGCTCGGTGCCGCCCAGTTCGCCTCCCCCGCCACGGTCGACCGCATGCGGGCGCACCAGCGCGACGACGATGACGGTGCTGACGACATGCCGGCGCTCGTGCTGGCGGCCACCGACCCGGCCAACCCTTTCGGCGCAGCACTCCCTTGGCCCGATGTCGTCGACGCCGACGCGTCCTCACGGCACCGGCCCGCGCGGAGGGCCGGCTCGCTCGCCGTGATCCATGACGGCCATGCGGTGCTGTACCTCGAACGCGGCGGCCGCCGGGTGCTCGTGCTCCACGACGACCCACGCCGGCTCGCCCCGGCGGCCTCGGCCTTGGCCGCCCTCGCACGCACGGGGCGGGTCCCGCGCCTCTCGGTCGAGACGGCCGGCGGCAAGTCCGTCGGATCCACCACGCTCGGCGAGGCACTGCGTGAGGCCGGCTTCGTCCCGCATCCGAAGGGACTGCGCCTCGATGCCCGAACCAGGATCCGTGGTTGAGCTTGTCGAAGCCACACCCCATTCCTTTCGACAGGCACAAGGACCAGGCCCGTGCCCGAAGGTGACACGGTCTGGCGCACCGCACGGCTCCTGCACGACGCGCTCGCCGACCGACCGCTGACCCGGTCCGACATCCGAGTGCCGCAGTGGGCCACCCTCGATCTCCGCGGTGTCACGGTCGACGACGCCGTCAGCCGCGGCAAGCACCTGTTCGTCCGCGCCGGCGACGTCTCGCTGCACACACATCTGAAGATGGAGGGTGTCTGGCACGCCTACCCGCCGGGTGGCCGCTGGCGCCGCCCGGCCCGCACCGCCCGCGTCGTGCTCGAGAACACCGACCACCAAGTCGTCGGCTTCTCGCTCGGTCTGGTCGAGGTGCTGGACCGCGCCGCCGAGGACGATGCCATGGCTTGGCTCGGGCCGGACCTCCTCGGACCCGACTGGTCGAGCGACGAGGCCATGCGGCGAGTGACCGCCGATCCCGACCGTCCCGTCTTCCTCGCCCTCCACGACCAGCGCATCCTTGCCGGCTTCGGCAACGAGTACGTCAACGAGCTCTGCTTCCTGCACGGTCTCCTGCCGACGCGCCCCGTCGGCGAGGTGGCCGACGTCGGCCACCTGATCGACCGCGGGCAGCGTCTCATCACCGCGAACTGCGAACGCGCGGCGCGAACCTTCACCGGCAACACACGCACCCGCGAGACACACTGGGTGTTCGACCGCGACCGGCTCCGGTGCCGACGCTGCGGCACCCCGGTTCAGCACGGCGAGCTGGGCGACGACCCGGTTCGTCAGCGCAACACCTACTGGTGCCCGCACTGCCAGACGTGAGCCGTCAGCCGGCCTTGGCCAGCTCCTTCGCCGACGTCCAGATCATCGCCTCGTCGAGGTCCGAACGGCGGCTGTCCCAGGCGTCGAGGAACCAGTTCTGGCGGATCGTCCACGGTGAGGTGGACCCTTGCTGGGGCAGCATCCCGGCCACGCGCTGCACATATCCCGACTGGAGGTTCAGCAACGGAGCGGAGTCACCTTCGGCTCCCGCCGGGTCGGGCATGCC
Source organism: Aeromicrobium sp. (assembly GCA_051005615.1). GTDB lineage: Bacteria > Actinomycetota > Actinomycetes > Propionibacteriales > Nocardioidaceae > Aeromicrobium. The sequence goes on from JBPCJE010000001.1 coordinate 18,915, forward strand.
GAATGCGTAGCCGTGAGCGTCCATGTGGTTGATGAACCGGCACACGTACTGCGAGGTCAGGTCGGCGCGCAGCGTCCATGACGCGTTGGTGTACCCGACGCACCAGGCGAAGTTCGGGATGCCGCTGAACATCATCCCCTTGTAGACGTAGGTGTCATGCGCGTCGACCTTCTCGCCGTCGACCTCGACGGCGATCTGGCCGAAGGCCACGACCTGGAGGCCCGTGGCCGTCACCACCAGGTCAGCGGGGAGATGGTCCCCGGACTCCAGGTCGATCCCGGTCCTGGTGAACCGAGCGATGCGGTCGGTGGCGATGGACGCCTTGCCCGAGCGCAGCGTGCGGAACAGGTCGCCGTTCGGGACGATGCACAGGCGCTGGTCCCACGGGTTGTACTGCGGTGTCAGGTGCTTCGCGTCGAAGTCGGCCGGCAGCGACCGGCGAGCCCGGCCGATCAGGAACTTCGTCGCGAGCGTGGGGAACCGCTGCGAGAACACGTAGAAACCGATGGCGATGGCAGCGTTCTTGCGCCGCGTCAGCCGATGGGCCAGCCCCAGCGGGAGCACCCTGCGCAGGACGGCGGCGATCGGATCGCCCTGCGGCAGTGCGGTGATGTATGTGGGCGAGCGCTGCAGCATCGTCACGTGCTTGGTGCGGTCGGCCATCGATGGGATGAGCGTGACGGCGGTGGCGCCCGAGCCGATCACGACGACCTCCTTGTCGACATAGTCGACGTCGTCGGTCCAGAACTGCGGGTGCACGACCTCACCCTCGAAGTCTTCGAGGCCGGGGAAGTCGGGCGTGTATCCCGTGTCGTAGTTGTAGTAGCCGCTGCACAGGTACAGCAACGACGCCGTGATCGCGACCGGACCATCCTCGTTCGTCGCCTCGATGGACCACCGACCTTCGTCGGACGACCACGATGCGCGGGTGACCCGGTGACCGAATCGGATGTGCTGGTCGATCTTGTTCTCGTGGGCGGTCTCGTGGATGTAGCGGCGGATGTCCTCGCCGTCGGCGATCGCGTTGCCGTGCGTCCACGGCTTGAACGGGTAGCTGAGCGTGTACATGTCGGAGTCCGACCGGATGCCGGGATAGCGGAACAGGTCCCAGGTGCCGCCTGAGGTCGTGCGCGACTCGAGAATTGCGTAGGTCTTTCCCTTGCACATCTTCTGCAAGCGATATGCGGCGCCGATGCCGGACAGTCCGGCGCCCACGATCAGGACGTCCACGCGGTCGGTCATCGGAACCTCCGGGGGGAGTAGGTGACGTGAGACTAACTAGGATCGACCTGTGACCGCCACCGATGAGACCGACCTCCCACTCGAGACCGAGTGGGACGACCACCGGTCCCCGCACGTCCTGATGACGATCGCCGGCGCCGTCGGCCTGGCCGCCGCCTTCGTGTTGACCATCGACAAGTTCACGCTGCTCCAGAACAAGATCGACGGTGTCGAGTCGGCCCTCAGCTGCGACTTCAGTGCCTTCGTCAGCTGTGGTGGCGTGATGGACTCCCCGCAGGCCGAGGCGTTCGGGTTCCCGAACTCGCTGCTCGGCATCATCGGCTTCAGCATCGTGATGACGCTTGGGGTGATCCTGTGGACCGGCGGTGGCTTCGGCCGGTTCGTGTGGGGTGGGCTGCAGGTCGGCGTGCTGTTCGGCATTGGGTTCGTCACGTGGCTGCAGTTCCAGAGCATCTACCGACTCGACCTGCTGTGCCCCTATTGCATGGTCGTGTGGGCGGTGATGATCCCGCTGTTCGTCCATGTCACCGCGTGCAACCTGCGCGGCATCGCCCCGAGCAGCGCGTTGACGCGGTTCATGTCGAACTGGTCGGTCCTGATCGTCGCGCTCTGGTACGTCGGTGTCGCGAGCGCGATCTGGCTCCAATTCGGCGAGCGGCTCTGGGCCTAGACGTCGCACAGCAGCCCGGCGCACGTTGCCCGCTACATTGGGCGAGTGCCACACGTCGGTGGTGCGCTACTGGCCGGTGGAGCGCTCTGGCTCGGCGCCGTCGCGCGCCTGGAGTCTGGTGGCGATGTCGAGTCGATCGTCGTGCGCACGCTCTTCCTGCTTGCCGGGCTGCTGATCGCGTTCGACCTGTGGCGGCTGCGCTCACAGCTTCCGTCACGTCTAGCGCGTGTGGGGGCGACCCTGACCGCTGCGGCCGCGCTCTTCACCGGCGTGGGGTTCGGGATCGGGTCGTTCGCGGGCTTCCTGTTGGCCTACGCCGGTGAGCTGTTCGTCATCCCGCTCGGGCTCGCCCTTCTCGGCCTGGGTCTCTGGCGTGGCGGGGGCCTTCCGACCTGGGCACCATGGATCCCGGTCATGCTCGCCGTCGCAGGAGTGATCACGTACGGATTTCATGCGCTGGCCCGCGAGACATGGGACCCTCCGGACGCCATGCTTTTCGTGATCCTTGGCGCCGGATGGATGGTGCTGGGTGCGGCAGCGGCGGCCTCTACGGGGTCTCGAGATCGTCGAGGGTCTTCGCCAGGGCGAGGTCGCGATCGGTGATGCCGCCCGCGTCGTGGCTGCTCAGCCGCACGTCGACCCGGTTGTAGACGTTCGTCCACTCGGGATGATGGTCGGCCTCGTCGATCGGCCTCGCGGCTCGCTGCATGAAGTCCATGGCGGCGGCGAAGTCGTCGAACGAGTAGGTCTTGGTGAGCGCGTCCCCGTCGTTCGTCCAGCCTTCGAGCTGGGCGAGGGCGGCGTCGACGTCGGAGGAGTCGAGTGTCATGACGCCGACGATGCCACGACGCGAAGACCGGCACCACCGGACCTTCGGTACCGTGCCCGACATGACCGAGACTTCCGCCCGCCGGGCGATGCGCGTGCAGCGCGCCGACCTGTCGAACACCGTGCTCGTCGACGAGGACCTGCCGTTGCTCGGTGACGACCAGGCGCTGCTGCGGGTCGATGTCGTGGGGCTCAGCACGAACAACGTCACGTATGCCGTGCTTGGCGAGCAGTTCCACTACTGGGACTTCTTCCCGGCACCGGCGCCGTGGGGAGAGGTTCCGGTGTGGGGCTTCGGCGAGGTCGTCGCCTCCAGCCATCCGGCACTCGACGTCGGGCGACGGTTCTACGGCTACTACCCCTCCGCCACCCACCTCGTCGTGACACCCGATCCCGGCCACTCGGTCGGCTTCGAGGAGGTGAGCGCCCACCGCGCACACCTGCCGAGCCCGTACAACACCTACGCCGACGTCGCCGACGAGGCCATCGACACCCCCGAGCTCGAGCACCTGCACGCCCTCTACCGTCCGCTGTTCTGGACGTCGTTCATGCTGGCCGACCACATCCTCGACACCGATCCGGAGGGGAGCGCCCGTCTTCTCGTCACGTCGGCGTCGTCGAAGACCGCCTACATGTCGGCTTTCCTGCTCCACCGGGCCGGACGCCACGTGGTCGGCCTCACGTCGCCGCGCAACGTCGACTTCACCAACTCCATCCGGGTGTATGACGAGGTACTCACGTATGACGACATCGCCCACCTGGACGTGTCGCCGACCATCGTCCTCGACTTCCTGGGTGACGACGACCTGACCGCGGACCTGGGCAGTCACCTCGGCGAGCAGCAGGTGTCCCGCCTCAGCGTTGGCGTGACCGGCCAGGTCGCAAGCGCAGACTTCACTCTCGAGAAGATCGCGTCCGGTGACGTCTTCTTCGCCCCGGTGCAGATGCGGAAGCGCCTCGCCGACTGGGGGCGCGAGGAGCTCGACCGCCGCTACGACGGCGCCTGGTCGACGTTCATCGCCGAGGCCGACGGGTTCGTCGACCTCACGGTCGCCTCGGGACTCGACGCGCTGCAGGAGGCGTGGCACGGCCTGCAGGCCGGTCGCGTCGATCCCCGTTCGGGTCTGGTCTTCAACCTCAACGACTGACATGAGCCAGGGACTGACCTTCGCGGTCGTGGTGGCTCACCCGGACGACGACGCCTACGGGTTGGCGGGCAGCGTCGCCAAGCACGCGGACGATCCCGGCTTCCGGTTCATCCTCATCCATGCCACCGACGGGGCGGTGGCGACAGCCGGGAGGGATTTCCCGCGACGCGCGAGACGCTCGGACGCGTCAGACAAGGCGAGGACGAGTCGGCGTGGCGCGGTGGGCCGGGAGCCGGATCGTCACGAGAGTGGCTGGGTTACACCGATGGCGAGGTCGACCGCGTCCCGTTCGACGAGCTGGTCGACGCGGTCGGGGCGATTCTCGACGAGGAGCAGCCGACCGTCGTCGGCACGTTCGGCCCGGACGGCATCTTCGCCCATCCGGACCACATCGCGATCGGCGCCGCGACCGACACGGACTTCCTGCGTTCGGCCTCCACCAGCGGCCGTGCGTTCCGGCGGCTGCTGCACAGCGCCATCCCGCAGTCGGTCTTCGACCGATGGCAGGCACAACGAGCCGACTTGGGTCTCGAGCTCTTCGACCCCACCCTGACGTACCACATGCGCGGTGTCCCGGACGACGAGATCGGCCTGGTCATCGACTGCCGTGACGTCGCCAACCGAACCGTCGCCGGGCTCCTGGAGCACCGCAGCCAGCATCACGTCATGTTCGATGACCCGATCGACGTCGCCCGCTGGGAACGCATCGTCAGCCGGGACTGGGCCACAGTCGCCTGGCCGGAGCCGTCGTCGTCGACGCCCGTGTTGACGGACATCTTCGAGGGCCTGCCCTGATCTCCCTGCAAGCCCGTAGGTTGTCCTCCATGTCCACGCCCAGCGGCAACGTCTCGCGCCCACCGGCTCTGGGCTGGTTCGTCACGGAGCCGCTCCGCGGCGCCGTCGCGCTGGCCGGGCTGCCGTTCGCCCGGCCCCTCCTCAACCGCGCCCCGCGCGGGGACGGCCGCGGGGTTCTCGTGCTGCCCGGCCTGCTCGCCGATGACGTCAGCACCCGTCCCTTGCGTAGATTCCTGCGGCGGCTCGACCATCGCGTCTTCGGCTGGGGCCTGGGTCGCAACGTCGGACCGACTCGTGAGGTCCTCGACCGGTTGCCTCGCCGACTCGAGCACGTCGCGGACCGCACCGGCGGACCGGTCTCACTCGTCGGCTGGAGCCTGGGCGGGATCCTCGCTCGCGAGCTCGCGCGCCGGCAGCCCGACCTGGTGCACCAGGTCATCACGTTGGCCAGCCCCTACATGGGCGACGAGTCCATGCCGAGCCGTGCTGATGCCGCCTATCGCCGACGGACGTCGAGCCACGCCACTTCCAGCAGCCCGGAGTCACGCGAGAGGACCCGCCAACCCATCCCGGTGCCCAGCACGTCGGTGTACTCGCGCACCGACGGCATCGTCCACTGGCGCGCCTGCATCGAACCCGAGAGCCCGACCCACGAGAACGTCGAGGTGCGCGCCAGCCACCTCGGCATCGGCGTGGACGCCTCCGTGCTGTGGCTGTTGGCTGATCGGTTGGCCCAGCCGGTGGGGACATGGGCGCCGTTCGAGCCGCCCCCCAGGCTACGTCTGATGTTTCCCCAGAGCCGCGGATTGCTCGAGCACTGACCTGACCGCTGCCGGGAGCCTTCACGGGCGGCTTCGCCGCTGCGGAGGGGCCATTTCGATTCACTCTGCCTGATTCACGAGACGACGAGGACCCCCGAGCAAAGAGCGTTCGGGGGTCCTCGTCGTCTCGTGGAGCTGCCGGGAATCGAACCCGGGTCCTCTGGCGCAGATTCAGGTCTTCTCCGGGTGCAGTTCGTCTGACGCTTTTCTCGGCCCCGGAGCTCGGACGAACACGTCTCCGACAGGCCCAGCCGCAGAAAAGTCCCGGTCACGCCCTACGGCGATGCGTGACCAGCGAGTCCCCTTGATGAGACAGGCGATCCGGGACGGGGACGCTCCCGGGCCTGCCCTTCACCAGTCGCTGTCAGGCAGCGAGGGCGAAGTCAGTGCGCTTTGAATCGGCACTTGTAGTTTCCAAGGAACGTTCGAGAGATGACCTTGGATTCTCTACCCGCTTCTCCTGAATCGAAACGACCACAGTCGAAACCGATCAGCCCCTCTTGAGTTGTCAATCGCCGCTCGCGCAGCGTCTTCCATGGTACCTCGATCAGACGACATCCGTTTCCGGCGCCTGGACGACCTCCTCGAAGCGTTTCGGCTTCTGGATCATCGCGGCGGCGAACACACCGGCGGCTGCCAGCATCCCCGCGCAGATCATCATTCCGGTGCGGTATCCGGGGCTGAACACGTCCGGTGAGGCGAAGTCTGCGCCGGCGATCCCGGCGAGCGGCGGGATTGCCGCCACAGCCAGGAGGCCGGCGGTGCGGGCCACCGCGTTGTTGATGCCCGACGCGATCCCGGCCTGCTCGGCCGGCGCGGACGCGAGCACCGAGGTGGTCAGTGGGGCGACCAGGATGGTCAGGCCGATCCCGAACACGATGCCCGGCGCGATGACCTCGACGATGGCGGCATCGGCATCGACGCGCAGGTAGAGCAGCATCGACGCGGCAGCGATCAAGGGCCCGAACGTCATCGGCAGGCGTGGGCCGAACCTTTCGCCGAGTGCCCCGGCCCGCCCGGAGAACAGCAGCAGGAGGATCGTCGGCGGCAACGTGGCGAGGCCGGCTTGGAGTGGCGAGTAGCCCGTCACGTACTGCAGCTGCAGCACGAGGAGGAAGATGCCACCGCTCAGGGCCCCGTAGATCGCGAACGTGCAGACGTTCAGCGCCGTGAACACCCGGTCCGCGAACAGCTCGAGCGGCACCAACGCGTGCGGCGTCCGCCGCTGGTGCAGAACGAAAGCGATCAGCAGGACGAGGCCGGCGACCGTGGGCACCCACTCCTCCACCACCAGGCCGTAGGTCAGGAACGCCAGGCTCATGACGGTGAGACCCGCGCCACCGAAGTCGATGCGTGCTTGATCACCCTTCGTCTCCGGTACGTGCCGCAGGCTGATGGCGATGGTGACCACGACGAGTGGCACGTTGATCCCGAAGATCGCGCGCCAGCCGATCTGGTCGACCAACCAGCCGCCCAGCAGCGGGCCGACAGCCCCCGCGACACCAGTGAGCCCGGCCCAGATGCCGATGGCACGACCACGGTCGACTCGGTCGATCGAGGCCGAAATGATCGCCAAGCTGCCCGGGGTGAGCAAGGCGCCACCGATTCCCTGCAGTGCGCGAGCGGCGACGAGCACCTCGATCGACGGTGCGGCGGCAGACACCAGCGAGGCCACGCCGAACCAGGCGACGCCCACGTTGAACACGAGCCGTCGTCCGAGCCGGTCGCCGAGCGACCCCGCCACCAGGATGAGCGCGGAGAGCGACAGCATGTAGGCGTTGACCGTCCATTGGAGCCCGACCAGACCGGCGTTCAGGTCGCGGTCGATGTCCGGCAGGGCGAGGATGACGATCGAACCGTCGAGGAACGCCATGCCCGAGGCCAGCACCATCGCGGCCACCAGCCAACGTCCTTGCGCGCTGTCGAGCTTCATGCGCCGCCCTCCTGGGGTGGGCCGAACAGGCGCGCGCCGTTGTTCCAGAGCACGTCGCGCATCCAGGCGTCTCCGAGGTCGAGTCGCTGCAACGCCTCCACCTGGTGGGCGTACTCGTAGGGGATGTTGGGGAAGTCGGTGCCGAACAGCACGCGATCCTGCAGAGCGGGGAGCCGCTGCACAACCGCCGGATCAGGGGGGCGTTCCCAGAAGTCGACGAACGCCATCGTCGTGTCGAGCATCACGTTCGCATAACCGTCGGTGAGATCCATGAATTCCGCGATCTCCGGCATGCCGAGGTGGGCGATCACCAGAGCGAGACGCGGATGCCGGGCCAGCACGCGCGCGACCCCCTCAGGCCCGGTGTGCGTCCCGGGTTCCGGTCCGGAGCCCGCATGGATGACGATCGGCGTGCCGCTCTCGGCGAGCGCCCCCCACACCGGCTCGAGCAGCGGATCGTCGGCGGCAAAGTCGCCGACCTGCAGGTGGGCCTTGAACACCTGCACCCCGGCCCCGACCAGCTCCGGCACGTACGTCGCGGCCTTCGGCTCGGGGTAGAACGTCCCAGACCACAGGGTGTCGGGGGTGCGTTCGGCGAACTTGCGCGTCCAGTCGTTGAGGAAGCCGGCCATGCCGGGCTTGTGCGCGTATGAAAGCGACGAGAACCGTCGCACTCCCATGGCGCGCAGGTGCGCGACCCTCTCGTCGTCAGTGCCGCGGTACTTGACCGGCCACAGGCCGGCGGGCAGGGCGCCGGCACCGTCGAAGTACGCCCACACCTTCGCCATCACCCTCGGGTGCATGAAGTGCACATGGACGTCGAAGATCCCGGGAAGGCCGAGCTCGGCGGTCACCGCCGGCACGTCGACATCCTTCACGCGCAGCCACGCATCGAGCTCAGTCCATGCCCTTGAGGTGCCGCCCGACGTCTCGCTGCGCCTCAGCCCTGGCCTGGCGTTCGGCGATCGCGTGGCGCTTGTCGTACTGCTTCTTGCCTCGGGCGAGGGCGATCTCGACCTTGGCGCGTCCGTCCTTGAAGTAGAGCGCAAGCGGCACGATCGTCAGACCCTTGGTCTGCACACGCTGCTCGATGCGGTCGATCTCGTGCCGGTTGAGCAGCATCTTGCGGCGGCGGCGGGTCTCGTGGTTCGTCCACGTGCCCTGCGTGTACTCCGGGATGTGCACGTGGAGCAGCCAGGCCTCACCGTTCTCGACCTCGCCGAACCCGTCGACCAGGGACGCGCGACCCGCACGCAGCGACTTCACCTCGGTCCCGGTGAGGACGAGTCCCGCCTCGTAGGTGTCTTCGATGTGATAGTCGTAACGCGCCTTCTTGTTCTGCGCAACGATCTTGCGGCCGGTCTCCTTGGGCACCGGGCCATTGTGGCACCGGCTGCCATGCCTAGAGCCAGGCCATCGGGTTCGTGGTGCGACCGTTGGCGATCACCATGAAGTGCAGGTGGCAGCCGGTCGAGTAGCCGGTGCTGCCGACGTAGCCGATCACCTCTCCGCGTCCGACCCTCGCGCCCCGGCCCTTGGCGAAGCGCGACAGGTGGTTGTAGGTCGTCACCACGCTCTCGCCGCGCTTGATGCCGTTGTTGAGAATGACGCGGTTGCCGTAGCCGCCGTTGTAGTACTGCTCGATGATCGTGCCGGCGGCCGCGGCCCTGATCGGCGTGCCACAGCCGGCGGAGAAGTCGGTGCCGTCGTGGAGCTTGTAGACCCCGGTGATCGGGTGCCGGCGCATGCCGTACGACGACGTGATCGGCCCACCGACCGGTCGCGTGAGCGTCGCTCCCCCGTCGCCGCCCGAGCCCTTTCCGCCGGTCTTGCGGTCCTTGGCCGCCAGCGCGGCGAGGCGGGCGTTCAGGCTGGCGCGTTCCCGCTCGAGCTGCTTGAGCAGCTTCTCGTCATCGCGCTTGATGGCCGCGGCGGAGTTGCGGGCATCGGCCCGCTTGCCGACGAGGCGGTCGACCTCGTCGGCCTGGTCCTCCGCGGCGGTCTCGAGCTCCTGCTTGCGCACGAGATTCGCGGCCGCGGCCTGGCGGGCAGCGGCGACCTGGTCGCGCAGCTCCTGCACCTTCTCGCGGTTGAGCTGGAGGATCACCCTCGATGCAGCGAGGCGCTGCATCGTGGCGAGCTGCGCGTCGCTCACCGAGTCACTGAGGCTCATCTTCTCCGAGAACCGCGTGGGGCTCTCGCCTCGGAGCAGGTCGCCGAACGCCTGCAACCCACGATCACCGGCCTGGAGGCTCGCGACGGTGAACTGCTCAACCGCGACCTCGGAGGTCTTGAGGTCCTTCTTGCCCTGGTCGAGCCGTTCGATGGCGACGTCCAGCTCGGCCTCGCTCCTGACCAGCTCGGCCTGCATCTGCGCATCCCGCGCCTCGGCGGTCGCGAGCTCCCCGCGCGTCGAGCCGAGGTGCTGCTCGGCGGCGTCGAGCTGGCGCTGTGCCTTCTTGAGGGCGGCCACCGCGCCGGCGAACTGCTTGCTGGACTCGTCGTAGGCCTTCTTCGCACCCGAGATCTCGCCGCTGACACCACGCTTCTTGCGCTGCATATCGTCCTTGTCGTCGGCCACCACCGGGCTCGCGAGAGCAGAAAGAAGCAGTGCGAGCACGGCAACTGCGGCCGCGAAGGCCTTGCGCGTGGTGGTGACCATGACCTCGACCCCGGGGAAGATGGGACTGGTGTTGCTGGTGTGACTCTAGGTCATGTTCCTCAGGCGTCAAGGCATTTGCGGGCCAGAGGCGTGTGCAAAGCGGTGACAGCGACGCGTCGTCGGTGGGAAGGTCATCAGATGGCGAAGCCGAGCGCTGCGGAACCCGACCACACGACGGCATCGAAAGCGGTCCTCGAGCTCCGGGTGCATGGCGTCCACGGCACCTCCCTCGAACACGCTCATGGTGCCGTCGCCTGTGACGGTCATCAGATGGCCGCCGCACGTCTCCACCGCCAGCCGCACCTGGCGCTGGTGCGAGTTGCGCACCTGCCTGTACTGCGCATCGCCGACGCTCGCGAGCAGCTCGGTGGAGGAGACCACGTCGGTGAACAGCACGGCCCCGAGATACCGGTCCGCATCGGCCGAGTGGATGGTGCCCGTGGCCACCTCCTCGATGTGGTCGGCAACGGGTGCGAACGCCTCGCCGATGGATGCGCCCAGCGGCGTCGGCGGCAACGCATGAAAGGTCGCGTCGGGCATGAGCTCGGCCACGTGGCGCACTGCAGCCTCGGGGATCGGGCTGGAGGGAAACGCAGCACGCGGGCGGGGACGCGGACGGATCTCAAGACATCCTGGACGTCGAGCTGCATGCGCCACTCGAAGTAGGACTTGGCATCGGCCGGCGTCGCCGAGCACCGTTCGGACAGCGCCATCAGCCGCCTGTTGTAGGCGGTGTCCTGGACCGGGTCCCACATGTAGATCAACCCGCCTGATCCCCAGTTGTCGAAGGCCAGGCGGTAGCCCTCGACGAAGTCGGACTTTTCGTCCGCCGTCCAGCCGGGGACGTCGCCAGAAGACGCCGCACCTTGGGCCAACGGGTTGATGAACACGAGCGCGCTGGTGCGCTGCGGTGCCTTCGCCGCGACGAGGGCGAGCGGACCGCAGGTGCCGAGCACGCCGACGAGGGTCGCGCGACGCATCCCCACGGCGTCCATCACCGCCAGGACGTCCTCCGCCTGCTGCTCAGCCGTCGGCGTGTAGGAGATCCGGTCGGACAGGCCGAATCCACGGCGTTGCAGGTAGACCGTCCGGGCATAGTCGCACCCCGCTCGTAGAGGTGATGGATGTCGGGATCGGTCCAGCACAGATCCAGGTGATGACCGAGCTCGAAGAAGACCGCCACATCGACCGGACCGTCGCCCACCACCTGATACGCCGCGCAGCACCGTCGCGATCGATGCACCGAGTCGGCACCGGGTCCATGTTCGGCAGCCTAGACCGCGTTCAGCTGGGGCCGACGGATTTCACGACCCTTCGCAGTCATCAGCGAGCAGGGCGCGTTCTACACGTCAAGGTACTTGCGCGGTAGACGCGCCTGAACGCTGTGCCTTCTCGCCTGACACGTGCAACGCATCGGAGCGTCGTGCGCCGAAATATCCTTGACTGAGAAGTGCCCTCGCGGGGAGTGGAGTCCCCCGAGGGGCATGGACCCGATCTACAAAGGAGCCTGCAATGCCATCAACAACCATTCACCACGAGTCCTGGTGCCAACAGCACGAGACAACCGCAGGCGACGAGTACTGCCAGACCGCTGCGCTCAGATTCAGTGAGCACGGAACCGTCACCGCCGTGCAGGGCGAGTCAGAAGCTCGGCCCACGATCTGGATCAGCAACGGCAGAGACAACCTCGACGAGGTCGCTGTCGAGGACCTGCTGCCGCTGCGTCGGGCGCTAGACGAGCTGCTCGGTGTGTTCGGTGCCGAGGTCTTGTCGTAAACCCATTCCGACAGAGCGCCCCACCCGAGAGGTATTCGGGTGGGGCGCCTCTATTCTGCAGCTACCGCCGCCACGGGCGGCTGAGGGAGCATGTAGCCGAAGCCATCTCGGTCAAGCCGCCTAACTGCGCCCTCTGCGACCAGCCGCAGCAGCGAGCGCCGCACGGCCGGACTCAGGCTCCTTCACGGCGTCGCTGCCCCCGACCGCTCGGTCCGGCGCCCGGGCCACCGAGCGAAGACTGCGATAGCCGCGAGCTGCACGATCAGCAGCGCGACGGCCTCCGGCACGGAGTCCCAGCCGAAGACGAAGCCGCCTTGGAGCGTTCCTATGGCGCTACCCACGGTCGCCATAAGCGGCCACACGACGAGCAGGTTGGCCCCCACAGCCCTGAAGAGTGCCCCTTGCAAGAGCCCCACCACGATGAATCCCGCTACTGCCGCGAGCGGGAAGGTGCCCAGGTGGTAGCCGGCGAAGCAGAGGGCGGCGAGGACGATGCCCGGCACGATGCCGAACGCGCGCTCGAAGCGCATTTGCAGCCACCCGTAGACGAAAAACGGCTCCCAGAAGACGAGGCCATTGCCCAGGAGGTGCGCCGTGAGGTCCACGTCGGGTTCATTGGCCGCAACGGCCAGGAGCTGCGGTAGCGAGCCCGCTGCGAAGAAGGCCGAGAGGGCTAGGGCGAGGACAGCACTTCACGACGGCCGCTTCTTCCCCGGCGCGGGACGTGGGCGTGGCCGGTCGCGTTGCGGGTTCATCTGACGGCGGACCTGCTCCCGCATGAGCTCGAGCTTGGAGTAGCCGGCGGCGGCGACGTACTCATCGAGCGCGACCTTCCACTTGTTGTACGCGTCACGGTCGCCTGCTGGGGGCTGGGCAAGATGCTCCGGCAGGTTGTCGAGCAACTCGCCGAGTGGCACCGAACGCCCGTCCACGCGGCGCCTCACGCGCCCACTCCGTACACCATCAAGATCACGACATTTCTGCTTCTCGCATTCGTCATCTGGGCGGAGGTGAGAGGAGACGATGACGTCGTCATCGGAAAGCGAAAGGTGGGCCACGCTGCTCAACGCCAAGCCCTCAGCGTCGCCCTCCTTGGAGTGGCTAGCGTGGCGTTCGGAACCCTCGCCTTGCTCCTACTCACCGACTACGGCCTCGAGCCAGTGCTCTTCGAATCCTTCTCCGCATTCGCCACCGTCGGCCTCTCCACCGGCATCACCCCAGAACTAGCCCCACTGCCTCAACTAGTTCTGATGACCCTCATGTTCGTCGGACGAGTCGGCACCGTAACCGTCGCCGCCTCACTCGCACTCAACAGCAAGCCCAAGCTCTACCACTATCCAGAGGAACGACCCATCATCGGATGATCGCCAGGTCCGCCTCCGACGTCAACACCATCGGAGCCCTCGGCGTCGCCCTCCTCCTCGGCGGCATGGGTACCGTCTGGGACGCACGCACACCGCGCGGACGGCACGCAGGGGTCGCTGACCTTTCGCGGGTGAGCCGGCGCGCCACGCCCCGCCCCTAGGAGACGGACAGGCGGGCCGTGGTGGTCGCACGGTGCCGGCGCAGGCGGGTCGTCGGGGTGAAGGGCAAGGAAGGGTCCTCGCCGCCTTACATCCCGCTGCGCGTCACGTGTCCGCTAGCGGGTGAGCTTGACGCCGGGCACCCTAAGCGAGCCTGGTCGGCGGCTCGGGGGCGCTGGGGTCGGTCTGCGCCGACGGACCTCGAGGCGACCCGTTCTTGAGCGGCGGCAGCTTGGTGACCTGCTCGCGGGCGTCGCTGCTGTCGAGTGCGTGCCCGGCCGGGCACTCCGACACTCTCGAGTTATGTCGTCGACTGGGTCGCCCACAAGTACTTGGTGTAGACGACAACGTTGGACTGATATCCACCGGCTTCTCGGTCGTATTTGCCCCCGCAGGTGACGAGGTTGAGAGCGGGCCTGTCGGAGGACCCGGCGTAGACCTTCGTGGCTGGAAAGTCTTTGCTCGCGTAGTGGGCGACTCGGACGACCTGATAGTGAGCGACCGTGTCGTTGGAGAGCTTGACGGCGATCTGGTTGCCGGGATCGAGGTTCCTCAGCCGGTAGAACACAGCCGGCCCGGTCTCGGAGTCGACGTGACCCAGGATCACCGCGGATCCGATTTCTCCCGGCTTGGGCCCTTTGCTGTACCAGCCAGCATCGTTCGGGTCATCGGGGACCTCGACGGTCTTGTCCTTGTTGAGGCCGAGTCTGGTGACGCTGGCTGCCACCTTGATCGCCGGGATGCTCAGGCTGACTGGGGAGAGTTCGGAGTCGACGTTGGCTTTGGGTTCGGTCGTGAAAGGCGCTGACGACGGGACCCTTATCGGGTCTTTTGCCGCGGCGGCGGGAGGCGCGTCGGCGCTGTCAAGGTTCGCATATGCGCCGAACGCAACGAACGCGACGACGATAGCTGCAAATGCCACAGCCAGGAGAGCGCGGAGAGGGACTCTTCGTGTCGCCGTGGAGTGCTTTCCGCGGGCCATGCGCCGCTACAGGATCTTGCGGGTCGCGCGCCGAAAACTCTGCGCCGACACGATCATCGAACCCATCCCAGCGACGCCGCCCAGCATCAGCAGGAGTGTCGAGTAGGGGTTGACGTTCGACGCGGTGCCACCCAGGCCGGTGCGGGGGTGGCCTTTGGGAATGACGTTGTCACGGTCCGATGAACCCTCGTCATCATCGTCGTTGCCGTTATCGTCGTTGCCGTTATCGTCGTTGCCGTCGGTTTCAGCGCCGTCGGTGTCGGTGCCATCGGTCGCCCCCGCGTCGACACCGTCGGTTTCAGCGCCGTCGGTGTCGGTGCCATCGGTAGCTCCGGTGTCGACACCGTCGGTCTCTGTCCCGTCAGTGGCCGTGTCGGTGCCATCAGTCTCGGTGCCGGTGGTCGCCGTGCCGGCCGTGTCTGCGCCGTCAGTCTCTGTCCCCGTCGTGGCCGTCCCCGCTGTGTCTGCGCCGTCGGTTTCCGTTCCGTCGGCGGCGGTGTCGGCACCGTCCGTCTCGGTGCCGGTGGTCGCCGTGCCGGCCGTGTCTGCGCCGTCGGTCTCTGTGCCTGCGGTGTCCGTCCCGTCGGTCTCTGTCCCATCGGTGTCGACGCCGCCACCACCGCCGTCTGCGCAGTCAGGTGTGGTGATGCGGTTCGTGTCGAGAGTGACCGCACCGTTGCGAGCCAATGCTCGTCCGTCGATGCTCGCTCCCGTGTTCACGGTCACGGACGTCAACGCCATGATGGTGCCGACAAACGTGGTGTTCGTGCCGAGGATGGCAGAACTCCCGACCTGCCAGAACACATTGCACGGATCCGCTCCGTTGATGAGGAGAACCGAGCTGTTCGAGGCGGTGGTCAGTGTCGACCCGATCTGGAATATGAAGACCGCATTGGGGTCGCCTTGGGCGTCGAGGGTGAGCGTGCCAGTCAACTGCGCCGACGACGACGCGGTGTAAACGCCAGGAACCAAGGTCAGGCCCCCGAGCTCCGCGGACGCCAGAGTCACGTCGGAAGCCTGTCCAGCGGCGTTGTTGTAAGCGGTGGTCAGATCGGCCTGGGCTTGGGCCGCCACGGCGTCGTTTTCGTGAATAGTCCCGAGGACGATCCCCGGCGGGAAGCCCGTTACTGCGGTTCCCGGACTCACTCCTAGGTCACCGGAGATCACCGATGAGCCGGTGTTGGTCACCGTGCTGCCACCGAGCACCGAGAACGAAGATGCGGTGCCAAGGTCAACCTGGGTTGCCACAGCGGCAGCCGGCGAGATCCCCCCGGTCCCCAGCATTCCGGCCAGGAGGAGAAGAACTGATGTGAGCGTCAGTGCGGCAGCGGCTTTGCCGCGATCCACGCGATGATTAGCGACCATTCCAAAGCTCCCACCAGAGCAAAACGGCGCTCCCAGATTGGCCGCACCATCACCTGCAAAGTAACATACATACACGTTCGTATGTGATCCAAGGCCACCTTGAGTAACCGAGCGCGAACTCTTACGGTCGGTTAGCATTTGTCAGTGACTTTCGACGCCTGCGATGAAGGATGACTACGGTCTCGGCCTCGCCATCATCGGGTCGCCTTTCGCAGACCGAGCGTCGCGCTCGAACCCGCGCTGTCCTGTTGGAGGCAGCCGCACGAGGGATATCCCGCGATGGGTACGCCAATTTGGTGTTGGCGCGCGTGGCCAGCGACGCCGGCTACACGCGCGGAGCGCTGTATCACCACTTCGAGGACAAGGAAGAACTGGCGCTGGCGGTCGTGGAAAGGGCGGAGGAGACCTGGTACGAAATGGTCGGCTATCTGTTCGCCGATGAGGCCCACCCGGTCGAAGCGCTGCTCGCGGTGGCGCGAGGCCACGCCGCATTCTGCCGCGATGTGCCCCTCGTCATGAT
>JBPCJE010000002.1:0-49367 GCA_051005615.1 Aeromicrobium sp.
CCCGAGAAGAAGACGGCCACCAAGAATCCGCCCGCGGCTGAGAAGTCGTCGACTCCGCCCGGTGCGCCGCGTCTGCGGGCCGTCACCGACGAGGACGCGGCAGCTGCGGCCGCCGCGGCGGCCGAGGAGGCTGCTCGCCAGACCCGCACTGCCGGACCAGGTGCGATGCCGGCCGGCATCCCGCTCGACGAGATCGTGGTCGCCGTGGCCCAGGCTGCTCAGCGCGTGCTCGGTTCCGACTGGGAGGGCCGCCTGGCCGCGTTCATGGCGGCGCTGCGCAAGCGACTCAGCGGCGACTTCGCGGTCGACGAGTTCGGCTTCGACCCGCAGATCACCGAGATCCTCACCGCTGCCGTCGAGCCGCTGGCCGAGAAGTGGTTCCGGCTCGAGGTGCGCGGCATCGAGAACGTCCCGGCCGAGGGTGGCGCGCTCCTGGTGGCCAACCACTCCGGCACCGTGCCGATCGACGGCATCATCACCGGCTATGCGGTCAAGAAGTACAGCGGACGCAACATCCGTCCGCTCGGTGCCGACCTCGTCTTCGCCCTTCCCTTCGTCGGCCAGATGGCGCGCAAGATCGGTGCCACGCTGGCCTGCACGGCCGACGCGGAGCGTCTGCTCACCGGCGGCGAGCTCGCCGCCGTCTGGCCTGAGGGTTTCAAGGGCATCGGCAAGCCGTTCGCCGAGCGTTACAAGCTGCAGCGGTTCGGCCGCGGTGGCTTCGTGTCGTCCGCGATGCGGGCGCAGGTGCCGATCGTGCCGGTGTCGATCGTCGGCGCCGAGGAGATCTACCCGTTGGTCGGCAACGTGCCGTCACTCGCGCGTCTGCTCGGGCTGCCGTACCTGCCCATCACGCCGTTCTTCCCCCTGCTCGGGCCGCTCGGCATGATCCCGCTGCCCAGCAAGTGGATCATCGAGTTCGGTGAGCCCATCCGCACCGACGCCTACGAGCCCGAGGCGGCCGACGACCCGATGCTGCTGTTCAACGTCACCGACCAGGTGCGCGAGACCATCCAGCAGACGCTGTACGCCTTGCTCGTCGACCGTGGCAACGCATTCTTCTGAGACGGACCGACGAGCGCAGCGAGGAGCGTCCGGCTAGTTCTGGCCGGCGCCGAGGAGGCCGTCGACCAGGTCGCCGACGAGTCCGGGCTGCTCCTCGTCGCCGAGGAGGGCGCCGACGGCCGGGTCGGAGATGTCCTTGCGCTGCGGGGCTTCCTGCGTCGGGGACGTCTGCGTCGGGGACGTCTGCGTCGGCGTCTGGATGATCGGCAGCTCTGGGACGGTGAGCTTGGGAGACGCGGGATCGGACACGCTCGCCGGGTCATCGGAGCTCGAGGACGTGGTGGCCGGCTCGGCCGCGCCGGACGTCGCCTCGGACGCCGGCGATCCTTCGGGCAACGACGTGATCGCTCCTGCGAGGCCGGTGACGTCGGCCGCACCGCAGCTGGTGCAGAGGGTCGATGCCTTGGTGACGATCTGGCTGACGGTGTCGGCGGCGGCCTGGAACGAGTCGTCGGCGTCGCTGGGCACCTGGCCTGACAGCAGGGCGAGGTCGGCCGCAGCGGCGGCGGAGAAGTCGTTCACCACGGTGATGAACCGTTCGGAGCCGTTCTGCCCGTAAGCCCGGAACAGCGCGCCCGAGCCGTCCTTGGCCTGGTCGGCGAAGTCGTCCAGGACACCGGCCACCTGGTCCTGCGACTGCGGTGAGCCGCCGTCAGTGAGTCGGCGTGCCTCGGCGAGGCGCTCGGACGCGTGGGTGAGGCGGAACTCGCCGCGGGTGAGGTCGTCCTTGTGGAAGGCGAGCTCGACGCTCTCGACACCGCGCTTGACGGGGTAGAGCATCTCGCCGGGAAGCGCCTGGGCGCTCGCGCCGACCATGCCGACGAAACCGGCGGCACCGACCAGCGCAGCCGTGGCGCCCGCGAGGCGGCGGCGAATGGCGAGCGACGGGGTGTGCACCGGCGAGCGGCGGGGCCGGGACAGTGCCGCACGGATGGGGGCCGCACGGATGGGGGCCACACGGGTGGGGGCCACACGGGTGGGGGCGAGGACGGTGGCTGCCTCGGTCATGAGCTGCACGCGCAGTGAGGTCCGGAACTCGTCGGAGGGCTCGACGACGGCGGTCCGGCACAGCTGCTCGGCGCACGCGACGAGGTCGGCGATCTCGGCGTTGCGGGTCGCGCGACCCGCCCAGGCCTTCTCGAAGGCCTCGGCGTCAGCGTGGTGCCGGCGGCGGATCATCACCACGTCCTCACTGCTGCTGTTGCGGATGTACCCGGAACAACGAGGAAAACGCCGGCCAGGTTACGCTCGGGACGGGTGATGTGCGTCATCGCAGATCACCCGGAACTCGCTTGGCCAGGCTGCGCACCGCACGCAGCTGGAGCTGCTTGATCGCACCCTCGCTGCGCTGCAGTGCAGCGGCTGTCTCGGCGATCGACAAGCCTTGGATGAAGCGCATCAGGATGCAGTCGCGCTGCTCCGGGGGGAGGGAGTTGACCGCGTCGAACAGCATCTCGTTGGAGATGAGGGAGAGAACGTCCTCCTCGGGGCTGCGCGCCGTGGTGCGGCCCTCCGGCACGTCGTCGGAGATGATCTCGAGGCGGGAGCGGCTGGACTTGAAGTGGTCGGTGATGAGGTTGCGGGCGATCGTGGTGAGCCACGCCCCGAAGTCCTTGCCCTGCCACGTGAATCGCTGGATGGCGCGGAGCCCCCGGACGAACGTCTCGCTGGTGAGGTCCTCGGCCAGCTGGCGCGAGCCGACCCGGTAGTAGATGAAGCGGAAGACACCGGACACGTAGTGGTCGTAGAGCTGGCCGAACGCCTCGGTGTCACCCTCACGGGCGAGGTCGACCAGGGCGCGCAGCCGTTCCGCCTCGGGGTCGGAACCGGGCTCGGACGCTCCCGATCCCTTGCCTCGCGGCGAGTACGTGGCAGAGGAGTGCGAGGTGGCCAACGCGATGGCGAGGGAGCGGTCGTCGGGGATGTCGAGGGCGAGCGTCAGCGCCGCGCGAAGTGCAGGCGTCGACCACATGACTGGATGTCCCTCCCCAGATCGACGTGAGTCTAGCCGCAGGAAGGGTCCCTGTCAGTTCATCGGCGCAGCCGACGAGAGACCCCCCAGGCCCCGGCGAGCGCGGCTCCGACGCCGCCGGCCTTGAAGCCGAGGACGGCGACCTTGCGCCCCGTCCGGTAGTCGCGGATGCGCCATCCGTTCGCCTTGGCATGGGCCCGCAGCTTCGCGTCGGGGTTCACGGCGCACGGGCGGCCGACGAGCGAGAGCATCGGCAGGTCATTGCTCGAGTCGGAGTAGGCGGAGCATCGTTCGAGGTCGAGACCCTCGCGCTCGGCGATCGAGCGGACGGCCTCGGCCTTGCCCTCGCCGTGCAGCATCTCGCCGACGAGCTCGCCGGTGTAGACACCGTCGACGTGCGCGGCCACCGTGCCGAGTGCGCCGGTGAGGCCCAGCCTGCGGGCGATCACCGTCGCGATCTCGATTGGTGCGGCCGTCACCAACCACACCCGTTCGCCGCGATCGAGGTGCTGCTGCGCGATGGCGCGGGTGCCCGGCCAGATGCGCTCGGCCATGCTCTCGTCGAAGATCTCCTCGCCGATCTCCTCGAGCTCGCTCACCTGGCGCCCGGCGATGAACGCCAGTGCCGACGACCGCGCCTTGGCGATGTGCTCGGGATCCTCGACCCCGACGACGCGGAAGTACATCTGCTGCCAGACCGCCCGGGCGATGTCGCCGGTGGTGAAGAACTTGCGCCGATGCAACCCGCGCGCGAAGTGGAAGATCGACGCGCCCTGCATGATCGTGTTGTCGACGTCGAAGAAGGCGGCGGCCGTGGCATCGGGCTCCGGGGCGAGTGCGTGCTCGACCTCAGTGGCCGCTGCGGAGGCCTGTCCGGCCAGCACCGATCGCGACTGCAGGTTGCGCTTGCGGTCACCGGTCGGGGTGCTGGGCATGCTTCGACACTAACCGTCTCACCGGCCTCCGGGCGTGTGGTTGACTCGGGTCGTGACCGTCAACGTCAGCGACTTTCTGCGTGAGGCGGCCGAGCAGGATCCGGACGGCACGGCCCTCGTGGAGCACGGGGGGGCGGGCCCCGGACGGCAGGATGAGCCCGAGAGGCACGACCTGAGCTGGGCTGACCTCGACTCGGCCGCGGACGCCGTCGCCCGTGCCCTCTCGGGGCGCGGTCTGGTCGCCGGGCAGCGCGTCGCGGTCGTCATGGCCAACCGCATCGACCTGCCGATCGCCTATTTCGGCATCCTCCGTGGTGGCATGGTGGCCGTTCCGATGAACCCCCGATCCACCACAGGCGAGATCGGACGCATGCTCGCCGACGCCAAGGTCAAAGTGGTGCTGTGCGACGAGGCTGGAGTCGTCCCGACCCGCGAGGCGCTCGCTCTTGACGATGGTCTGTCCGATTGTTCCGTCGTGGTGGACGGAACCAAGACGCGCGCGGGCGAGACCGCCTTCGCGACCTTCCTCGCCGGTGCCCCCGACGTCGACCCGGCGGCACCACGCGACGCCGAGGCGCTGGCCGTGATCCTCTACACGTCCGGCACGAGCGGCAAGCCGCGTGGCGTCATGCTCACCCACCGGGCCCTCATCGCCAACATCGAGCAGACGGCCGCCATCGACCCGCCGCCGGTGACAAGCGACGACGTCTGTCTCGGCCTGCTGCCGATGTTCCACATCTACGGACTCAACGCCGTGCTCGGACAGGCCGTGCGGCAGTGCGCCCGCGTGCTGATGGTCGACGGCTTCGACCCGGACGGGTTGCTCGACACGATCGTGTCCGAAGGTGTCACCAACGTGCCGGTGGCACCGCCGATCGTCGCCGCGTGGGCGGGACGTGACGACCTCCGCGAGAAGCTCTCCGGCGTCTCGCTGGTGCTGTCCGGAGCGTCGGCGCTCGACCCCGATCTCGCCGCCACGTTCTTCGAGTCATCCGGCCACCACGTCGAGCAGGGCTACGGACTCACCGAGACGGCTCCGGTCATCGCCACCACGCTCGGCTCGCCGCGTGGGCCCGACGACGCACCCAAGCCCGGTTCGGTCGGACGTCCGCTGCCGGGCATCGAGGTGCGCGTCGTCGACGCCGGCGGTCACGACGCCTCACCGGGCGACCCGGCCGAGCTGTGGGTTCGCGGCGACAACGTCTTCTCGGGCTACTGGCCCGACGGTGCCGACGGACCGCACGAGGACGGCTGGTACCCCACCGGTGACGTCGGGCTCATCGACGTCGACGGTGACCTGACGCTGGTCGACCGCTTGCGTGAGCTGGTGATCGTCTCCGGCTTCAACGTCTACCCGTTCGAGGTCGAGGAGGTCATCGCCGAGGTCGACGGTGTCGTGGAGGTCGCGGTCGTCGGCACCACCGACGAGCAGACCGGCGAGGCGGTGCTGGCGTTCGTCGTGCCGGGCGACGGAGTCGACGAGGCGACCGTGCAGGCAGCGGTGCAGGAGCACTGCGCCGAGCGGCTGGCCCGCTTCAAGCAGCCCTCGCGCATCGTCGTCGTCAGCGGGCTGCCGCACTCGGCCACCGGCAAGGTGGCCAAAGGTCGGTTGCGGGCGCTCGCGCGCAGCGACGCCCTCGGCCTCGGGACCCAGTGAGCGCTCCGGCCCAGGCGGACGCAGCCCGCGTCGTCCTGTACACGCGTCCGGCCTGCCACCTGTGCGAGGTGGCCGAGAAGGTCGTGGCCGACGTGTGCGCACGGTCGGGCGACACCTGGACATCGGTGGACGTCACCGGCGACGACGACCTCGTGCGCCGGTTCACCGACCAGGTTCCGGTCACGTTCGTCGACGGGGCCCAGCACGACTTCTGGCGTGTCGATCCCGATCGACTCGCGAAAGCCCTGCAGCCGCGCTGATTCGCCGCCCACGGCCCGGCACCCCCGCCGATGTGATCTGGGCCACTCAGCCCCTGAGACGATTTTGTTCTCACGTTCACAAGCTCTTAAACTGATCCTCGCGCCGCGCGCCAGTCCCAGAACCGAGAACACCGCAATGCAGGGACAATCCCGGGCCGTGTCGCGATG
This sequence comes from Aeromicrobium sp., assembly GCA_051005615.1. GTDB lineage: Bacteria > Actinomycetota > Actinomycetes > Propionibacteriales > Nocardioidaceae > Aeromicrobium. The sequence goes on from JBPCJE010000002.1 coordinate 6,058, forward strand.
GAGCACCGTGACCTTACTTCGCAGCGACCGGCTCACCGCCGGAGCGGCCGAGCGTGGCATCCCCGACGCCACCGTGGCCCGCCTTCCGATCTATCTGCGAGCGCTGACGACGCTGGCCGACCAGGGCATCGACGTCTGCTCGTCGCGCCAGCTGGCGTCGGCTGCCGGCGTCAATCCCGCCAAGCTGCGCAAGGACCTCTCGTACCTCGGCTCCTACGGCACCCGTGGCGTCGGCTACGACGTGGAGTACTTGCGCTACCAGATCGCCCGCGAGCTCGGCCAGACCCAGGACTGGGACGTCGTCATCGTCGGCGTCGGCCACCTCGGGTCGGCGCTGTCCACCTACGGCGGCTTCAGCACGCGCGGCATCCGCATCGCCGCGCTCGTCGACACCGACCCGGCCCGCATCGGCACCGAGGTCGGCGGCATCACGGTCGCCCCGATCTCTGCGCTGACGAAGATCGTCCGCAAGCACCACATCGCCATCGCCGTCATCGCCACGCCCGCCGAGGCCGCGCAGGACGTCGCCGACGCCCTCGTCGCCGCTGGCGTCACCAGCATCCTCAACTTCGCGCCGGCGATCGTCACCGTTCCCGAGGGAGTCGACGTCCGCAAGGTCGACCTCTCGATCGAGCTGCAGATCCTCGCCTACCACGAGCAGCGCAAGGCCGCGAACGGATCCGGCGACTCTGGCGGGGGTGCCGGACTCCGGGCGGCGGACGATCGAGAGGTGACGGCATGAGTGTCCTGATCGTCGGCATGTCCCACAAGTCCGCGCCCATCGAGCTGCTCGAGCGCGCCTCGCTCGACACCGACGCGGCGGTCAAGCTGTCGCACCGGGCTCTCGAGACGTCGTCCGTCACCGAGGCCGCGGTCATCTCCACCTGCAACCGCGTCGAGATCTACGTCGAGGCCGAGCGCTTCCACGGGGCCGTCGAGGAGGTTTCGCGCCTGCTCGCCGAGCACGCGACCCTCGACCGCGACCAGCTCGTCCAGCACGTCTACGTCCACTACGACGACTCCGCCGTCGCCCACCTGTTCGCCGTCGCCGCCGGCCTCGACTCGATGATCCTCGGCGAGAGCCAGATCCTCGGCCAGGTCCGCGAAGCCCTGCACAGCGCTCAGGCCGAGGCCACGGTCGGACCGGCGCTGAACGCGCTGTTCCAGCAGGCCCTCCGCATCGGCAAGCGCGGTCACGCCGAGACCGGCATCGACCGGCTCGCGCCCTCCACCGTCACGGCCGGGCTCGACGCCGCCGGCCCGGTCGCCGAGGCACCCACCACGAGGTTCCTCGTGGCCGGCGCCGGCACCATGGCGAGCCTCGCCGTGCGCACGCTCGTCGACCGCGGGGTCGATCCAGATCGCATCGCGGTGGCCAACCGCACCGTGCAGCGCGCCCACGAGCTGGTCGCCGCGTTCGGCGTCCGCGCCGTGATGTGGGACGACCTCGACCCCGAGCTCGCCGCCACTGACGTGGTCATCAGCTGCACCGGTGCCGCCGGGGTCGTCTTCGACCGGCAGCGCATCGCTGCGGCATCTGCCGGGCGCTCGATGACGCTCGTCGACCTCGCACTTCCGCGCGACATCGACCCGTCCGCGTCGCTCATCGACGCCGTCGACGTCATCGACCTCGTCGTGCTGGGCGAGCGTTCCGAGAACGCCACGCTGGCCGCCGACGTCGAGCAGGTCCGGACGATCGTCGAGGACGAGGTCCGTACGTTCCTGGCGGCCAAGTCGGCTTCGCTCATCACCCCCACCGTCGTCGCCCTCCGCTCGATGGCCACCGAGGTCGTCGAGGCCGAGGTCACCCGCATCGTCACCCGGATGCCGGCGCTGCTGCCCGACGAGGTGGAGCAGGTGCGCAGGTCGTTGCAGCGAGTGGCCGACAAGCTCATCCACACGCCCACCGTGCGGGTGCAGCAGCTCGTGGAGGGCCCGGCCGGTCTCACCTACGCCGACGCCCTGTCCGACCTGTTCGCGCTCGACCAGGCGGCCGTCGAGGCCGTCACCCGGGTGGGGGGCGAAGAAGCATGACGTTGCGCATCGGCACCAGGGCGAGCCTCCTGGCCGCGACCCAGTCGCAGCTCGTCGCCACCCGTCTGAGCGAGCTGCACGGCGTCGACGTCGAGCTGGTCACCATCGTGACCGAGGGCGACCGCAGCGACGCTCCACTTGCCTCGTTCGCCAAGGACCAGCACAGCATCGGCGTCTTCGTCGCCGCCCTCCGTGAGGCCGTCGCCTCGGGCGGGGGCGACCTCCCCGTCCCCTCGCTCAAGGACCTGCCCACCGCGCCCGACTCGCGGCTGAACCTGGCGGCCATCCCCGTTCGCGAGGACGCCCGCGACGCCCTGGTGGCCCGCGACGGGCTCACCCTCGGCGAGCTGCCGCAGGGCTCGCGCATCGGCACCGGGTCGCCGCGCAGCGCCGCCCAGATCAACGCGCTCGGCCTCGGCGTCGAGATCGTCGAGATCCGTGGCAACGTCGACACCCGCCTCGGCAAGGTCGCCTCCGGCGAGTTCGACGCCGTCGTGCTCGCCCGGGCCGGCCTCCTGCGCCTGGGCCGCGCCGAGGAAGCCACTGAGGTCCTCGATCCGCTCCAGGTCCTCCCCGCGCCTGGCCAGGGAGCCCTGGCCTGCGAGTGCCGCGCCGACGACGTCGGGACCGCTCGCCTGCTCGACGTCCTCGACGACCCGGACACCCGGGCCGCCGTGACCGCCGAGCGCAGCCTCCTCGCCACCCTCGAGGCAGGCTGCAGCGCGCCCGTCGGGGCTCTCGCCGAGATCGCCCGGGGCGATGACGGCGACGAGCTCTGGTTGCGCGCGGTCGTTGCCGACACCACCGGCACGCCCTCCATCCGCCTGTCCGCGACCGGCTCGCCCAGCGACCCCGCCGCGGTCGGTGAGCGTCTCGCTGCCGAGATGCTCGCCGAAGGCGCCGCCTCACTCATGGCGCCCCCACGAGTAGGTAGTGCCTCATGATGCACCCCACGAAACCACTCGCTCCGCGCGCGCTCCGTTCGCACGTTCAACTCGCGCTCCGCTCGCGCTTTCGAGGGGACCCCGCATGACCGACCGGCAGAACAAGAAGGAAACCAGCACTGTGAACACAGCCACCCACGCATCAGCATCCCCTGCCCCTGCGGCAGTCGCCACGAAGGTCAGCACCGCGAAACGACGGAGTCCACTGGGCCACGTCAGCTTCGTGGGCGCCGGCCCGGGCGACGTGAGCCTGCTGACCGTGCGCGCCACCGAGCTGCTCGCCCAGGCCGACGTCGTCATCACCGAGCTTCCCGAGCACGCCGCGCTCGTCAGCACCGACGCCGAGATCGTCGACGGGAGCGTCGGCGAGGACGGCGAGACGCTCACGCACGCCGCCCGTGCGCGGCTCGTGGTGCGTCAAGCCAAGGCCGGCGCACATGTCGTGCGACTCATCTCCGGCGACCCGTTCACGTACTCGACCGGGCCCGAGGAGGCCGCCGCGTGCGCGAAGGCCGGCATCGGCTTCGAGGTCGTGCCGGGCATCTCGTCGGTCTCCGCGGTTCCCGCCTACGCCGGCGTGCCGCTGACCAACCGAGCCAATCGCGAGTACTCGGTCGTCAGCGTCGGTGACGCCACGATCGACTGGTCGGCGCATGTCTCCGCCGACACGCTCGTGCTGCTCTCGGCCGTCGCCCGCATCGACGAGGTCGCCAGCGGCCTGGTCGAGGCCGGCCGCTCGCCGCAGACGCCCGTCGCCATGACACGAGTCGGCACCACCACCGAGCAGACCACGCTCGTGTCCACGTTGGCCGACATCGCCGCCGACGCCGCCGAAGCAGGCATGACGTCGCCGGCCATCACGGTCGTCGGCGAGGTCGTCACCATGCGCGAGGCGCTGTCGTGGTTCGAGACGAAGCCGCTGTACGGCTGGCGGGTGCTCGTGCCGCGCACCAAGGAGCAGGCGGCCGGTCTCGCCACCCGCCTGCGGTCGTTCGGTGCGGTCTCCGAGGAGGTGCCGACCATCTCGGTCGAGCCGCCGCGCAACCCGCAGCAGATCGACAAGGCCGTCCGTGGTCTGGTCGAGGGCCGTTACGAGTGGGTGGCGTTCACGAGCGTCAACGCCGTCAAGGCCGTCCGCGAGAAATTCGAGGAGTACGGGCTCGACGCCCGCGCGTTCTCGGGTCTCAAGATCGCGGCCGTCGGCGAGCGCACCGCCGACGCGATCGCCACCTGGGGCATCCGCGCCGACCTCGTGCCGAGCGGGGAGCAGTCCGCACGCGGGCTGCTGGAGGACTGGCCGCCCTACGACGACCTGCTCGACCCGATCAACCGCGTCTTCCTGCCCCGGGCCGACATCGCCACCGAGACCCTGGTGGCCGGCCTGATCGAGCTCGGCTGGGAGGTCGACGACGTCACCGCGTACCGCACCGTGCGGGCCGCGCCGCCGCCGGCGCCGACCCGCGAGGCGATCAAGAGCGGCAAGTTCGACGCCGTGATGTTCACCTCGAGCTCCACCGTGCGCAACCTCGTCGGCATCGCCGGCAAGCCGCACGCCTCGACGATCATCGCGTGCATCGGCCCGGCCACGGCCAAGACGGCCGAGGAGCACGGGCTGCGGGTCGACGTGCTCGCCGAGAAGCCGTCGGTCGACGTGCTGGCCGACGCGCTCGCCGAGTTCGGCGCCGCCCGTCGCCTCGCGTTCCTCGAGGCCGGCGAGCCGGTCACGAAGCCGTCACAGCGTCGTCCGTCGTCACGGCGGAAGGCCTGACCATGTTCCCTGCCGACCGGCCGAGGCGTCTGCGCAGCTCGCCTGCGATGCGCCGGCTGGTCGCGGAGACGTCGGTGCAGCCGCGACAGCTGGTGCTGCCGATGTTCGTCGCCGAGGGGCTGAGCGAGCCGCGGCCGATCTCGAGCATGCCCGGCGTCGTGCAGCACTCGCGCGAGTCGGCCCGCAAGGCGGTCGCCGAAGCGGCGTCACTCGGGCTCGGAGGCGTCATGCTGTTCGGCGTCCCCGAGCGCAAGGACGCCACCGGCTCCGAGGCGCTCGACCCGAACGGCATCCTCAACGTCGCCATCGCCGACGCGCGCACCGAGGCCGGTGACGACCTGCTCGTGATGTCCGACCTGTGCCTCGACGAGTTCACCGACCACGGCCACTGTGGCGTGCTCGACGACCTCGGCCGCGTCGACAACGACGCCACCCTCGAGGTTTACGCCCAGATGGGGGTGGCGCAGGCCCAGTCCGGCGCCCACGTCGTCGGCCCGAGCGGGATGCAGGATGGGCAGGTCGGTGCGATCCGATCCGCCCTCGATGACGCGGGCCACCAAGACATCGCGATCCTCGCCTACGCCGCGAAGTACGCCTCAGCCTTCTACGGCCCGTTCCGCGAAGCCGTCGACAGCTCGCTCCAGGGTGATCGCCGCACCTATCAGCAGGATCCCGCCAACGCGCGCGAGGCCGTGCGTGAGGCGCTCCTCGACGTGTCGGAGGGCGCGGACATCGTCATGGTCAAGCCGGCGCTCGGCTACCTCGATCTGGTGGCTCGCGTGCGCGAGGCCGTTGACCTTCCGGTCGCCGCCTACAACGTCTCCGGCGAGTACGCCATGGTCGAGGCCGCCGCCGAGCGCGGCTGGATCGACCGGGAGCGCGCCATCGACGAGACGGTCCTGTCGATCCGGCGCGCCGGCGCCGACATCGTGCTCACCTATTGGGCCGCGGAGATCGCTCGCCGCTGAGGGTGACTCAGTTCGCGGCGGCTGCCGCGAGGCAGGCATCCCGCTGGGTCTGGGTGAGCTTGAGCAAGCAGGCTGCCTTCTCGACCGTCGTCAGCACGCCGCCGCCGGTGTCCGTGACCGGATCGAGGATCGTTCCACCGTCGTCGCCGCCGCCCGTCCCGCCGCCGTCAGTGCCGCCGTCGGTTCCGCCGGTGCCGCCGGTGCCGCCGCCGGTTCCGCCGGTGCCGCCGGTGCCGCCGCCGGTCCCACCCGTGCCGCCGGTGCCGCCGCCGCCGCCGCCGCCGTCCTGCTCCTCTTCGGCCTGCTGCTGCTGCTTCTTGGCGGCGGTGCGCTGCTTCGGGGTCAGCGTCTGGTCGTTCGACGTGCTGGTGATGATCGACGAGGACGGGAAGCCGTCGGGCGACTGGGAGAAGTCGCCGTTGGCGTACGCGGACGAGATCTTCATGACCAGGTCGACGTAGGAGTCGGAGCGGTTGTAGCGATGGACCGCGGTGCGGGCGTCCGGGTCGGTGGAGAGGTCGCCGGAGCCGGCGCACAGGTAGATGCCGGCGCCGGTGGCGGCGTCGTCGATGTCCTGCGGGTTCTTCTTGCCGTCGTTGTCGGAGTCGACGCCGACCGAGCTCCACGTGCCCGGGATGAACTGCATCGGGCCGACGGCGCGGTCCCAAACGGTGTCCTTGTCGAACTCGCCCTGGTCGGAGTCGGAGATCTTGGCCACGCCCTTGCCGTCGAGCGGGACGCCGAAGATGCCGGGCTGCGCGAGTCCGTCGGCGCTCAGCGCGTTGCCGTTGCTGCGTCCGTGGTTGGACTCGACGCGGCCGATGGCGGCGACGAGGTTCCAGGGGAGCTTGCAGCTCTTGTCTGCCTTGGAGAGCAGGGTCTCGGCGCGGCGGTAGGCGTAGAGCGCGGCCGAGGGGATGCCGTTGGTGGAGAGGGTCGAGACGGCACCGTCGGCGCCGGCGCGAGGATCGATGCCGCCCGGCGACTTCTGGACCGTGGCGGGCTGCTCGAACGCGGTGGCGGGGACGTCGGGGATGACGTCGGTGTCGGCACCACCGGCCGCGGTGGCCAGGCCGGAGTTGGTGAGGGCGGCGCCCCACGCACCGACGAGAACTGCCATCGGTACAAGTGCACTTGCCTTCTGCAGGCGCGAGAGCTGTCGGGCCATGTCTCCCTCAGATAAGGTCCTGGCGACCCGAGTTCTGGGCCACCGAGTAAACAGATGCTACATACACCACCGCCGTCGCGGCAAAAGAACGACGAATACAGAAGAATTCAACGATCGGCCGGACCCGGGGTTACGGGCGACGCACGCGGACCCCGCGGGGTGCCGGGCGACGAGCGGCGGCTGAACATGGACAATGACCGGGTGATGCCAGACCCCCCTGACGACGACGCGTCCCGGCAATGGTTCGACCGCGCTCTCATGGTCTCACCGGGCGGGGTCAACTCCCCGGTGCGGGCGTTCCGGGCGGTCGGAGGAACGCCGCGCTTCATGGTGCGGGGCGAGGGTGCGTGGCTCACCGACGCCGACGGTGAGCGCTACGTCGACCTCGTCGGGTCGTGGGGCCCGATGCTCCTCGGCCACGCGCATCCCGAGGTCGTCGCAGCCGTGCAGGAGGCGGTGTCCAGGGGAACGTCGTTCGGCACGCCGAGCCTGCCCGAGGTCGAGCTCGCCGAGGAGATCGTGGAGCGCGTGCCGGTCGAGCAGGTGCGGCTGGTCTCGTCCGGCACCGAGGCGACGATGTCCGCGTTGCGACTGGCGCGCGGATTCACCGGTCGCGACTTGGTGGTCAAGTTCGCCGGCTGCTACCACGGCCACGTCGACGCTCTGCTCGCCGAGGCCGGCTCCGGCGTGGTCACGTTGGGCCTTCCGGAGACGCCCGGCGTCCCCGCGCACGTCACGGCCGACACGATCGTGCTGCCGTACAACGACCGCGTCGCCGTCAAGGCGGCCTTCGCCGAGCTGGGCCCGCGCATCGCCTGCGTGATCACCGAGGCAGCCGCGGGCAACATGGGCGTCGTCCCGCCCGAGCCCGGCTTCAACGCGTTCCTGGCCGAGACGTGCGGTGCGCACGGCGCCCTCTTCATCAGTGACGAGGTGATGACCGGTTTCCGCGTCAGCCGCTCGGGCCACTGGGGCCTCGACGGCGCCCGCGAGGGCTGGGTGCCGGACCTGCTGACGTTCGGCAAGGTGATGGGCGGAGGGTTCCCGGCGGCCGCCTTCGGGGGGCGTGCCGACGTCATGCAGCAGCTGGCCCCGGGCGGCCCGGTCTACCAGGCCGGCACCTTGTCGGGGAACCCCGTGGCCACCACCGCCGGACTCGCCACGCTGAGGCTGGCCGACGACCACGTCTACGCGGCCGTCGACGAGTGGTCGGTGTCGGTGCAGTCGCTCGTGACCGGCGCCCTCGAGCAGGCCGGCGTCCCCCACGTGCTGCAGTCGGCCGGGAGCATGTTCAGCGTCTTCTGGGGCGTCACCGAGCCGGTCACCGACTTCGCCGGGGCACAGGCGCAGGAGACCTGGCGGTACGGCCCGTTCTTCCACGCGATGCTCGACGCCGGCGTGTACCTACCGCCCAGCGCGTTCGAGTGCTGGTTCGTCTCGGCGGCCCACGACGACGAGGCACTCTCTAGGATGGCTGCGGCACTGCCGGAGGCCTCCCGTGCCGCGGCATCGGCACCCGCACCCGACCACGAAGGAAGTCGATGAGCACCCGAACCATCGTGCACTTGATGCGCCACGGCGAGGTCCACAACCCTGACGGCGTCCTCTACGGCCGCCTGCCGGAGTACTTCCTCTCCGAGCTCGGCCACCGGATGGCCGAGGCCGCCGCGGACTTCCTGTCGAAGAACGAGATCATCCACCTGGTCGCGTCGCCCCTCGAGCGGGCGCAGCAGACGGCCGAACCCCTCTCGAAGATCCTCGAGGTGGCGATCACCACCGACGAGCGGGTCATCGAGGCCGACAACCTCTTCGAGGGTCGCACGTTCGGGGTCGGCGACGGCGCGCTCAAGCGCCCCGCCAACTGGTGGAAGATGCGCAACCCTTTCCGCCCGTCGTGGGGCGAGCCCTACGCCCACATCGCCGAACGCATGCGTGCGGCCGTCACCGATGCTCGTGAGGTGGCCCGCGGCCACGAGGCCGTCATCGTGTCGCACCAGCTGCCGGTCTGGATCGCGCGCCGGTCGTACGAGGAGAAGACGTTCGTGCACGACCCCCGCAAGCGCGAGTGTGCCCTGGCCAGCCTCACCAGCCTGACGTTCGACGACGACCACTTCGACGGCTTCACCTACAGCGAGCCGGCCGGCCACCTCATCCCGGAGGCGTTGCGGGGCAAGAAGTTCGCCGGCGGGGCATGACGCCACTGGCTCGTCGCACCGCCGTCGGGGTACTCCTGCTCGGCGCTCTCGCAGGGTGCTCGGGTGTCGGCACCGAGGGCTCGACCGGTGGTTACGTCAGCGGTAACGGCACCATCACCATCGTGCCGCCGGACGAGCGGGACAAGGCGCCCATCCTGTCCGGCGACGACCTCGAGGGGCGACCGCTGACCACGGCCGACCACGCCGGCCGCACCTTGGTCGTCAACGTCTGGGGCTCGTGGTGCCCGCCCTGCCGCAAGGAGGCACCGGCACTCGCGAAGGTGGCCCGCGACTACGCCGACCGCGACGTCACGTTCGTGGGAGTACTGGTGCGCGACAAGCCCGCCACCGCGCTGGCCTTCACCCGCAAGTACGACACGCCGTACCGGAGCATCGCCGACTTCTCCGGACGCAACCTGCTCGGCTTCTCGCGCTCGCTCCCGTCCCAGGCCATTCCCACCACGTGGATCATCGACGACCGCGGACGCGTGGCCGTGCGCATCATGGACGAGGTCTCGGCCACGACGCTCTCCGGGCTCATCGACGACGTGCAGAAGCCGACCGCATGATCACCGGCCTCTCTGACACCGTGGCGACGGGCTCGCTCGTGCTGGCGCTCCCGATCGCCGCCCTTGCCGGGCTGTTCTCCTTCTTCTCCCCGTGCGTCATTCCGTTGCTGCCCGGCTACCTCTCCTACGTCACCGGCATCGCGGCACAGGACCTCGAGCACGGGCACCGCGGAAGGATGGTTCTGGGCTCGACGCTGTTCGTGCTCGGGTTCACCACGGTATTCGTGGCCGGCGGCTCGCTGTTCGGGGCCCTCGGCGGGCAGCTCCTGGAGCACCAGCGCACGTTCTCGATCGTCATGGGTGTCGTCGTCATCGTCCTCGGGCTCGCCTTCATGGGGTTCGTGCCGTTCCTGCAGCGCGAGGTCAAGGCGCACGCCGTTCCTGCCGTCGGGCTCGGGGTGGCGCCGCTGCTCGGCGCCCTGTTCGGGCTCGGCTGGATCCCCTGCGTCAGCCCCACGCTCGGTGCCGTGCTGACGCTGGCCGGCACGGAGGGCACCGCCGCACGGGGAGCCCTGCTGTCGACGGCCTACTGTCTCGGGCTCGGCCTGCCGTTCATCGCCGCCGCCTTCACGTTCGAGCGTTTCATGCGCGCAACGGCATGGATCCGCCGACATCAACGAGCGGTGATGCTGGTGGGGGGCGGCATGCTCGTGGTCGTCGGGTTGCTGCTCGTCACCGGCGTCTGGAACACCCTCGTCACCGAGCTGCTCACCCGCGTCGGCACGGGGTCGATCCCGATATGACCACCAGGACCAAGAAGGAACACGCCCCCGCCCCCGCGCTCGGCCGGCGTGAGACGCTGCGGTGGGCCTGGCGTCAGCTGACGTCCATGCGCACTGCCCTGTTCCTCCTGCTCCTGCTGGCCATCGCCGCCGTACCCGGCTCGCTGTTCCCCCAGCGCGGCGTCGACGCACGCGCCGTCGAGGCCTTCCGGCTCGAGAACCCGGAGCTCACGCCGTGGCTCGACCGCCTCGGCGCGTTCAACGTCTACACGTCGCCGTGGTTCAGCGCGATCTACGTGCTGCTGATGGTCTCGCTGATCGGCTGCATCATCCCGCGCACCATGGCCTACGCAAAAGTCCTGCAAGCACGCCCGCCGAAGGCGCCGAGGAACTTCCAGCGGATGCCCGCCTCGACGACGTTCGAGACGTCGGCCTCGGTCGACGAGGTGCTGGCCGCTGGACGACGGGCCCTCGGTCGGGCCCGCATCGACGTGGTCGGGGCGGAACTCAGGGCCGAGAAGGGGTACCTGCGCGAGACCGGCAACCTGATCTTCCACATCAGCGTCGTGCTCGTGCTCGTCGGTGTGGCGGTGGGAGCGCTGTTCGGCTACCGCGGCTCGGCGATCGTCACCGAGGGCGACGGTTTCGCCAACGCCCTCACGCAGTACGACGAGTTCGCGTCCGGCGCCTTGTTCGACCCGGACGACCTGCCGCCGTTCTCGATGCAGATCGGCGCGGTCGACGCGCGGTTCCAGCTGTCGGGTCCGCAGCGCGGAACACCGCGCCTGTTCGCCGCGCGCGGCACATACGAACCGACTCCGGGTGAGGAGCCCCGTCGGTTCGACATCCGCGTCAACCACCCGCTGCAGGTCGGTGGCACCTCGGTCTTCCTCATCGGTCAGGGCTATTCACCGGTGTTCAGGATCACCGACGCCAACGGCGACGTCGCCTTCGAGGACGCCGTGCCGTTCCTGCCGTCCGACAGCACCTACACGTCCACCGGCGTCGTCAAGGTGCCGGACGCGCTACCAGAAGGTCTCGGTTTCCAGGGCTTCTTCCTCCCGACGGCCGTCTCGAGCGGCAAGGACGAGACGCCGGTGTCGATCTTCCCAGCTGCGGCCAACCCGCTCGTCGGGCTGTTCGTCTTCAGCGGCGACCTCGGCGTCGACGACGGCAGACCGCAGTCGGTGTACGTGCTCGACAAGACCAGGATGACGCAGATGATGAACCCGGATGGCGAGCCCTTCCGGGTCAGCCTCAGTCCGGGTCAGGTGGCCGACCTCCCCGGCGGCGGCACCGTCGAGCTCACCGGGGTGCGGCAGTTCGCCCGCCTGCAGATCAGCTCGTCGCCGCTCGTGCAGCTGCCGCTCGTCGCCATCGCGATCGGCGTGCTCGGGCTCGTGTTGTCGTTGTCGATCAAGCCTCGGCGCACCTGGATCCGGGCCCGCCGCCGTGTCGTCGAGGGCGGGGGCTCGCGTACCGTGGTGGAGGTCACCGTGCTGGACCGTGTCACGCGTGGCGACCTGCCGGCCGACCTGGACGACTTCCTGGCCCAACTACAAGCACAGCTCCGTGCCCAGCTGCCGGACGAGGAGAGAGCATGACGCTCGAGGAGTACGCGAAGGTCCTCATCGTGGCGGCGAACAGCATCCTTGCCCTCGCCTTCGTCGTCTACGTCGCTCAGTGGGGCTTCGCGCGCAAGGTCGTGACCGAGCATGAGCTCGTCCCGGCCGGCACGGCCCCGCCTTCGTCCGGCGAGGTCGCCGAGGATCGTTCCGACGTCGCCGGCAGTATCGGGTTCTCCCTCACCGTCCTGGCCTGGCTGGTGCTGCTGGCCGGAGTCGTGGCTCGAGGCATCGCCGCCGAGCGCGTGCCGTGGGGCAACATGTACGAATTCGGCACCGCTGCCATCGCCGTCGCCCTCACCGCCTACGTCGTGCTCGTGCGGGTGTGGTCGATCGAGTGGGTCGGGCCGATCATCACCGGCTTCGGCACCGTCGTCCTGGGCGCGTCGATGCTCGTCTACGTGCCCGCCGGGCCGCTCGTGCCGGCGCTCGACTCCTACTGGCTCGTCATCCACGTACTCGCCGCGATCGTCTCAGGCGCAGCCTTCCTCGTGGGGGCTGCTGCGTCGGCGCTCTATCTCGTCAAGTCGCGGGCCGAGGCCAACACCGCCGAGACCGAGCGGACCGGGTTCCTGTGGCGCATCCCGTCGTCGGCATCCATCGACCAGGTGGCGTACCGCGTGCACGCCTTCGCGTTCCCGATCTGGACGTTCGCCGCGCTCATCGCCGGCCCGATCTGGGCGCAGTACGCGTGGGGCCGCTACTGGGGCTGGGATCCCAAGGAGGTCTGGGCCTTCATCACCTGGGTCGTCTACGCGGGCTACCTGCACGCCCGCGCCACCGCGGGGTGGAAGGGCAAAGCCGCCGCCATCCTCGCGCTGGTCGGTTTCGCGACGTTCGTCTTCAACTTCGTCGGCGTCAACCTCTTCGTCGGAGGACTGCACTCCTACGCCAAGTAGGGTCCCCGCCTTCGCCGCCGCTTACCTCAGACTTTTTCGCCGCCGCTTACCTCAGATTTTGAAGGGTTGCGCAGGTTCCGGACGGCGAAGAGCTGCACAACCCTTCATATCCGTCGGGCCTGTCCACAATGACGCGCTCTGCCGTCCCGCTTCTGCCGTTTCGCATGCAGCCTCAGTGGGCGCCACGCCACGTCGTCGTCCCCGATGAGCTCGCGAATCGACCGTTCACGACGGCACAGGCACGTGCAGCCGGACTGGGCCGCGGCGTGCTCGACGGTCCGCGCTTTCGTCGAATGTTCCGCGGCGTGCATGTACTGGCGAACGTCGAGCCGTCGTTCCGAGCATGGGTCGATGCGGCCCGCCTGGTGTTGCCGCCCGGTGCCGTGGTCAGTCACTCGAGCGCCATGCGCGTCCGGGGCTTGGAGCCGCAACAGCCCGGCCGGCTGGAACTCTCGACGAACTGCAGCCTCGTCACCGAGCACTCGGGCATCGTGCTGCATCGCCGCGGCGGCCGACTGCACCCCGGGGGCGCTGGTCTCAGATGCCGCGGAGGAAGTCGGGGTCGTCGTCGGGGCCCTTGGCCGGGGGGCGGCCGCCGGGCCAGCCGTACTGGCCGCCGGGCGGGGGAGGGGGTTTCGGGCGGTCGCGACGCTGGCCGAACAGCACCCAGAGCACCGGGCCGACGACCGGCACCATCACGAGGACGAACCACAACCACTTCGGCAGGAAGCGGACGCGAGTGGACGGCGTGGCGAGGAGGTCGAAGAAGGCGTAGACGAGCAGCACCACGATGACGATGACGATGAGTGCCTTGCCCATGCACCAACGTTACCGGCGGAGGTCAACGCAGCACCGCGTTCCCCGTAGGCTGCTGGCCATGAAGGCGTTCTGGCTCTACACGCTCGCGCGGCTCGTCGTGCTCGTCGTGACGTACCTGGCGGTCTGGGCGACCGCCGCCATCTGGTTCGACCCCGCCTTCGGCAACCTGTTCGTGCTGCTGATCGCCCTGGTGCTCTCGGCGTTCATCTCGTTCTTCGCCCTCGCCCGCCTGCGCGACGACGTCGCGGGGCACCTCAGCGATCGGGCCGGGCGCCTGTCCCAGCGCATCGAGGAGTCGCGCCGTGCCGAAGACGTCGACTGACGACCGCGACTGGATCGCCGAGGCGATCCGCCGGGTCGACGCCGACGCGAACCGCAGCGCTGACACCCACCTGCACCCCTTTCCCCTGGCCGTCGACGGCGTGGACCTCTACCTGAAGGACGAGTCGGTCCATCCCACGGGCAGCCTCAAGCACCGGCTCGCGCGATCGCTCTTCCTGTACGCGCTGTGCAACGGATGGGTGTGCCGCGACACCACGATCATCGAGGCGTCCAGCGGTTCGACGGCTGTCAGCGAGGCCTACTTCGCCCGCCTGGTCGGGCTCCCGTTCGTCGCGGTGATGCCCGCCTCGACCAGCCCAGAGAAGATCGACCTGATCGACTTCCATGGCGGCAGGTGCCACCTGGTCGACGACCCGGGCACGGTCTACGACGAGGCCAGGCGCCTCGCTGCGGAGTGCAACGGCCACTACATGGACCAGTTCACCTACGCCGAACGCGCCACCGACTGGCGTGGCAACAACAACATCGCGGAGTCCATCTACGAGCAGATGCGCGAGGAGCGCCACCCGATCCCGGCCTGGATCGTCGTGGGCGCCGGCACCGGTGGAACGTCCGCCACCATCGGTCGCTTCGTGCGATATCGCCGCTACGACACCCGGGTCGGGGTGGCCGACCCGGAGGGATCGGCGTTCCTCGACGGCTGGGTGTCGGACAGTGCCGACGTCACCACGACCACGCCCTCGCGTATCGAGGGCATCGGACGGATGCGGGTCGAGCCGTCGTTCGTCGGCGGCGTCATCGACGACATGGTGCGGGTGCCCGACGCTGCGTCGATCGCCACGATGCGTTGGGTGTCGCGGGTGCTGAACCGCCCGGTCGGCGGCTCGACCGGCACGAACGTGTGGGCGTCCCTCGGCGTGATCGAGAAGATGCGACAGGCGGGTGAGACCGGGAGCGTGGTCACGCTGCTGTGCGACGGCGGCGAACGGTACGTGCACACCTACTACGACGACGCGTGGCTGGCCGAGCGCGGCATCGACGTCGCTCCCTACTCCGCTGCGCTGGACGAGCTGGAGAAGACCGGCATCCTCCCCATGCTCGGCTAGCTAACCGAGCGCAAGACCGAGCGCAAGACCGGCCGCGAGGACGAGCTCGGCGATCCCCGTGTCGCGCAGCACGGGGATGAGGGCCGGCCCCTCCGCACCTGACATCACGATGCGCGTCGCCCGCACCAGCAGCGGCAGTCCGAGGAGCCCGAGCAGGGCCCAGGGCGTCACGAACGCACAGGCCACGACGGCGACCGCGGCCACCACCCCGAGCAGGACGTAGAAGCGACGCGCATGGGCATCGCCGAGCACCACCGCGAGCGTCCGTTTGCCGGACACGACGTCGGTGGGGATGTCGCGCAGGTTGTTGGCCACGAGGATGGCGCACGCCAGGGCGCCCACGCCGACCGCCGCGACGACACTGGTCCGGGTGATCCGCTCGAGCTGCACGTAGGTGGTGCCGACCACCGCGACGAGCCCGAAGAACACGAAGACGCTGACCTCGCCCAACGCCCGGTATCCGTACGGGCTCGAGCCGCCGGTGTACGTCCAGGCCGCGCCCAACGCCGCTGCGCCCACGAGCAGCAGCCACCACGTCGTGGTGGCCGCCAGCACCAGGCCGAGCAGCGCGCCGAGCCCGAGAAAGGCGAAGGCAGCCATCTTGACCGACCGGGGCGACGCGAGACCGGAGCCGACGAGCCGGAGCGGGCCGACGCGGTCGTCGTCAGTGCCGCGGATGCCGTCGGAGTAGTCGTTCGCATAGTTGACTCCGACCTGCAGAGAGAGCGAGACGCCGAGCGCCAGCAGCGCCTTCCACCAGACGAACCCGTCCGCGAACGCCGCGGCCCCGGTGCCGGCGAGCACCGGAGCGACGGCGGCGGGCAACGTGCGGGGGCGGGCTCCCTCGATCCACGCGGGAAGGCCGGCGCGGGCGGGGGCGGTCACGGCGGCCAGTCTGCCAGCGAGGCGATGCGGTGCCGTTCGGCGCCCGGGGTCCGGCACCCCGCCGGCAGTCGCGGGGGTCGGCGCGTGGACGTATGTTGTCGCCATGGAGCAGCCACGGTTTCCCGTCGTTCTCGTCGTGCTGGTGGCGCTCTTCGGCTTCATCGCCATCTCGAGCGAGGTGGTGTGGATCAAGATTATTGCCGTCATCGGTGCGCTCTTCGTGGCCGCCGCCGCCGTCTACCAGTCGATGCCCCAGCGCGACGAGCAGGATCCCGTCGACAACGACCAGCCGGAATGACCGCCTCGCTGCGACCGATCAGCGGCTCGGTGCGCGAGGTCCAGGCGCTGCTCGAGCCGTGGGTGCGTTTCGGCGGCGACCCGATCCTCGTGCGCACGTCCGGCAGCACGGGCGAGCCCAAGGACGTCGTGCTATCGCGTGCCGCCGTGCTCGCCTCCGCCCGCGCCACGCAGGCATCGCTGGGAGGTCCCGGACGCTGGCTCCTCGACCTGCCAGTCTCCGGCGTGGCCGGGCTCCAAGTCCTGGTGCGGTCGGCCCTGGCCGGCACTGACCCCGTCGTCGTCTCCGAGCACGCCGATCTCGAGGCGGCGGTCGCCGCACTCGTCGGGTCGCGTTGCTACGCGTCCCTCGTCCCCACCCAGCTGCACCAGCTCGCCGCCGAGGGCCGTCTCGGCCTGCTGTCGGGGCTCGATGCCCTCCTGGTCGGCGGTGCGTCCGCCGATACGGAGCTGCTCGACCGCGCTCGCGCCGCCGGCATCACGGTCGTGCGCACCTACGGCATGACCGAGACCTGCGGCGGATGCGTCTACGACGGACTACCGCTCGACGGTGTGAAGATGCAGGTCGACGACGACGGCCAGGTGCTGCTCGCCGGGCCGATGCTGTTCGACGGCTACGTCGACGAGCCGCCGCGGCAGGGCGAGTGGTTCGCCACGGCCGACCGCGGAGAGATCGACGACCGGGGTCGCCTCCACGTGCTGGGCCGGGTCGACGACGTCGTCATCAGCGGCGGCGTCAACGTCCCGCTGCCCGCGGTCGAGCGGGCGCTGCGTCTCGTCGATGGTGTGGGCGACGTCGCGGTGGTCGGCGTCGACGACCGCGAGTGGGGATCAAGGGTGGTGGCCGCCGTCGTGCCGGCCGACGCGGTGTGCCTCGACGGTCTGAGTCTCAACGAGCTGCGTGACGCCGTGAGCGAGGGCGGCCTGCCACGCGAGTGGGCGCCGCGTCAGGTCCTGCTGGTCGACGAGCTGCCGCTACTGGCCGGCGGCCGGATCGATCGAGCCCATCTGCGTCAGATCGCGGTGTCGTCCGCGCCGCCACACAGCCGGACTCCGGACAGTCCAACCCGGCCCGGTCAGGCCGACGCGACCGCCTCGGCGACCGGGGTCTGACCACTCACCACGTCCCACTGGCGTCCGATCGAGCTGGGCTCGTCGAGCACCGCGACCACGACGGCCGCGACGTCGGCGCGCGGGATCTCACCACGGTCGACCGAGTCGGCGATGGTCACCTGACCGGTCCCGTCGTCGTCGGTGAGGCGGCCTGGCCGGAGGATGGTCCAGTCGAGCCCGCTGGCGCGCAGCGCGGCATCGGCGTCGCGCTTGGCCTCGGCATACGCCTTCCAGACGGGCTCGGCGTCGTCGGGCATCGGTTGGTCGACGTTGATGGCGGAGATCTGGACGAACCGGTTGATACCGACCTGCTGGGCGGCCTCGATCGACGAGAGCGACCCGCCGAGATCGACGGAGCGCTTGCGCTCGATGTTGCCGTCCGGCCCGCCGCCGGCGGCGAACACCACCGCGTCGCACTCGGAGAAGGTGGCGGCGTAGTGATCGACCCCGTCACGCTCGATGTCGAGCAGGCGTACCTGCGCCCCGAGCTGCTCGAGGTCGTGCTGGTAGGAGGGATTGCGCACGAGCGCGACAGGCCGGCGCCCGTCCGCGACGAGCTGCGTGATGACGTGTCGGGCGACCTGTCCGTTGCCGCCCACGATGGCGATCTGGCTCATGCGGCCACGGTACGCAGTGCTGGTTGGCCGCCCACGGCCCGGCACCCCCGCCACTGGTTGGCCGCCCACGGCCCGGCACCCCCGCCGGGAGCGGCACTAGGGTTCACCTCGTGCAGTTCAGGACGTTCGCGATCGCGATGCCGACCCGTTTTCGAGGCATCGACCGGCGTGAGGGGATGGTGCTGCGGGGTGAGGCCGGGTGGGCCGAGTTCAGTCCGTTCCTCGGATACGACGACACCGCGTGCGTCCCGTGGCTCGCAGCCGCCCTCGACTCCGCTGAGCGTCCGTGGCCCGAGCCGGTCCGGGACCGCATCCCCGTCAACTGCACCGTTCCCGCCGTCGGCCCCGAGCTCGCCGCCGACATCGTGCGGCGCTCCGGCTGCTCCACCGCCAAGATCAAGGTGGCCGAACGAGGTCAGGTGCTCGCCGACGACCTGCTGCGTGTCGAGGCCGTGCGGGACGCGCTCGGCCCGTCGGGTCGCGTGCGCATCGACGCCAACGGCGCCTGGTCGGTCGACGACGCCCGCATCGCGGTCAACACGCTCGACGCGGCCGGCAACCTCGAGTACGTCGAGCAGCCGTGCGCGACGGTCGAGGAGCTGGCCGCTCTGCGGAAGGCGATCGACATCCCCATCGCCGCCGATGAGTCCATTCGTCGCGCCGACGACCCGCTCCGCGTGGCCCGGCTCGAGGCTGCCGACATCGCCGTGCTCAAGGTGCACCCGCTCGGCGGCGTTCACCACTGCCTCGAGATCGCCGAGCAGATCGGCCTGCCGGTGGTGGTCTCGGGGGCGGTGGAGTCGTCGGTCGGTCTGGCCGCGGGTCTCGCGCTCGCCGCCGCGCTCCCGGAGCTGCCGTACGCCTGCGGCCTCGGCACCAGGTCGTTGCTCGACGGTGACGTCGTGTCGTCGCCGCTCGTGCCGGTTGGCGGCCACCTCGCTGTCGGTCGGGTCGAGGTCGACGAGGATGCGTTCGGCGACGTGGCCGCCGACCCCGAGACCGAGGCGCGGTGGCAGGCCCGGCTCGCGAACGTCCGCGCTGCCGCTGAGCGAGCGGCGCGATGAGCGCCACGTCCGTGTGCCGCGCACTCGTCGAGGATCTCCTCGACGCCGGTGTTCGCGAAGCCGTGGTCGCGCCCGGCTCACGCTCGGGCCCGCTGGCGATCGCGCTGGCGGCCGCCGACCGGGCCGGCGCGCTCCGGCTGCACGTGCGCGTCGACGAGCGCACGGCCGGGTTCCTCGCCCACGGGCTGGCCAAGGCCTCGCGCTCGTGGGTCCCGGTCGTCACCACGTCCGGCACGGCGTCGGCGAACCTGCACCCCGCGCTGCTCGAGGCCCGGCACGCGCGGGTTCGTCTGCTGGCCGTGACCGCCGACCGCCCGGCTCGCCTCCGCGGTACCGGCGCCAACCAGACCACCGACCAGGTCCAGCTCTTCCCGGGCATCGCGTTCGGCGACGATCCCGCGGCCGTCGCCGCACTGATCGCCGCGGCGGACGGCCCCGCACACCTCAACCTCGAGCTCGACGAGCCGCTCGTCGAGGCCGGCGAGTGGGCTCCGGCCGTTCGCCCGACCGAGCCCCGCGGTGGTCCACGTGTGCCCATGGACGGGCCCGAGCTGACGATGCTCCCGCACGCGGTCGTGGTCGCCGGCGACGACTGCGGCCCGCGGGCCCGGCTGTTTGCCGAGCAGGCCGGGTTGCCGTTGCTCGCCGAACCGAGCTCGGGTGCGCGCAACGGCGACAACGCCCTGATCGCCTACCGCCTGCTGCTGGAGCACGCGCCGATTGCGACCCAGATCGACCAGGTCGTCGTCTTCGGGCATCCGACGCTCTCGCGCCCGATCACCTCCATGCTCGCCCGCACCGCCGTCGACGTCGTCGTGCCGGGTCGCGACCTGCGCCGGTTTCCGCACCCGCCCGGCCACGCCCGCTTGGTCGACCCCCACGTCGTGCCCAGCAGTGTTGCCGCACCGACCTGGCTCGATGCCTGGCGCACCGCTGACGCGATGGCCTCGGCAGCGGTCGACGTCGCGGCCGCCGGCCATCCCGCGGGTACTCCGTTGGAGGTCGCGCGGGCCGTTCACGATGCCGTGCCGCCCGAGGGTCTGCTCGTCGTCGGTTCGTCCAACCCGGTGCGCGACCTCGATCTCGTCGCGCGGCCGTACACGGTCGGGGAGCGACGGCTCGTGCTCTCCAACCGTGGTCTCTCCGGCATCGACGGGACGCTCTCCACCGCGATCGGTGCCGCGCTCGCCCGGTCGTCCAGTCGCGCCCTGGCCTTCGTCGGCGACCTCACGTTCCTGCACGACGCCAACGCGCTGCTGATCGGTCCCGGCGAGCCGCGTCCCGACCTGACGATCGTCGTCGCGTCCGACGACGGCGGCAGCATCTTCGCCACCCTCGAGCAGGGCGGCCCCGAGTTCGCCGACGTGTTCGAGCGCGTCTACGCGACTCCCACCGGCGCCGACATCGGCGGGGTGTGCGCAGCCTTCGGCGTGCCCCACCGTCTGCTCGCGGCCGCAGAGCTCCCGGCCGCCCTCGCGGAGAACGTCACGGGCCTGCGCGTCCTTGAGGTCCCGTTCCCGCGGGACGCCCGCCGCGACCTCGCCGCTGCCCTCTCCGAGGCGGTGCGCAACGTGGTCGGTCCCTGAAGCTCAGACGTCCTGGAGCTCGTCGACGTCGCGCTGGGCGCGCTCGACGGTCAACCGTGCCTGGTGCCGACGCGATCGGGCTTCGTCGAGGGCTCCCTCGGCCTCCTCCAGCCGTTCCTGGGCCCGGCCGAGGGCGACACGGGCCCGGGCCAACGCGCGCCGGTCGATCCCCCTGAATGGTGTCTCGGCTTCGGGCTTCTCGCCGTGCTCGCGCACGACGCGGAGAGGTGTCGCGACCGCATCGGTCAGGTCCACCTCACCGAAGCCGGCGTATGACAGCGGGCTCACCAGACGCCCGCTGGTGACGGCGGCCTCGGCGCTCGGATCCGCGACGGCCGCGGTGAGGGTGGAGGCCACCTGGTCACGGACGGTCGCGCTGTCGCGAAACCGCGGATCCGCACTCGTGGCCAACGTCACGGCACGCTCGACCAGCTCGGCGACGACACGCGCTCGCTCCTGACCGAGCTCCTTCATCGTCGGCGCGTCCAGCTGGGTCTGTGCATCGCGCAGACGGTGCGACAGGTCGCTGAACCGGTCGAACCCCTCGTCGGACCTTGCGAGCAGGTTGACCAGCCAGGCGGCGGCGCTCGGACGTCGGAGCGCCTTGATCTGCGCAGCCAGCTCGGAGTCGCCATCCGAGCGCGCTTCCATGGCACTCGCGTCTCGGGTGGCCACGAACTCCGCCGGGAGCACGGAGTACAGCTCTTCGGCGGCGGCGTCGAGTCCCGCGCTGTCGTCCGGCACCCACGCATTGTGACAGCCGTGGTGTCACGGTAGTACGTTGAGAGCCCAGCGCGGCCGAGAGGGATCCATGCCCAGCGAACACTTCGACTACGTCGTCATCGGGTCCGGGAGCGCCGGAGGTGTGGTCGCGGCGCGGCTGTCGGAAGACCCGACCGTCTCCGTCCTGCTGCTCGAGGCGGGCCCCGAGGATGACGACGACATGATTCACCTGCCGGCTGGATTCTCCGCGCTGTTCAAGACGAAGTGGGACTGGGGCTACCAGACGACGCCGCAGAAGCAGCTCGGCGGACGTCGCGCCGACTGGCCGCGGATGAAGGCGCTCGGCGGGTGCTCGTCGATGAACGCCATGATCTACATCCGCGGCAACAGGGCCGACTACGACGAGTGGCGCGACGCCTTCGGAGCCGACGGGTGGGGCTACGACGACGTCCTGCCGTACTTCGTCAAGGCGGAGGGCAACACCCGTCTGAGCGGTCCGTACCACGGCACCGACGGACCGGTGCGGGTCGAGGACCGTCGCTACAACCACGAGCTGAGCCACGCGTTCGTCGAGTCGGCCGTGAGCGCCGGGTTCAAGCCCACCGACGACTTCAACGGCGCCGAGCAGGAGGGCGCCGGCCTCTACCAGGTCACGTGCAAGAAGGGCCGCCGCTGGTCCGTGGCCGACGCCTACATCCATCCGAACCGCAGCCGGCCCAACTTCACGGTTCGCACCGACGCATTCGTGCAGCGGATCGAGATGGACGGCAACAGGGCCACCGGCGTCACCTACCGCCGCCGCGGTGTCTCCGAGGCGGTCACGGCCGACGCCGAGGTCGTGCTGTCGGCCGGTGCGATCGGCAGCCCGCAGATCCTCATGCTGTCGGGCATCGGTCCGGGCTCCCACCTGCGCGAGGTGGGTGTCGACGTCCGTGTCGACTCGCCGGGCGTCGGGCAGAACCTCCAGGACCACCCGGTCTCCGGCGGGCTGTTCTACACGAGCGGCACCAGCGATCTCGCCGAGTTCCTCACGCCGGGCAGCATGGTCAAGGCGCAGAAGCTCGGCCGGGGTCCATTGAGCTCGAACGTCGCCGAGGCGGGCACGTTCTTCCGCTCCCGCGACGACCTCGACGACCCCGACCTGCAGTTCCACATGGCACCGACCCTGTTCTACGACAACGGCCTGCACGAGGCCGTCCGACGGGGCCTCACCATCGCGACCACGCTCGTGCGGGTGCAGAGCCGCGGTCACATCAAGCTGCGGTCGTCCGACCCCACGTGGCACCCCGAGATCGAGCCCGGCTATTTCGACGACGGCGCCGACCTCGACGCGATGATCGCCGGCTACCGCCGTGTGTTCGAGGTCACGAGCCAGGGCCCACTCGCCGGCTTCATCGAGGAGCCGTGGGAGCCGCCCACGGCGAACCCCACCGACGAGGACATCATCGCGAGCATCTCCCGCATCGGGCAGACGCTCTACCACCCGGTGTCCACCTGCGCGATGGGCGCGATCGAGGGCAGTGTCGTCGGTCCCGACCTGCGTGTCCACGGCGTCGAGAACCTGCGGGTCGCCGACGCCTCCGTGATGCCGGCGGTCCCCCGCGGCAACACGAACGCCCCCACCATCATGGTCGGCGAGAAGGCCGCCGACCTCATCAAGGAGTCTCGATGACCGCCATCCTCGACCGCCTCACCGGCGACACGTCGACGCCCACGTTCGACTCGCTCGATCCCGCCACCGGCGACGTCGTCGCCTCTTACCCGATCCACTCGGCGGAGGACGTCGACGCCGCCGTCGCCCGCGCCCGCGGCGAGGTCGCCTGGTGGCAGGGCGTCGGATTCGAGGGCCGCGCCGAGCTGCTCCTGCAGTGGAAGGGGGTCATCACCCGACGCATGGCGCAGCTCGCCGAGGTCGTCCACCGCGAGACCGGCAAGCCGTACGGCGACGCCCAGCTCGAGGTCGCCCTCGCCATCGACCACCTCGACTGGGCGGCCAAGCACGCCAAGAAGGTCCTCGGCCGTCACCGGGTGAGCTCGGGTCTGCTGATGGCCAACCAGACGTCGTACGTCGCCTACCACCCGCTCGGCGTCATCGGCGTCATCGGCCCGTGGAACTATCCGGTGTTCACCCCGATGGGGTCGATCGTCTACGCCCTTGCGGCGGGCAACACCGTGGTCTACAAGCCGAGCGAGTACACGCCGGGTGTCGGAGCGTGGCTGGCGGCCTCCCTCGCAGAGGTCGTCCACGGACGCCCTCTGCTGCAGGTCGTCACCGGCCTCGGTGACACCGGCAACGCCCTGTGCCTGGCCGACATCGACAAGCTCGCGTTCACCGGGTCCGGCGCCACCGGCAAGAAGGTGATGGCGGCCTGCGCCACCAACTTGACCCCGGTGATCATCGAGGCCGGTGGCAAGGACGCGATGATCGTCGACGAGGACGCCGACCTCTCCGCCGCCGCGGAGGCGACGTTGTGGAGCGGCATGGCGAACGCAGGTCAGACGTGCATCGGCACCGAGCGTGTCTACGTCCACGAGAAGGTGTTCAACGCCTTCATGGACGAGCTCACCACCCAGGCACGAGCCGTTCGCGCCGGCGCCGACGGTGAAGCCAAGATCGGGCCCATCACGATGCCGTCGCAGCTCGAGATCATCAAGAGCCACATCGACGACGCCGTGGGCAAGGGCGCCACGGTGGTGCTGGGCGGCCCCGACGCCGTGGGTGAGCGGTTCGTGCAGCCCACGATCCTCACTCACGTGCCCGATGACTCCACCGAGATGACGGAGGAGACGTTCGGCCCCACTCTCGCGGTCAACCCGGTGAAGAGCATGGACGAGGCGATCGAGCGCACCAACGCCACGAAGTACGGCCTCGCCGGGGCGGTGTTCTCCAAGAAGAACGGCATGGCGATCGCCGAGCGCATCCGGTCCGGCATGACGTCGATCAACTCCGTCATCGCGTTCGCCGGGGTCCCGTCGTTGCCGTTCGGCGGAGTGGGGGAGTCCGGCTTCGGCCGCATCCACGGCCCGGACGGGCTCAAGGAGTTCACCTACGCCAAGGCCATCACCCGGCAACGGTTCAAGCCGGTGCTGGCGCTCACGACTTTCGCCCGCGACGCCAAGACCGACACCCGCGCCGCGAAGCTCATCGGCATGCTGCACGGCGGCAAGAGCACACTGCCCAAGCGCTGACCCTTCTGGGACGGGCCCCGAAGTACATCTGAGGTAGCCGACCGGCCCGCGTAGGGACGGTTCCCGATGTCCGGGCCTACCTCAGAGCGGCACGATCGACACATGTTGATCAGTCCAGAGCAGTACATCCCCGTAGAGATCGCGATGCGCACCACCCAGGCCCGCCAGGCGTTCCGGGCGCAGCCGCGCCGCACGGTGAAGCCGCGCCGCCTGCGTCGCCGTCGGCACACGCTCGCGGCCTGATGGTCCCAGTCCCGACCAGCACGGCGGCGGCCGACCTTCCGCTGTCGGAATCGTCCGACAGGATGGAGGACATGGCCGTCGACCACGCGGCGCCGATCTTCGGGCGCGACCACGAGCTCGCCGAGCTGGCGTCGGTCCTCGGTCTCGATGGCGTACCCACCGGTGAGTCGGTCCTGCTGGGCGGCGACGCCGGCATCGGCAAGACCCGGGTCGTCACCGAGCTGGCCATCGCGGCCCGCGACGCCGGTCGCCGCGTCCTGGTCGGCCATTGCCTCGACCTCGGCGACAGCGCCATGCCGTTCCAGCCGTTCGTCGAGGCGTTGTCGGGCGTCGAGCCGGCCGAACGCGCCGAGCTGCTCGAGCAGGTGCCGTCGCTCGGCAGCCTGGTCGACTCCTCCGACACCGAGGGCGGGGAGCGTGCCGACATCCTCTCGGCCGTGGCCCACGCGCTCGACACCCTCGCGGCCGCGCACCCACTGGTGCTCGTCGTCGAGGACGCCCACTGGGCCGACGCCTCCACGCGCCACCTGCTGCAGTTCGTGCTCGCGCGACGGTTCACCCACCCTGTGTCGCTGGTCGTCAGCTACCGCACGGACGACCTGCACCGCCGGCACCCCTTGAGAGCGGCGGTGGCGGAGTGGTCGCGGCTGCCGGGCGTACGGCGTCTCGAGCTCGAGCCGCTCGACGACGGTGCCGTCGGTGCGATGCTGCGCTCACGCGAGGCCAAGAGGCTCAGCGACCAGGGCGCCACGACGATCATCCGTCGTGCCGCCGGCAACGCCTTCTACGCCGAGGAGCTGCTCGACGCCGGCCTGGCCGACGGCGCGCTGCCCGAGAGCCTGGCCGACCTGGTGCTCGTCCGTCTCGACCGGCTCGACGAGGATGCGCGGCGAGTCGTCGGAGCCATCGCCTGTGCCGGCGGCCGCGCCACCGACTCCCTGCTGGCCGAGGTCGCCTGGCTCGAGGGACACGAGCTCGACGACGCCCTGCGCGAGGCCATCGACCACAAGGTGCTGGTCGCGCAGGGCGACGCGTACGCCTTCCGCCACGCCCTGCTCGCCGAGGCGGTCCACGACGACCTCCTGCCCGGTCAGCGCCGTCGCTACCACGCCGCCTTCCTCGCGGCCCTGACCCGACCTGGCGCCTCCGGCCCGGCCCGTGAGGTCGCGCTGCACGCCCAGGCGGCCGGCGATCGCGCCACCGCGTTCACCGCCAGCGTCGAGGCCGGCCACGACGCCGTGCGCATCGGCGGTCACGACGAGGCTGCCGGCCACTACCGCCGCGCGCTCGCGCTCGTGGACGTCGCGCCCGAGGGCACCGACGTCGTCGGACTCGTCGTCGACGCGGCCGACGCGCTCGTCGCCTCCGGTCGACTCCGCACCGCGGGCCAGCTCATCGGTGAGCACCTCGACCACCTGCCCGACTCCGACGCCACGGGTCGGGGCCGGCTGCTCGTCGCCCTCGGCGACGTCTCCTACTACGCCGACGCCGAGGACGACGCGCTGGAGGCCAGCCGCAAGGCCCTCGAGGTCGTGCCCGACGAGCCCACCACGCTGCGCGCTCAAACCGAGGCACTCCGTGCCAGGGCCACCTCGAGTGTTCACCGGTACGACGAGGCCCTCGAGCACGCGGAGCGTGCCGTCGCGATCGCCGAGGCCATCGACGACCGCGAGATCGTCGTCGACGCCCAGGCCACGCTCACGTTGCTGCTCGCCCGTAGCGGTGTCGATCTCGACAAGGCCAAGCTCCGTTACGGCGAGCTCATCGAGTCCTCCCGGTCGGCGGGCGACGTCCACGGTGAGCTGCGTGGACGGCAGAACCTCGCCTTCCTGTACTACAACGACGGCAATCTTGCCGAGGCCGAGCGGCTGTTCCGCGAGGGAATGGCGCGGGCGGAGGCGACCGGACGGGCCTGGGCGCCGTACGGGTTCGACGGCCGGTTCTTCGCCGCGGTCACCTCGTACGTCCGTGGTCGATGGGACGACGCCTTGGCGCTGGGCGTCGTCGAACCCACCGTCCCGACCGTGTTGAGCGCCACCCTCGACGCAGTGGGCATGCTCGTCATGGCGGCGCGCGGTGACGTGCCGCGGCCCGGCGAGTTGGAGCGGCTGCGGGCGGAATGGCCCCGCGACGTCGCGCTCGCGATCCACAGCGGCACCGCCATGATCGAGCTGCATGGCAACGACGGCGACCTCGACGCGGCCACCGAGATCCACGACGACCTCGTCGACATCCTGGGCCGCAGGTGGCACGCCACCCTCACCCCCGGTCGGCTGCGTATGGCCGCACTGCTCATCGCGCAGTACGCGGCTGCGGCGCCCAGCCGCAGCGCGGCCGAGAACGGCGAGGCGGTCGAGCGTGCCGTCGCTCTCGTCGCGGAGGTCGACCAGGTGCCGGTCGAGTGGCCGACGCTCGGCCTCGAGGGCCGTGCGTGGCACCAGCGCGTCCACGCCGAGATGGCGCGGCTGCGCTGGGTCACCGGCATCGATCCGGTCCCTGCCGGCGACATGGAGCAGCTGTGGCGCGGCGTGCTCGAGGCCTTCGACCAGCTGGGCGAGCCATACGAGCGGGCCCGCTCGGCCACTCGACTGGCCGCCGTGCTCAAGGCGTCGGGGCGCGATGCCGAGGCGCGTGAGCTCACCGACGACGCGCGCTCGGTCGCTCGCGCGCTCGGGGCCCGACCGCTGCTCGTCGAGATCGCCGCCGCCGGCGATCGCGAGCCGTCCGGCGACCTCACGCCGCGTGAGCGCGAGGTGCTCACGCTGGTGAGCGCCGGGCGCTCCAACGGCGAGATCGCGAAGCAGCTCTTCATCAGCACCAAGACGGCGTCGGTGCACGTGTCGAACATCCTCGCCAAGCTCGGCGCTTCCGGTCGCACCGAGGCCGCGGCCATCGCCCGCCGCCGCGGCCTCCTCGACGACTGACCGCACGAGGTGGGCTTCGCCATGACCTCGGAGGTCATGGCCCTGTGGCGCTTGGTCGAGCAGAGTGGACCCATGGCCACGCTCTCCCAGACCGTCTCCGTCTCGACCACGCCGGTCGGCACGCTCCTGCGCGACTGGCGCCGTCGGCGCCGGATCAGCCAGCTCGACCTGTCGAACGAGGCGGATGTCTCGTCCCGACACCTCAGCTACATCGAGACCGGACGCTCGCACCCGAGCCGGGCGATGGTGCTTCGGCTGGCGGAGGCTCTCGAGGTGCCGCCGCGCGAGCAGAACCAGCTCCTCGTGGCCGCGGGCTTCGCCCCGACGTTCGGCGAGCGACGCCTCGACGACCCGGAGATGGGCTCGATCCGCGACGGCATCGACCGGGTCCTCACCGCGTTCGAGCCGTTCCCCGCGCTCGTGGTCGATCGCGGCTGGAACCTGTTGCAGGCCAACAGCGGCGTCTCCGGCCTGATGGCCGACGCGGCGCCGCACCTGCTCGAGCCGCCGGTCAACGTGCTCCGGCTGAGCCTGCATCCCGACGGACTGGCGCCACGCATCCGTAACCTCGCGGCCTGGCGCGGGCACGTCCTCGCCCGTCTCGGCCGCGAGGCGGCGGTCACCGGGTCGCCAACGATCGCCGCATTGCTCGAGGAGCTTCTGGACCTCCCCGGCGGGCTTGAGACCACGCACGACGACGTCGTGGCGATGCCGCTCGTCCTGGCGTCACCGGTCGGTGACCTGCGATTCGTCAGCACCATCACGACGTTCGGCACGGCGCTCGACCTCACCGCGGCCGAGCTGAGCATCGAGGCGTTTCTCCCCGCGGACGCCGAGACCGCGCGAGTGCTCAGGGCAGTGGGTGCCTGAGCCGCTCGACCCACGAAGGAGTACCGATCGAAGCCGGCTCGGCGGCGAGGTCGACGGACGGATCGACCAAGGCTTGGTTCGGGCGCTGGTTCAACGACGCCGACGTCTGGGCGTAGACCTTGAGGCCCGGCTGGCCGTTCTCCGCGGCGCGGCCGGCGAGGTGGTGCGCGTACTGCCGTAACATCTCCGGCCGGATCGCCATCTTGCTGTACTGCCACGAGGCGAGCTCGTACCGCGGGTCCACGATCACGCGGTCACCGGTCTCGGGGTCGACGACGTTGAACCTTGCCTCACCGTTCTTGATGCGCAGCTTCATGTGCCAGGAGAACGTGTGCCCGGCCTCGGTCCAGTTCGATCGGCCGGGAAAGAACACGTGCCGCAGCGGCACCGTCAGCTGGACGACGACGAACACCGCTGCCAGCGCGAGGGCGATCGGCGCCACCCACGTCCGCTGGAAACCCGTGAGCGGCGGCAGGGTGCCGCGGAGCGGCGGTGGCTTCCACGGCCCGTTGCGCAGCCAGCGCCCAGCCGACCGGGGCCAGGCCGGGTCGCAGAACAGCAGGAGCGAGGCGAACGCCAGATAGGGGAAGACACCGATGTCGAACAGCTCGTTGTTGCTCACGTGGAACATGGCCGCGGCCACCAGGGCAAGGTTCCGCGTGCGGCGCCATGCCACCGCGAACACGATGAGGAGGTCGAACCCCAGCCCGGCCCAGGCCGCCACTGGACCGAGCCAGTCCTGCCCGAGCAACGGGCCGATCAGGGGCCGGTCACTCTCGCGATGGAGCCAGGTGGTCATCGGCTCGCCGCGCAACCAGTCGGGCTCGAGCTTCGCGAGCGCACCGAAGACGTAGACGACCCCGATCTGGAACTGGAGCAGCCACAGTGACCACGCCGGGATGGGTCCGTGCTGCGGCGAGCGCCGAGACCAGTTGTCGACCGACCACACCCGGTTCGCCGGCACCAGCGCGAGGAGGACGGCGATCATGGCGATCAGGTAGAAGTGGTTGAGGTACCGGGCCGAGTCGAGCAGGAAGCTGTACCCGAACCCGAGTGCGAACACCGTGCACGACGTCCGGTAGTAGGCGCCGAGGGTGATACCGACGGCCGCGCACCCGAGCGCCGTCCAGAGGAGGTGCATGCCGGGATCGGGCAGCGGACGCACCCAGCCGAAGCCGACGTAGGTGAAGTGGAACTCGGGCTCGACCCAGTAGCGGCCGATCCAGCCGTGGGAGAAGTAGCGGAACACCTCGATGAGTGCGACCAGCCCGAAGATGATCCGGAACGCCGCGAGGGATGCTCCGTCGACCGGCGCGCGCAGCCGTTCCAGCAGCGGATCGAGGCGGCGTTGGCGCGTGTGCACCGCGGCCGGGTCGGGAGAGGTCCCCGTCATGTCGGCCTAGGCTACGCAGCGTGACGTTCCACCGCTATGTCGCCCTCGGCGACTCGCTCGACCCTCGCTACCCGACGCTCGACCGGCCTGGAAGCTGACGCCGGGGCGACCCTGAGCTGCGGGCCGCATCAGCTCGACAGCCATTCGTCGAGCGGCAGTCGCTCGGTGAGGGCCGCGAACGAACCGTGGTCGCGCATGTCCGTCGCCGCACGGGACATCGCCCCGATCGCCACCCAGGCGAGCTGGGCCCCGACGCTGACTCGTTGCCCGCCTGCCGCGACGATCTCGCTCATCGACAGATCGGCGCGCGCCAGGACGTTCTGCGGCTTCGACGTCGCGTCGGAGATCGCTCGGATCTCCTCCGTGCCCGGAAGCCTGGGCGCGTAGACGACGTCAGCGCCGGCGGCCTCGTAGGCCTGCAGCCTGGTGATCGTGTCGTCGAGGTCCGGGTTGCCGCGGAAGTAGTTCTCGGCACGCGCGGTGAGGGTGAACGGGAACTCCAGCGCCTGCGCCGCCTCCGCGGCTGCGCTGATCCGCTCGCTCGCGAGGGAGATGTCGTAGGTCCCGGTGTCCGGATCCCAATCCTCGATCGAGCCACCGACGGCCCCGGCCTCGGCGACGCGCGTGATCGCTCGCGCGGCGTCCTCGGGCGAGGGTCCGTACCCGTTCTCGAGGTCGACGGCCACCGGCAGCGTGCTGGCACGGGCGATCGCGCTCGTGTGCTCGACGACCTCGTCCAACGTCACGTCCCCGTCGAGCCTGCCGAGACTGAACGCGAACCCGCCGCTGGTGGTAGCCAGCGCCTTGAACCCGAGCGCCTCCAGGACGCGGGCCGAACCCGCGTCCCACGGGTTCGGGAACACGAACGGGTCGCCTTCATGCAGCTCACGAAACGCGGTGCCCTTGTCCAGCTGGGTCGGTGCCACGTCGTCCCCTTCCACTCAGAGCGGGTTGAGCGCCTCTCGAACCGGGATGAGCTTGGCGTCGGCCTCGGCGAGCTCGTCGGCCGGCACCGAGTCGGCCACGATGCCGCAGCCCGCGAACAGACGGACGCGCCGTCCTTCATTCTCGACCTGCGCCGAGCGCAGGGCGATGCCCCACTCGCCGTCACCTGATGCGCCGATCCAGCCGACCGGACCGGCGTAACGACCGCGGTCGAGACGCTCGATGTCGTCGATGAGCGCAACTGCGTCGGCGGTGGGCGTGCCACCCACGGCGGCCGACGGGTGCAGGGATGCAGCGAGGGCGAGGACGCTGGCGTCGTGCTTGGTGACGCCGGTGACGTCGGTGGCCAGGTGCATGACGTTGGGCAGGTGCAGCACGAACGGCGACTCGGGAACATTCATGCTCGTGCAGTGCGGCGCGAGGGCGTCGGCCACCGATCGGACCGCGTACTCGTGCTCCTCGAGGTCCTTGCTGGACCGGGCCAGCGACGCCGCGAGGGCGAGGTCGTGGGTGTCGTCGCCGGTGCGGCGGATGGTGCCGGCCAGCACGCGCGACGTGATGAGTCCGCGTTCGAGCCGCACGAGCATCTCCGGCGTGGAGCCGAAGAACCCGTCGACGTGGAACGTCCAGCAGCCGGGGTAGTCGTCGGCCAGTCGGCTGAGGGGGGCACGGACGTCGAGGGCCCCGTCGAGGATCGCCACGAGGTCGCGGGCCAGGACAACCTTGTCGATGCCGCCGTCGGCGATGCGTCCGACCGCCTCGGCGACGATGTCCTGCCACGTGGTGGGGTCGACGGGCCCGTCGGAGAAGCTGACCCGGTCGGGCAGCGCGGGGGTGTCGGTGGCTCCGACCGCGGGCGGGGTGCTGATGCCGGCACCGACCACCGTGATCCAGGAACGTCCGTCGCGTCGACCGACGACGACCTCGGGCACCACGAGTCCGCTGCCGGTGCCGTGATCGGCGAACGTGAACGCGCCGAAGGCCACCAGTCCGGTGCCCGGCACGTCGACCTCGTCGCGCACGACGCTGTGCCGCGTGATCTCGCGCCACCAGGAGGCAGCCTCGGTGAAACGACGTGGCCCGGACGTGGTGAACGTGGTGGCTTCGCCCCATCCGACGAGCCCGTCGCCGTGATGGATCCAGGCCACGTTGTCGTCGCGGGGGAGGAGGGCGAGGAGCGGCCCCGGGTCGTCGATCTCGACGGTGCGCACCACGAGCGGGAGGGCTCCGGGGGTGGCCGCGGCGTCGAGGACGGGGTTGCTCACGGCCACCACGGTACCCGTGGGACAGTGATTCGGTGACGCGAGCAGGTCTGGACAAGCAGCCCCGTGACGTCGCGCGGATGTTCGACGACGTCGCGCGCCGCTACGACCTCACGAACGACGTCCTGTCGCTCGGACAGGACCGCCGCTGGCGCCGCAAGGTCGTCCGGATGGTCGATCCGAGGCCCGGTGAGATGGTGCTCGACCTCGCCGCAGGCACTGGCACCTCGAGCTCGCCGTTCGCCGCCGCCGGCGCCAATGTCGTGCCGTGCGACTTCTCCCTCGGCATGCTGCAGGTGGGCAAGGAGCACCGGCCTGATCTGCCGTTCACGGCCGGCGACGGCATGGCCCTGCCGTTCGCCGACGACACGTTCGACGCGGTCACGATCTCGTTCGGGCTGCGCAACATCCACGACCCGGTGCAGGGGCTCCGCGAGCTCCTGCGGGTCACCCGACGAGGCGGACGCGTCGTGGTGTGCGAGTTCAGCACCCCGACGTGGGGGCCGTTCGAGGCCGTGTACTCCAACTACCTGATGAAGGCGCTGCCGCTCATCGCCGAACGGGTCTCGTCGAACCCCGAGTCGTACGTCTACCTCGCCGAGTCGATCCGCGCCTGGCCCGACCAGCGCGGGCTCGCCCTGCGCATGGTCGAGGCCGGATGGGGCAAGGTCGACTGGCTGAACCTGTCCGGCGGCGTCGTCGCCCTGCACGGCTCGGTCAAACCCTGACGGCCGGGTTGGGCGCCATGGCTGGGCGGCACAGTTGTTGGGACCTCAGTCACAAGCCCCGGCGGACGGGCGTAGGGTGTGACCGTGGCCACGTTGTGAACGTTTTCACAAGCGCACATCCGGGTGACCACAACGCCCAGCCGGCTCGAGGGAGGTGCCGTGAACGCCTAC
Organism: Aeromicrobium sp.; assembly: GCA_051005615.1. Taxonomy (GTDB): domain Bacteria; phylum Actinomycetota; class Actinomycetes; order Propionibacteriales; family Nocardioidaceae; genus Aeromicrobium. The sequence continues at coordinate 39,167 of JBPCJE010000002.1, forward strand.
ACCCCGATCCTGGTTCTTGGCGTCCTTGCAGCGGGATTCGCGATCTTCAGCGTGGGCATCGCGCCGTTCACCGGCCCGGCCCGCTACAACCGGGCCAAGCTCGACCGCTACGAGTCCGGCATCGAGCCGAGCCCCATGCCCGAGGGCGGCGGACGCATCTCGGTCCGCTACTTCATCATCGCGATGCTGTTCATCGTCTTCGACATCGAGATCATCTTCCTGTACCCGTTCGCGGTCGCGTTCGACGCGCTCGGCTGGTTCGGTCTGGTCGAGATGTTCATCTTCATGGCGACGGTCTTCGTCGCCTATGCGTACGTCTGGCGACGCGGAGGTCTGGAATGGGACTAGAGGAGAAGCTGCCGAGCGGGGTCCTGCTGTCCACCGTCGAGGGCCTGGCCGGCTACATGCGCAAGGCCTCGTTCTGGCCGGCCACGTTCGGCCTCGCCTGCTGCGCGATCGAGATGATGACGTTCGGCGCCCCGCGCTTCGACTCCGCGCGGTTCGGCATGGAGGTCTTCCGTCCGTCCCCGCGCCAGGCCGACCTGATGATCGTGGCCGGACGCGTCAGCAACAAGATGGCGCCGGTCCTGCGTCAGATCTACGACCAGATGGCCGCCCCCAAGTACGTCCTCGCGATGGGCGTGTGCGCCAGCTCGGGCGGCATGTTCAACAACTACGCGATCGTGCAGGGCGTCGACCACGTCGTGCCCGTCGACATGTACCTGCCGGGCTGCCCGCCCCGCCCGGAGATGCTCATCGACGCCATCCTCAAGCTGCACGACTCGATCCAGCACGAGAAGCTCGGCGTCAACCGTGCCGCCCAGATCAAGGAGCTCGAGCTGGACGCCCTGCAGGCCACACCGACGTCGGCCATGAAGGGCCTGATGCGCTGATGTCCGACGAGACGCAGGACGCGTCGCACGAGGTGCAGCGCGAGATCGTGCCCAGCGACGCGCGCGAGCTCGAGGTCGTCGACGTCCAGGAGGGCATGTTCGGCGTCAAGGGCACCGGCGACACCAGCGGATACGGCGGACTGACGCGGCCGGTCATCATGCCCGGCGCCTCGAAGCAGCCCTTCGGCGGCTGGTACGACGACGTGCACGACCGCCTCCAGGCGCTCACCGACGGGCACGACGGGAGTGTCATCGAGAAGGTCGTCGTCGACCGCGGAGAGGTCACGTTCTTCATCCGGCGACATGCCTTGCTCGAGGTCGTCACCCACCTGCGCAACGACGACGCCCTGCGGTTCGAGTTCTGCTCCAGTATCAGCGGCGTCCACTTCCCGCACGAGGAGGGACGCGAGCTGCACGTCGTCTACCACCTGCTGTCGATGACGCACCGTCGCCGCATCCGGGTCGAGGTCACCTGCCCCGACGACGACCCGCACGTACCGAGCGTCGTCCGCATCTATCCCACCGCCGACTGGCACGAGCGCGAGACGTGGGACTTCTTCGGCGTCCAGTTCGACGGCCACCCCGGCCTCACCCGCATCCTGATGCCGGACGACTGGCCCGGCCACCCGCAGCGCAAGGACTATCCACTCGGCGGCATACCTGTCGAATACAAGGGCGGAACGATTGACCCCCCGGACGTGCGCAGGGCGTACTCATGAGCACGCTGCATGACGATGCCGCCGCGGCGGGCTCCGACCCGTATGCCGGCACCACCGAGTCGACCGCCGGCCCGGTCTTCACCGTCACCGGGCAGGACTGGGACTCCGTCGACTCCTCGGCCGTCGAGGGCGACCGTCTGGTCGTGAACATGGGCCCGCAGCACCCGTCCACGCACGGGGTGCTGCGGCTGGTGCTCGAGATCGACGGCGAGACGGTCAAGGACGCACGTCCAGGCATCGGCTACCTGCACACCGGCATCGAGAAGAACATGGAGTACCGCACCTGGACGCAGGGCGTGACCTTCTGCACGCGGATGGACTACGTGGCCCCGTTCTCCAACGAGGCCGCCTACGTGGCCGCCATCGAGAGGCTGCTCGGCATCGAGGACGACATCCCCGAGAAGGCGCAGGTCATCCGGGTGCTCATGCTCGAGCTGAACCGGATCAGCTCGCACCTCGTCTGCATCGCCACGGGTGGCATGGAGATCGGCGCACTCACCGTCATGACGTGCGGGTTCCGCGACCGGGAGCTCATCCTCGACTGCTTCGAGATGATCACCGGGTTGCGCATGAACCACGCGTACTTCCGGCCCGGTGGCGTCGCGCAGGACCTCCCCGTCGGCGCGATCGAGAAGCTGAACACCACCGTGCGGGTGCTCAAGAGCCGGCTGCCCGAGTACGCGGCCCTGTGCAACGCCAACCCGATCTTCAAGGGACGACTCAAGGGCGTCGGCCACCTCGACCTGGCCGGCTGTCTGGCTCTCGGGCTCAGCGGCCCGGTGGTGCGGGCCACCGGCTACGACTGGGACCTGCGCCGCACGCAGCCGTACTGGGGCTACGACGAGTACGACTTCGACGTCGTCACCTGGGACGAGCCCGACGCCTACGGACGCTTCCGCGTGCGTCTCGACGAGATGTGGCAGTCGCTGCGCATCGTGGAGCAGGCCATCGCCCGGCTCGCCGTGATGGAGGGTGAGCCGATCATGGTCGCCAACAAGAAGATCGCGTGGCCGTCGCAGCTCAGCGTCGGGGCTGACGGCCAGGGCAATTCCGCCGAGCACATTCGGCACATCATGGGCGAGTCCATGGAGGCGCTCATCCACCACTTCAAGATCGTCACCGAGGGCTTCCGGGTGCCGGCCGGTCAGGCGTACGTGGCTATCGAGGCGCCGCGCGGCGAGATCGGCTGCCACGCCGTGTCCGACGGCGGCACCCGCCCGTATCGCGTCCACTTCCGCGACCCCAGCTTCGTCAACCTGCAGGGCACGTCGGTGATGAGCGAGGGCGGCATGCTCTCGGACGTCGTCGTGGCGATCGCCAGCATCGATCCCGTGATGGGGGGTGTGGACAGATGAGCCTCGATGACACGACGCTCACCGAGCTGCTCGAGATCGCCGGACGCTACCCGCAGGCACGGTCCGCTCTCCTGCCGATGCTGCACCTCGTGCAGTCGGTGGAGGGGTACGTCACCGCCGAGGGCATCGAGACCTGTGCCGACATCCTGGGGCTCAGCCAGGCCGACGTCTCGGGCGTCTCCACGTTCTACACGATGTACAAGCGCCGGCCGATGGGTGAGCACCACGTCGGCGTGTGCAGCAACACCCTGTGCGCGGTCATGGGTGGCGACGAGATCTTCGAGCGGCTCAAGGGCCACCTCGACGTCGGTAACGACGAGACCACCGAGGACGGCAAGGTCACGCTCGAGCACATCGAGTGCAACGCAGCCTGCGACTTCGCGCCGGTGGTGATGGTCAACTGGGAGTTCTTCGACAACCAGACGCCCGAGACCGCCATGCAGCTCGTCGACGCCTTGAGGTCCGGCGAGACGGTGCGTGCGACCCGGGGCGCGACCATCACCAGCTGGCGCCAGGCCGAGCGCGTGCTCGCCGGCTTCGAGGACGGGCTCGTCGACGAGGGCCCGGCCGCAGCCGGCCCGTCGCTCGTGGGGCTCGACATCGCCCGCGAGAACGCCTGGCAGGCCCCAACCATGTCTGGCACCGCCGGCGGCGCCAGCCAGGCGGGCGCGCCAGCGGCCGCCACCACCAAGGCACCCACCGAGTCGCCGGAGGCTGCCGCCGAGGAGTCCGACACGTCGCGGGCCGAGTCCGAGACGACGGCCGCCGAGTCTCCGGCCGACACGCGCGGCGGGGGTGCCGGGTCGCGGGCGGCGAACGGCAGAGACGGAGGGTCCGAGAATGGCTGACATGCTCACGCCCGTCCTCACCAAGAACTGGGGCGATGATCGCGCCTGGACGCTGGCGGCGTACGAGGAGCAGGGCGGCTACGAGGCCCTCACCTCGGCGCTGGCGATGGCTCCCGGTGACGTGGCCGAGATGGTCAAGGACGCGGGTCTGCGCGGGCGAGGCGGCGCCGGATTCCCGACCGGCATGAAGTGGGGATTCATCCCGCACGACCCCGATCAGGACGGCGGCGCCAAGCCCAGCTACCTGGTCGTCAACGCCGACGAGTCCGAGCCGGGCACGTGCAAGGACATCCCGCTGATGCTGGCGAGCCCGCACACGCTCATCGAGGGCGTCATCATCGCGGCGCACGCCATCCGCGCCAAGGTGGCGTTCATCTACGTCCGTGGCGAGGTGCTGCACGTCGTCCGACGCCTGCAGGCCGCCGCCCGCGAGGCGTACGCAGCCGGCCACCTCGGGTCCGACATCCACGGCACTGGCGTCGGCGTCGATCTCGTCATCCACGCGGGTGCCGGTGCCTACATCTGCGGCGAGGAGACGGCGCTGCTCGACTCGCTCGAGGGTCGCCGCGGCCAGCCCCGGTTGCGGCCGCCGTTCCCCGCGGTCGAGGGGCTCTACGCCTGCCCGACCGTCATCAACAACGTCGAGACCATCGCGTCGGTGCCGTCGATCATCACCGGTGGCATCGACTGGTTCGGCTCGATGGGCACCGAGAAGTCCAAGGGCTACACGCTCTACTCGCTCTCCGGGCACGTGAAGATGCCCGGCCAGTACGAGGCACCGCTCGGCATCACGCTGCGCGAGCTGCTCGACCTCGGTGGCGGCATGCGCGAGGGCACCGAGCTCAAGTTCTGGACGCCGGGAGGCTCGTCGACGCCGATCCTCACCGCGGAGCACCTCGACGTCCCGCTCGACTACGAGGCCATCGGCGAGGCCGGCTCTATGCTCGGCACCAAGGCGCTGCAGTGCTTCGACCAGACCACGTCGGTCGTGCGATGCGTGCTGCGCTGGACCGAGTTCTACAAGCACGAGTCGTGCGGCAAGTGCACACCCTGCAGGGAAGGAACGTACTGGTTGGTCCAGGTCTTGGACCGTCTGGATCGAGGCGTCGGACAAGAACAGGACATCGAGCTGCTGCTCGACCTGTGCGACAACATCCTCGGACGCTCGTTCTGCGCCCTCGGCGACGGCGCCACCAGCCCGATCACGTCGGCCATCGAGTACTTCCGCGACGAGTTCGAGGCCGGCATGCACACCCCGTCGCGCGAGCTGTTCCCGCCCGCGGCCTCCACCCTGTTCGAGCCCGTCACAGCAGGAGGGGCCGCGTGACCGTCGAAGCGAAGACCGAGACCCAGACGCCCGTCGAGCTCACCACGCTGACGATCGACGGCGTCGAGGTGAGCGTGCCCAGGGGCACGCTCGTCATCCGTGCCGCGGAGCTGATCGGCGTCGACATCCCGCGCTTCTGCGACCACCCGCTGCTCGAGCCGGTCGGTGCCTGCCGTCAGTGCCTCGTCGAGATCCCCGATGCCGGCAACGGCCGCGGTATGCCCAAGCCGCAGGTCTCCTGCACGATCGAGGTCGCGCCCGGCATGGTCGTCAAGACACAGGTCACGTCGCCGGTGGCCGACAAGGCGCAGCAGGGCACGATGGAGTTCCTGCTCGTCAACCACCCGCTCGACTGCCCGGTGTGCGACAAGGGCGGCGAGTGCCCGCTGCAGAACCAGGCCATGAGCCACGGCCGCGGCGAGACCCGCTTCACGGAGGTCAAGCGCACGTTCCCCAAGCCGGTCAAGGTGTCCGCGCAGGTGCTGCTCGACCGCGAGCGCTGCGTGCTGTGCGCCCGCTGCACCCGCTTCTCCGAGCAGATCGCCGGCGACCCGTTCATCACGATGATCGAGCGCGGCCCGGAGCAGCAGGTGGGCATCGCCGACGACGTGCCGTTCCACTCCTACTTCTCCGGCAACACGATCCAGATCTGCCCCGTCGGCGCGCTCACGAGCTCCGACTACCGGTTCCGCTCGCGTCCGTTCGACCTCGTCTCCACGCCAGCCGTCGCCGAGCACGACGCGTGCGGCTCGGCGATCCGCGTCGACCACCGTCGCGGCAAGGTGATGCGCCGGCTCGCGGGCGACGATCCCGAGGTCAACGAGGAGTGGATCACCGACAAGGACCGCTTCTGCTTCACCTGGCCGAGCCGGGACGATCGTCTGAGGCGTCCGCTCGTGCGGGGGGAGTCCGGCGAGCTCGAGCCGGCGTCGTGGCCGGCCGCGCTGGCGATCGCCGCACGCGGTCTGATGGCCGCCGACGGCGGGGTCGGCGTGCTGCCCGGAGGGCGCCTGACCGCCGAGGACGCGTTCGCCTACAGCACGTTCGCCCGCACCGTGCTGCGCACCAACGACATCGACTTCCGGGCCCGCGTCCACTCCGGCGAGGAGGCCGACTTCCTCGCCGCCCACGTGGCCGCGACGCATCTGGCCGTCACCTACCGCGACCTCGAGCAGGCATCGACCGTCGTGCTCGTCGGCCTGGAGCCGGAGGACGAGGCTGGCGCGATCTTCCTGCGGCTGCGGAAGGCCTCGCTGTCCGGGCTCAAGGTCGTCTCGGTGGCGGCGCACGCCTCCCGCGGACTGACCAAGATGGGCGGTGAGCTCGTCCCCGTCGTGCCGGGCCAGGAGGCGGCGGCGCTGGTCGACCTGGACATCGACGGCGACGCGGTCATCCTCGTCGGCGAACGTCTGGCCACGGTGCCCGGCGCCTTCAGCGCCGCGCTCCGCTTGGCCGAGAGCAGCGGCGCGAAGCTCGCCTGGGTTCCCCGGCGAGCCGGCGACCGAGGCGCCGTGGAGACCGGATGCCTGCCCACCCTGCTCCCCGGCGGCCGTCCCGTGGTCGACGCCGAGGCACGCGCCGATCTCGCTGCCGCGTGGGGCGTCGAGTCGTTGCCCGCGCGCGCGGGCCGCGACACCAGCGCGATCATCAAGGCCGCTTCGAAGCGCAAGCTGGGCGGCCTGGTCGTCGGCGGTGTGGAGGTCGACGACCTGCCCGATCCGGTCCGCGCCCGCAAGGCGCTGGACCGCGCATTCGTCGTCAGCCTGGAGGTCCGCGAGAGCGACGTCACCAGGTTGGCCGACGTCGTGCTCCCCGTGGCACCCGTCGTCGAGAAGGCCGGCATGTTCGTCAGCTGGGAGGGACGTCTGCGTCCGTTCGAGGCCGTGCTGAACGAGCCCGGCTCGCTCACCGACACCCGCGTGCTCGCCGGCATCGCCGAGGAGATGGGAGCCGACCTGGGCTTCAGGACGGTCACCCAGGCCAGGGACCGGATGACCGACACCGGCCCGTGGGACGGCGCCCGCACGGCCGCACCCCACGTCGAGGCGCCGGTGCCGTCGGATCCGGCCAGGGGGACCGTGGTCCTGGAGACCTGGCGCCAGATGATCGATGACGGACGCGGTCAGGACGGCCAGCCGACGTACCACGCCACCGCCCGTCCTGCGGTGCTGCGTGCCTCCGCCGCGACGCTGAAGACCGCCGGGATCGAGCCCGGCACCGACGCCACCATCGCCACCGGGGTCGGCAGCGCCACCTTCGTCGCGGAGGTCGCCGACCTGCCCGAGGGCGTCGTCTGGGCCCCGGCCAACTCCGGCGTCAACCTCCGTGCCGCGCTCGGCGCCGGCCACGGCGACGCCGTCTCCCTCTCGGGGGCGGTGTCATGAGCGAGCTGTTCGGCAACGAGCCGTTCTGGGTCGTCGCGCTCAAGGCGGTCCTGGTCTTCGGGTTCCTCGTCGTCTACACGCTGTTCAACATCTGGTTCGAGCGTCGTGTCGTCGCCCGCATGCAGCACCGCATCGGGCCCAACGTGCACGGCCCGTTCGGCCTGCTGCAGAGCCTCGCCGACGGCGTCAAGCTGGCGCTCAAGGAGGACATCGTCGTCAGGGCGGCCGACAAGGTCGTCTACATCGCGGCGCCGATCCTCGCCACCATCCCGGCGTTCCTCGCCTGGGCCGTCATCCCGTTCGGCCCCGAGGTCCGCATCCCGTTCACCGACACCGTCACGCCGTTGCAGCTCACCGACCTTCCGGTCGCGGTCCTGTACATCCTGGCCGTCACGTCGATCGGCGTGTATGGCATCGTGCTCGCCGGCTGGTCGTCCGGCTCCACGTACGCACTGCTGGGCGGCATGCGCTCGAGTGCCCAGATGATCTCCTACGAGGTCGCGATGGGCCTGTCGTTCGTGGCGGTCTTCATGTACGCCGGCTCGATGTCCACCTCCGAGATCGTCGCCGCTCAGGCCGACACCTGGTACTTCCTGCCGCTGTTCCCGTCGTTCGTCATCTACCTCATCGCGATGGTCGGCGAGACGAACCGCGCCCCGTTCGACCTCCCCGAGGCCGAGGGCGAGCTGGTCGGCGGTTTCCACACCGAGTACTCGTCGCTGAAGTTCGCGCTGTTCTTCCTGGCCGAGTACGTCAACATGGTCACCGTCTCGGCACTGGCCACGACGCTGTTCCTCGGCGGGTGGCGGGCACCGTTCGGCATCGCCCAGATCTGGGAGGGCGCCAACAGCGGCTACTGGCCCCTGCTGTGGTTCTTCGGCAAGACGCTGGGCTTCATCTTCCTGTTCATCTGGTTGCGCGGCACGCTGCCACGCATGCGTTACGACCAGTTCATGAGCTTCGGGTGGAAGGTCCTCATCCCGTTCTCGCTGGCGTGGATCGTGGCCGTCGCGTTCATCCGCAAGCTGAAGCAGGAGGACATGCTCGACCAGCAGACGCTGATGTGGGCGGCCATCGTCGCCGGCGTGCTGTTCCTCGCGACGTTCCTGATCCCGGAGCGGACGAAGCCCGACGCCACGCCACCCCAGGAGCCCGCCGAGTTCGACGCGTTCGCCGACGGTTACCCGGTGCCGCCCCCCACCCGTGAGCCCGACTCGCAGAAGGAGGCTCGACGATGACCGACACCGTTCGCAAGACGCTCTGGGACCCGATCGCCGGATTCGGCGTCACGTTCCGCACGATGTTCAAGAAGGTCGTCACCGAGCAGTACCCGTTCGAGAAGGTGCCCACGGCACCTCGCTTCCACGGACGTCACCAGCTCAACCGTTGGCCCGACGGCCTCGAGAAGTGCATCGGCTGCGAGCTGTGCGCGTGGGCCTGCCCGGCCGACGCGATCTACGTCGAGGGCGCGGACAACACTGAGCAGGCGCGGTTCTCGCCCGGCGAGCGCTACGGACGGGTGTACCAGATCAACTACCTGCGCTGCATCTTCTGCGGGCTGTGCATCGAGGCCTGTCCCACCCGCGCGCTGACCATGACCAACGAGTACGAGATGGCCGATGCCGAGCGCGCCCCGCTGATCTATGAGAAGCATCATCTCCTGGCGCCCCTGCGAGAGGGTATGCTTCCGCCGCCGTTCCCGATGGCCGAGGGGATGGAGGAGCGCAACTACTACCGCGATGAGGTCACCGCGCACACGCACGCGCAGCAGGAGCATGTCTCCCGCCGTGACCAAGCGCAGGCGGCCGCCGAACAGAACGAGGACACATCGCAGGAGGTGTATCGATGAGCGGAGCCGAGACGGTGCTGTTCTGGGTGCTGGCTCCGATCATGGTGGTGGCCTCGCTCGGCCTGCTCTTCGTGAAAAAGGCCGTGCATGCGGCCCTGGCGATGGCCCTGGTCATGGTGAGCCTGGGTGTCTTCTACCTGGCCCAGGACGCGGACTTCCTCGGCGTCATCCAGGTCTTCGTCTACACCGGCGCCGTGATGATGCTCTTCCTGTTCGTCCTGATGCTGGTGGGGGTCGATTCCGCCGACTCGCTGGTCGAGACGATCAAGGGGCAGCGTTGGGTGGGCCTGCTGCTCGCGATCGGCCTGGGCCTGCTGCTCGTCGCCGGGATCGGCTCGGCCACCCTCGACCGGCCGGTGGGGTTGGCACAGGCGAACGCTGACGGCAACGTCATGGGCATCGCGGCCGCGATCTTCGGCCGGTACGTCTGGGCCTTCGAGGTCACCAGCGCGCTGCTGATCACCGCCGCCATGGGGGCGATGGTGCTGGCGCACCGCGAGCGGATCGGGCGCAAGGCGACCCAGCGCACCCGCTCCGAGCAGCGCTTCCGCGACGGCCGGCTGCCCACCGGGCTGCCCGCCCCCGGCGTCTTCGCCCGGCACAACGCGGGCGACACCCCTGCGCTGCTGCCCGACGGCACGCCCAGCGAGCTGTCGGTGTCCCGCGTGCTGCGCGCGCGGGCGCAGGTGCGACCGGCCGACGAGTTCGACACCGACGTCGCGCGGGTCGAGGACGACGTCCAGCGAGGAGGCCGTCGATGAACCTGGTGAACTACATCTACCTGGCCAGCATGCTGTTCGCCATCGGCTCCGCCACGGTCATGCTG
>JBPCJE010000003.1:0-56311 GCA_051005615.1 Aeromicrobium sp.
GGGCGACGGACTCGATCTGACCTTTCGCCGACTGGCCGTAACGCCTCAACAGATCCGCGACCACGATCTGCAGACGCATGACGTCAACACTCGTGATTCGAGCTACGCAAAGTTTGTCGAGGCCTGCACCGAGGCCGACCTGCCGCCCTCGGCGTCGGTCGAGCTGGAGGCTTTCCGACCGTCCGTGCTCAGAGGACTGGTCGAGCGAGAGCTGTACGAGTTGGTCGAGAACGAATCCGCGTGGGACGCGACCATCGCGGCCGAGGACGTCGATCGGGCGATGTTGAAAGACATGGCGGCTCGGGGGTGGTCGGTGTGACCGACCAACTTGGAGCCGCACTCGATCTCGCACGTCGTGGTTTCGCAGTGTTCCCTGTCGACCATCCCGAGCTGGACAAGTGCGCGGGCCTCAGGACTGACGAGCATGACCCGGACACCTGCACCGAACGCGGCAAGCATCCGTGCGTGCCGTTCACCAAACAGGCGACGACCGACCCGCAGCGGATCACGATGTGGTTTGCGGGCGCGTTGAGGAACATCGGCATCGCGTGCGGCGCATCCGGTGTCGTCACGATCGACGAGGACAAGCTCGGCGCGTTCGAGGACTACGCCGCTAGCATCTCCGAGCAGATCCCCGAGACCCTCACGTTCGCGACAGGCCGCGGTCGCCACTTCGTGTTCGAGGCCGGCGACCACGAGCTGGGGAACAAGGCCGGCGAGTTGAAACGGCTCGCTCACAGCGATGTGCGCGGCGCTGGCGGTTACATCGTTGCTCCCGGTTCGCTACATGCCACGGGTGTCGTCTACAGCATCCAGAGAGACGCCGACGTCGCTCCGATGCCCCGGTGGCTCGTCGACGTCCTCAAGGGGCCACAGAAGGGCACTGAGTTCGACTGGGCCGACTGGGCATCCCAGCCTCGCGGCCTCGACGCCGTGCCCGACGTCATCAAGGGCCCCAACGCCGATCACCCAGGTGATCGTCACGACGTGCTCGTGCGGTACGCCTGCTCCCTGCGTGCCCGTGACGTGCCGATGAGTGAGGCGCTGGCCCTTCACCGCGCCGTGTGGGAGCGATGCGAGCAGCCACCCGTCTGTGACGACCCGCTGACGTGGCAGGAGGCCGTCGGCAAGCTCGAGGACGTTTACCAGCGGTACACGCCGAACCACCACCGGCCCGAACCCGACGCAGAAGACGCAGCCCTCGACGCGGCCGCGCGGTTCGCCCGCGAGGTCGACCTGGAGGCGTACAAGCTCAAGGTCCGGGAAGCCGCCCAGCGGAAGGTGAGGGCCGCCCGTGAGGGCACCGGCGTCAAGCCGAGTGTCGTCGGGCTGCCCGTGTTCCTGGCGGTCGAGGACACCGACGCCGAGTACCGCATCGAGAAGGTCCTGCCGACCGGCGGCCGGGTCGTGCTTGCCGCTCAGTACAAGGCCGGCAAGTCCACGCTCGTCGGGAACGTACTCCGTTCGCTCGCAGACGGCTTGCCACTGCTCGACACCTTCGACACTGTCCCGGCGGGCGTCGTGTTGTTCGACAACGAGTTGGATGAGCGCACGCTGCGACGTTGGCTCCGCGACCAGGGCATCGAGAACACGGCCGCCGTTCGAGTGGTGTCTCTAAGGGGCAGGACGGGCACGTTCGACATTCTCGACCCCACGACGCGCGCCGAATGGGCCCAGGCGGTCGCCGACGCCGACGTCGTCGTGTTCGACTGTCTGCGACCCGTGCTCGACGCCCTCGGGCTCAGTGAGGACAAGGACGCGGGGCGGTTCTTGGTCGCGTTCGATGCGCTGCTGGCCGAGGCCGGCGTGTCCGAGGGGATCGTCGTGCACCACATGGGGCACAGCGGCGAGCGGTCCCGAGGCGACTCCCGCATCCTCGACTGGCCCGACGCGACCTGGAAGCTCGTTAGGCAGGACACCGACGACCCCGGCAGCGCCCGCTACTTTTCCGCATTCGGCCGGGACGTCGACCAACCAGAAGGACGCCTCGAGTTCGACCCGCTCACCAGGCGGCTCCGTCTCATCGGCGGCACTCGCAAGGAGTCGGCGGGCGAGGAGGTCATCGAGCCGTTGCTCGAGCTGCTCGGCGAGAAGCCCGAAGGGCTCAGCGGCCGCAAGGTCGAGGAGGCACTCATGCTCGACGGCTACACAAAGGCAGCGGTACGAGCGGCGCTGAAAGCAGCCCGCGACCGAGGTCAGACAACGCAGATCCCAGGCAAACAGAACGCCATCATCCACCGTTTGGCCCCTAGTGCGCCAAGTGCGCCAGAAGTGCGCCAGCGCACTAGTGAAGAGTGCGCCAGTGCGCCTATAGGGCGCGCACACACTCACTCGCTCGATGAGAGTGAGCCGGCGGCGCACTCGCCTGACTTCTACGACCTGTTCAAAGACGACCCCGCCGTGACCCTCGTCCAGAAGGAACTCGGTGGAGTCGTCATCTCCGAGGAGGCGAGCTGATGACCTACCTCGACGACTGGCGCCGAGCACCTGACCCGCAGCTCTGCATCGCCTGTACCGCAACCCTGGCCGGCTGTCAGAACCGGCGCGGATTCAGCGGCCGGTCCTGCTGCCCGAGCTGCTACCACCAGCCCGAACCGGAGACCGCCGCATGAGCCACACCCCCACGATTCAGCCGGCACGGCGTCAACGTCACGCGGGCGGCCCAACACTGCCGGGCCGCAGCTCTCGAGAACCGCGAGCGATGGGTGCGAGCACCGCCGCCATCACTCCTTTCGGCAACGCCGAGACCACCCAGCGCCGCGCCGGCATCCACCACAACGAAAGGGAAGCGACCATGACAAAAACCGACACCGAGATAGCGCGCGAGTTCGCTCGTGCGCTCTTCGGCACCCGCCACGACGAACGCCAACCCCCCGCAGACGAATCAGCCACAGACGATCTCCGCGACTACATCAGAGAACTGTTCAACCGAAAGGACCACCGATGAATCCGAGAAACGTAGCCAACGCCGTCCAGAGCACCCTCGGGCTGCTCGACAAGCTCGGCGGCAAAGTGCCCGCCGACACACGCAAGTCACTCGATGAGGGAATCGAGCACGCCCGCGCCGTCATCGAATGGCGACCCACCGACGACGGCGACGCGGCAGAGCTCGCCTACGCCGCCCTTGCTGACGGACGCGACCCCAGCACCGACAAGGACGTGCAGAAGGCCGTCCTGGCCCGACAGATCATCGAGATGCAGCCCGACGTCAACCGACGCGCAGGCGAGCACCTGGCCGAACAGGTCCGAGACCACCTCGAAGCAATCGTCGCCGGCCTCGACGGGGCGTACCAGCAGCACGTCGCATCACCACTCACCGAAGTACACGAGGTCCTCACACCCAAGGGCATCGCCGACCCCGACACCGACCCGACCGTGGTGCTCTCGCAAGGTCCCGACGCCGCAGCCGCTTGGGCTTCGATGGCCTCCGCGGTCGAGCTGCACGCGCGACTTTCCAACGCGTACTTTGGACTGTGCGGCGCGATCGGGGTCAACGTGAACACCGACAAGGTCTTCACGTGGCTTGAACCCGCCGACGCCGACCTCGCCAAGGTGCGCTCACTGCGATCCAACCCCCATCCGATGAAGGTCATCGACGCCGGGATGAAGCTCGGCCTGACCACGCCGAGCGGTGCAGGAGAGCGTATGAAGCGTGCAGTCTCGAACACGCCGCCGCCGGCTGAGACTGGTCATCCGATGGCCTTCCGTCGAGTTGGGGTGACCCGATGAGCGCCCTGGCACCCACCGGGTCGGGGCGACGCCCCAAGAACGCTAGACCGCGGGTAAGGCGGCTCGGTACTGCGGCAATCCGAAACGAATCGACCTTTGGAGGTCTGAGATGACGAAGAAGCTGAAGATGCCGACCGGCCTCGGTGCCGCCGGCGAGCGCCTGTGGAAGTCGGTCACCGACGAGTACGAGCTGGAGGAGCACGAAACCTCGCTGCTCGTGCAGACCGTCCGCACGGTCGACGCGTTGGAGAAGCTCGACGCCCTGGTCCGCCGCGACGGCCCCGTGGTCTCCGGTCCTCAGGGTGAGCGAGCCAACCCCGCGCTGGTCGAGGCGCGTCAGCAGCGGATTGCGTTGGCCCGCCTGCTCGCGGTGCTGCGCCTGCCGTCCGGCGACGAGGGCGACCAGAAGGCCGGCGCCCGGCCACAACGTCGAGCGGGTGCACGCGGCACCTACGGCATTAGGGGGATGGTCGGGTGAGGCGGAAGGTCGCAACCGGCACGTCGGATTCGGGCATGCCGTCCGAGCTGGCCATCGGCCCCTGCGTTGAAGTTTGGGCCGGCGACAAACCGGAGTCGTGGTTCGAGCACCCGAACTGGCAGCCCTTCTCTGCTCGGGGAAACCACGCCCACGCGTTCCGCGCCTGGGTCGACTCGCTGAACCTGCCCGCGGAGCAGACACGACCGCGGAAGCCCACCGGCGCACCCTGGTCCGCCGCTTTCCTCATCGAGCACGACAACGCCGCCCTCGCCGAGAAGCTCCTCGGCGCGGGAGGCGCAACGTTGCGGGACCTGGACGCATTGCGCGCTGCAGCGCAACGGCGCGTGGCCATGATCCGCAAACCGGCGCCTTGACCGTCGCCGTGTTCTAGCGCTCAGTCCCGCCTGCGCTCGGCCTGAACTTCGGGCGGAGGTTGTACCCGACGCGCGGGTCGTTCGCGCCGGTCTCCTTGATGAGTTGAACCTCCATCGCTCTCGCTTCGGCGTCGGATGCCGTCGTCGACTCCCAAAGAATCCTCTTGCGGACTGTGAAGTCACGGACCTGCTCGGCGGTGAAGTCTGCGACGATGGCTTCCCGTTGGCTCGGCGAACCCATGTAGGTCGTCGTGCTCGTCAGGTCCAGTCCGACGTAAATCTTCCCGTTGGGGTAGGTGATCTCGTAGACGACGGCAGGTCTACGGCGGAGTTCGCTCACACCTTCAGCGTGCCGCGTAGCAGGGTCGTCGTCCAGCGGGTCAACACCGAGCAACTACCGGCTAACCCGCCTGAGTCCGTCTCACGTCCCGAGCTCGAACCCACACGAACCGCGTCAGTGACCGCGGGTCGGCGATCCTGACGAACACGTGGCTCGCCGTCCACCGGGTCGCCGTACCGGCCAGCCACTCCTCGCCATCGGTCGCCCACTCGATGAGGACCTCGACGGCGATGGGATTCGGCTGGTCCTCGATGCCGCGAGCGTGACCGCCAACCTTGTCGCGTAGCGGCCACGACTCATTCAAGACCTTCTGCGCGGCGCGGTGATGCTGCGCGGTCTTGGGTTCGCCGTCGTCGTTGCCTCCGGGCATGGTGCTGAGCGTAGGCGTGACAATGGACGAGCGCCCCACCCGCCGGAACATCAGTACCCGCGCCCGCGCGATGGCGACCGCGCTATAAGGTGCATTCCCATGAGCGACTCACCCACCGTTGACGACGGCAGAGTCCGCGTGGCGCAGGCCCGAAAACTGTTGTGGCCGGTCGCGGTGATCGTGTTCTTGTTCACGGTGTCGTACCCCGCCAACGACATACTGCGGCCTGATGCGGAGACGCTCACTTTCCCAGGGTTCCTCGCCCACGCCGGAATCGCCCTCGCCACCGGGGTCGTCGTATTCGCCCTGGTTATTCCGTGGGCGCTTCGCCGCGAGTCATCCGGTGCCGTTGCGCTGGCGCTCTCGATCCTCGGTACGCTTTTCGCGTTCGGCTTCTGGGTCGGGTTTCCACAGGCGTTGGCTGCCGGAGGAGCTCTGCTCGGCTGGGCCGGAATCGACGCGACCAAGGGTCGCCGGTTGTCACAAGCCGCGTTTGTGATTGGCCTGCTCGGCGTGGTTTTCAATGTATTCGAGCAAGTGCAGTGGTACTGATCTCAAGAGTTGCCGCCCCCCGTTGACGTCCGCCGCCGAGCTCCGCGACCTTGGCACCCCGGCAGACAATGAAAAAGCGCCCACCCGAGTAGCTCTCGGGTGGGGCGCTGCCCGTGGCTGACGTGCTCTACGTCGCCGGCGTCTCCGGCTCGAGGATGGCGAGCACCCTGTCGAGCGCGTCACGCAGCGGACGAGCGTCACTCAGCGGAACGTCGAGAGCGGTGCCGCCAGTCCGCACGCCAGTCCGTAAGTGCTCAGTCCGCAGGGAGTCCGCAGGAAGTCAAACAACGTCGGAAAACGTCGAGAGGTAACGAACAAGCACAACCGCAGGTCAGAAGGGATATCCGGCCGAAACCGCAGGTCAGCGAAACCCGCTGAAACGGTTTCCTAAACCGAGTGCCGCAGGTTCGAATCCTGCCGGGGGCACCCAGCCAGGCTTGCGCCTCGTGCACCGAACCTGGTTGCGGAAACGGTGCGACAGCGCGCAAACCTGCGGGCTCCCGCCTAGGCTGCGCGCATGGTGCGACTGCGTCGAGTGACAGCGAGCATGGCGGGCTGGGCGCGGGTCAGGCACGGCCGTGGATTTCGGTACCTCGACGAGGGCGGCGGCGCGCTCGAGACGGTCGACCTCGACCGGTGCAAGAAGCTGGTGATCCCGCCGGCGTGGACCGAGGTGTGGATCTGCCCGGTCGAGAACGGACACCTCCAGGCGGTCGGCACCGACGACGCCGGCCGGCGCCAGTACCTCTACCACGCGGACTGGCGGACCCGACGCGACGCCGAGAAGTTCGAGCACATGGAGCGGTTCGCCCGGTCGCTGATCCGACACCGCCTGACGGCCAGGCGCGACCTCGGCAGCGAGCCCGACCTCACGGCCGTCTCGGCGGCCGCGTTCTCGCTCCTCGACCTCGGCATGTTCCGCATCGGCTCGGACCGCTACACCGACGAGCACGGCAGCTACGGCCTGACCACGATCGAGAAGGACCACGTGGAGCGTGACGGTCGCGGCATCTCGTTTCGGTACGCGGCGAAGTCCGGCCAGGAGGTCGACGTCACCGTGCGCGACGACAGGGTCGCTTCGGTGCTCGACACGTTGCTTCGCCGCCGCGGTGGTGGCGACCGCCTGCTCGCGTACAAGGACGGTCGGCACTGGCGCGACCTCGACGCGGACGACGTCAATGAGTACGTCAAGCGACGACTCGGGGAGGAGTTCACGGCCAAGGACTTCCGGACGTGGCGGGGCACGGTCATCGCCGCACACGTGTTGGCGCTGTCGGACGCGTCGAGCAAGACGGCGCGCAAGCGCTCGATCGCGGAGGCGATGGGGGAGGTCGGCGACCACCTCGGCAACACCGCCACCGTCGCCCACGGGTCGTACGTCGACCCGCGCGTGGTCGATCTCTTCGCCGACGGCATCACCGTGGCCGGCGGTCACCGCCGCATCGCGCCGGGCGCACCGGTGAGCCGCACCCTCGAGCGTCAGGTGCTGCGGCTGCTCAAGCGGGCATGAGGGTCGACTCCACCGCACGCCAGAACGTCGGGTACGCGTAGATCGAGTTGCGCAACGTCGACAATGGGATCTCCGCCCGCACGGCGACGGCAAGACCCGAGAGCGTCTCCCCACCCGTCGGGCCGATGCTCGTTGCACCGACGAGCACGTCGCGATCGGTGTCGACGACGAGCTTGATGAGCCCCTCGTGACCCGGGCCGTGGACGAAGCCTCGGCTGCTCTCGGCGACCGAGGACGTCGAGACCTCGACCGAGATGCCCTGGTCGCGGGCCTGCTGCTCGGTGAGCCCGACGGCACCGACCTCGGGGTCGGTGAAGGTCACCCGCGGGAGGCTGGTGTCGTAGGGCTCCTGCGGCTTCCCGAGAATCGCGCGGACCGCTCGCTCCGACTGGTACATCGCCACGTGGGTGAAGGCACCGCGGCCGACGATGTCGCCGATCGCCCACAGACCGTCCGTGACCTGCTGCTCGTCGTCGACCTCGAGGAACCGACCGGAGGTGTCGACGCCGACCGTGTCGAGACCGACGTCGTCGATCCGGGACGTGCGCCCGGCCGCCACGAGCAGCTGCTCGGCCTCGAAGGTCAGGTCTCCGCACGTGACGTGGAAGCGCTCGCCGTCGTGGGCCACACCGTCGATCGTCACTCCGGCGTGCACGCCCATGCCCTCGGACTCCAGGACGTCCTTGACGAGCTCGGCCGTCTCGGGCTCCTCGGGGCCCATGATGCGCGGCCCGGCCTCCAGCACGACGACGTCGGTGCCGAAGCGGGAGAACGCCTGGGCGAGCTCGAGGCCGATCGAGCCGCCGCCGATCACGACGAGGGAGGCTGGTGCGGTCGTGGTCTTCAGAGCGTCACGGTTGGTCCAGAAGGGCGTGTCGGTCAGACCGTCGATCGGCGGGACGGCCGCCGTCGTGCCGGTGTTGAGCACAACGCCGCGCAACGCCACGAAGCGCTCGATCCCGTCGGACGTCTGCACCTCGACCGTCCGATCTCCGGCCACTCGGCCGTGCCCGCGCACCAGATGGACTCCGGCGTTGGTGAGACGGTCGGCTGCCACGGTGTCGTCCCAGTCATCAGTGGCCTCCTCGCGGATCCGCCGCGCGACCGGGCCGAAGTCGGGGGTCAATGCGGCGTGACCGGCCAACCCGTCGATCCGCCTCGCCTCGGCGAGGGCGGCGGCCGCCCGGACGAGCATCTTCGACGGGATGCAGCCCCAGTACGGACACTCGCCGCCGACCAGCTCGGCCTCGACCGCCACGACGTCCAGCCCGGCCTTCGCCAGCCGAGATGCCAGCGCCTCACCTCCGGGGCCGAGGCCCACGACGACGACATCACACTGCTCTTCGCTCATGCCGCCATCATGCGGCACCGGCCAGGGGCGCGCCTCAGGAGTTGATGAGCTTCAACGGGTTGATGAATCCTGATCCGGTGTTCCTGTCCTTGCCCGAACTCTCGAGATCCTGGGCCGTGGACTCGAGGCGGCGCGCGACGGTCGACTGGCTCCACCCGCGCTTGGCGATGGCAAGGGCGCCGGCGGCTGCGACGTAGGGGGACGAGAAGGAGGTGCCGGACAGAGTGCAGTAGTTGGCGCTGCTCGAGCACCCGAGGTCGACGGAGTTGTTGATCATCGTGGAGATGATGCCGGCGCCGGGTGCCACCACGTCGACCCAGGAACCGCAGCTCGAGAACGACGCCCGACGGATCGACGTCGTGACGGCGCCGACCCCGACGACGCCCGTGTAGGCAGCGGGGTACTCGGTCGGGCTGCCCAGCAGGCCGCATCCGCGGTTGCCCGCAGCGGCGACGACGAGCGAGTTCTTGCTGATCGCATACGCAACGGCCGATCGCATCGCCGTGCTCTGGATGGTGCTGCCCAGCGACAGGTTGATGACCTTGGCGCCCTGGTCGGCGGCGTAGACGATACCGCGGGCGACGTTGTCGCTGGTGCCGGAGCCGTCGCGACCGAGAACGCGCACCGGGAGGATCTTGGCTCTCGGCGCAAGGCCGGCGATGCCCCTCTTGTTGTTGGCCAGAGCCGCGATGATGCCGGCAACGTGCGTGCCGTGCCCATTCTCGTCGTTCGCGCTCGTGCCCGGCGACTCGAAGTCCCTGCCGGACAACACGTTGCCGGACAGGTCGGAGTGCGACGACTTCACGCCGGTGTCGACGACCGCCACCTTGATCCCGCTGCCGGTGGTGGACTGGTTGACCGTCTCACCCTTGAGCGCGTTGAGCGCCCACTGCTTCGACCGGAATGTGTCGTTGTAGACGTCGATGGACACCCGGTGGTTCATCTCCGCGCCGACCGTCGAGGAGCGCCCCAGTGCTCGGGCGACGAGGCTGCGTGCCGTCGCTCGCGTGTCCGCGAGCGCGGTGGAGATCACCGGGGTGCCGTCGGCATCGAGCGAGGTGACGACGACCTCGAGGGGCTCGCCCTTCGGTGCCTTGGCGACGATCTCGGCGGCCTCCTCGTCGCGGTCGGACGCCGCCGACGCTGAGGGAGCGGACATCAGCGAGACGGTCAGAAGCGAAAGCACCAGCAGGCGCGACCAAGTGCGGATCTTGGCGAGCGTCACGACGTTCTCCTCCAGGGGGTTACCGACTCAACGAGCGAGGCCACGCAAAGGTGACGCTCACACTGTGCCATTCGCCACACCGGGTCCTGCACCCCCATCGAGCGTCGCTTCCTCGTCGGGCTGTCGCCACCGGCGGACGCTGTACGCGAGCAGCGTCCATGCAGCCACCGCAGACGCCATCAGGCCGAGACCCGTGGCCCATCCGTGGGCCGGCAGCATCGGTCCGAATCCGAGGCCCAGGATCTCGAACCTGGGGATGGTGGGCGAGACCCACCACACGACGCCGAGCGCGAACAACCACAGCCCGCCGAGCGCGCTGACGACGATCCGGGGCCACGTGGCCACGCCGTGCCTGGCAGCCTGAACAGCCCTTCGGCGCAAGGGTTCGAGGATTCGTTGGGCCCACGCGTAGTGCGGGGCCAGGAGGGCGATACCGGCCACCAGGACGATCGTGCCGGGGCCCGGCAGCGGCATCATCGGGATGCCGATGACCACCAGCGTCCAGCCGAGAATCTCGCTGCCCGTACGCCGGAACCATCGGCCCAGACGCTCGCCCATGGTCATGGCAACAGCATGCCAGTCGGGGGCAATTCAGATGGCGAAAGCCAGTCCCTCACAGTTCAATGGTGCGGTGAACATCGCCTCCCGACTTCTCGCCCTGGCCGAGGACACCCTCGACATCCGCCTGCCCATCCGCCTCCGCGCCTGGGACGGCAGCGAGGCCGGCGTCGAGGGCGCGCCCGTCGTCGTCATCCGCGACAAGCGCGCGCTGCGCCACATCATGTGGTCGCCCGGAGAGCTCGGCGTCGCCCGGGCCTACGTGCAGGGACACCTCGACGTCGAGGGCGATCTCGCCGCCGGACTGAGGGCGATCTGGGACGCCGTGCGCTCCGCCCGCGCCGCAGACCCTGACGCCGCCAAGCCACGCATCCGCCCGCGAACGGTGGTGCGGGCCGCTCGGATCGCCGTGCGCACCGGCGCCATCGGGCGACGTCCTCCGATCCCGGCAGCGGAGTCGAAGCTCACCGGAGACCTCCACTCGCGCGAGCGCGATCGCGCCGCCATTTCCCACCACTACGACCTGTCCAACGACTTCTACGAGCTCATCCTCGACGAGACGATGGCGTACTCGAGCGGCTTTCACGTCACCCCGGAGATGACGCTGCCGGATGCCCAGCGCGCCAAGCTCGACCTCATCTGCCGCAAGCTCGGGCTCGCGCCGGGCATGCGGATGCTCGACATCGGCTCCGGCTGGGGTTCGCTCACGTTGCACGCCGCCGAGCACTACGACGTCCACGTCACCGGCGTCACCCTGTCGAGCGAGCAGCGCGACTTCGTCATGAAGCGAGCGGCCGAACGCGGGCTCCAGGGCCGGGTCGACGTCAGCCTGCGCCACTTCCGCGACCTTGCGGGTGCCGGCGTCACCGACGGCTGCATCGACGCGATCGCCTCCGTGGAGATGGGTGAGCACGTCGGCGACGCCGAGTACGTCGTGTTCACCGAGTCCATCCACCGCTACCTGCGACCGGGGGGCCGGGTGCTCATCCAGCAGATGTCCCGCAGCAACGACCAGCCGGGCGACAGTCCGGGCGGGGGTCCCTTCATCGAGACGTACATCGCCCCGGACATGCACATGAAACCGCTTGCGACGACCATCGGCCTCATCAGCGATGCCGGTCTGGAGATCCGCGACGTCCAGGCGATGCGCGAGCACTACCCGCAGACGGTGGCCGCGTGGTCGCGCAACCTGGAGGAGAACTGGTCCAGCGCAGTGCCCTTGGTCGGTGAGGAGATGGCGCGGGTCTGGCGGTTGTACCTCGCCGGTGGGTCGCTGGCGTTCGAGGAGAACCGCATGGGCGTCGACCAGATCCTGGCAGTGAAGCCATCGAGCACGGGAGCCAGCGACATGCCGACCTCGCCCGAGGCGTGGCTCCGATGAGCCCCAACGACACCTCGCACGCCCTCCTGACGCTGCTGATCGGGCTCGTCACCGTCGTCGCCTTCATGGGCCTCACGATGTGGATCTCCGTCCGCATGCAGAAGCTGACCGTCGTCGACACCGCGTGGGGGATCGGCTTCATCACCGTGGCCGCCGTCTCCCTGGTCGTCACGGGCTACGGCGACGGCATGCCCGGGCCGCAGGCCTTCCTGTTCTTCCTGGTGCTGATCTGGGGCGCGCGGCTCGCCCTTCATCTCCAGGTGCGCAACTCCCGGCTGCCCGAGGACCCGCGATACCAGGAGCTCGCCGAGTCCGACGGCGGATCGTTCAGCCAGGTCGCGCTCCGGCGCGTGTTCGTGCCGCAGGGTGTCGCGATGTGGCTCGTCGCCACACCCGTGATGGTCGGCATGAACAACGAGGGCACCGGCACCGTGCAGGCCTGGCTCGGTCTCGTCGTGTGGGCGGTCGGGATGTTCTTCGAGACGGTCGGCGACTTCCAGCTCTCCGCGTTCAAGAAGGACCCGGACAACAAGGGCAAGCTCATGGACCGCGGTCTGTGGAAGTACACCCGGCACCCGAACTACTTCGGAGACGCGTGCGTGTGGTGGGGCATCTGGATCGTGGCCGCCTCGTCGTGGGCCGGCGTGGCCTCCATCATCGGACCGATCGCGATGACGGTCTTCCTCACGAAGGTCACCGGCGCGTCGCTCAACGAGAAGGGCATGCGTTCGAGCAAGCCCGGCTACGACGACTACGTGCGCCGAACCAGCGGGTTCATCCCGATGCCGCCGAAGCCCGGCGGGGGTGCCGGGCCGCGGGCGGCCGACGAGGGCACAGCTTAGACCGAAACGAAGATGTGGGCCGCCGCCTCGGCGTCGATCTCGGCCGTCTCGGCCTGACGCGCCACCACGACGCCATCGTGGCCTTGCGACACCAGGACGTCGTTGCCCGGCAGCGCGCCGACACGGCGCAGCACCGACATCACCTGCGTGTCCTTCTGCAGCTCCTCCGCGATGCGGCGAACGATCCGCCGCACCGGCTCGACCGAGCCGCTGACGGCCTTGGTGAGCGGCTCCACCCCGGCCAGGAAGTCGGTCTCGTCTCCGGTCTCCCCCAGCTCGGCGAGCCCGGGGATGGGGTTCCCGTACGGCGACTCGGTGGGGTGCTCGAGCAGCTCGACGAGCCGGCGCTCGACCTGCTCGGACATCACGTGCTCCCAGCGGCACGCCTCCTCGTGGACGTACTCGATCTCCAGCCCGATGACGTCAGTGAGCAGCCGCTCGGCGAGGCGGTGCTTGCGCATGACGCGGGTGGCCAGCTGACGTCCCTTGGGCGAGAGCTCGAGGTGCCGGTCGCCCTCGACGGAGAGCAGGCCGTCGCGCTCCATGCGGGCGACCGTCTGGCTGACGGTGGGACCACTCTGGTGCAGACGCTCGGCGATGCGGGCGCGCAGCGGCACGATGCCCTCCTCCTCCAGCTCGTACACGGTGCGGAGGTACATCTCGGTGGTGTCGATCAGCTCGCTCACAGCCCCCATTCTTTCATGCGGTCTTGCAGACTGGTGTCGTGCCGACGTCCGTGATGTGGTTCCGACGCGACCTGCGCCTGGCCGACAACCCGGCGCTGCATGAGGCGGTCGCCGCAGGACCCGACGGGGTCGTCCCCTTGTTCGTCCTCGACATGAACCTGGTCGACCCGGCCGGCGCACGCCGGCGCGCGCACCTGACCTCGTCGCTGCGCGACCTGTCAGAGCGAGTCGGTGGCCTGCACGTCGTGCATGGCGACCCGGTCGACGAGGTCGTGGCGGTCGCCCGGCGAGCCGGGGCCGGGACGGTGCATGTGTCCGCCGACCACACGCCGTACGGCACGGTCCGCGACGCGAAGGTGGAGAAGGCGCTGGCCGAGCACGGCATCGCACTGGAGCGGACCGGCTCGTACTACGCGATCAGCCCAGGCCGCGTCACGAAGGGTGACGGCACATCCTTCAAGGTCTTCACGCCGTTCTACCGTGTCTGGCTCGAGCACGGTTGGCACCACCCGGCACCACCCGGCACCAGCGGTGCAGGAGGTGCCATGGATCTGCCCCGACGGACCGACCCATCCGATCCCGGATGCCATCGCCGACGCCGATCTCCCCACAGCCGGCGAGGCGGCAGCCCGGAGCCGCTGGCGCGCGTTCCTGGCTGACGACGTGCACGACTACGCCAAGATCCGCGACCTGCCCGGCGACGACCGCACGTCCCACATGTCGGTTCACCTGACGTGGGGCGAGATCCACCCCCGCACGATGCTCGCCGACCTGGCTTCCTCCGCGGGCGAGGAGGCCCACCGGCGCGAGATCGCGTTCCGCGAGTTCTACGCCGACGTGCTCCACCGGCGTCCCGACTCGGCCTGGGTCCACTACGACCGCACGTTCGAGGCGATGCAGTACGACGAGCCCGGTGACGACCTCGAGGCATGGAAGGCCGGGCGCACCGGGATCCCGATCGTCGATGCGGGCATGCGCCAGCTGCTCGGCGAGGGGTGGATGCACAACCGGGTGCGGATGATCGTGGCCAGCTTCCTCGTCAAGGACCTGCACCTCGAGTGGCAGCACGGTGCCCGTCACTTCGCCGAGCACCTCATCGACTTCGACCTCGCCTCCAACCAGCACGGATGGCAGTGGGTTGCGGGCTGCGGCACCGACGCGGCACCGTACTTCCGGGTCTTCAACCCGACGACCCAGGCCCGGAAGTTCGACCCTGACGGCATCTACGTCCGACGGTGGGTGCCGGAGCTCGCCGAGGTGCCGGCCCGGCGCATCCACGAGCCATGGAGGATGGACGATCCCCCGGCCGACTACCCGGCCCCGCTGGTCGACCACGCCGAGGAGCAGCAGGAGGCTGTTCGGCGCCACGACGCGCTGCGTGGCCGAACCTGAGCTTGGGTTCCTGAGCCTGTCGAAGGACGTAGGTTGAGCCCATGGTCACGATCCCCGCGCAGTTCAACGGCCCGGAGCGGTCCGGCAACGGCGGTTACGTGTGCGGCCTGCTGGCGGCGGAGCAGGGTGCGAAGATCAGCACCTCGACCCTTCGCGAGCCGCCTCCCCTGGACACTCCCCTCACGTGGGAACGAGACGGTGTCGACGGGAGTGGGGACGACGTCCGACTCGTCACGGCCGGCGGGGCGATCATCGGCACGGCCGAGACGGGTGCGTTCCGTCGCGATGTGTTGCCGTGCCCGACCGAGGCGGAGGCCGAGGCCGGTCTCGCTGCGTACCCCGGCTTCCACCACCACCCGTTCGACCACTGCTTCACCTGCGGCACGAAGCGCGGCGAGGGCGAGGGGCTGCGCCTCTTCGCCGGGCACGTCGACGCCGATCGAACGGCCGCGCCGTGGACGCCGCACGCGGCGTTCGCCGACCCCGACGGCAACGTGAACCTCCCGCTCACCTGGGCGGCCCTCGACTGCCCGGGGGGATGGGCCGTCGACTTCAACGAGAACTCCATCCTGCTCGGACGCATGACGGCCGAGGTGTTCCGTGCGCCCCGGGCCGGTGAGACCCTGCTCGCCACCGGTCGCCTCGACGAACACGACGGCCGCAAGTTCCACACGTCCACGGCGCTCTACACCCGCGATGCCGAGCTCCTCGGTCGCGCGGAGCAGACCTGGATCGAGATCGTGAGTCCCTGATGCCCGACCTGAACCTCGTCGCCGTCTTCGTCGCGTCGGCCGCCGCCTTCGTCCTGAGCGGCTTCTATTACGCGATCCTCGGCAACCAGCTGGCGACCGTCACCGAATCGGCTTATGCCGATGAGTCCGCGAGGCCGTGGCAGCTCGGCGCCGAGCTGGCGCGTTGTCTGGTCCTGGTCACCGTGGTCGCCGGCCTCGCCTCGGCCATCGGCACGGACGGCTGGGTCGATGGCCTGCTGCTGGGCCTGGTGCTGTGGGTCGGGTTCCCGCTCGTGCTCTGGACCGGCGCGATCGTCCACGAACGCACGCCACTCAAGCTGGCCGCCATCCACGGCGGCGACTGGCTGGTCAAGCTGCCGGTCATCGCCGTCATCGTCAGCGCGTGGCGGTAGCGGCGACCGAGCCGATCAGACCTGCACGTCGACCAAGAGGTGCGAGTGCTCCCGCCGCTGAGCCGCCACCCACGTAGACGCCGGCCCAGAGCGCCGAACCCGCGAGTGAGGCCGGAGCGAAGCGCCGATAGGAATGGCCGGACGCGCCCGCAGCCGCCGGGGTGAGCGTCCGGACGACGAGCACCAGGCGCGTCAGGAAAGCGGCGAGGCCACCGTGGCGTCGGAGCTTCGCGGCCGCGCGGTCGTATTGGTGGACCCCGAGGCGGCGCACCACGCGGGTCTGGCGCAGCGAGTCACCGTAGCGACGCCCGATCGCGAAGCCGAGGTGATCGCCGCTGCTCCGCTCCGATGGCGACGCAGATCGCCAGCATCGCGATCTCTGGTCCCGACTACGTCGTCGCGGCAAGGACGACGCCCGCGGTCTCTCCGGGAACCAACATCCCGAGGCCGAGTCCTGACTCGGCGAACCCGATTCCCACGGCGAGGGTCATCGTGATCATCGATCCGATCATGCACCCAGCGTGACCAGCGACGATGGCCTCGCGGCGTACCAGGCATTGACCGAAGATGAATCTGCGGTTCCGCCGACGCGAGCGCTGCTAGTGTCCAGGGACGAAGGAGCGGCCCATGGCAGAGAACGTCTCCCCGGCGGCAAGCTCAACGGCACAGCGGCGGGCCGCGTGGTCACTGGGCCTCGGTCTTCTCGGCGTGGTCGCGACCATCCTCGTCATCCTCAAGATCCAGTTGTTCACCAGTTCGGGATACACGCTGATGTGGGGGGTCGTCGGTGTCCTCGGACTCGGAGCCGTGGGCGCCGGTGCCACGGCGCGGAGTGACGGGCGATTCCCCGGACGTGCCAAGCTCGGCATCGTCATCGGCGCTGCCCTCGTCATCTTCTTCGCGCTGATCGCCGGCCATGTGGTGGGATTCGACGGAGGCCTGGGCTAGGGCTGCAGGCGCTCCCGCGACCAGCCGTCGTCGGCGCGCGCGTACCGGAGGCGGTCGTGGACGCGGTCGGCGCGGCCCTGCCAGAACTCCACGGCGCCGAGCGAGATCCGGAAGCCACCCCAGCAGTCGGGACGTTCGACGTCACGGCCGTCGAAGGTGTGCTCGATGCTGGCGCCCTGCTCCCCCGTGTTCTTCCGTTCCGCGCCGGGCCGCGACTGTGCCGACGCGACGGCGCCGATCTGGGCACCTCGCGGCCGTGTGGCGAAGTAGGCATCCGACTCCGTGGCATCGACGCGTGAGACGCGACCCTCGATCCGCACCTGCCGCTGCAGCGGGTGCCAGAGCAGCACTGCCGAGGCCCACGGGTTCACCGTCAGCTCGCCACCCTTGCGGGAGTCGTAGTTCGTGTAGAACACCGCACCACGGTCGTCGAAGCCCTTGAGCAGCACGATCCGCACGGACGGATGCCCGGACGCGTCAGCGGTCGCCAGCGCCATCGCGTTCGCCTCGTGGACCCCGGCGGTTGACACCTCGTCGAGCCAACGACGGAACAGGACGACCGGGTCGTCACCCGCGTCGCTCTCGTCGAGCCCTTCCCGCGCGTACTCGGCCCGGAGGGCCGCGAGGTCAGGGGGCTCCATGTGCCCACGGTAGTGGTGCCCCGGCTGGGGTGTCGGGCTGTGGGCGGCAGATGAACCGGCGGGGGTGCCGGGCTGTGGGCGGCAGATGAACAAGGCACAATGACGCCCATGACTGATGGCGTAGAGGTACACCACGGGCTCGAGGGAGTCGTCGCGTTCGAGAGCGAGATCGCCGAGCCCGACAAGGAGGGGTCCGCGCTCCGCTATCGCGGCGTCGACATCGACGACCTCGTCGGTCGGGTGCCGTTCGAGAAGATTTGGGGGCTGCTGGTCGACGGCTCCTACGAACCCGGTCTCGGTCCGGCCGAGCCGTTCCCCATCCCGGTGCACTCCGGTGACATCCGCGCCGACGTGCAGAGCGCCATTGCCCTCACCGCACCTGCCTGGGGCCTCAAGCAGCTGTACGACATCGACGACAAGCAAGCCCGTGAGGACCTGGCCCGCACCGCGGTCATGGTCCTTTCCTATGTGGCCCAGGCAGCGCGTGGCGTCGACAAGCCGATGGTGCCGCAGGCGGAGATCGACAAGTGCGACACGATCATCGAGCGGATGCTCACCCGTTGGCGAGGCGAGGTCAACCCCGCTCACGCCAAGGCCATCGACGCCTACCTCGTGTCCGCGGCCGAGCACGGCATGAACGCTTCCACCTTCACGGCGCGCGTCATCGCCTCCACCGGTGCCGACGTCGCCGCCGCACTCTCCGGTGCCGTTGGTGCCATGTCGGGTCCGCTGCACGGCGGCGCGCCCGCGCGCGTCCTGACGATGATCGAGGAGGTCGAGAAGTCCGGCGACGCCACAGCGTACGTCAAGAAGCTGCTCGACTCCGGCGAGCGCCTGATGGGCTTCGGTCACCGCGTCTACCGCGCTGAAGACCCTCGCGCCCGCACCCTGCGCCGTACCGCCAAGGAGCTCAAGGCACCCCGAGCCGAGGTCGCCGTCGCACTCGAGGAGGCCGCGCTCAAGGAGCTGCGCGAGCGTCGCCCCGACCGGGTGCTCGAGACCAACGTGGAGTTCTGGGCCGCCATCGTGCTCGACTACGCCGAGATCCCGCCGAAGATGTTCACCGCGATGTTCACGTCCGCCCGCACCGCCGGGTGGAGCGCCCACATTCTCGAGCAGAAGCGCACCGGACGCCTCATCCGCCCGTCGTCGATCTACACCGGACCCAAGGAGCGGAATGCCGACGAGATCGAGGGCTGGAACCCCGACTGGGCCGGAGTCTGAACACCAGACCTCGACCGTCCGTCAGAAGATGCTCTTGGTGATGGCCCGTACACCCACCCAGAGGCCGAGCATCGCCGTCACGAGGGCAGCGATCGCCCCGAGCAGCACGTCCGTGTCGGCGAAGGTGCCGGAGAACAGCGTCCGTTCGGCGTCGACGATGTAGGTGAGCGGGTTGAACTTCGACGCGATCCGCATCCACTCCGGCCCGGTCTCGAGCGGCAGCATCATGCCGGACAGGATCAGCAGCGGGAACAGCAGCGACTGCTGGACGGCCCAGAAGATCCACTCCGTCTTGCGTGCCGCGATCGCCAGCGCGTAGGAAAGCGCGCCGACCCCGACACCGAAGACGCCCAGGATCAGCAGGCCGACCACGATGTGCGCCGGGAACAGCTCGAACCCGAACGGCACCGCCACCAGCGTGATGATCGCCGCCTGGACGACCAGCGGGGTCAGCTCCTTGAGCGCCCGCCCGATCATGAGGGCCGGCCGCGAGAGCGGCGTGGCCAGGATGCGCTCGAACGCGCCGGTCATGATCTCGTACTGCAGGTTCGCGCCGGTCATGGACGTGCCGAACATCGTGATCATCACGACGACACCGGGCAGGAAGAACTGCAGGGTGGTGCCGAACGGGATGTCTTCGCCGGCCACACCGGCGAGCAACGGGCCGAACAGACCGAGGAACACCAGCGGCTGGATGAGGGAGAAGATCAGCGAGAACGGGTCCCGCAGGATGGTGAGGGTCTCGCGCGTCCACACCGAGGCGATGTCGGTGATGACGCTCGGTCGAACGGGCGTGATGGTGGCGGTACTCATGCTTCTGCTCCTGTCTCGACTGCTTCGCGCAGGCTGCGTCCGGTGAGGTTGAGGAAGACGTCGTCGAGCGTGGGCTGGTGGGCCGACGCCTCCAGCACGCCGACGCCCTTGTCGCCGAGTGCGTGCACCAGGCGGGGCAGCGTCCGGGTGGCTCGATCGACGCGGAATCCGATCCGGACCCCGTCGCTCGTGACCGCCTCCGTGAGCTCCGAACCGACCGGCTCGATGACGGCCCGCGCCGTGCCGACGTCGGCCGCCGCGACCGTCAGGGAGATGCGGTCCCCGGCTTGCTCGGCCTTGAGCGCGGCGGCGCTGTCGTCGGCGATGATGAGGCCGTGGTCGATGACGACGACACGCTCGGCCATGGTGTCGGCCTCCTCGAGGTAGTGTGTGGTGAGCACGATCGTCGTGCCACGGTCCTCACGCAGCCGCATGATGTGCTCCCAGAGGTTGGCCCGGTTCTGGGGGTCCATGCCGGTCGACGGCTCGTCGAGGAACAGCAGCCCGGGCTCGTGGATGAGGCCGAGCGCGATGTCGAGGCGGCGCTTCTGCCCGCCGGACAGTGAGGAGACCTTGCGCATCTCCATGCCCTCCAGGTCGAGGCTGGAGAGCAGCTCGGATCCCCGACGCGCCGACTCCTCGCGGCTCAGGCCGTAGAAGCGGCCCTGCATCACCAGCTCGTCGCGGACACGGTAGTTGTACCCGGCGCCGTCCTTCTGGCCGATGTAGCCGATGCGCTGTCGAACGCCCGCGGGATCGGCAGTGACGTCGATGCCCGCCACCCTCGCCGTGCCCGAGGTGGGCGACAGCAGGCTGGTGAGCATGCGCAGCGTGGTCGACTTCCCCGCGCCGTTGGGCCCGAGGAAGGCCACCAGCTCTCCCTCGGCGACGTCGAGGTCGATGCCTTTCACCGCCTCGATCGTGTCCTTGCCTGACTTGAACGTCCGAGCCAGCTTCTGGGTGTGAATCATGCCGATCTCCCATTTCGTACGATGTACTAAATGACACTAACACCATACGGTGTACGGTGTGACAGATAGACGCGGTGGAGGTGAACGATGAGCGAGCAGACGACCGACGACCCGAGCACCTGGGGCACGCCCGAGGGACGTCACATGATCGATCTGCTGTGGGATCCGCCCGCTCCCGCGACCCGTGGGCCCAGGCAGAAGCTGACGTTGGAGCAGGTCGTCGACACCGCGATGTCGATCGCTGCCGAGGAGGGCGTCGACGCGCTCTCGATGCGCAAGGTGGCAACGGCGCTCGGCGTCGGCGCGATGAGTCTGTACACCTACGTGCCGGGCCGAGACGAGCTGTTCGAGCTGATGATCGACCGCGCCTGGGCCGTTCGCCGGTTGCCCGACCGCGAGTTGCCCTGGCGTGCCCAGGTGGAGTTCCACGCGCGTGAGGCTTGGGCCATGTTCGAGCAGTATCCGTGGCTCATCCGCAGCAACGTGTGGCGGATGCCGCTGGGCCCACACGTCCTCGACGTGCAGGAGGACCTCTACCGCGCCCTCGATCTGACCGGCCTTCCCCCGCTCGATGTCGCCCGAGTCACGGGACTCGTCGAGGCCCATGTGTTCGGCACTGCACGCAGCCGCATCACCGACACCAGCGTGTCGGCCAACACCGGTGTCACCGCCGACGAGTACTGGGAGTCCCGGTCGAGCTTCTGGGGCACGTACTACAGCGAGGAGCGCTTCCCCACCATGACGGCCCTCTGGAACGCGAAGGCCTTCGACCAGCCGATCGGCGACGACGACTATGGACTCGAGATCCTGCTCGACGGGGTCGAGGCGCTCATCGACAGCCGGCGCTGACCGCTTCACCGGTAACGTCATACGGTGGAGACATGACTGTTCCGACCATCGACCTCAACAACGGCGTCTCCATCCCGCAGCTCGGGTTCGGGGTGTTCCAGGTCCCACCGGAGGACACCGTGGGCGTCGTCACCCAAGCCCTCGACGCCGGCTACCGACACATCGACACGGCCCGCATCTACCGGAACGAGAAGGGCGTCGGTGAGGCGATCGCGGCTTCGTCGCTCAGCCCCGACGACATCTTCGTCACGACCAAGCTGTGGAACACCGACCACGGCACCGATGAGGTCCTCGAGGCCTTCGACGGCAGCATGGGGCGGCTCGGCCTCGACGTGCTCGACCTGTACCTGATCCATTGGCCGGCGCCGCAGCAGGACCGGTTCGTCGACACCTGGAAGGCGTTCGAGAAGCTTCACGCGGACGGTCGGGTTCGGGCGATCGGTGTCTCGAACTTCCGGGTCGAGGACCTCCAACGCCTGCTCGACCTCGGCCTCACGGTGCCGGTGGTCAACCAGATCGAGCTGCACCCGTACCTCACCCAGGACGAGCTGCGCTCGTTCCATGACGCGCACGAGATTGTCACGGAGGCGTGGAGCCCGATCGCCCAGGGCGCCGTGCTTGACGATCCTTTGGTCGCCGAGGTCGCGACGGCCAACGACGCCACGCCGGCTCAGGTCGTGATCGCCTGGCACCTCGCTCTCGGCAACATCGTCATCCCGAAGTCGGTGAGTCCGGAACGCATCACCGAGAACTTCGCCTCCACCGAGGTCAAGCTCGGCAACGACGAGATCGACGCGATCACCGCGCTCAACCGCGACGAGCGCACCGGGCCCGACCCGTGGGAGTTCCCGGGCTGAGCCGGGGAACACACCTACGGGATCTCGACCGCCGTCTCCCTGGGCGGGGTCATCGAGACCACCCACGCCTCTTGCACGCCGAGGAACACGATCGCGCTGAAGATCAGGCCCTCGACCTCGATCGGCGTCAGGGCCAGGCCGACGTCGGCCACCAATGTGGGCACGAAGGACACGGCGATGACCAACAGGTAGAGCGGCACGCCGAACAGCGCGAAGAGCACCGGCGCGATCCGCGCCCGAGTGGTGGCGCGGATCTCCTGAGCGAGCATCGCGACCGCGACCGCACCCGCGACGCCTCCGGCCGCGAAGGCGATCCGCCACACCGCCTTCTCCTGCGGCGCGACCTGGGCGAACAACGACACCGTGGCCGGGATGACGAACTGCAGGGAGACCAGGTATGCCATGCGCCGAGACGATGCGCTGTCGCCGACGAGATCGGAGCGGTCCTTGACCGCCACCCACCACAGACCCAGAAGGGTGAAGTTGATCGCCGACACCACGCCGTAGAAGGCTGTCTGATCCATGGCGGACAGCGTACCGGCGGGGGTGCCGGGCCACGGGCGGCACGAATGATGAAGGCATGGGAAGGGCCCGGTCATCCCCCCCGAGACGACCGGACCCTTCAGTCCCCCTGCTCGCGCCTCGACCGTCCCCCCGAGATGGTCGTCTGCGCGTTGATCTGACCAAACCCTAGCGCATGTTCTAGTCATTTAGAACTATGTCGGTCTAGTCCGGCAGGGTCATGCTCCTTCTGGCTACGCCTGTGCGGCGTTGGACACGCCTTGGGCGACGCTGCCGAAGTACGGGCCGAACATCGGTTGGCCAGAGGTCCGCCGTTGTACTTGAAGGAGTTCACCGAGTTCAGCGTGTCGATGCGCTGGTCTCGTTGTAGTTGATGAACCACGGGCCGCCGGACGACGGCTGAGTCAGGCTTCTCTGGTCGGCATCGGGCGTCGAGGTGGCGCTGCCCATGGACAGGGCGAGGGCGATCGTGGCGCCACTCCTGTCGCCGAGACGAGAGCTCGTCGAAACACGTGTTTCCCCTTTGGATTCGCCAGGCACAGGTTGGCCGGCGCCGCTCGGAACGGTATCCGCGATCGCGGGGCAAGGGCTGTCTTGACTTTTCAGTCGGTGTAGTCCGTGGACACTAGATACCTAGTCTGAAATGACTATTCAGATCCAGCGACGGACGCGGCTCTTGTAGGCGATGTAGTCGGCGCCGAACCTCCGCTCGAGGTACGGCTCCTCGCGCGCGATGACCAGACGGTCGACGGCGAGCACGGCCACAGGGACCATCGCGAGTGCCCACATGAGGCCGAATGCGAGCGAGAGACCCGCCTGGAGCACGGCCATGCCGAGGTACATGGGGTTGCGGGTGAACCGGAACGGGCCGGTGGTCACCAGGGCCGTGCTCGGCCGGAACGGGATGACCGCGGTGCCGGCGCGGGCGAACCGACGTGTCGCGCCGCCGCCCAGCAGCGCGAACAAGGCGACGCCCACGACCGCACCGCCGACGGCCAGCGGCCATGGCGGGTCCCAAGTGGGCCAGATCAGCTCCGCGACGGCGCCGAGGACGAACCGCGATGTAGATGAACGGCGGTGGGAGCGGGACGCCGGCGACGTCGCGGTCGTCCGCCGCGGGTTCGTTCGTCATCGGTCGTAGGCCTCCAGGATCTTGTCGGCCGCCGTCGCGGCGGGCATCTCGCCGGCCAGCACGGCGCCGCGGACCTCGGCCCGGACGGCCGCGACGTCCTCGTCGGTGCGCAGCCGCTGGTCGAGCTCGTCACGCACGAGCGCCCAGGTGAAGTCGAGCTGCTGCTGCGCCCGCTTGTCGTGCAGGCCGTTCTTGCCCATGAACTCGCGGTGCCGGATGACCCGTTTCCAGACCGTGTCGATGCCGCGCTTCTCCAGCGCGGAGCAGGTGAGCACGGGAGGCACCCAGTCGTGCGTGCCCGCGTAGACGAGCCGCAGGGCGCCGGCGAGGTCCTTGGCGCTCGCCTCGGCCTCGCGCTCGCGGTCGCCATCGGCCTTGTTGACGGCGATGACGTCGGCGATCTCGAGGATGCCCTTCTTGATGCCCTGCAGCTGGTCGCCGGTGCGGGCAAGGGAAAGGAACAGGAAGGTGTCGACCATGCCCGCGACGGTGATCTCGGACTGGCCGACGCCGACCGTCTCGACCAGCACGACGTCGAATCCGCTCGCCTCCAGTACGGTCATGGCCTGCATCGTGGCGCGGGCGACGCCGCCGAGGGTGCCGGCGCTGGGCGACGGCCGGATGTACGCGTCCGGGTTGACGGCGAGCGCGGCCATGCGGGTCTTGTCGCCGAGCACCGAGCCGCCGGTGCGGATGCTCGACGGGTCGACCGCCAGCACGCCGACCTTGTGCCCCTCGGAGACGAGCCACGTGCCGAGCGCCTCGATGAAGGTCGACTTGCCGACGCCGGGCACGCCGGAGATGCCGACCCGCACCGCTCCCCCAGACCTGGGTGTCAGGGTCTCGAGCAGCTCGCGTGAGGCCGCGCGGTGGTCGGACCGGCTCGACTCGACCAGCGTGATGGCCCGCGAGATCGCCGCCCGGCGCCCGGCGAGGACTGCGTCGGCAAGGTTGGGGTCGGCCAGCTCGCTCATCAGTGCTGCAGGCTGGTGCGGAGCTTGTCGAGCAGGCTCAGGGCGGAGTCGGCGATGACGCTGCCCGGGAGGAACACCTCGGCGGCGCCCATCTCCTTGAGGCTCGGGACGTCGTCGGGCGGGATGACCCCACCGACGACGACCATGATGTCACTCGCTCCAAGACCTTCGAGGGCCTTCTTGAGTTGGGGAACCAGTGTCAAGTGGCCAGCCGCCAAGCTTGAAATTCCTACGATGTGCACGTCGGCGTCGACGGCCTGCTGGGCGACCTCCTCCGGAGTGGAGAACAGCGGCCCCACGTCGACGTCGAAGCCCATGTCGGCGAACGCCGTGACGATGACCTTCTGGCCGCGGTCGTGTCCGTCCTGGCCCATCTTGGCGACGAGGATGCGGGGCCGACGCCCCTCCGACTTCTCGAACTCCTCGGTGGCCTCGATGACCTTGGCGATGTTGCCGCCCGAGCCTGACTCTGCGCGGTACACACCTGAGATCGTACGGATCACGGCTTGGTGACGCCCGTACACCTTCTCCAGCGCGTCGGAGATCTCGCCGACGGTGGCCTTCGCGCGGGCGGCGTCGACCGCCAGCGCGAGCAGGTTGCCGTCCAGCGACCCGTGCGTGGCGCCCTTCTCCGCACTCTTGGTCAGCGCGGCGAGCGTGCCGTCGACCTCGTCCTGGTCCCGCTCGGAACGCAGCTTCTCGAGCTTCGCCACCTGCTGCTCGTACACCGACGCGTTGTCGACCCGCAGCACGTCGAGGTCGTCCTCCATCGGGAGTCGGTACGTGTTGACGCCGATGACGGCCTGCTGCCCGGAGTCGATGCGGGCCTGGGTTCGGGCCGCGGCCTCCTCGATGCGCATCTTGGGGATACCGGCCTCGATGGCCTTGGCCATGCCGCCCGCCTCCTCGACCTCCTGGATGTGGGCCCAGGCACGGTTGGCGAGGTCGTGGGTGAGCCGCTCGACGTAGTACGAGCCGCCCCACGGGTCGATGCTGTGCGTGGTGCCGGACTCTTGCTGCAGCAGCAGCTGGGTGTTGCGGGCGATGCGGGCGCTGAAGTCGGTGGGCAGCGCAATGGCCTCGTCGAGCGCGTTGGTGTGCAGGCTCTGGGTGTGGCCCTGCGTGGACGCCATCGCCTCGATGCAGGTGCGGGCCACGTTGTTGTAGACGTCCTGGGCGGTGAGCGACCACCCCGACGTCTGGCTATGGGTGCGCAGGCTCAGGCTCTTGGGGTTCCTCGGGTCGAAATCGGCCACCAGCCGCGACCAGAGAGCCCGGGCGGCCCGCATTTTCGCGATCTCCATGAAGAAGTTCATGCCGGTTGCCCAGAAGAAGGAGACCCGGGGGGCGAACGCGTCGATGTCGAGCCCGGCGTCGAGGCCCGCGCGGATGTACTCGACCCCGTCGGCCAGCGTGTAGGCGAGCTCGAGGTCGTTCGTGGCCCCGGCCTCCTGGATGTGGTAGCCGGAGACCGAGATGGAGTTGAACCGCGGCATCTTCTCGGCGGTGAACGCGAAGATGTCGGAGATGATCCGCATCGACGGCGCCGGCGGGTAGATGTAGGTGTTGCGGACCATGAACTCCTTGAGGATGTCGTTCTGGATGGTCCCGGACAGCTTCTCGGGCGGCGCGCCCTGCTCCTCGGCCGCGACGATGTAGAGCGCGAGCACCGGCAGCACGGCGCCGTTCATCGTCATGGAGATGCTCATCTCGTCGAGCGGGATGCCATCGAACAGCTGGCGTGCGTCGTAGATGGAGTCGATCGCCACGCCAGCCATGCCGACGTCGCCCCGCACTCGCGGGTGGTCCGAGTCGTAACCGCGGTGGGTGGCGAGATCGAATGCGACCGACAGACCCTTCTGGCCGGCCGCGAGATTGCGACGGTAGAACGCGTTGGACTCCTCGGCCGTGGAGAAGCCGGCGTACTGACGGATCGTCCACGGCTGCGTCGTGTACATCGCCGGGTATGGACCGCGCAAGAACGGGACGAGCCCGGGATAGGTGTCGAGGGCGTCGGCATGCTCGAGGTCGTCGGGCGTGTACAGGCCCTTGACCGGGATGCCCTCGGGCGAGTCCCAGGGATCGGCACCGTCGGTGGCCCGTTGGTAGGACTGCTGGTCGGGGTGGTAGGGATCATCCGGATCGAGCGGCAGCCCGGCGAAGCTCCCGGGGATGCTCATCTCTCGAGCTCCTGTCGCGTGCGGCGCAGGAAGTCGAGCGCGTCGAGGCCGGCGGCCACGGAGTCGTCGGCACCCACGTCGGCATCCCCGGCAACGATGACGTGGCGGACACCGGCTTCCCGGAGCGCAGCCA
Organism: Aeromicrobium sp.; assembly: GCA_051005615.1. GTDB lineage: Bacteria > Actinomycetota > Actinomycetes > Propionibacteriales > Nocardioidaceae > Aeromicrobium. Next base: position 27,177 of record JBPCJE010000003.1, read on the forward strand.
CGAGGTCGGCTCCCCACTCCTCGTAGACCGCATCGGGACCGGCCAGGCAGACGACCGCGAGATCGCCCGACTCGCCGTACTGCGCGATGACGTCGTCGACGCTCTCGGTGGGGCCTGCGGTCACGGTGTCGACGCCACCGGCAGCGAGCAGGTTGGCCGCGAACGTCGCGCGCGCCGTGTACTGGGCGACGCGTCCCATGGTGGCGAGAAAGACCGGTGTGGCCGCTCGGTCGTCGCGCATCTGCTCGAACGACTCGCCGTAACGGTGCACCACCGCGGCGCGTCCGTACGGGCGGCGCTCGGGGGTCTCCTCATGGAGGTTCGGGAACTCGCTGAGTCCGGTGATGGGTCTGGACCGTGTAGCGACCTGCTGTTCGCGGGTGGTCACGATGGCCTCCACGCGTTCGATGAGCCGGCCGCTGGAGATCTCCCGAACGATGCCGCCGGCCGCGTCGATCTCGCCGAACATCGCCCACGCCGCGCGAGCCAGGTCGTCGGTGAGCTTCTCGACGGCGTGCGAGCCGCCGGCCGGGTCGATGACGACCGCGACGTGCGACTCGCTGATCAGCAGGCTGGAGATGTTGCGGGCGATGCGGCGGCTGAGCGCCTCGGGAAGACCGAGCGGCTCGTCGAACGGCAGGACGGTGACGGCGTCCGCTCCCCCGACTCCCGCCGCGAATGCCGCGATCGTGGTCCGCAGCATGTTCACGTACGGGTCGTACTCGGACATCATCGGGCGGGAGGTGACGGCGTGCTGACGCTGCCCACGCGCGTCGGAGGTGACGCCGCTCAACTCGGTGACACGGTTCCAGAGCCGCCGCGCGGCCCGCAGCTTCGCGATGGTGATGAACTGCTCCGCGGTGGCGGCGAAACGGAAGTCGATCTGCGCAGCCGCGTCGTCGACGCTCAGACCCGCCTCGACGAGGTGCCGCAGATAAGCGGCGCCGGCGGCGAGGGAGTAGGCGAGCTCCTGCACCTCGGACGCACCGGCGTCGTGCACGGCGGTGGCGTCGACGATGATGCCGCGGGCGCCGCGAGCGCGGGCCAGCTCGACCACCTCGGTGGCGACGGAGAGGTCCGACTCGCCCACCCCGCGAACGAATGCACCGATCGGGTCGGCGCCGTAGTTGGTGCCGGGCGCCGGGTCCACAGCCTTCTCGTCGATGACGGCATCGAGCGCCCGTGCGGCTTCGAGCGGTGAGTCGGGGGCATCGAGGACCACCTGCGCGAGGTCCACGAAGACCGGCTCGAGGATGCGCGCCAGCGAGTCGGCCGGGATCGCCCCATCACCGACGGCGAGCCACAGCGAATTGACGCCGTTCTCGATGTCGGCGACCACGTGGTCGGCGGTGACGTCGACGTCCGCATCGGTGAACCAACCGCGGATGTCCCAGCCGTCGAGCTCACGGGTCGCGGTGGCTCCACGGGTGAAAGGAGCCTGACCGGGCAGCCCCGGCTCCGGCAGACCGGCGCTGAGCGTCGGGGTGCCGAGCGGCGTGACCGTGATGCCGTCGAGGGTCTGGTGGGCGAGCAGGCCCCACACGTCGGAGTCAGGGGCGTCATCGGCCAGCTTCTTCGTCTTGCGCAACACGTCGGCTGCGGCCTTCTCCCAGTCGGCGACGTCGACCTCGACGTCCTCCGCGAGCAGCACCGGCACGACACCGGGATCGGAGACCATGAGCGAAGTCTAGGAACGGCGGTGCAGGGGCCGCCACCCGGTGTGATCAACACGACCGCGTCAGGACGGGTCGGGACCGTCCATCAGTCGCCGGGTGATGGCCTGGACATCAGCGTCGAGTTCGTCGATTCTCCGATTGACCTCGCCGCGAAGCTCGACGATCTCCGTTCGCATCTCGGCGAAACCGCTTCGCACCTCGGCAACGACCGTGCGCGGCATGAGCGAGAAGACGAAAGCGAGCGCGGCACTCAGCAGGGTCAGCAACCCGATGAGCGTAGTCCAGGTCTGCGCGTCCGTCATGGCTCCATCGTAGGTCGCGCCGAGTGGCAACGACAGGACTCACCGGTGGCCTGTGGATGGGCCGACATCAGTCGCAGGCGGTGGGCACGGTCACGTTGTTGGGCGTCGCCTCGATACCCGGAGTGGTCGTGAAGACGGCGTCGTCGCGCTGGTCCTTGCCTGCGGCCTCTCGGTCTCGGTGGTAGTGGGCGCCGGAAGGCTCCGTGCCGCGGTGGTCTCCCCGGCGGGAACCTGTGAGTCGCCCGTCTTCTGCGTCACGAGATACAGCAGCCCGGCGTTGAGGAGGATCAACGTCACGATGAAGAGCGATCTTGAGTCGCTGGTTCACGTGGGCACCTCCTGACCGGGTTCAGGGCTGGCTCAGTGTAGCCACGCTCGTCCGACGGGTTCCGGCTTTCGGCACTCCGGTTCAGACCGGAGTGCCCCGGCGGTGCAGGTCGCGGTGCGCCTCATAGATGCGCGCGTTCTCGTGCAGGTTCTCGACCTCGGCGTCGCTGAGCTCGCGCCGCACCTTGCCCGGGACACCGGCGACGAGGGAACGGGGCGGCACCTCCATGCCCTCGGTGACCAGGGCTCCGGCGGCGATCATCGACTCATCACCGATGACCGCGCCGTTCATGACGACCGCGCCCATGCCGACGAGCACGTGGTCGCCGATGGTCGCTCCGTGCACGACGGCGTTGTGGCCCACCGACACACCTTCGCCGAGGGTGACCGGCCGATCGACGTCGACGTGGAACGCGCAGTTGTCCTGCACGTTGGAGCGGGCACCGATCGTGATGGGCTCGTTGTCGGCCCGCAGCACCGCGCCGTACCAGATGCTCGCCCCGGCCTCGACCGTCACCGAGCCGACCACGGTGGCGGTGGGCGCCACCCAGGCCTCGTCATCGACCCGGGGTGTCTGTCCATCGATCGAGATCAGCATGCCGCCAACCTACGTGAGCCAGCGGGTGATCGGGTTGATGGCGAAGTAGACCACGAACAGCGCCGCCACCACCCAGAGCAGAGCGTGCACCTCGGACGCCTTGGCCCGCACGCTCTTGAGCACCACGTACGCGATGAAGCCGGCTCCGATGCCGGCGGTGATCGAGTACGTGAACGGCATCAGGACGATGGTCAGGAATGCCGGGATCGCGATCTCGGGGTCGTCCCAGCCGATCTCGGTGACCTGGCTCATCATCAGGAAGCCCACCAGCACGAGCGCTGGAACGGCGGCTTCGTTGGGGATGTGCTGGACCAGCGGTGCGAGGAACGTCGAGAGCAGGAAGAGCACGCCGGTGACGATGCTGGCCAGACCGGTGCGTGCGCCATCGCCCACGCCGGCCGCCGACTCGATGTACGACGTGTTGCTCGAGATCCCCGCGGCGCCACCGGCGGCCGCGGCGACCGAGTCGACGATCAGGATGCGCTGGGCGCCCTCGGGGGTGCCGTCCTCGTCGTTGAGGTCGGCCTCCGCGCCGATGGCCGTCATCGTGCCCATCGTGTCGAAGAAGTCGGCCAGCATGAGCGAGAAGACCAAAAGCGCGGCGGTGACGAAGCCGACGCGGTCGAAGGAGCCGAGCAGCGAGAAGTCACCGAGCAGCGAGAAGTCCGGCTTCTGCACCAGGTCGTCCGGCCAGGAGGGGACGTTGAGGTTCCACCCCTTCGACGTCGGGTCGCCCTGGCTGCCCGGGGTCTCGGTGAAGGCCTGCACCACGCCGGCGAGCACGGTCGTGATCGCGATGCCGATGAGGATCGCGCCAGGGACGCCGCGCGCGTAGAGCGCGATCATCACGAGCAGGCCGATGCAGAACACCAGCACCGGCCAGCCGGACAGCTGACCGCCGATACCGAGGCCGACCGGCGGAGCCGGGATGCCGGACGTGCGGACGAACCCGGCGTCGACGAGGCCGATGAACGTGATGAACAGCCCGATGCCGACGGCGATCGCCGTCTTGAGCTCGCGGGGCACGGCGTCGAACACCAGCTTGCGGAAACCCGTGAGCACCAGCACCAGGATGATGAGGCCCTCCAGCACGACGAGACCCATCGCGTCGGCCCACGTCATCTGGCTGGCGACCGAGTACGCCACGAACGCGTTGAGGCCGAGACCGGTGGCGAGCGCAAGCGGGAAGTTCGCGACGACACCCATGAGGATCGTGAGAACACCGGCCACCAGGGCGGTGACGACCGCGATCGTGGCGAAGCCGGATCCCGGCTCGGAACCACCGCCCAGGTAGTTGCCGTCGACGTCGGCGACGCCGGCCAGGATGATCGGGTTGAGGACGATGATGTAGGCCATCGTCAGGAACGTGACGACGCCGCCTCGCACCTCGTTGCCGACGGACGACTCACGGTCGCTGATCTTGAAGTACGAGTCGAGGGTGACTGCCATGCCCGGCAGCATGCCAGAACCGGTCAGAGGTCCTGACGACGCCTCGCCACCCAGACGGCCACCAGACCGAGGATGCCGACCGCGACCACGGCGACAACGAGGTAGATCGGGATGTTCACGCCGTTGCTCTCCTCACCCTCGTCGCTCTGCGCACCTTCCCGGGTGTCCTCCTCGGCCGGCGTCGGAGCGGCCGACTCCTCGGCCGCGTCAGGGCCGAAGGGCACCCGGATGAGCGGTGAGTCCTTGCCCTCGCTGCCGATGATGAAGGACTTGCCGTCCGGCTCCATGGCGATGCTCTCGCCCTGCTCGACCTCCGGGACAGACAGCTGCTCGACCTCCTGCCAGGACTCGGGATCGAACACGTACACGGACTCCCGGGTGCGGATCAGCACCTGAGAGCCGTCGCTGGTGAAGGTGCCGTCGGAGACGTCCTCGGGCATCTGCTCGCCGAGGTCGGAGGCCTGGTTGGCGCGATCGGCGGCGAGCTCGTCCGGCAGGGCGTACAGGGTTCCGCCCTTCTTCTTCTCCTTGCTGACGAGGAACTTCGCCCCGGTGTCGGGGTGCACGAGGAACGCCTCGATGTCGACGGCGCCACCGTCGTACGTCACCGCGTACCGCTTCGCCTCCACCGAGTGGTCGCCGGGGCCGGGCTCGGGGAAGGCGTAGAGCGCGACGTCGCCACGCTCGGCGTCGTTGTCGCCGAGGTCGGAGACCCACATCGTGCCGTCGCCGTCGATGGCGATCGACTCGGAGTCCTTGACGGCTCCCCCGCCGATCCGCGTCGTGCCGATGACCTCCCCGGTGGAGATCCTGATCCCGTACACGACCGGAGCGTTGCCGGCGTCGTTGACCGTGTAGGCAAGATCCTGGTGCTCCGAGCTGATCGCGAGACCGCTCGACTCCTTGATGCGGTCGTCGGAGATGCGACTGACCTCAGATCCCTCCGAGCAGGCGGCTGCAGCCGGGACGAGCGCGATCGAGAGGGCCAGCAAGAACGATCCGACACGACGGCGCATGGCCGACATCATCGCAGGAGGAGAGTTACGACGGGCGAGAACGGCGACGGACGACGGCGATGACCCCGACCACCGCCAGCACCGCGACCAGGCCGATCACCAGGACCGGCACCCGCACGTCCTCACCCGCCTCCTGCGAAGCGACCGTCGGCTCGCCGGACGGAGCGGAGGGCGAAGGCGAAGCCGGGTCGGGGTCGAAGGCGACGCGGATCAGTGGCGATCTCACTCCCTCGCTGCCGATCAGGTAGGAGCGTCCGGACGGCTCGATCGCGATCGTCTCGCCCTGCTGCTGGTCCGGGAGGACGTCGGTGCGGACCAGCTCCCAGGTCTCGGCGTCGCGCACCTGTGCGACCGGATAGTTCCGCACCAGCACGTGCCGCCCGTCGGTGGTGAACGAGGCGTCGGTGGTGAACGCCGGCGTCGTCATCGACGTCGCGGTGGCCACGTTCTCCGCGTTCTCGCGCAGGGTGTCGGGAAGACGATGGACGAGTCCGCCGGTCGGCCCCTTCGAGAGCAGCAGGATCGCCCCCGTCTCGGGCTGCACGGCAATCCCTTCGACGTTCTGCGGACCGCGATCGTATGACACCGGGTAACGCAACGGCACCGCCGTCCGGTCGCCGGGACCCGGTTCGTCCAGGGCGTACAGCGCCGCGTCGACACGACTGTTGGCGTTGTCTCCGGTGTCGGCCACCCACAGGGTCCCGTCGCGCAGCGCGAGCGCCTCGGTGTCGAGCCAGGTGGCCCGCACGCGTGTCGTGCCGACGACCTTGCCGGTCGAGATGCGCACGGCGTAGACGATCGCCGCGTTGCCGGAGTCGTTGATCGTGTAGACGAGGTCGTCGTGCCTCGTGCTGACGGCCAGCCCGCTCGACTCCCCGATCCGCGAGTCGTCGATGCGCGAGACGACCGTGGAGTCGACCGGCGGATCCGGGCTGGCAGCGTCGGCGTGGCCGACGACAGCGGACACGACGACGACCACGAGCAGGGCGACCAGGAGACCCGGGATCAGCAACCGTCGGAAGCGGGGGTTCATCGTCGCTCAGCATGCCAGCAGGTGCCGGTGCGGACGACGCCGACGGGTACGCTGGCCGGGTGAGCGACGGCGGTACCGACGAGGGCGACTGGGCCGTGCGCGAGGGCGACGGTCCGGAGACGATCGAGCGCAAGCTCGGTCATCGCGAGCGGGCCCGGCTGGAGCGGGCCGCCCGCCGCCACGAGCTCGGCCGGCCCGAGGTCACCGAGCTCGAGATCGGCAGCACGACGCATCGCGTGGCCGAGGTCGAGCCCATGGACGTCGACGGTGTCCGCACCATGACCGTCGGCACGATCGTCTGGGGCGTCGTCGCCGTCGCGATGCTGCCGTTCCTCGGCACGCTCGACAAGCAGGACCGCACCTGGTGGATGTGGACGGCGATCGCCGGACTCGGACTCGGACTCATCGGCATCGAGTACTGTCGCCGGCGCCGCAACGCACTCCGCATGCAGCCCGGGCGACGCAAGAAGGTCTAGTTTCGCGGAGCGCCGATCGACCTCGTCAGACCTCGTCGACGTTGACGGTGTCGAAGACGTGCGACGGAAGCTCCTGCGGCGCGGCGGACCGGCTCAGCTTGGCACCGGAGTGGGCGCCGCAGCCGTGCGTGAACGCCACCACCTTGCCGTCGTCGTTGGCCATGCCGTTGGCGCACACACCGAACGTGTCCGCAAGCGGGCCGGCGAGGCTGATGAGGAACCCGCAGGAGTCGCAGCTGCCGGGAGCCTGCTCGGCGATCGGCGTGTCCGGACCCTGGTCTCCGTCGTGCCAACGCTGGGCCGCGAGGTCGCGTCCCTCAGCCGACAGCACCCACTCGCGTCCGAGCCCGACCTCACGGGCGAAGGCGCGATCCACGGTGTCCTGGTCGTCGCCGTCCGACCATGCCGGCACGAGCCGGACGTCGTCCTCCTCCGGCGGCAGCACGTCGCCGGGACCGAGGTCGCCGGGCCGAAGTCGTTCCTTGTAGGGCGTCCAGGGCGGGGCGACGATGGCCTCGTCGCCGGGCAGCAGCACGACGTCGTTGACCGTGACCTTCTCGTCGTCGGGTGCGCGCGAGACGCTGACCGACCAGTACCACCCGCGGTAACCGGACTGCGTGCACGCGAAGTGGTGCGCGACCAGTCCGTCGCCCTCATCGACGGAGCGAAGGTGCTCGCCGACCGTTCCGTCGGCGGCGGCCTCGTCGACGACGCCTAGGGCGACATCGACGGAGGAGGTCAGCAGCGCGTCGGTGGTCATGCCTCGATTGTCGCTCACGTCCCGGCCTGCGTCGTGCCCGGGCGGGGGGTCGGGCGTGGGCGACGGCTTCGGCACGTGTGAGGCAGGATGAAGTCATGGAGGAGAACGATCGACCCGGACCCCCCGGGCAGGACTTTCCCCCATCCCCGTTCCCCGATGCCGAGCCGACCGTGGGCGGTCGCGGGAGCGGGCTCCGGCGGGCGCGACTCATCTCCGGGGGAGCCGGTCGACTGATAGCCCGCGGGAGCACGTCCGCGTTCCTCGGAGCCCGACGGTTCACCCATTCCGGTGGCGCCGGCGAGAGCGGCCTGTCGCGCCTGCTCGAGCTGCACGCGTTCAACACCGCCGGTGACGCCGCCGTCGCCGTCTCCCTCGCCGGAACCCTGTTCTTCACCGTCCCGACCGAGCAGGCGAGCGGTCAGGTCGCGCTGTTCCTGGTGCTGACGATGCTCCCGTTCGCCGTCGTCGCGCCGCTGATCGGGCCGTTCCTCGACCGTTTCCGCCGTGGCCGCCGTTGGGCGATCGGCTCGACCCTGGCCGTGCGCGCCTTCTGCTGCTGGGTGCTGGCCGGCGCGGTCGTCGACGAGTCGCCGACGTTCTACCTGGCGGCGCTGGGCGTGCTGGTCTCGTCGAAGGCGTACGGCGTCACGCGAGCGGCGGCGGTTCCGCGTCTGCTGCCGGCCGAGTTCACGCTGGTCAAGGCCAACTCACGCATCTCGCTCACCGGCACCGCGGCGGCGGTGATCTCGGCACCCCTCGCGGTGGGCGCAGCCGCCATCGGCGCTCCGTGGGCGCTCCGCTACGCGGCCGTGCTGTTCGTCATCGGCACGATCCTGGCCATCCTGCTGCCCGCGCGTGTCGACTCCAGTGTCGGCGAGGAGCAGGTCGACATCGCGGGTCGACGACACGGCAGCACCGTCTCGCGCGACGTCGTCAACGGCCTACGCAGCAACGCCGGCCTGCGGTTGCTCACCGGCTTCCTCACCATCTTCATGGCGTTCGTGCTGCGCGAGCCCCCCGACTCGATGGGCTGGGGCGGCAACGCCACCGTGCTGATGGCCCTCGTCATCGGCTCCGCGGGCCTGGGCAACACCCTCGGCATCGTCATCGGCAACTGGGCCAAGTCGCGACGTCCCGAACGAGTCGTCCTTGCCGTGCTCGTCCTCGACGTCTCCGTGCTCGTCGTGGCGGCCGCGCTCTTCAAGTGGCCGATCGCGGCCCTGCTCGGCCTGACGGCGGGCCTGTGCCAGTCGCTCGGCAAGCTCAGCCTCGACGCGCTCATCCAGCGCGACGTCGGCGAAGAGGTCCGCACCAGCATGTTCGCCCGCTCCGAAACCCTGCTCCAGCTCTCCTGGGTGATCGGCGGCCTGATCGGCATCGGCTTGTTCACACTCGACGTGTCGGCGCCAGTGGGCATGGTGATCACCGCGGTCATCCTGCTCGCATGGCTGGCATTCGTGATGGCCCGGGTCATCAACCCGCCGGGGCCAACGCCTGGCCCCGTCACCCAGTGACATCGAGCAGAGCGCTCAGACCGTGATGAACGAGCGCATGCCCACCGCTCCGAGGTCGATGTCCTCGTTGAAGAAGCGGATGTCCTCGTCGTCCTCGAGCAGGCTGAGCGACGCCACCATCGGCCGGTAGTGGTCGTCGGTCGGCACCGCGATGCGGGCCTCCGCCCAGGTGCCGTAGGGGTCGAGCAGCTGGTCCGTGCGACGCTCGCGCAGCGCGGCGGCGGTATCGGTGTCGAACTGCTCCGCCCAGTCCCACGGGTCGCCGCCGGCCCACTTGACCCGGCCGAGGGCGTGCACGATGTTGCCGCTCCCGATGAACAGCACGCCGCGACTGCGCAGTGACCGGAGACGCGCGTACAGATCGTGCAGCTGCGGCAGCGGCATGGCGGCGTCGATGCTGATCTGCAGCACCGGCATCGAGGGCGACGGAGCGAGATGCACCAGCACCGACCACGTGCCGTGGTCGAGACCCCACCGTGCGTCGAGCTGCGCCTCGTACTCGACGAGCTGACGGGCGAGGATGCGAGCGATCTCGGCGTTACCCCGCGTCGGGTAGTCGGCGCGGTAGAGCTCGTCGGGAAAGCCGCCGAAGGCGTGGATGACGCGGTTGCGCGGGGCGTCGGTGATGTGCGTCGATCCGGGAGTGAGCCAGTGAGCGCTCACGATGACGATCGCCTGCGGCTCCGGCAACTCGTGACCGACCCGCGCCCACGTGCGCGTGAAGGCGTTGTCGGAGATCGCGTTCATCGGGTTGCCGTGCCCGACGAACAGCACCGGCATGCGCTCGCTGGGGCTCAGCCTCTCCTCGAGGTCGCCCGGTGAGTAGTTCACGCTTCAACTTATCAGGCGTCCGGGTTTTCCACGGACCCGATTCAGCCGTCGAGCTCGGTGGCGAGTGCACGGAGCAGCTGCGCCACCGGCTTGGCCGCCTTGTGGTCGGGATGGCGTCCGTGCCGGTAACCCTCGCCGAGGCCGTCGAGCAACCTGATGAGGTCCTCGACGATGCTGACCATGTCCTCGGGTGGCTTTCGGCGGGCCTGGGCCTGGGAGCGCGAGACAGACCCGACGGGCTCGAGCACGCGGACCTGCAGGGCCTGATCGCCCCGGCGTCCCTGGGCGATGCCGAACTCGACCCGCGCGCCCGACTTGAGCGTCGTGACGCCCTCGGGGAGCGCATCGGATCGCACGTAGACGTCGCCGCCGTCGTCCTGGGTCAGGAACCCGAATCCCTTGTCGGCGTCATACCACTTCACTTGGCCCGTGGGCATGTCGTTTCCTCACGTACTCGTTGGTCTCTTGCGGCCCCGAGCCTACCGGGGCGGGCTATCCGGGTGGGGGCTTCGGTCGCTTCTCGAAGGTCGACTCGATCGACTGGAACCCCTTGTGGCGCTGCGACTTCGCGTACCCGGTGTAGGCCTTCAGGTCGGCCTCGGTGGGCGAGACGTTGTCGGTGAACGGCGTCAGGAGGGCACGCGGGTAGAGCTTGCGACGGAGCACCACGTTGATCTCCAGGCCCATGACGGTCAGCATGCCGGCGAGGTAGAGGAACGCCACCAGGCCGAGGACGAGCGCGAAGGTCTGGTTCATCTGCTGCTCGGCCGCTCCGATGACGTTGGTGACGAAGGAGTTGCCGACGAGCTGCAGCAGCTGCCAGAGAACGGAGACCGTCAGCGCGCCCGGCAGGACCGATCGGGTCGACGCGCGTCCGCCACTCACCAGCCGGAACAGCCCGATGAAGATCACCGACGTGACGACGACACCGACGATGCGGATCGCCCAGCTGAGATCTCCCGCGTCGATACCGATCGCGTCCGGGTTGGCCAACACCGACGATGCCACCGCCAGCGCGAGGATGCCGAGCCCGGCGAACGCGAGCAGCACCAGGCTGCGCAAGCGCTGCACCACCGCATTCGTCCGACTGTTCCGCGGCACCGCCCACGTGATGTGGGCGGCGTTCTGGGCGGCCTGGCCGAGGTTCAGGGAGCCGTAGGTCGCGGCGAGCGCGCCCACGACGATCGCCGACGCGCTGCCGCGCAGCCCTTCCGGTCGCCCGATCTGATCGCCCACGATGGGGAACTGACTCAGCGCGGAGTCGAGCAGACGATCCCGGAGGTCCGGGTCACCCTGCAGGAGGAAGCCGAGAATCGACGTCGAGATGAGCAGCAGGGGAAAGATGGCGATGAAGGCATAGAAGGAGATGATCGCGGCGAGAAAAGGGCCTTGGTCGTCGAAGTACTTGTAGATGACCGCGATCGGGAAGCCCACGACCGGGTGGCGCCGCTGAAACCGGTCGATGTCGCCGACGCGGCTCATGGGAGGTGCGGTGCCAGCGCCGCGGCGACAGCCTCGAACCGCAGTTCGTCGAGCACCGATCCTTCGCGCCGGACCGCGTCCGGGTCGATGGGGATGAGTCGGTCGAGTCGCACCTCACTCGGCAGTCCTCGGTCGTCCCACGGGCCGGAGCCGATGTCGAACCAGTGGCGCCCCTCCCGAGCCTCCTGCTCCTCGTCGACGTCGTGGTCCTGCGATGTCATCATCAGACCGAAAAGCTGACCGTCGGCCCGCCCGACCAGCAGCACCGGACGGTCCTTGCCCTGGGTCGGGTCATCCTCGAAGGGCACCCACGTCCACACGACCTCACCCGGGTCGGGGCGCCCGTCCGGATGCGGGTCGTACGTGATCTCCACGCCGTCAGCCTGCCACAGGCGGACACGCATCACGGACGTAGCCGGCGCTCGTCACTCCTCGTCGTCGAAGTCTGGAAGCTCGCGCTTCATGACCTTGCCGGTGGGGTTGCGAGGCAGCTCGTCGAGGAACTTCGTGCGGCGGGGCACCGCGAACCTGGCGACCTTGCCCTTGGCGTAGGCCACGATGTCGTCGTGCTCGAGGGTCGCGCCGTCCTTGGTCACGACATACGCGCCGAGAGCCTGGCCCCAGTCCTTGTCGTCGACGCCGACGACCACGACGTCCGTGATGTCGTCGTGACCGATGAGGACGTCCTCGAGCTCGCGCGGGAAGACGTTCTCGCCGCCGGAGATGACCATGTCGTCGTCGCGGCCGGACACGAACAGGCGTCCGTCCTCGTCGAAGTGGCCGAGGTCGCCGGTGCTCATCAGGTCGTCGGCGAACTCCTTGGTGTTGCCGTCGGTGTAGCCGCCGAACGGCATGTCGTTGGCCACATAGATGGTGCCGGTCTCGCCCGCCTCGACCTCCTTGCCGTCCTTCAGGATGCGCACGGTCGTGTGCCACGGCGGCCGCCCGGCGGTTCCCGGCGCGGCGCGAAGGTCCTCCGGCGACGCGACCGTGACCCAGCCCGTCTCGGTGGCGCCGTAGAAGTTGTAGACCGAGTCGGTGAACGTGTCCATGTAGGTGGTGGCGAGCTCGCCGGCCAGCGCCGAACCGCTCGCCGCCGTGATGCGCAGGCTCGACACGTCGGCCTTCTTCACCAGATCGGGGTCGGCATCGACGAGGCGCTGCATCATCAGCGGCACGACGACGAGCGCCTCGGCCTTGTGCTCGTCAATGTCCTTGAGCACCTGCTCGGCCTTGAACCGTCGGCGCATCACGTACGTGGGCACGGTCGACAGGCCGAAGCCGAAGTTGATGAGTCCCCACGAGTGGAACAACGGTGCACCCAGCACGATCGTGGAGTTGCCGCGGTAGGGGATCGCGCCGAAGAAGGCCACCAACGGGTCGAGACCCTCGGGCTCCTCCCGCTTCGCGCCCTTGGGCAACCCGGTGGTGCCGGAGGTGAAGATGATGACCGAGCCGCGCTTCTCCGGCTTCGCCGGCTGCTTGGTCGACTGACCGTGGAGGATGTCCGCGACGCTGGGGATGTCGGAGTCGCCGGTGTCCTTCCAGCCGAGGATCAGCTGGTCACGATCGACCTTCTCGGCGACCGGCAGGAACTCCTCGTCGAGGATGATGAACTTCGCGCCCTCGCGGTTGGCGAGCTCGGTGAGCTGGCTCCCGCTGGCCATCGTGTTCAGCAGCAGCACCCGCGCGCCGACCTGCATGATCGCGATCATCGACATCACGATGTACCGGTGGTTGCGGGCCAGCAGCGCGACCGAGTCGCCGGGCTCGATGCCGCGCTCCTGCAGGCCCCGCGAGAGCTGGTTGACCTGGTCGCGCAGCTCGGACCAGGTGATCTCTCCGAGGTCGTCGATGATCGCCGTCTGCTTCGGGGAGCGCGCAGCTGCGGCAGCGATCGCGGCCGGGAACCCTGGCCCCCACTTGACGAGGTTGTACCCGGCGACCGCCAGCCGGTGCGGGAGCTGCGGTTTCACGAGTCCGATCTGACGAAACACCTTCAGGCGGTACGCAAGATCACTCATCACTGCTCCTCCACCGGGTCGGGACACCGGCACTGTAACAGCGAGTGACAGTGCCTCAACCCGGCTCGGCTTCCAGCCGCTCGACGTGCGCCGCCACCTGCGCATAGCGCGGTGAGGAGACCGGCAGCACGTACAACGCACGCTCCCAGGTCTCGACGTCGTCGCGGCCGTGGTCGGTGTCGGCGAACGAGAGCAGGGCGTCGGCGTCGCCCCCCGCGAGGAGGGCTGAGCGCACGTGCATGTGGAGGTGGTCGCGGAGCTGCTCGACGGCGGGCGCGACGGACGCCGGGAGCACGGGCCCACGGTAGGTGGCGACGGCGCGGCGCAGGCGACCGGCCGTCAGGTGGTCACGTACGAGGGCGACGTCGGTCTGCACCGCGTTGCGCAGTCTGTAGGGACGGGAGGCGAGCTCGAGCGGTCCGATGACGCTGCGCAGCCGGGAGAGCTCCGCCCTGATCGTGACGTGCGCCTGCTCGTCCTCGCTGAGCCCGATCGCGAGCTCGGCCGAGGTGAGGCCGTCGGGAGCGAGGGCGATCAGCAGCAGCAGCTCGCTGTGACGGAGGCTGAGCCGCGACGTCGTGGAACCGCAGTTGAGCACGGCCCCGTGGCCGCCGAGCACGTCGAGGCTCGGCATCGACCACTCCCCCGTGGTGAACGTCGAGGGCGCCCGGGGGTTCAGCCGCTCGATGCGCAGCTCGGCCTCGACCGCAGCGACGGTGGCCCGCACGAGCGAGAGGCTCTGGACCGTCGCCACCTCGGGACCTCCGGTGAGGTCGAGCACCCCGAGGACGGCTCCGGTGTCCGGGTCGTGGATGGGGGCGGCTGAACAGCTCCACGGGGTGACCGGGCGGGCGAGGTGTTCCGGCCCGAAGATCTGTACCGGCCGATCGAGCGCGAGCGCGGTGCCCGGCGCATTGGTGCCGGCGCTCGCCTCGGTCCAGTCGGCCCCCGGCATGAAGTGCATGCCCTCGGCCCGCGACCGCAGCGAGTGTGAGCCCTCCACCCAGAGCAGCTGCCCGGCCGCGTCGCTCACCGCGACGACCAGACCCGCCTCACCGGCACTCTCGACGAGGAGCCGGCGGATGATCGGCATCCCGGTGGCCAGCGGATGGGAGGCGCGGATCTCGGCCAGGGCGTCCTCGTCGAGGCGGATCGCAGCGAGTGAATGCTCCGGATCCATGCCGCCGTCGAGGCTGCGCTGCCAGGAATCGAGCACGAGCGGTCGGAGGGCAGGGTCGGCGCGACCCGAGCTCACGAACTCGTCGTGGGCTCGATAGAGATGCCGTGTCAGCTGCGCCGGGTCGGCGCCCGGCGGGATCGCCACGTCGTGGGTTCGACCCATGGCGGGAGTCTACGTGAGGGTGGTGCAGGTCACAGACCAATGATTTCAGGCATCGCGGCGCACGAAAAGCCATCCGCCGAGGGCGAGGAGTATCGCCACGAAGGACGCCATCACCAGCCCGCCGCCGACCGGTCCCAACGGGATGATCCCGAAGATCTCGAGCATCTTGCCGATCGAGATCCGGGTGTACATCTGACCGCCGGCGTCGTACGGCAGGAAGCGCACGAACGACGCGACGCCGCCCGTGGACCCCGGATCGTCAGACGACACCTTGATCGCCAGCACGATGGTCTTGATGATCGACTCCACGACCGTGGGGAGCAGCAGCACCAGCGCCACGGCCACCGTCTGGTTGCGGGTGATCGTCGCGATCGCGAGCCCCGACAGCGCGAAGAGGCCGGTGAACAGCACGATGCCGAGCGTGATGTCGCGCCACCCGATGAACGACGGTGGGTCGACATCGAACACCGCCGCGCTCAGCAGAGACAGGAGGCTGCACACGAACGCCACCACCACCGACGCCGTGGCGATGGTGACCATCTTGGCGGCCAGGACCGAGATGCGGCTCGGCAGCGCCGTGAGCGTCGCGCGGATCATGCCGTGGCGGTACTCGTGCCCCATCGAGAACACGCCCAGCAGGCCCATGACGTAGGCGATGAACAACGGCGCCACACCCAATGACGCACCGGCGGTGACGAGGATCGAGAACGCGTCATCGCCCCCGGACAGCGGGCCGGAGTCGGGAAACAGCCAGGCGATCAGCATCGAGATCAGCAGCTGGAAGACCAGGGCGATGCCGATCAGCCAGAAGGTCGAACGGATGGTGCGCAGGCGCAGGACCTCGTACCGCAGAGCATCGATCACCGGTCCTGCCCCCGGAACTCCTCATCCATCCCGGTGGCCGAGAGGAACGCCTCCTCGAGCGTGGCCTGGCGCGTGGCCAGCTGGTGGAGGCGGGCGCCCAGCTCGTGCGCGGCGTCGCCGATGCCGACGGCGTCGAGCCCGGTGACGATGACCGTCGCACCCGAGCCGGTCACCGTGGCGCCGCGCTCCTCGAGCGCCGGGACGAGGAGAGTCAGGTCAGGAGACGTCACTTCGACCGTGCCCAGGCCGCTCCCGGAGACGAACTCGGCGACCGGGCCGTTGGCGACGAGGCGGCCGCGGCCGATGACGACGAGCTCGTCGGCCAGCACGGCCATCTCCTGCAGGAGGTGGCTGGAGACGAACACCGACCGGCCCTCGCCGGCCAGGTGCTTGAGCAACGTGCGCAACCAGTTGATGCCCTGGGGATCGAGGCCGTTGCTCGGCTCGTCGAGGAGAAGCGTGTGGGGGTCGCCGAGGAGTGCGGCGGCGATGCCGAGCCGCTGGCCCATGCCCAGGCTGAACTTGCGGGGCCGGCCGTCCGCGACCGACTCGAGCCCGACGAGCCTGATCACCTCGTCGACGCGAGCCTTGCTGATGCCGTTCGCCGCGGCCAGCATCCACAGGTGGTGGTGGGCCCGGCGGGTGGGGTGGAAGGGCTTGGCCTCGAGCAGCGCCCCGACGTGACGCATCGGGTGCTTGAGGTCGGTGAACGCGTGGCCGTCGAACGTGGTGCGGCCCTCACCGCGGTCGAGACCGAGCATGAGCCGCATGGTCGTGGACTTGCCCGAGCCATTCGGCCCGAGGAACCCCGTGACGCTGCCGGGTCGCACCGTGAAGCCGAGCCCGTCGACGGCGCGCTTGGGCCCGTAGCTCTTGCCCAGCCCGGTGGCCTCGATCAACGCCATGGGCCCCAGCCTGCCACGCTGTCAAGCCATCCGTAGCCCGGCACCCTCGCCGGGCGGCGTCAAGCTCGTCCGCTGCTCTTGCGAGCCTGGCGCGACAGCGAGTCGATCGTGACAGCCAGCAACAGCACAGCGCCAGTGACCATGTAACGGACCTCCGCCTCGACGCCGACGAGGTTGAGACCACTGGTGATCGACTGCAGCACGAGCATCCCGAACAGCGCCGCGTACGCGGAGCCGCGACCGCCGAACAGGCTGGTGCCGCCGATGACGGCGGCGGCGATGGCCATGAGGTTGGTGTCGGTGCCGCCACTCGACTGGGCCACCGACTGCAGCCGCGCAGCCGCGAGCACGCCCTCGGCCGCGCCGCCGCGATGATCGCCAACCTCGTCGGGCCGGAGATCATCATCGTCGGCGGCGGCGACCTCGCCACCGCGGGCGACCTGCTACTCGACGGCGTCAGCGACGGGATGCGCCGCCACGCCCTCGAGCCCGTCGAACGCGAGATCCGCGTCGCCCGCGCCGCCCTCGGCGACCAGTCCTCCGCCGTCGGCACCATCCTCCTCGCCCTCGACGCCGTCGAGCTCCCGTCGTAGAGCAGAAGGACCCGCGAGTGGCGCAAGTTCGTCATAGAAACCGTCGACAAGCGCCGATCACGACGGATCTGCGCCTCTCGCGGGCAAGCTTGCGCCACTCGCGCAGCAAAGTTGGTGCGCAAGTCCGTCCCCAGATTGAGGATCGCCTCTCGATCCGCGCGCACGGCCCTCGCAGGCTGCGCAGATGGGACCGATCCTTCATCGTGATGCTCACGAACACGGACTCTCACCGCGGGCGTTGCGGAGCCCCGAGCTCGCACACCCGGTCGAGGGGACGTCATTGCCTCGCATCGCGTGCCATGACCTCCGGGCCGTCTGCGCCACAGTCGCACTGATCCTCGGTCATCGAGCCGTCTTCACGCATCTCACGAGTGCCCTTCTGCGCGGGTGGTGGCTGCCGACCATCGGCCCGACACCGCCGGTCATCGCGTGCACCCACGGCGAGGCACCGCACCTCGATCGTCGCGGGGTATACGTGCGGCGCTGTGATCTGCCCGACGCACATCGCGAGACTCTCGGAGGTTTGCCGGTCGCCTCGGCGGAGTGGACGATCGTCGAGCTCGCCGAACACCTGAGTCTGATCGACCTCGTCATCGCGATCGACTGCGCGTTGCATCGTGGCGAGACCACGATCGACAAAATTCGCGCCACGATGCGCAGGGGTCGGCGCGGTGTGCGTGTGCTCCGACGCGCTCTCGACCTGGCCGACGGTCGGAGTGAGTCGCCGTGGGAGACGTTGTTGCGCCTCATCCACCTCCTGTCGGGAGTCCCGGTGGTGGCGCAGCACGAGCTGCGCGACGAACGTGGCGAGCTCATCGTCCGTCTCGACCTGCTGATTCGAGGCACCAGACGTGCGCCGGAGTTTGACGGAGAGATCCACCGCACCCGTGACGGGCACCGCCGTGACCTCCACCGAGACAAGCTGCTGATGCGGCACGGCATCGAGCGCTTCGGGTACTGCGCTCCGGAGGTGCGCGAACAGGCGACCTCGATCGTCCGCGACGCCGAGGACGCGCTGGGGTGGCCGCACCAACCGTCCCGGTCGAAGATCTGGCAACACGAGTTCGAGCGTTCGAGCCTGACCCCCGGGGGAAATGGGGCGCTGATGCGTCGGCTTCGTCGGTTCGGACGCATCACCTCACCACGACCATCGTCGAGTGGCGCAGATCGAACAACGAGTGGCGCAAGTTCGTCGCGATGATGGACCGAAACGGTCGAGATGCGACGAATCTGCGCCACTCGCGGTTCTTGGTGTGGGTTGACGGGTGGGTAGCGTGGAGGGATGACGTCGTACCGGCCGATCGAAGAAGGAGTGGCCACCGATCTGCGGGGTGAGCTCACGTACGCGGGCTACCTGCGCCTCGATGCGCTGCTGTCGGCGCAGCAGCCGTTGTCCGACCACCACGACGAGATGCTGTTCATCGTCCAGCACCAGGTCACCGAGCTGTGGCTCAAGCAGCTGATCCATGAGCTGCGGTCGGCCATCGGGCTGCTCGGTGCCGACGACGTCGCGCCGGCGCTCAAGCGACTGGCGCGCATCAAGGCGATCCAGAAGCAGCTGTTCGAGCAGTGGTCCGTGCTCGAGACGCTCACGCCAGTCGAATACGTCCAGTTCCGCGACCACCTCGGCAAGGCATCCGGGTTCCAGTCGCCGCAGTACCGCACCGTCGAGTTCCTGCTCGGCAACAAGAACCCGGCCATGGTCGGGGTGTTCGCGCACGACGAGATGTTGCACGCGCAGCTCGCGGCCGACCTCGCCGCGCCCAGCCTGTACGACGCCTTCCTGCGCCACCTCGCCCGACGCGGTCATGCCGTGCCGGCCGAGGTTCTCGAGCGCGACCTCACCCAGCCGTACGAGGCACACCCCGGAGTCGTGGAGATGTTCCGACGTGTCTACGCCGACCCGCACGACCACTGGGAGGCTTACGAGGCCAGCGAGGAGCTCGTCGACGTCGAGGAGGGATTCCAGCTCTGGCGGTTCCGGCACCTCAAGACCGTCGAGCGGATCATCGGGCACAAGCGCGGGACCGGCGGCTCCAGCGGGGTCGACTTCCTGCGCCGCGCGCTCGACCTGACGTTCTTCCCCGAGCTGCTCGACGTGCGCACGCACATCGGGGAGTAGGCGGGAGCGCCGGGCCGCGGGCGGCAAACCAGCACAGTGACTAGCGGACGGCGAACCAGATGATGACGGCGACGACGAAGAGGCCGGCGACTGGGAGTCCGTAGCGTTTGAGCATCACCGGAAGCACAGTCGACATCAGGTTCAGCTCGGCCGGAGCCGCCTGCTGTGGCGCAGGTCGGGCTGGCGGGGCAGCAGCGTGATCCTCCGGCTCGGTGCCGACAGCGGTCTCCTGCTCGGGCTCGGCGGGAGTCTCCCCCAGCCGGCCGGCGATGCAGTCGACGAACTGGTTGAGCAGCTTGTCGCTGACGTCCTGGATGACACCGCGGCCGAACTGCGCGGGCTTGCCGGTGATCGACAGGTCGGACGTGAGCTCGACGGCGGTACCCTCGCCCTCGGCCGTCATGTGAGCCACCACGCTGACGCCCGCGGTGCCGTTGCCGCGCTTGTCCTTGCCCTTGGCCCGGATGACCGCGCGGTGCCCGGCCTCGTCACGCTCCACGAACGTGCCCGTGCCGTTGTAGAGCATGGCGATGGGCCCGAGCTTCACCTTGACCGAGCCGGCGAAGTCGTCGCCCTCGACGGACGTGATCGTGGCACCGGGAAAACATGGCGCGACCCGTTCGAGGTCGTTGAACGCCGCCCACGTCGTCTCGAGCGAGGCCGGGACGACGAACCGGTGGGTCAGGTCCATCAGGCGGCCCCGGCAGGAGTCGAGACCACCCCGCCGGCGGTGCACACCGCCCGAGCGGTCAGCACGCCGGCGAGGTGGCGCCGAAAGGCGGCGTCGCCGTTGGTGTCGGAGGGCGGGTTGGTGCCCTCCCCGGCCGACGCCGTGGCTGCCGCGATGGCGGCCTCGTCGAGCGCGCATCCGCCGAGGGCCTGCTCGACGGCCGACGCCCGGACGGGCGTGGAACCCATGTTGGTCAGGCCGATGCGGGCCTCGGCGATGCTGTCGCCCTCTACCCGGATCGCCGCGGCGACGCCGACGATCGACCACTGCTGCGCGACCCGGGTGAACTTCTGGTAGTCGGACTTCCACCCGGTCGTCTTGGGCACGCGCACCCTGGTGAGGATCTCGTCCTCGCCGACTGCGGTGGTGAACAGGTCGACGAAGAACTCCGAGGCCGGAACGGTTCGCCGGCCCCCCGATCCGGCGATCTCGAACTCGGCGTCGAGCGCGAGGGCAGGTGCGAGCAGGTCGCCGGCCGGGTCGGCGTGCGCCAAGGCTCCGCCGAACGTGCCACGGTGTCGGACCTGGGGGTCGGCCACCGTCTGCGTCGCCTGGGCGAGCAGCGCGGCGTTCTCGGCGACGAGCGGATCGGTCGCCACGACGTGGTGCGGCGTCATGGCGCCGATGACGATGGCGTCGCCGTCGTCGCTCACCCCCTGGAGCTCGGCGATGCGACCGAGGTCGATGACGGTCTCTGGAGCTGCCAGCCGCAGCTTGAGCACGGGGATGAGGCTCTGCCCGCCGGCGAGGATCTTCGCGTCGTCGCCCCCGGCCGCGAGAGCAGCGAGCGCGTCGTCGACGCTGGTGGGTGCCTGGTAGTCGAACGCGGAGGGAATCACTGGACATCTCCTGTCGGGAGCGAGCCGCTGGTGTTCATGCCGACTTGTTCCGGACTCTTCGGCTGGGTGCCCTTGGGTGTCGCTCCCGTGCTGCCATCAGCCGCCCGTGGCCCGGCACCCCCGTCAGAGGCCTGCTGGATCGTCGACCAGACGCGGAACGGCGAGCACGGCATCGTCATGTCGGTGACGCCGAGGTGTCGCAGCGCGTCGATGACGCCGTTGACGATCGCCGGCGTCGACGCGATGGTGCCGGCCTCGCCGACCCCTTTCACGCCGAGCGCGTTCGTGGTGGACGGCGTCTCGGTGCGGTCGGTCGTGTACGACGGGAGGTCGGGCGCACTCGGGACGAGGTAGTCGACGAACGACCCGGTCACCAGCGTGCCGGCGTCGTCGTGGACGGCCTCCTCGAACAGGGCCTGGGCGATGCCCTGAGCGAGCCCGCCGTGCACCTGACCCTCGACGATCATCGGGTTGACGACGTTGCCGATGTCGTCGACGCACACGTACTTGCGGACCTTGACCTCGCCGGTCTCGGTGTCGACCTCCATCGCGGCGAGGTGCGTGCCGTGCGGGAAGGAGAAGTTCTCCGGGTCGAACGTGGCGTCGGAGTCGAGGCTCGGCTCGAAGCCGTCCGGCAGGTTGTGAGCCGCGAACGTGGCGAGTGCGATCTCACCGAGCGCCATGGCCTGGTCGGTGCCCTTGACGGTGAACTGGCCGCCGGCGAACTCGAGGTCGTCGGGGTTGGCCTCCAGCAGGTGTGCGGCCACCGTTCGGGCCTTCTCGATGACCTTGTCGGCCGCCGCGACGATCGCCATGCCGCCGACGACGAGCGAGCGTGACCCGTACGTGTCGAGACCCTTCTGCGACACCTGCGTGTCGCCGTGGAGCACCTCGATGTCGTCGAACGGCACCCCGAGGCGGTCGGCGACGATCTGGCTCCACGCCGTCTCGTGGCCCTGGCCGTGCCCGCTCGCGCCGGTGACGACCTCGACGTTGCCGGTGGGCAACACCCGGATGGCCGCATGCTCCCAGCCGCCGGCACCGTACGACAACGCACCGAGCACGCGAGACGGTGCGAGGCCGCACATCTCGGTGAACGTCGAGATGCCGATGCCGAGCTGCACCCGGTTGCCGGAGTCGCGGCGCTGCTGCTGCTCCGCGCGCAGCTCGTCGTAGCCGAAGAGCTCGAGCGCCTTGTCGGTGGCCGCCTCGTAGTTGCCGGAGTCGTACTCGAGCCCCGCGACGGTGGAGAACGGGAACTCGTCGTGCCCGATCCAGTTCTTGCGACGCAGCTCGAGCGGATCCATGTCCAGCTCGGCCGCGAGGTCGTCCATCAAGCGTTCGATGGCGAACGTGGCCTCGGGGCGTCCGGCGCCGCGGTAGGCATCGGTCCAGACCTTGTTGGTGAACACGTTCGTGCACTCGAAGCGGTAGGCCGGGAACTTGTAGATGGAGTTGTACATGAAGGCACCGAGGATCGGCACGCCCGGAGTGACGAGCCCGAGGTAGGCGCCCATGTCGGCCAGCAGCCGCACGTCCAGCGCGGTGACCGTGCCGTCCTGGGTCGCCGACAGGCGGAGCTTCTGCACCTGGGCTCGGCCATGGTGCGCGGCCATCAGCGACTCACTGCGCGTCTCGGTGTACTTGCACGGCTTGCCGGTCTGCCGGGCGGCCATCATCGTGATGACCTCCTCCGGCGTCACCTGCAGCTTGCCGCCGAACCCACCACCGACGTCGGGGGCGACGACGCGCACCTTCGACTCGGGGATGCCGAGCGTCAGGGCGAGCATGAGGCGAAGGATGTGCGGCACCTGCGTCGACGACCACATGGTGATCTGCTCACCAGTCGGGTCGACGACGGTCGAGCGCGGTTCCATGAACGCGGGGATGAGCCGCTGCTGCAGATACGTGCGCTCGATGACCACGTCGGCGCCGCTGATGGCCTCCTCGACGTTGCCACCCGTGCCGGCCTCGGCCGAGTCGAAGATCCACGTGGCGGACTTGTTGGTGCCGAGGTCGGGGTGCGCGAGCACCTCGTCGGTCGCGGCGGCCTCGATGTCGAGCACCACCGGGAGCTCGTCGTAGTCGACGTCGACCAGCTCGACGGCGTCGCGCGCCGCGGCGGCCGAGCGCGCGATGATGCACGCCACGACCTCGCCCGCGAAGGCGACATGGTCGACGGCGATCGCCGGGTGCGGCGGCGCCTTCTGGTCCTCGGTGATGGGCCAGGCACACGGCAGGCTGCCCTGGATGTCGGCCACGTCGGCGCCGGTGACGACCGCCACGACGCCTGGCGAGGCCTTCGCCTCGTCGGTGTTGACGGCGGTGATCGTGGCATGGGCGAAAGGGCTGCGGACGAGCGCCAGATGGAGCATCCCGGGCAGCGTCATGTTGTCGGTGAAGCGGGTGCGGCCGGTGATCAGCCGCTGGTCCTCCTTGCGGCGACGGGCTCGACCAATCTCTGGGCCAGACTCGGTGACGGTCATGCCTGACCTCCTGCCATCTGCACGGCCTTGACGATGTTCTGGTAGCCGGTGCACCGGCAGAGGTTGCCCTCGAGACCGTCGCGGACGGTCTGCTCGTCGGGGTTCGGGTGCTCGTCGAGAACGTTGATCGCCTGCATGATCATGCCCGGGGTGCAGAATCCGCACTGCAGGGCGTGGGACTCGTGGAACGCCGCCTGCATCGGGTGGAGCTCACCGTTCTGGGCGAGGCCCTCGATCGTGGTGACCTCGTGGCCGTCGGCCTGCACGGCGAGCATCGTGCACGACTTCACGCTCGTGCCGTCGAGGTGCACCGTGCACGCTCCGCAGTTGCTGGTGTCGCATCCGATGAGGGTCCCGGTCTTGCCCAGCCGCTCCCGCAGGTACTGCACCAGCAGGAGTCGGGGCTCCACGTCGTCGGTGTACTCGACGTCGTCGACCGTGACGGTGATGGACGTGGATGCCATGGGCAAGCTCCTCGCTAAGGGTTACCGCCTTGATAGCACCTCAGCGAGGCAGGTCACAACGGTTGCAACGAGGTTGCAGATCGCAGTTCAGCCGTGAACTCGAGATGCCGTCTCGGTGAGCCGTTCGCCGGTGCCGCCCCAGCGTCGGGAGATGATCTCCGCAGCCACCGAGACGGCGGTCTCCTCGGGGGTGCGACCCCCGAGGTCGAGGCCGATCGGGCTGGAGAGGCGCCCCAGGTGCTCGTCGGTGAGGCCGACCTCACGCAACCGCTCGAGACGGTCGTCATGGGTCTTGCGCGAGCCCATGGCACCGATGAATGCCGGCTCGTGCTCACCGTCGAGGCGGAGCGCGAGGTCGAGCACAGGCACGTCGAACTTGTGATCGTGGGTCAGCACGCAGATGACGGTGCGGTTGTCGATGCGGTCGGTCTCGATCTCGCGCTTCAGGTAGTGGTGCGGCCAGGAGACGACGACGTCGTCGGCCTCCGGGAACCGGGCCCGGGTCGCGAACACCGGCCGCGCGTCGCAGACCGTGACGTCGTAGCCGAGCAGCTTGCCCTGACGCGCGACCGCGGCGGCGAAGTCGATCGCGCCGAAGACGATCATGCGGGGCGGTGGCTGGAACGACGACACGAACACCCGCATGCCGGTGTCCATGCGTTCGCCCTCCGGGCCATAGGTGACGATGTGCGAGGCTCCCGCGGCGAGCAGGCCGCGAGTGTCGTCGGCGACCGCCGCGTCGGCCCGCTCGAGCCCGAGCGTGCCCTCGACCGAGTCGGGTCGCACGACCAGTCGGCGTCCGACCCACGTCGGGTCCGGGTGCTCGATGACGGTGGCGATGGCGACCGGTCGACCGTCGCGGACATCGTCGGCGAGGCGGTCGAGGTCGGGGAACGTCGTCGTCGAGACGGGTTCGACGAAGATGTCGATGATGCCGCCGCAGGTCAGGCCGACGGCGTACGCCTCGTCGTCGCTGAACCCGAAGCGCTGCAGCACGGGTGTGCCGTCGGCGACGACCGACTCGGCCAGCTCGTACACCGCGCCCTCGACACAGCCCCCGGAGACCGACCCGACGGCCGACCCGTCGGCCATCACCAGCATCGCCGCACCTGCCGGGCGCGGGGCTGAGCGCTGCGTACCGACCACCGTGCCGACGCCGACGACCTCGCCTGCCCCCCACGCCTCCATCAGCTCGGTCAGCACGTCACGCATCGGCCACCATCTCCAGCAGGTCGGCGAACGCCGCGAACGAGTGGCCCGCCACGAGCCCGTCGACGTGCGGCAGGGCGGCGGCGATGCCGCCCTGGATCGGAGCGTAACCCGCACGTCCACGGTGCGGGTTGGCCCAGAGCACCGCGTGGGCCAGACGGCGCAGGCGCTCGACCTGCTCACCCAGCTGGTCCGGATCGCCGCGCTCCCAACCGTCGCTGGCGATCACGACCACCGCCCCTCGGGCGACGCCGCGCTGCCCCCAGCGGTCGAGGAATGCCCGCAGCACCTCGCCGAGACGGGTGCCTCCGGACCAGTCGGGCACCGTGCGCCCGGCGACGTCGAGCGCTTTCTCGGGGTCGGGAATGCGCAACGCCGTGGTGACGCGAGTGAGTCGCGTGCCGACCGTGAAGACCTCGGTCGTGCGGGGCGCCGCGAGGACGATCCGATGGGCGAGCCGGAGCAGGCTGTCGGCGTAGGGCTCCATCGAGCCGGAGACATCGACGAGGAACACGACTCGCCGGGGCCGTGGCCGGGGGCGTCGGTGGCGCAGCGGACCGGGCTCGCCGGCACGTCGCAGCTGGTCGCGCACCGTGCGGCCGGGGTCGATCTCGCCGCGTCGGTGCGGGCGCCGACGACGTCCGGTGCGCAACGGGGTGCGGGCGTCGAGCCGGGAGAACAGGAGGGCGAGATGGCGACGTTCGTCGGTGCTCAGTCCCCCGACGTCGCGGTGCCGAAGGTGCTCCTCGGCGCTGGCGACCACGGCGACCACCTGGTCCTCGCCCGCGCGATCCGCGGCGTCCTCACCTATGGTCGACGTGGGCGCCAGTCGACGGGGCGGAGTCGGCTTCTGGGCCTGCAGGCGCGGGCGTCGGTCGGAGGAGAACCAGCGCTCGAACACGGCGTCGTACACGTCGACGTCCTCCGGCCCGGTGCACAAGGTGGCGCGGCCGCTCCAGTAGACGTCGGTGCGGCTGCCGGCGTCGAGTTGAGCGACCGCCTCGACGAACGCGTGCGCATGGTCGATCGGGAGGCCGGCGGCCCGCAACGCGTGGGTGAAGCCGATGAACGGCTCTAGCGCGTCCGACCTGTTCATGCCGAAAGCATCACGTCGAGAGTGGCGCGCACCCGCTCCAGGTCTTCGCGGTACTTGCAGACCGCGCCGATGGTCGCTGCCGCCGTCTCGAGATCGAGCTCCGTGCTGCCGAGCTCGTGCAGGGCCCGCGCCCAGTCGAGCGTCTCGGCGACGCCGGGCGGCTTGAGCAGGTCGTCACTGTGCCGAAGCCGCTGGATGACGGTCACGACCTGCTCGGCCAGCATCTCGGCGACCTCGGGCAGGCGGGACCGCACGATCGCGGTCTCGCGGGCCAGGCCGGGATGGTCGATCCAGTGGTAGAGGCAGCGCCGCTTGAGCGCGTCGTGCAGCTCACGGGTGCGGTTGGACGTCAGCACGACGATGGGCGGCGTCTCGGCGGTGATCGTGCCGAGCTCGGGGATGCTCACCTGGTGAGTCGAGAGCACCTCCAGCAGGAAGGCCTCGAACTCGTCGTCGGCGCGGTCGATCTCGTCGACGAGGAGAACGGCCGGGCTCTCGCGCAGCGCCCGCAGGATCGGCCGGGCGAGCAGGAAGCGCTCGTCGAACAGCGACTCCTCGAGGGCGGCCGGATCAGCCGCCTGACCCGTGGCCTCCACGGTGCGCAGGTGGAGGATCTGCCGGGTGAAGTCCCAGTCGTAGAGCGCCTGGGAAGCGTCGATGCCCTCGTAGCACTGCAGCCGGATGAGTGGCACCTCGAGCGTCGCCGCGAGGGCTTCGGCCAGCGCCGTCTTGCCGGTGCCGGGCTCGCCCTCGACGAGCAGCGGCCGGTGCATCGCCAACGCGAGGTACGTGACGGTGGCCAGTCCTTCGTCGCAGAGATAGCCCTGCTCACCGAGACGTGCGCCGATCTCCTCG
The DNA here is from genome assembly GCA_051005615.1 of Aeromicrobium sp. GTDB lineage: Bacteria > Actinomycetota > Actinomycetes > Propionibacteriales > Nocardioidaceae > Aeromicrobium. Next base: position 54,170 of record JBPCJE010000003.1, read on the forward strand.
GGACTTCCCAACGGAGAGCTCGTCATCCCTCCAGCATAGGACCGGACGAGGTTGCAGAATCGTTCGGCGACCCGGGCAGACAGTCGACGTCACGCCCCGACGCGAGGTCGGAGCAGTCGATCTCGACGGCGTCGTGGGCGGACAGGTAATCGCGTGCTCCGCTGTCTCCGCTGGCGCTGTCGATCACCCCGGCCCAATGGTCCCGCCCAATCAGCACCGGATGACCGGGCCGGCCGGCGTACGTCGCCCTCGCGAGCACAGTGTCGTCGGCGACGGCGATGATCCGTCGAGCCACGTCGGCTCCCACATCGGGGAGGTCGACGAGGTGGACGAGGGCCGCATCGGCATCGCCCGCCGCGGCGAGACCTGCCCGCAGGGAAGCCGCGATGCCGTCCGCCCAGTCGTCGGCGACGACGCTTCGCAGCCCGTCGAGGAGGGCACGCGCCTGCTCTGCCTCGGCCCCGAGGACGACGAGCACGTCGTCGCAGCCGCCGTCGATCAGGACTCGGGCCGCCGTTCGCACCCACGGCTCGCCGTCGTCGCCGACCACCAGCGCCTTCGGGCGACGCATCCGGGAGCCCGCGCCGGCCGCGAGCAGCACCCCCACGACACGCGTCATGCGTTCATCGTGCCACCGGACGCACGAGGGCCCCGGGATCTCCCCGGGGCCCTCGTGTGGTTGGTGCGTTGGGATCAGAAGCCCATGCCACCCATGTCGCCCATGTCGGGGGCGCCACCTCCGGCCGGAGCGGGCTCCGGCTTGTCGGCGACGACGGCCTCCGTGGTGAGGAACAGGGCTGCGATCGACGCCGCGTTCTGCAGTGCCGAGCGCGTGACCTTGGCCGGGTCGATGATGCCCGCGGCGATGAGGTCGACGTACTCGCCGGTCGCGGCGTCGAGGCCGTGACCGAGCGGGAGGCCGGCGACCTTCTCCGCGACGACGCCGCCCTCGAGGCCGGCGTTGATGGCGATCTGCTTCAGCGGAGCCGAGGCGGCCGCACGGACGATCGCGGCGCCGGTGGCCTCATCACCCTGGAGATCGAGCTTCTCGAACGCGGCCGCGGTCGCCTGGACGAGCGCGACGCCGCCTCCGGCGACGATGCCCTCCTCGACAGCTGCCTTGGCGTTGCGGACGGCGTCCTCGATGCGGTGCTTGCGCTCCTTGAGCTCGACCTCGGTGGCCGCGCCGACCTTGATGACGGCGACGCCGCCGGCGAGCTTGGCCAGGCGCTCCTGGAGCTTCTCCGTGTCGTAGTCGGAGTCGGAGTTCTCGATTTCGGCGCGGATCTGGTTGACCCGGCCGGTGATCTGGTCCTCCGAGCCGCCGCCCTCGACGATGGTGGTCTCGTCCTTGGTGGTGACGACCTTGCGGGCCGTGCCGAGCAGCGACAGATCGGCGTTCTCGAGCTTGAGACCGACTTCCTCGCTGATGACCTCGCCGCCGGTGAGGATGGCGATGTCGGCGAGCATGGCCTTGCGGCGGTCGCCGAAGCCCGGGGCCTTGATGGCGACGGACTTGAAGGTGCCGCGCATCTTGTTGACGATCAGCGTCGCGAGGGCCTCACCCTCGACGTCCTCGGCGATGATGACGAGCGGCTTGCCCGACTGCATGACCTTCTCGAGCACCGGCACGAGGTCCTTCACCGAGGCGATCTTGGAGTTGACGATGAGGACGTAGGGGTCCTCCAGTACCGTCTCCATGCGCTCGGGGTCGGTGACGAAGTAGCCCGACAGGTGACCCTTGTCGAACCGCATGCCCTCGGTGAGCTCGAGGTCGAGGCCGAATGTGTTCGACTCCTCGACGGTGATGACGCCTTCCTTGCCGACCTTGTCCATGGCCTCGGCGATGATCTCCCCGAAGGTGGGGTCGGCCGCGGAGATGGCCGCGGTGGCCGCGATCTGCTCCTTGGTCTCGATGTCCTTCGCCATGCCGAGCAGCTGCGAGCTGACGGCCTCGACGGCGGCCTCGATGCCCTTCTTGAGGCTCATCGGTTTGGCGCCGGCGGCGACGTTGCGCAGGCCCTCGCGCACGAGTGCCTGGGCCAGCACGGTGGCGGTGGTGGTGCCGTCGCCCGCGACGTCGTCGGTCTTCTTGGCGACCTCCTTGACGAGCTCGGCACCGATCTTCTCGTAGGGGTCCTC
>JBPCJE010000004.1:0-132385 GCA_051005615.1 Aeromicrobium sp.
CAAGGCCTCCGGAGCCGTCCATTCCCCCAACCCAACCGACACCCTCCCCCCCGAGGAAGTCGAGCCTCAAGACCGGAAGGGTGGCGCAGGTCAACGACCGGGAGAACCGGCGCAACCCTTCACATCCCGAGGTCAGGCGCGCCCTTGGCGTGGCGGTCGCGGACCGGGGAGTAGAGGTAGGACTCGCCCGCTTGCGCCGCTCCCAGCGCCTTCCCCACCAGGACCACCGCCCCCTGGCGCAGGCCGGCGGCCTCGACCTGGTCGGCGATGTCGGTGAGGGTGCCGCGCAGGACGACCTCGGACGGTTGCGACGCGTTCGCAACCACGACGACAGGACAGTCGGCGCCGTAGTGATCCGCGAGCTCGACGGCCAGCTCGCGGGTGCGGGTGATGGCCAGGTGCAGCACGAGGGTCGACCCGGTGCGGGCGAAATCGGCGAGCGCCTCGCTGTCGGGCATCGCGGTCGACCTCGCCTGCGTGCGGGTGAGCACGACGGACTGCACGAGCTCGGGCACGGTCAGCTCGGCTCCGACGATCGCGGCGGCGGCGGCGTACGCGGGCACGCCCGGCGTGACGTCCCACGGCACCCCGGCGTCGTCCAGCCGTCGGGTCTGCTCGTGCAGGGTGGAGTAGAGCGACGGGTCCCCCGAGCTGAGCCGCACGACGTCGAGCCCGCCGCGGTGGGCGTCGACCATGGTCGCCGTGATCTCGTCGAGGTCGAGTTTCTGGGTGTCGACGAGCCGCGCGTCGTCCCGGCAGTGGCCGAGCACGGCATCGTCGAGGTAGGTGCCGGCGTAGAGGCAGACGTCGGCAGACCGGAGCAGGTCGACGGCGCGCAGAGTCAGCAGGTCGGCGGCCCCCGGGCCCGCGCCGACGATGTGGACGGTCACGCCCCCCACCTCATGACCCCGTCCTCATGACTTGGTCACGGCCCACTGCGTGATCGCGCGAGCCGGTGTCCAACCAGTGAAGGAGCCGATCGGCGCCGCATGCTCGACGTGCAGGCGGCTGAGCTCGCCCCCGAGATCGGCGAACCGCTCGGCCAGCAGGTGCTCGGTCTCGAGGGTCACCCCGTGGACGACGAGGCGTCCGCCGGCGCGAAGGTCGACCCAGCACGCCGACAGGAGTCCCGGCTCGGTGGCGCCACCACCGACGAAGATCGCGTGCGGTGCCTCGAGACCGGTCAGCGCCTCGGGCGCGTGCCCCTCGATGACCCTGAGGCCGGGTACGCCGAGGGCGACTGCATTGGCGTTGATGCGCTTGGCCCGATCCTCACGCGCTTCGACGGCGACCGCCCGACAGGTGGGATGGGCCCGCATCCACTCGATCGCGATCGAGCCTGCGCCCGCGCCCACGTCCCAGAGCAGCTGACCGGGTACCGGCGCCAGCCGGGCCAGAGCCGACGCGCGGAGGTCGCGCTTGGTGATCTGGCCATCATGGTCGAAGGCGTCGTCGGGCAGTCCGGACGTCCAGCCGAGCGACGGCCCGCCCGTGCAGGCGACCGCGACGACGTTCAATGCCGGAACCGTCTCGCCCTCCCAGGCGTCGATGCGCGACTCCTCGTCAGACCCGAGGTCGGACAGCACGGTTAACTCGCTGTCGCCGTGACCTGCGTCGGAGAGCAAGCGGGCCACGCGGGCCGGGGTCGTGTCGTCGGCCGAGAGCACGAGCAGCCGTCGACCGGGCGCGATGTGGCGCGACAGCGTCCGGACGTCGCGGACGACCTCGACCGTCTCCGCCGTCCAGCGCATCCGCGCACAGGCGAGCGCAACGGACGAGACCGCCGGGAGAATCGTGACGGCATCGGCGCCGAGCAGCTCGACCAGCGTCGACCCGATGCCGGCCACGAGTGGGTCGCCCGACGCGAGCGCGACGACGCGTCGCCCGGCCAGCTCCGCGAGGAGTCCGGGAAGGCCTTCACGAAGGCGCGATGGCCACGCCAGAAGCTCGGCCGTGATCTCGCCCGGGAGCATCGCGAGGTGACGCTCGCCCCCAAGGACGACGTCGGCCGCCTCGACGGCAGTGCGTCGCGCGGCATCCAGCCCCGACCACCCGTCGGCACCGATGCCGACGACCACGATCTCCATGAGGCCCGAGGCTACCGCTCGAGGATGACCCGGTGCTGAGTGCCGACGACCCCCTGCCGCGACGGCCCGCCGAGTGCTGGTCGCCGGCGTCAGCGGGTCGGGCAAGGCGACGCTGGCGCGGCGCATCGGCGTCGCCCTCGACCTCCTCGTCACGGAGATGGGCGCGCTGCACCACGGTCCGTCGTGGGCGCCGCGTCCGGAGTTCATGGCCGACGTCGAGGCGTTCAGCTCCGCGGACGCGTGGGTGTGCGAATGGCAGTATCCGGACGCCTGGCCGTTGCTCGTGCGCCGCGCGACACGCTCGCCTGGCTCGACCGTGCCATGCCGGCACTCACGATCGTCCGCCTGGGCAGTCGCTCGGAGGTCGATCGATGGCTCGGGCAACTGGCGGCGGGGGTAGCCTGAACCCGACCAACAGCACGAGGTGCCCCAACAGACAACACAGCCAAGCAACACTGGGGAGAATCGGGAAGCCGGTGAGAATCCGGCACAGGGCCCGCTGCGGTGACCCAAGCCAGACTTGGGAAGTCCGAAGACCGGCCTCGCGCTGATCCATGGCGTACAGGCGGGAGCCCCACGTGCCGCAGCACTACCCCTTCAGCGCCGTCGTCGGAGCCGACGACATGGCGCTCGCCCTCACGCTCACCACCATCTCGCCCGCCGTCGGCGGCGTGCTTGTGCGCGGCGAGAAGGGCACGGCCAAGTCGACGATGGTCCGCGGCCTCGCGTCGGTGCTCCCCCGCATCGAGGTCATCGCCGGCGACCGATTCTCCACCGATCCGCGCGAAACCCACCCGCTCTCGCCCGACGGCCCGTTCGCGGCTGCCGCCCCGACCGAGAGTCGTCCGGTCCGCCTCGTCGAGCTGCCGGTCGGGGCCACCGAGGACCGCGTGCTCGGCTCACTGCACCTGGAGAAGGCGCTCAGCGAGGGCATCACCACATACGAGCCCGGACTGTTGGCCCGTGCGCACCGCGGCATCCTCTACGTCGACGAGGTCAATCTGCTCCACGACCACCTCGTCGACCTCCTGCTCGACGCGGCCGCGATGGGACGATCGACGGTCGAGCGCGACGGCGTCTCGATCGAGCACGCCGCGCAGTTCGTGCTCGTCGGCACGATGAACCCCGAGGAGGGCGAGCTACGACCGCAGCTGCTCGACCGGTTCGGACTGACGGTCGAGGTGTCGGCGCCGCGCGACCCGGCCCTGCGGGTCCAGGTGGTCAAGCGCCGGCTCGCCTACGAGGCCGACCCGGACGGATTCGCCGCCCGCTTCGCAGCCGACGAGGCCGAGCTGACCGACCGCATCCTCGTCGCGCAGAAGCTGGTCGAGGAGGTCGAGCTGAGCGCGTGGGCGCTCACCAAGATCGCCGAGATCTGCGCCGCGTTCGACGTCGACGGCATGCGCGCCGACATCGTCACCGCCCGCGCCGCCACCGCCCACGCCGCCTGGAACGGCCGCACCGACGTGCTCAAGGAGGACGTTCGCGCCGCCGCGCGTCTCGCGCTCCCGCACCGACGCCGCCGCAACCCATTCGATGCCCCGGGCATCGACGAGGACCTCCTCGACGCGATCCTCGATGACGACGAACCCGAGCCACCGCCGCCACCGCCGCCCGGCGAGGACGACGGGTCACCGCTTGAGGACGGTCCCGAACCAGAGTCGCCGGCTGAGCCTGGGGGTACCTCCCGCGAGCGCAGCGAGTGGGGGAGCGAAGCCTCCGAACCCGACGAGAAGCCCCCTTCGACAAGCTCAAGGGGCGAGCCCGGGGCGCAGGACCTCACGGTCGAAGCGCCGGGGAAGCCGTACCGGCCGAAGCTGTTCACGGTCGCGGGCACTGGGGCCGGGGAGTCGGGGAAGCGGTCGCGGGCCGTCACCGAGGACGGGCGCCGCATCGGCGCCGAGCGGCCCGGGGTGCGCACAGGGTCCATCCACCTCACCGAGACGATCCGCGCGGCCGCACGACACCAAGGGACCCGCGAAAGGGACGGGCGACGCATCGCGTTCCGCGCCGACGACCTTCGGGTCGCGGTGCGCGAGGGCCACGAGTCGAACCTCGTGCTGTTCTGCGTCGACGCTTCCGGCTCGATGGCCGCTCGCCGACGGATGGAGCAGGTCAAGACCGCGATCCTGTCGCTCCTCCTCGACGCCTACCAGCGCCGCGACAAGGTCGGGCTCGTCACCTTCCGTGCCGGTGAGGCCACCCTCGCTCTGCCGCCCACATCGTCCATCGACATCGCCGCGGCGCGTCTCGACGAGCTTCCGGCCGGAGGACGCACACCCTTGGCCGAGGGTCTGCTCAAGGCCGCCGAGACCCTGCGGCTCGAGCACGTCCGCGATCCCCATCGCCGTCCTCTGCTCGTGGTCGTCACCGACGGTCGCGCCACCCACGGCGCCGATCCGCTCGCCCGGGCCCACCAGATGGCTGACCACCTGGCCGACACCCGCGTCGCGAGCGTCGTCGTCGACTGCGAGACGGGACGCTTCCGGCTCGGCCTGGCCCACCAGCTCGCCGACCACCTGATGGCCGAGTACGTCCCGCTCGGCGAGGTGAGCGCCACGGCCCTGACCGACACCGTCAAGGGGGCGGCCTGATGCCCAAGGGGGAGCCGCTGACGGTCCCCGACGACGGGCTCACCACCAAGCAGCGCCGCAACCAGCCGCTGCTCATGGTCCACACGGGCAACGGCAAGGGGAAGTCGACGGCCGCCTTCGGCCTCACCCTGCGCGGGTGGAACCAGGGCTGGGACATCGGCGTCTTCCAGTTCGTCAAGTCGGCCAAGTGGCGCATCGGCGAGCAGACCGTGCTCGAGCGCCTCGCCGAGCTGCACGACGAGACCGGCGCCGGCGGCCCGATCGAGTGGAACAAGATGGGCTCGGGCTGGTCGTGGTCGCGCAAGGACGGCTCCGACGAGGACCACGCCGCCGACGCCGCCGAGGGATGGCAGGAGATCAAGCGACGCCTCGCCGAGGAGCGGCACGATCTCTATGTCCTCGACGAGTTCACCTACCCGATGACGTGGGGATGGGTCGACGTCGACGACGTCGTCGACACACTCGCAAACCGACCCGGACGCCAGCACGTCGTCATCACCGGCCGCAACGCCGACCCACGTCTCGTGGAGATCGCCGACCTCGTCACCGAGATGCAGCACGTCAAGCACCCCTTCGACCACGGCCAGAAGGGCCAGCGGGGCATCGAATGGTGACGCTCCCCAGGCTCGTCATTGCCGCGCCCGCGTCCGGGCACGGCAAGACCACCGTGGCCACCGGACTGATGGCTGCACTTCGGCGCGCCGGCCACACCGTGTCGGGCCACAAGGTCGGCCCCGACTACATCGACCCCGGCTACCACGCGCTCGCCACCGGGCGTCCCGGCCGCAACCTCGACCCGCACCTCGTCGGCGAGGAGCGGCTCGTCCCGCTCCTGCTTCATGGCTCAGCAGGGGCGGACGTCGCGATCATCGAGGGCGTCATGGGGCTGTACGACGGGCAGATCGGCGGTGACGGGTTCGCCTCGACGGCACACGTCGCCACGGTGACGCGGACCCCGATCGTGCTGGTCGTCGACGTCTCGCACGCGTCCCGCTCGATCGCCGCGGTCGTGCACGGCATGGTCGCGTACGACCCGACGGTGCACATCGTCGGCGTCATCCTCAACAAGGCCGGCTCGCAGCGCCACGCCGACGAGGTCTGCCGCGCGCTCGAGCCCACCGGCCTCCCGGTGCTCGGGGTCCTGCACCGCGACGACGGGATCGTCGCACCGGCGCGCCACCTCGGACTCGTCCCCGCCGCCGAGCGCGACGACGCAGCCCGTGCCCTCGACCGCCTGGCCGGCCGCATCGCGCACAGCGTCGACCTCGAGCAGGTCGTCGGTCTTGCCCATCAGGCGCCAGACCTGGACGACACGCCGTGGTCGCCCGACCTCGACCCGCCCTCCGATCGACGACAGGTCGTCGCGGTCGCCGGCGGACGCGCGTTCACGTTCCGCTACGCCGAGACCACCGAGCTGCTCGAGGCGGCCGGCTGCGAGGTCGTCACCTTCGACCCGCTCGCCGACGAGTCCCTGCCCGATGGCACGGCCGGCCTCTACCTCGGGGGCGGGTTCCCGGAGGTCCACGCCGCCGGGTTGTCGGCGAACGCACCACTGCGGGCCGCGCTGCTCGACGCCGTGCAGTCGGACGTACCGACGGTCGCCGAGTGCGCCGGCCTGCTCTACCTGTGCCGCAGCGTCGATGGTGCACCGATGGTCGGCGCCATCGATGCCGACGCCCACATGACACCGAAGCTCACCCTCGCCTACCGAACGGTGACCACACACAAGGATCACCTGCTTGCGGCAGCCGGGACCGAGATCAGAGGACACGAGTTCCACCGCACCGTGGTCGAGCCCGCCGGCGACAGCGCCAACCATTGGGCGACCGACTCCCTCCACGCGTCCTACCTCCACACCCACTGGGCCGGCCACCCCGAGATGGCCCACCGCTTCGCCGCCGCCGTCCACGCGACTCGCCCCTTGAGCTTGTCGAAAGGGGCTCCTCGGAGCGTGTCGAAGGTCGTTTCGACAAGCTCGACGACCGACCCGTTGCGGCACCACGGGGACGCCGAGCTCGCCGAAGGACTGGTCGACTTCGCGGTCAATGTGCACGATGGGCCGCGTCCGGAGTGGCTGGAGGCCGCACTGCGCAAGAGCCTCGATGACGTCGGCCGATACCCCGATGCCGGCGAGGCGGAGGTGGCGCTGGCCCGACGTCACGGACGCGACCCTTCCGAGGTGCTCGCCACCGCGGGCGCGGCCGAGGCGTTCGCCCTCATGGCGCGGGCCCGGGACTGGAAGCGGCCCGTCGTCGTGCACCCGCAGTTCACCGAGCCGGACGTCGCACTCGCCGTCGCCGGCCATCGACCCGAGCACCTGCTGCTCGACGCCGGAGCCAGGTTCACCCTCGAACCGGCTCTCGTGCCCGATGACGCCGACCTCGTCGTCGTCGGCAACCCGACCAACCCGACGAGCGTCCTGCACCCGGAGTCAACCCTGCGCGCCCTCGCCCAGCCCGGCCGGATCCTCGTGATCGACGAGGCGTTCATGGACTCCGTCCCGGGCGAGCATCACTCGCTCTCGTCGGCCCGCATCCCCGGCGTCGTGGTCGTCCGTAGCCTGACGAAGCTGTGGTCGATCCCCGGCGTCCGGGCCGGCTATGTCCTGGCCGAACCCGGCGTCATCGCCGAGCTTCGCGCACGTCAGTCGCCGTGGTCCGTCTCCACGACTGCCGCCGCCGCGATGGTGGCCTGCTCCGGCGAGGAAGCCGTCGCCGAGGCCGCGGCCCGATCCACGCGGGCGGCGCAGCATCGAGCCGTGCTGGTCGACGGGCTCGCCGAGCTGGGCGTCCAGGTCGTCGCCGAGCCGGCGGGTCCGTTCGTGCTCGCCCGCGTCGGCGACGGCGTCCACGCCCGACTCCGGGAGGCCGGATACGCCGTCCGCCGGGCCGACACCTTTCCCGGTCTCGACGCGGCGTGGGTCCGCATCGCCGTGCGCCGCCCCGACGCCACCCGCAAGCTGCTTGCCGTGCTGAGGACGGAAGGTGGCCCATGGACCTGACCGTTCGCGGTCGCCGCGTCCTGGTGACGTTCGGCGACGCCCGGGCGGCCGTCCGCGTCGCAGCGCTGCTGGCCGAGGGCGCCCTCGTCACCGTGATCGCACCCGAGGCCGTCGCCACCATCGACGACCTCGCGGCTCGCGGCCTGCTCACGTGGCACCGCCGCGAACCCATCCTCGACGACCTCGCCGAGACCCATCTCGTCATCCGCCCGGAACCACCCGCCCCGCCGGCACCCCGCGAGCCGGGCGAGCGTATCGGCATCGTCACCCTGGTCGGCGGTGGTCCAGGAGATCCGGGCCTCGTCACCGTGGCCGGACGCGACGCCATCGCCGCGGCCGATGTCGTCGTCACCGACCGCCTCGCGCCGCAGGCCGCGCTCGCCTGGGCCCGCCCCGACGCCGAGATCATCGACGTCGCCAAGGTGCCGGGCGGCCGCTCCACCGACCAGGCCGAGATCGACCGTCTGCTGGTCGAGCACGCGAAGGCCGGGCGCGATGTCGTGCGCCTCAAGGGTGGCGACCCGTTCGTCCTCGGCCGTGGCGGCGAAGAGCTGCTCGCCTGCCTCGACGCCGGTATCGAAGCGCGCGTGGTGCCCGGCGTCAGCTCGGCCCTGGCCGCGCCGGCCGTCGCCGGGATCCCCGTCACCCACCGCGGACTCAGCCAGGCCGTGACCGTCGTGTCCGGTCACGTCCCGCCCGGACATCCCGACTCCACGGTCGACTGGGCCGCGCTCGCCCGTGCCGGTTCGACGATCGTCGTGCTGATGGGCGTGCGCACCCTTGAGGCGATCACCGACGTCCTCGTGGACGGCGGGCTCGACCCCGCCACCCCCGCCGCCGTCATCGCCGATGGCGCCCTGCCCAGCCAGCGCGTCGTGCGCTCGGACGTCGCCGGCATCGCGCGGGCCGCGCACGAAGCCGGCATCACGCCACCCGCTGTCACGGTGATCGGCGACGTCGCGAGCCTGGCCCTGACCCGATGATCTATTGGGTCCGCCACGGCCAGTCGACGTGGAACCTCATCGACCGCATGCAGGGTCACGAACTGTCGCCGCCGCTCACCGAGCTCGGCCGCGCCCAGTCCGCCGCGGCAGCAGACGCCCTGGTCGACCGCGGTGTCGTGCGGGTGCTCAGCTCCCCTGCCGTCCGCGCCCTCGAGACAGCCGCGATCATCGGTGAGCGCCTCGGTCTCGAGGTCGTCACGGAGCCGCTGCTGCTCGAGAAGGGTCTCGACGAGGAGGTCGTCCACGTCATCGAGCGAGTGAAGAGGGTCATCGATGCGCAGCATCCATCTCACACCGTCGCAGTGAGTCACGGCGACACCATCGCGCTCGCCGTGGCGACCCTGACGAGCACCCCGCCGCAGCTGCCCGACAACGCCAGCATCATCGGCGTCGAACCGTTGACCAGGCGCCGTCATGACGGTCTAGGATGAACTCGCCAGGCACGAGGAAGCCGGTGGAAGTCCGGCACAGTCGCGCTACTGTGACACCGTTCTCATGATGCTGCGAGAGCGGTGAAGTCAGACCCGAAGGCCTGGTTGCCCACCCACACAGGGCTCAATCATTCTGGGACGCAAGCATCCCGTCAGGAGCACACATGTCACAGGCCTCCATCGCCTCCCCCGTCATCGGCACCGTGCCCGAGGTGGAGATCCCCTCGATCCCCGTCGCAGACCTTGCCCCTTGGGCTGCCTTCGTCTTCCTCGCCGCGGCCGTCGTTCTGTTCTTCATCAGCGCCGACCAGGGCGCGATCTCGATCCCGGCCGGCACGGCCATCCACGAGTGGGTGCACGACGGACGCCACCTGCTCGGCTTCCCCTGCCACTGAGCGGGCTACGTCATGACCCCGCGGAACTTCCTGATCCGCGGACTCCTCGCCGGGCTGATCGCCGGCGTCCTCGCCTTCACCGTCGCTTACACGGTCGGTGAACCACAGGTCGACGCCGCCATCGCCGTCGAGGAATCCGCCGCACCCGCCGAACCCGCCCCCGCGGACGGCCACAGCCACTCGCACGATGACGAGGCCGGCACCGAGGTCTCGCGTGCCAACCAGTCCACCTGGGGGCTCGCCACCGGCACCCTCGCCGTCGGCACCGTCCTCGGTGGCGTGGTCGGGCTCGTCTCGGCGTTCGCTGCCGGCCGACTCGGTCGACTGCGCCCAAGCCAGTCCACCGCCCTCGTCGCACTGATCGGTCTCGTCGCAGTCGGACTGGTGCCGTTCCTCAAGTACCCGGCCACGCCTCCGGCGGTCGGCAACGCCGACACCATCGGCGACCGCACGCTGGTGTTCTTCTCGATGCAGGGCATCTCCCTGATGGCCGCGATCGGTGCCGTGCTGCTCGCTCGTCGACTGCTCGACTCGCTCGGCACCTACCGGTCGATTCTCATGGGCGCCGGCACGTACCTCCTCGTCGTGGTCGTCGCGTCGCTGCTGCTTCCCACCGTCAACGAGGTCGGGGACTTCCCGGCCGACGCCCTCTGGTCCTTCCGCGTGGCCTCGCTGCTGACCTTGGTCACGATGTGGGCGGGCATCGGCGTCATCCTCACCGGGCTGGTGGGGCGCCTGTACGAGCGTGAGGCGGCGACCGCCGCCCGCCGCAACCTGGCCGCGAGCCTGTGACCGCGGTTCCTGAGCCAGTCGAAGGGCCCTCGCTCGAGCTCCGGGCGCGGGCCGCTGAACGGCTGGCCGGTCTGGCCACTCCCGCTGGTGCGCTCGGCCGGCTCGGCGGGCTGGCCGTCTGGGTCGCCACCACCCAAGGTGCCGTGCCTCCCGAGCCCGTCGACCGTGTCCGCGCGGTGGTCTTCGCCGGCGACCATGGCGTCGCCGACCACGGGGTCTCGGCCTACCCCAAGGCGGTCACGCCAGCCATGGTGCGCACGTTCCTTTCCGGATGCGCCGGCGTCTCGGTGCTCGCCGCCCAGCACGGCGTCCCCGTACGGGTGCTCGACATCGGCGTCGACGACGACCTCGACGGCGTCGACCCGGCGGTGCAGGCCTTCAAGATCCGTCGCGGAAGTGGAGCCATCCACGTCGAGGACGCGATGACGTCCGCCGAGACGCAGGCAGCGCTCGAGGCGGGTGCCGCCGTGGCGGCCGAGGAGATCGCCGCGGGCGCGCAGCTGCTGATCGGCGGCGACATGGGCATCGGCAACACCACACCCGCCGCGGCGTTGATCGCGGCCTCACTGGGCCTGCCCGCAGCCGAGGTCACCGGCCGCGGCACAGGCGTCGACGAGGCCACCCTGGCCCACAAGATCGAGGTCGTGCAGGCCGCGCTCGACCGGGCCGGCGACCGTGCCGACGACCCGGTCGACACCCTGACCGCCCTCGGCAGCCCCGACCTCGCCGCTGCCGCCGGCTTCATGGCCGCCGCGGCACGCGCCGGGGTGCCGGTGCTGCTCGACGGCGTCATCTCGGTGGCGTCCGCGCTGATGGCCGAACGGCTCGCGCCCGGCGCTGCAGCCTGGTTCGCGGCCGGGCACCGGTCGTCCGAACCGGCCCAGTCGGTGGCGCTCGACAAGCTCGGACTCGACCCGATCCTCGACGTCGGGATGCGACTGGGCGAGGGCAGCGGTGCGATGGCGGCCGTCCCACTGGTCCGATCTGCGGCTCTGCTGCTGCGTGACGTCGCCCTGCTCGCCGATCTCGACCTCGGCTGACCCGTGCGATCGCGCCTGCCGGACGCCTGGCGCCTCGCCGTCGGCACCCTCACCGCGATCCCCGTCCTTCCGCCGAAGCGGATCGACCGCGACACCGCCGGCCTCGCGATGGTCCTCGCTCCGCTGGCCGTGGCTCCGCTGGGCATCGTGGTCGGGCTCATCCTGTGGGCTGGTCGCGAGCTGGGCGTTGATCCGTTCGCGACCGGACTCCTGGCCGTCGGCGCCCTTGCCCTCGGCAGCCGGGCGTTCCACATCGACGGGTTGGCGGACACGGCCGACGGACTCACCGCGTCCTACGACCGGGAGCAGTCGCTCGAGGTCATGAGGTCCGGCACCGTCGGACCGGCGGGGGTCGCGGCGATCGTCATCGTGCTGCTGATCCAGGCCGGTGGACTCGACTCCCTCGCGTTCGACGATCGCGATCTCGTCCTCGCCGGCGCCGTGGTCTGCGCCTCGCGGGTCGCCGTCACCCTCACGTCCATGCGCGGCATTTCGGCCGCTCGCGCGGATGGCCTGGGGGCGACGCACGCCGGCAGCGTGCCGCGGCTGGTCGTCGTCGCTCAGTGGCTCGCCGTGGGTGCCGCCCTGGCGGCGACCTCCTCGTGGGCGGGCGAACCCTGGTGGCGCGTCGTGGTCGGGCTGGCCGTCGCCGCGGCGGTCGTCGGTCTGCTCATCCGTCGAGCCGTCCGGCGCCTCGGCGGCGTGACGGGTGACATCTACGGCGCCGCGATCGAGATCACCCTCGCGATCCTCGTGCTGTCGGTCGCGCCGCCGTTCGTCTTCGTCGCCGGCTAGCATTCGCAGTCATCGCCGGGGAAGCGTAGGTTCGGAAGACATGAGCCCCGAGGACGACGCAGACGAGACCCGCAGCGAGCTGGCCCAGGTCGAGGAGCTGATCGCCTCGTTGGACCGCGACCAGAATCCGCACTCGGAGGAGACGCCGGACGGCGCGGAGTCCGCCAGCGACCTGACGCATGCCGCCGAGGACGAGGCCGTGCTCGAGCAGCTGCGCGCACGGCGGGACCGACTCCAAGCCCGGCTGGACGAGGGCTAGGCCTTACAGGGTCAGCGCGCGGCCGGCGACGACGAGCTGGACCTCGTCGCACTCGGCGGCGAAGCGCTGGTTCACGATGCCGAGGAGATCGCCGAAGATCCGGCCTGACCGCCGCTCGGGGATGATACCCATGCCGACCTCGTTCGTCACCAGCACGACGGTGCGGCTCGTGCGTGCCAGCGCGTCGACGGCCTCGTCGAGGCGGCCGAGCAGCACGCGCTCCCAGTCCTCGCGCACGGTGTCCCAGCCATCCAGCTCGTCGATCTGCGCGGTGAGCCAGGTGCCGAGACAGTCGATGATGATGGCGCCCTCGCCCTCGCTGATGGCCGTGGCCAGGTCGCCCGTCTCGAGGGTCTCCCAGTGGCCCGGCCGCCGTTCCTGGTGCGCCTCGATGCGCGCCGCCCAGTCGGGATCGGGATCGTCGTCCGTGGTCGGTCCGGGCGCCAGGTAGGTGACTCCGGGCTCGGCGAGCAGCAACGACTCCGCATGGAATGACTTGCCTGAGCGCACGCCGCCCGTCACCAAGACCTTCATGCCACCTCGCCGCCATCGGGGCCTTACCCTCGGGTCACGATATCGGCTCAGGGTCGTTCGGGAGGAGGCTTCGGATGCACACACGCGCGGCGGGTCTCGTCGCCGGTTTCGCGGCCGATCAGCTGCTCGGCGACCCGGCCACGCGGCACCCAGTCGCCGCGTTCGGCCGGTTCGCGCGCGACGTCGAGGAGCGCATCTGGGCCGACGACGTCGTGACCGGTGCGGCCCACACGGCCGTTTTGGTCGGCGGGACGGCCGTGGCCGGTGCTCTCGTGGGGCGGGCCGTCCGCGGACGACCTTGGCTGGACACGGTCGCCACGGCTGCCGTCACCTGGGTCGTGCTGGGCGGTCGCTCACTGGGTCGCGAAGCAGAGGCAGTCCGTGACCATCTCGAGGCCGACGACCTGCCCTCAGCGCGCCAGCGGCTCACCCACCTCGTCGGCCGCGACACCTCGGCCCTCGGCGCGGGCGAGATCTCGCGCGCGGTGGTGGAGTCGGTGGCCGAGAACACGTCCGACGCCGTCGTCGCCCCACTTCTGGCCGGGGCAGTCGCCGGTGTTCCGGGACTCGTCGCCTACCGGGCGGCCAACACCCTCGACGCGATGGTCGGCCACCGCGACGAGCGCTACCTGCGCTTCGGGCGGACGTCCGCGCGTCTGGACGACGTGCTCAACCTCGTCCCGTCCCGCCTCTCGGCGCTGCTCGCCGCCGTTCTCGCGCCGCTCGTCGGTGGTGACACCGGGCGTGCGGTCGCGGTGTGGCGCCGCGACGCGCCGCACCACCCCAGCCCCAACGCCGGCCCCGTCGAGGCGAGCTTCGCCGGCGCGCTCGACGTGCAGCTCGGCGGCGTCAACACCTACCGCGACCGCGTCGAGGACCGCCACACGCTCGGCGACGGTCGCCCCGTCCGGCCCGGCGACATCACCCGGTCCGTCCGCCTGGCCGACCTGGTCGGGCTGGCGGCCCTGGGCATCGCCGGCCTCATCGCCCTCCGCCGTCGATCGCCTTCGCCCAGTCGGCGGCGGCACGCGGGTCGCTGACGACGTCGACACCGTACGGTCGCGGGCCGCGCCGGACGACGACCACCGAGGCACCACGCTCTGCCGCGACCTGCAGCTTCGACCAGGTGTAGGAGCCGCCGGAGTCCTTGGTGACGACGACGTCGACGTCGTGCTCCTCGAACAAGGCGCGCTCCTCGTCGAGCGGGTAGGGCCCGCGGCTGAGCACGAGCGTCCAGGTTTCGGGGAAAGTGATGTCCGGCTGGTCGACGGCCCGCACCAGCGTCCGATGCTCGGCAAGCGGGCCGGCGAAATGACCGAGCGGCTGTCGGCCGACGGTCAGGAACGGACGCTCGCCCAGCCGCGCAGCCGCGGCGGCCGCCGCGTCGTGGTCGTCGACCCACTCCCAGCCGCCCGCACCCGGTGCCTCTGACCAGCCCGGACGCTCCAGGCGCAGCAACGGGACGCCATCGGCCGTGCAGGCGGCGACGGCGTTGGCCGTCATGCCCTGCGCGAACGGATGTGTGGCGTCGACGACGGCGGTGACGCGGTACTCCAGCAGGAACGCCCGAAGTCCGGACACGCCGCCGAAGCCGCCGACGTGCACCGCACCGACCGGGAGCCGCGGCCGTGCGACCCGTCCGGCCAGCGACGACATGAAGCGCGCGGCCGCCGCGTCCAACAGTGTCGCCAGCTCGCGCGCCTCGGACGTGCCGCCCAGGACGAGGATCACTCGTTCGCGCCCGGCGACAGCAGAGGGGCGGCGGGGGCACCGTCGCGGGCCAACCAGAGCAGTGCGTCCAAATCGAGGTGCTTCTCGGCGAGGTCGCCCAGCAGGTCGAGTCGGGTCGCCCGGGCGGCCGCGAAGCTCGCGCCCGAGGAGTGGAACGTCTTGCCCACCAGTGCCGCGGTATCGGCGAGGAAGGCACGACGGAACTCATCAGACTCCAGGCTGCCGTGCAGCATGGTCCCGAAGACGGCCTCGTCGCGGGCACCGCCGGGAAACTCGTCCACGTCGCCGGTCTCGGCGCGCCCGTGGTGGATCTCGTAGCCACCGTCCTCGTGCAGTCGCAGGACCTTGTCCGCGTCGAACGTCGTCGTGACATCGAGCAGGCCGAGCCCCGCGGCCTCCGCGCCACGCACACCTTCGACGCCGTCCGGGTCGCTGATGGTGCGTCCGAGCATCTGGAAGCCGCCGCAGATGCCGAGCACTGGTCGGCCTGCATCAGCGTGGTCGAGCAGCGCCAGGTCGAGACCGCGAGATCGCATCCAGGAGAGGTCGGCCAGCGTCGCGCGGGTGCCGGGCACCACGACGAGATCGGCGTCGGCGAGGCCGCGCGGGTCGGTGACGAACGTGATGTCGACGCCGGGTTCGATACCGAGGGCGTCGACGTCGGTGAAGTTGCTGATCCGTGGGAGCCGCACGACCGCGACCCGCAGGGCGCCCTCGCCACCGGAGCGGCGTCCGGCCAGGTCGAGGGCGTCCTCCGAGTCGAGCCAGAGGTCCGGGGTCCACGGCAGCACACCGTGGACACGCCGTCCGGTGAGCCGCTCGAGCCGGTCGAGGCCCGGACGCAGCAACGACTCGTCGCCACGGAACTTGTTGACGACGAACCCGGCGACGAGCCGCTGGTCCGCCGCGGCGAGCAGCGCGACCGTGCCGTACATCGCGGCGAAGACGCCGCCGCGGTCGATGTCGCCGACCACCACCACTGGCATCCTCGCGTGCCGGGCGAGGCCCATGTTCACGTAGTCGCCCGCGCGGAGGTTGATCTCGGTGGGACTGCCCGCGCCCTCGCACACCACGATGTCGAAGCGCGACGCCACGTCGTCGTACGCGGCGAACGCGGCCTCGGTCAGATGCGTCCGCCCGCCGATGAACTCGGAGGAGGCGATCTCTCCCGCCGGCTGGCCCATCACCACGACGTGACTGCGGCGGTCACCACCGGGCTTGAGGAGAACCGGGTTCATCGCGACTTCCGGTTCCACGCCCGCGGCAAGAGCTTGGACCCATTGGGCTCGCCCGATCTCTGCACCCATCATGGCGCCATCCGCGCCGGGAACGCCGCCGACAACCATGGAGTTGTTCGACATGTTCTGCGCCTTGAACGGCGCGACTCTCAGCCCCCGTCGGGCGAACGCACGGCACAGAGCCGTGGTGACGATCGTCTTGCCCGCGTCGGACGTCGTGCCGGCGACGAGCAGGGAGCCGCTCATCCGTGCAGCCAGCCGTGCAGCAGCCGGGTGATCCACGGCAGCGCGACGTAGATCATCACCGGCGTCATGGCGAGCACCGACACGAGCACCCGTACAGGCATCCAGACGTCCGGCAGGAGCAGCTGTGCCAGGTAGTTGACGAGCAGGCTCAGCGGCAGGAAGACCAGGAAGATCGACACCATCTGCTTCCAGCGCGGCGGCGCGGCCGGCGCCGGGCGGAGGTCCTGCACGTCAACGCTGGACGGCTCGTCGAACCACCCCTCGATGCCGGTGCGTTGCTCCTGATGCTGGGACTCGACGAAGTCCGCTCCCGTGGCGAGCCACCAGCGCCGTTGGTCGGACGTCATCCAGGTCTCGAGCGCGTCGTGGTCGGCGAAGCGGTAGAGCATGTGCCACTCGCTCGACCCGACGGCCGGCCGCACCCAACCTGAGCCGAGGAAGCCCGCGAACCGCGCCGCCAGCTCTGTGCCGGCCCGCACCCACGCCAGCATCTGGTCCTCCTGCGCCGGGTCGACGTGGCGCCTGATCGAGACGGTGACAGGGGCGGTCATGGGACTAGCGTAGGGCGGCAGGGAGCCGACCCGATGCGCCCGTTCAACCAGCGAAGCGCCGGGGCCAGCGACGGCGAAGCCGTAGACGAACGCGCACCAGTCTCAACGCATCGATCCGCTCAATCGGGGTCACCTCGACAACACGTTGGCTGCGCAGTTGCTGCGCTCCCGGTGGATCGCGGACGACCCAGTTGGCACGAATGTCCGGCGGGCGAGACTGGGAGTCGAACATGTCGTCGTCCTCGAACTCGTGCTCCGCCATGACATCCAGGCTTCCGATGACGGTGGTCCGACTGCCGAGTCCCGGCAGTCCGACGGATACGAGCGGAGGTCGACCGGATCCTCGCTCTCGGAATCGTTGCGAACTCCTTCCAGTCGCCCTCGACGACGAACAGGTGTTCGCCGACCCGGAGGATGACCGCTTCTGGATCCTCCTTGCGCACCACGATCTCGCCGTCCAGCTCGATGTCGGTGGTCCACCCACCTGACGTCTCACCCGGACCAAGACGCCAAGCATCGGTACCCGTCGACGAGCCGCACGATGTGGATGCCATCCGGAGGCCGATGCCCCACCTGGTGTCCCCGACCGCCGGCTCCGGAAGCTGTCCGTCGTGCAAGATCCACGACTCGAGGTAGGCCCGCATCCACCGATGGTGCCGCCGTCGGCATCTGGGGTCCAACCCTGTGGGAGGCGAGTAGTTTGACCTCCATGACGCTGTCAGATGAGCTCCGGATCGCCCTCGACGGCAAGTGGCGCCACGTGCGCGAGCAGTCGCGGATCGACCTGTCGGAGATGGATCTCGCTTTCGACCACGACCTCAGCCTCGACGAGGCACGCGAGCGCACGTTCCGTCAGCTCAAGGAACTGGTCCCCACGGGCATGTCGGCCGCCGGGTTCAGCGACGAGCACGGCGGCGGCGGCGACCCCGGCATGGCGGTCACCGCCATCGAGATGCTCGCGCAGTTCGACCTCTCCCTCATGGTCAAGGCCGGGGTGCAGTGGGGTCTGTTCGGCGGTGCCGTCGAGAACCTCGGCACCAAGCAACACCACGAGACCTACATCCGCGACCTCATCAACCTCGACCTCGTCGGCTGCTTCGCGATGACCGAGACCGGGCACGGCAGCGATGTGCAGAACCTCGAGACGACGGCCACCTTCGACCCGGCCACGGAGGAGTTCGTCATCAACTCCCCCACGCCCAGCTCACGCAAGGACTACATCGGCAACGCCGGGAAGCACGCTTCGATGGCCGCGGTGTTCGCGCAGCTCATCACCCGTGGGGAGACATACGGCGTCCACTGCTTCCTGGTACCGATCCGCGACGAGCACGGTGAGGACCTCCCCGGCGTCACCACGTCCGACTGCGGCCACAAGGGCGGTCTCGGTGGCGTCGACAACGGCCGCATCATCTTCGACGAGGTTCGCGTCCCCCGCCAGAACCTGCTCAACCGCTACGGCCAGGTCGACGAGGGCGGTGCCTACTCCTCACCCATCGAAGACACCGGGCGTCGTTTCTTCACGATGCTCGGCACGCTCATCCGCGGCCGGGTGAGCGTGGGTGGCTCGGCCAGCGCCACGGCCGAGGTCGCCCTCACGATGGCAGGTCGGTACGCCTTGCAACGGCGACAGTTCGGGCCCTCCCCTGACAAGGAAGTGCTGCTGGCCGACTATCGGGTGCACCAGCGGCGTCTGCTCCCGCTGATCGCGCGCTCGTACGCCTATCGATTCGCGCAGAACCAGCTGGTCGCCCGCATGCACCGCCTGCAGATCGCCGACGACCCCGACACGATCCAAAAGCGTGAGCTGGAGAGCCGTGCGGCCGGGCTCAAGGTCGTGCAGACGTGGCATGCGTCGCGCTCCATCCAGGAGGCCCGCGAGATGTGCGGCGGGGCCGGCTACATGGCCGACAACCGGCTCACGACGCTTCGCGGTGACGTTGACGTCTTCACCACCTTCGAGGGCGACAACCACGTCCTCCTGCAGCTCGTGGCCAAGGAGCTGCTCACGTCGTACGCCTCTGAGATCGGGGGGCTCGACCCCATCGGCTTGGTGCGCTTCGCCGCCGGCACGGTGACCGACGTCGTCAAGGAGCGCACGGCCGCGTCGCAGCTCATCCAGCGCCTCATCGACGCGCGGCCCGGCAGCAGCGATGAGCACGACCTCCTCGATCTGGGAACGCACCTGAGCATGTTCGAGGACCGCGAGGAGCACGTCATCGAGACGGCTGCTCGTCGCCTGCGCCGAGCCGCCAAGGCCGACGACGACGAGGCGTTCGCGATCTTCAACGCCGCCCAGGACCACGTCATCCGCTGCGCCAAGGTGCACATCGACCGCGTCGTCCTGGAGGCGTTCACCGCGGGCATCGGCCGGTGCGAGGACGAAGAGGCCCAGGAGCTCCTGCGGGACGTGTGCACGCTCTACGCCCTCAGCACGATCGAGGACGACCTCGCCTGGTTCATGGGTCACAACCGGTTGTCCGACCAGCGCGCCAAGGTCGTCACGGCCGAGGTGAACGGCATGCTCGAGAAGCTCCGCCCTCACCTCCTCACCCTCGTCGAGGGTTTCGGCGTGCCGGAAAGGGCCTGGGCCGCCGAGATGCTGCAGGAGTGACGGGATGCACGAGATGGCAGCGCGCGTGGCCCTGGTGGCCCTCGCCATCGGCAACGGCGCCACCGGTCTCCTGGCCCGACTGAACCCGCGCGTCTTCTACGACGACTTCCCGTTCGACCGCGCCTGGGTGGCGGCCGACGGTCCGTACAACGAGCACCTGGTCACCGACTTCGGGGCCGCGCTGCTGGCGATCACGGCGATCTGCCTCGTCGGCGTGTGGCGGCCGACGCGAGAGGTGGTGATCGCGGCGGCGGTGGCCAACATCGTGCTCGGCGGGTTCCACATCGTCTACCACGCCGGCGTCGCCGACCTCTTGAGCACGACCGACAACATCCTGAGCTTCACCAGCATCGGTCTCGGCATCGTCCTCGGCCTGATGCTCCTCACGCTCGCACGCGGCCTCCCGGCAGCGCGACCCGCCGATCGGTGAGCCCCCGGGGTCAGCCCTCGAAGTCCGCGGAGCGCAGATTCCGCAGCAGGCCGTACGCCGTCTCCTGGTCGGCAGCATCGAGCGTGCCGACGGCGAAGTCGATGTCGTTCAGGGCGCGGGTGGCCCGCTTGAGCACCCGCTTCCCCGCGGGCGTCAGGGAGGCGAGGATGCGGCGACGGTCGGCAGCATCCGTCGTCCGGGTGACGAGACCCTGCGCCTCCAGGCGATCGATCAGGTTCGTGACGGACGTGGGGTGCACCATGAGCCGCTCGCCGACCTTGCTCAGCGGCAACGAGCCGGTCCGGCTGAACGCCAGCAGCACCAGCACCTCGTACCGGGCGAACGTGATGCCGAACGGCTTGACGGCGGAGTCGAGCGCCGCGAGCACCATCTGCTGAACGCGCATGATCGACGTCGCGAGCCGCATGGCCGTCGCGTCGCCGATGCGCTCCCCCCACAGCTCGCCGGCCCGTTCGATCGGGTCGAAGGCGATCCGCGGTGTGGTCGTCATGCGCACAGACTAGCCCGTGATGGACATTACTAGGAAGTCCAACTATCTTATGTCCTAGGAAATGTTGCGTCCCGATGAGGAGTCATGAACGAGCTGTACGTCCCCCAGCATCCCGTCCGCTTCGTCACGTCGTCGGCCTTGTTCGACGGGCATGACGCGAGCATCAACATCATGCGGCGCATCCTGCAGTCCCAGGGCGCCGAGGTCGTTCACCTCGGCCACAACCGCTCCGTGAGCGAGGTCGTCACCGCCGCGCTCGAGGAGGACGTCCAGGGCGTCGCCGTCAGCTCGTACCAGGGCGGCCACGTGGAGTACTTCGAGTACCTCGTCGAGTCTCTGCGCGAGCAGGGTGTCGGCCACGTCAAGGTCTTCGGCGGCGGTGGCGGCGTCATCGTGCCGGAGGAGATCCAACGCCTGCGCGAGTCCGGCGTCACGATCTTCTCGCCCGAGGACGGCCAGCGATTCGGGCTCGCGGGCATGATCAACCAGATGGTCGAGGCCTGCGACGTCGACCTGTGGGCCGATCACCAGGCCGACGCCGACGCCGTGCTCGCCGGCCACCGCGACGCGATCGCCCGCGCCGTCACCGGCGCTGAGACCGGCGTCCTCGGTGACGACCTCCGCTCAGCCATCCATGCGGCCGCCGAGTCGTCCGACGTCCCCGTGCTCGGCATCACCGGCACCGGCGGCTCCGGCAAGAGCTCGCTCACCGACGAGCTGGTTCGCCGGTTCCGCACCGACCAGCAGGACAAGCTCCGCATCGCGGTGCTGGCCATCGATCCCACCCGTCGCAAGGGCGGCGGCGCACTGCTCGGCGACCGCATCCGCATGAACGCGCTGGACGGCGACCGGGTCTACTTCCGCTCCCTCGCCACCCGTGGCGGCCATGAGCATCCCGAGCACCTCGACGACGTCATCGCCGTGCTGCGCGGATCGGGCTTCGACCTGGTGATCATCGAGACCCCCGGCATCGGCCAGGGCGACGCGGGCATCATCCCGTTCGTCGACCGCTCGATGTACGTGATGACGCCGGAGTTCGGCGCCGCCTCACAGCTCGAGAAGATCGACATGCTCGACTTCGCCGACGTCGTCGCCATCAACAAGTTCGAGCGTCGCGGCGCCAAGGACGCCCTGCGCGACGTGGGCCGCCAGCTCGTGCGGAACCGTGAGGCGTTCGGGCAGCGGCCGGGCGACATGCCGGTCTACGGAACCTCCGCCGCCACGTTCAACGACGACGGCGTCACGGCGCTCTACCACCATCTCGCCGGCCTGCTCCGCGAAGACGGGCTCGGACTCGACGAGGGAGCGCTTGCCAAGGTCGACACGAAGGTCTCGACCGGGTTCGCCGCCGTCGTGCCGCCCGAGCGCGTGCGCTACCTGGCCGAGATCGCCGAGGGCGTCCGCGGCTACCACACCGAGACCGAGAAGCTCGCCGAGCAGGCACGACGAGTGCAGCGTCTCGTGGCCGTCGCCGACGAGCTCGACCCTTCGACAGGCTCAGGGAGCGAGGTCCATGAGCTTCTCGACCTGGCCCGAGGGGACCTCCCCACGGAGGTCGCCGAGGGGATCGAAGGGTGGCCGGACGTCGTCGAGTCGTACTCCGGCGACGAGCAGGTCGTCGTCGTCCGCGACCAGGAGATCCACACCAAGCTGCTCCGCGAGTCGCTGTCCGGCTCGAAGATCTCCCGAGTCAGCCTGCCCCGCTACCACGACCACGGCGATCTCGTCTCGTTCCTGCGCCGCGAGAACCTGCCCGGGTTCTTCCCGTTCACGGCGGGTGTCTTCCGGTTCAAGCGCGACACCGAGGACGCGGCCCGCATGTTCGCCGGCGAGGGCGACCCGTTCCGCACCAACCGACGCTTCAAGCTCCTCTCCCACGACGGCGAGGCCGACCGTCTCTCCACCGCATTCGACTCCGTGACGCTGTACGGCCGCGACCCCGACCTGCGCCCCGACGTCTACGGCAAGGTCGGCACCTCGGGCGTCTCGGTCGCCACGCTCGACGACATGAAGGCGCTCTACGACGGCTTCGAGCTCGTGTCGCCGTCCACATCGGTGTCGATGACGATCAACGGTCCGGCCCCCACGGTGCTCGCGTTCTTCCTGAACACCGCGATCGACCAGGTCGAGGACATGTTCCGCGAGGTCGAGGGCCGCGAGCCGACCGGCGACGAACGGGACGAGCTGCGCGAGGCCACCCTGCAGACCGTCCGCGGCACCGTGCAGGCCGACATCCTCAAGGAGGACCAGGGCCAGAACACGTGCCTGTTCTCCACCGAGTTCAGCCTGCGGATGATGGCCGACATCCAGGAGTGGTTCATCGAGCAGAAGGTCCGCAACTTCTACTCGGTCTCGATCTCCGGCTACCACATCGCCGAGGCCGGGGCGAACCCCATCAGCCAGCTCGCGTTCACCCTCGCCAACGGGTTCACGTACGTCGAGGCCTACCTGGCGCGCGGCATGGACATCGACGACTTCGCGCCCAACCTGTCGTTCTTCTTCTCCAACGGCATGGACCCGGAGTACTCGGTGATGGGCCGCGTGGCCCGGCGAATCTGGGCGGTCACGATGCGGGACCGCTACGGCGCCAACGAGCGCGGCCAGAAGCTCAAGTACCACGTGCAGACGTCCGGGCGCTCGCTGCACGCGCAGGAGATGAGCTTCAACGACATCCGCACCACGCTGCAGGCGCTCATCGCCATCTACGACAACGCGAACAGCCTGCACACCAACGCGTTCGACGAGGCCGTCACGACGCCGGGCGACGCGTCGGTGCGCCGCGCGCTCGCCATCCAGATGATCATCAACCGCGAGTGGGGCGTCGCGATGAACGAGAACCCCACCCAGGGCGCGTTCCTCACCGACGAGCTCACCGACCTCGTCGAGGCTGCGGTGCTCGCCGAGTTCGACCGCATCAGCGAGCGCGGAGGCGTGCTCGGCGCGATGGAGACCGGCTACCAGCGCGGCCGGATCCAGGACGAGTCGATGCTCTACGAGCAGCGCAAGCACGACGGGTCGCTGCCGATCGTCGGCGTCAACACGTTCCGCAACCCGAACGAGGACGAGGAACCCCCGACCGTCGAGCTGGCCCGCGCCACCGAGGACGAGAAGAAGTCGCAGCTCGACCGCGTGCACGCCTTCCAGGAGGAGCACCGCACCGAGGCCACCGAGGCCATCGCCCGTCTCAAGGCAGCGGCCACGACCGATGAGAACGTCTTCGCCGTGCTGATGGACGCCGCCCGCGTCTGCTCGTTGCAGCAGGTGACCGAGACGTTCTTCGAGGTGGGCGGCCAGTACCGGAGGAACGTGTAGAAATTCCCTGTCGTTTGTCGGGGACAACGCTGGCTGTCGAACATCTGTTCTGATAGACGCGATGGAGCCACCTGGGGGACGTCGAGACGTGCCGCGAGCACGTTCCGGGAACTGCCCGCCGTCGGTGAGCCAGCCAGGTCTGGTGAGATCAGCTTCGAGCACGTCATGTCGTTCACGTATGCGCTCAAGCACATCGGCGTCGATGAGACCCGCATGATCGAAAGGCCGTTGCTCGACGTCGCCAAGCACGTGGCGCGCCGTCGGAGTTCCATGCGCAGGTGCGTCAGGTGAGCGACATCGCCCACCCTGACGACCTGGACAAGGCCTGGTTGACGGGGATGGACAAGCGCGACATCCGCCTCGCCAAGACCACCGACGGTTGACATTTGACCGGATTCCTCGAGGCGGGCGCGAAGCTCAACACGATCCTGACGAACCTGTCGGTTCCCCGCGATGCGGACGATGAGCGGGCACCGTCCGAACGGCGGATGGATGCACTCGACCAGATCTGCACGAAGGTCCTGGGCATGGTTTCGACCGACAACGGGATCCGGCCCCACATCTTCGTCACCGTCGAAGCCGATACGCTCCGGCCGATGGCCAACCTGCAGGCCGCAAAGACTCTCGACCTCGATCTGAAGCCCGCCGACCTCGAAGGTTTCGGCCCGGTCGGATCGTCAATCCTCAAGCACCTGATCCGCGGAGCCGAGATCACCCCGTTCCTCATCAAGACCATCGGCAAGAACACCGAGGTCCTCGACGTCGGCCGCACCGAACGACGCGCCACTCCACGTCAGGCCAAAGCGGTCCGGCTCCGCCAGCACGGCGTGTGCGCCGCACCCGGGTGCAAGCATCCGATCGGTCGCCACCACCACACGATGGTGGTCAAACGGGGGACCCACCGACCTCGATCTCCTGATCGGGCTGTGCCGCAAGTGCCACACCCCGGTCCACGCACGCGCCGTTTGAGGTCAGGCCCGCAGGGCGTTGACCACCACACGGCCGCCACGGCCCGGGATCATCGTCACGTTGCGGTGACGCGCCCGCTCCGGAGTGGGATCGGGAGCGGCCATGTCGGTGCGGCGCGCGATCTCGTGGACGACAATCCGCATCTCCTCCATCGCCAGTGCCGAACCGAGGCATCGACGGATCCCGCCGCCGAACGGCAGCCAGGTGTGGGTGCCGGGCTTCACCCCGACGAAGCGCTGCGGGTCGAAGCGGAACGGGTCGGGGTACAGGTCCTCGCGGTGGTGCAGGAGCAGGATGCTGACCAGGATCCTGGTGCCCTCCGGGACCACGAACTCCCCGAGGCGCCACGGCACCTTGACCTCGCGCCCGATCACCGGCACCACCGGACGCACCCGCATGACCTCGTGGATGGTCGCTTCGAGATATCCGTCCGGGTCGTCACTCGACCGGACGACGTCCTGCAGACGCTCGTACGCGGCCGGAGCACGCAGCAACCGCTCGAACGTCCAGGCGATCGTGTTGGCGGTCGTCTCGTGACCGGCCAGCACCAGGGTCAGCAGCTCGTTGCGGAGCTCGATGTCACTCAGGCCACGGGCGTCCTCGTCCTCGGCGTCGAGCAGCAGGGACAGCACGTCGTGGCGCTCCCCCGGGACGTGGGCGGCGCGGCGCTGCGTGATGAGGTCGTACATCGCCCGGTCGATCCTCGACATCGCCAGCCGCTGGACGCCGATCGGTCGGTCCCGGGCCAGGTTGACGACCTCGGCCGGCTTGGCCAACCTGCTCGTGGACAGCTGGAGGATGCCGCGCACCACCCGACGGAGGCGACGTTCCGCCTCGTCCGCCTCGGCGAGAACGCCCACGCCGAACACGCCGGACATGATGACGTCGAGCGTGATGCTCTGCGCCGCACTCGCCAGCGCGATCGGGCGGCCGACGGGCCAGCTCGAGATCTCCCGCTCGGTCGCCGCGACGATCTCCTCGCGATAGCGGCCGATTGCGGCACCGTGGAACGACGGCATCAGCAGCTTCCGCTGGCGGCGGTGGCGTTCGCCGGTCGCGGTGAGCACGGAGCTCGTTCCCACGATCGGCCGCAGTGGCGAGGTCCCGGCGGTGGACGGAGCGAGTGCCGGGTCGGCGGTGAGAAGCGAGCGCACGTGGTCGGGGTGGCCGGTCACCGCCACCGGGAGGTCGCTGTAGAGGGTGTCCATCCCGAAGACGTCCCCGTGGCGTCGCCGCGCGTCGAACACGACGTCGCCTTCCCGGGTCATGAAGTGCAGCGTCTGGCGGATGCGGCCGAGGCTCAGATGCGGAGGCGGCGAGTGGCCGTCCCCGGGCTCGGCGGGACCAGACGCAGACTCGCTCAGCTCGGTCGAACCAGCACCGACATCACCATCGGATCGAATCTGCGCATGCCAGCCCGAGGACTGCCGAAGCTTCATGTGGTCAGTATCGTGCCGACATGAGTGACTTGCCGTCCTTCGACGACGTGACCGCCCTCCCTGCTGTCTTCGACGAGGAGGTCGCGTCCGACCAGATCGACGAGAACGGCCACATGAACATCCGGCACTACTTCGACTTCGGCTCGTGGGCGGTGTGGAAGCGCACGCAGGCCGCCGGAGCCGACGAGGGGTACATCCGCGACCGCGGAATGAGCTTCTTCACCGTCGAGCAGCACATCCGGTACTTCGGCGAGATGCGGCTCGGCGAACGGTTCACCGTGCACGACCGGCTGCTCGCGCGATCCGGTCGGGCGCTGCACGCGATGGCCTTCGTCCTCGACCGTGAACGGTCTCGCCTCGCCTCGACGTTCGAGCTGGTCTACGTCCACGTCGACATGGCCGAGCGCAAGGCCGTCGACATCCCGGCCGACATCGCCGCGGCGCTCGATGCGCAGATCGGCGAGAGCGACGCGCTCGGCTGGGCCGCGCCCGTCTGCGGCGCGATGGGCGTACGTCGATAGCATCAGCCCGTGACCGACGCCACTCAGATTCCTGCCGACCTCATGCCCGCCGACGGCCGGTTCGGGTGCGGTCCGTCCAAGGTCCGGCCCGAAGCGCTGGAGCAGCTGGCCGGACGCAGCGACCTGATGGGAACGTCCCACCGGCAGGCGCCCGTGAGAGACGTCGTCGGGCGAGTCCGCGACGGACTGGCTGAGCTGTTCTCGCTGCCGGACGGCTACGAGATCGTCCTCGGCAACGGCGGGTCGACCGCGTTCTGGGACGCCGCCGCCACCGGCCTGATCCGCCGGCGGTCGTTGCACCTGGCGTTCGGCGAGTTCTCCCAGAAGTTCGCCACCGCTGCCGCAGGTGCGCCGTTCCTCGACGACCCGATCGTCGTCAAGGCCGACCCGGGCTCGGCCCCCGAACCGGTCGCCGATCCGGATGCCGACGTCATCGCCTGGGCGCACAACGAGACATCGACCGGGGTGATGGTCGACGTGCAGCGACCCGCCGACGCTGGTGATGCGCTGGTGCTCATCGACGCGACCTCAGGTGCGGGTGGCCTGCCGGTCGACATGAGCCAGGCCGACGCCTACTACTTCGCGCCGCAGAAGTCCTTCGGGTCCGACGGCGGCATCTGGCTGGCTGCACTCAGCCCGGCCGCGATCACCCGCGCCGAGGAGCTCGCAGCAGGGCCTGGCGGTCGCTGGATCCCCGAGTCCCTGTCGCTGACCACCGCGCTGACCAACTCGCGCCTGAACCAGACCTACAACACCCCGGCCCTCGCGACGCTGCTGCTGCTGGCCGACCAGGTCGACTGGATGCTCGCCGGTGGCGGACTGAAGTTCTGCGTGGAGCGCACGACCGCCTCATCGACGCATCTCTACGAATGGGCCGAGGCATCGGAGTTCGCGACGCCGTTCGTCGGCGACCCGGCTCTGCGCTCGCTCGTCGTCGGCACCATCGACTTCTCCGACGACGTCGACGCCGCCGCCATCGCCCGGACCCTGCGGGCCAACGGCATCGTCGACACCGAGCCGTACCGCAAGCTCGGGCGCAACCAGCTGCGAATCGGCATGTTCCCGGCCGTCGAGCCGGACGACGTCGAGGCGCTGACCGCCTGCATCGACTGGGTCGTCGCCAACGAGGCGTGGGTCACGGGATGAAGGTCCTGGTCAAGGAGGACATCGGCGAGTCCGGCGTCGACCTGCTGCGCAAGGCCGGGTTCGAGGTCGACCTCGGGTACGACTGGTCCGCGGACGACCTGGTCGAGCGGATCGGCGACTACGACGCGATCCTGATCCGCTCCGCCACGAAGCTGGACGCCGACCTGCTGTCGAAGGCGAACAACCTGCGGGTCGTCGCCCGAGCCGGGGTGGGCGTCGACAACGTCGACGTCGAGGAGGCCACCCGGCTGGGCATCGTCGTCGCCAACGCACCCCAGTCCAACGTCGTCACCGCGGCCGAGCACACCATGGCCCTGCTGCTGGCCCTGGCCCGCAACGTGCCACAGGCGCACGGATCGCTCGTGGCCGGCCGGTGGGACCGGGCGAAGTTCACCGGCGTCGAGCTGCACGACAAGGTCCTCGGCATCCTCGGGTTCGGTCGCATCGGCCAGCTCGTCGCCCACCGCGCCCGCGGGTTCGGCATGCGGGTCCTCGCGTTCGACGCCTACATGGCCGAGGAGCGCTTCGGTGAGCTCGGCGTCGATCGTGCCGCCAGTGCCGCCGACGTCTATGCCGTCGCCGACTTCATCACCGTCCACCTGCCGAAGAACGCCGAGACGCAGGACTTCCTCGACGCCGAGGCGTTCGCCGCGATGAAGGACGGAGTGCGCATCCTCAACGTCGCCCGCGGTCCGCTGGTCGTCGACGACGCGCTCAAGAACGCCCTCGACTCGGGCAAGGTGGCCGGTGCGGCTCTCGACGTCTTCCGCGAGGAGCCCATCACCGAGCACCCGCTGTTCAGCTACCCGAACGTCGTCGTCACACCACACCTCGGCGCTTCCACCACCGAGGCGACGGACCGCGCCGGCTTCCAGGCGGCCGAGCAGGTCGTGGCCGCGCTGACCGGTGCTTCGGTCACCACCGCCGTCAACGTCCCGGCGATCGCCGCCGACGACCTGGTCGCCCTCGAACCGTTCCTCGGCCTCTGCTCGTCCCTCGGACGCATCGGCTCCGGACTCGCGCCGGCCACCTCGCTCGAGGCGCTGGAGGTGGAGTTCCTCGGACGGGTGGCCGAGCGCGACCACCGCCTGCTCACGATCCAGGCCGTCAAGGGCGCGCTCGCCGACCACACCGAGGAAGCCGTCAACAACGTCAACGCGCTGGCCCTCGCCGCCGAGCGCGGGGTGGCCATCACGTCCACCAGCCGACCCATGGCCCGGGACTTCACCGACCTCGTGCGGGTCACCATCCGCAACGGGGCGGAGACCACGCGCGTCGTGGGCACCGTGCTCGGGCAGCGGCACCGGCCGCACCTGCTGGAGGCCTGGGGATCGCGGTTCAACGTCCAGCTCGAGTCGCACCTCGCCGTGTTCCGCTACCGCGACCAGCCCGGCATGCTCGGCCGTATCGGCACGGCGTTCGGCGATGCGGGCATCAACATCGTCTCGGCCGCGGTCGGACGTCAGCCCGAGGGCGACCGCGACGAGGCGACGATGATCGTCACCACCGACGCACCGGTCACGCCCGCCGTCCTGCAGGCCGTGCTGGCGACCGCCGACTTCTTCGACGCACGCGCCATCAGTCTCTGAGGCCCGTCGCACGACGAGCGGACATCGCCCGCGCGGGTTACTTTCGAGATGGATGAGGGCCGCGCCGCCCGGCACGGCCCGCCATCCACGAGAGGGAGAAGATCATGGATTGGTGGATTTGGCTGATCGTCGCGATCGTCGTGATCCTGGTCGTGCTCGCAGCAGTTGCTGCGGCGCGGAAGTCGTCCGAACGACGCACGGAACAAGCGCGCGAGCGGGCCACCAGCGTCCGCGACGAGTCCAGGGAGCACCAGGTCGAGGCCAAGCGCACGCAAGCGTCCGCGGCCGCAGCGCAAGCCGAGGCAGCCGAGGCGAAGCTGGAGGCCGAGCGACTGGAGCGGCATGCCGGCGAGCTCGGGACCGAGGCGAGCCGATCCGACGAGGCGGCGCTCGAACGCGCCCGTGAGGCGGACCGCATCGACCCCGACATGAGGACCGACGACGATCCGTCGCCGGGAGACCGTGAGGTCAGCCGCGATCGCGACATCGATCTCGACCGTCGCCCCAACATGAGGACCGACGACGATCCGTCGCCGGGAGACGGTGAGGTCGGCCGCGATCGCGACATCGATCTCGACCGTCGCCGCGACGCCGACTTCGATGACGACCGATCCGACCGGCCACGCTGAGGGACGACCTCGGCGTCGTCGTCGAGACCACGCGACCGGTACGTCGCGTGGTCTCGCTGGTGCCGTCGCTCACCGAGGCCATCGCCGTCACGCGACCCGAGGCGCTTGCCGGCGCCACGGACTGGTGCACGCATCCCGTGGACCTCGACGTCCCGCGAGTACGGGGCACGAAGAACCCCGACCGGACGACGATCGCCGAGCTGGCGCCTGACCTGGTCGTCGCCAACCAGGAGGAGAACCGCGAGCTCGACGTCGAGCGCCTGCGCGCCGACGGCATCGCTGTGTGGGTGACCCGCATCCGGACGCTCGACGAGGCTTTCACCTCGATCCGGCGGCTGTTCGGAGAGGCTCTCGGGTGGGACGTTCCGCCATGGCTGGAGGAGGCTGAGCGGGTCTGGTCCGCGCCACCGTCGACGGCGGTGCCGACCACGAGTCTCCGCGTGGCAGTGCCGATCTGGCGCGATCCCTGGATGGTCGTCGGCAGCGACACGTTCACCGGCGACGTCGTCACGCGCCTCGGCTGGCAGAACGCGTTCGCCGACAGCATCGAGCGCTACCCGCACGTGGAGCTGTCCGACATCGACCGCGACGACGTCGACCTCGTGCTCCTGCCCGACGAGCCCTACGTCTTCGGCCCCGACGACGGCCCCGAGGCGTTCGCCCAAGCCCGTCCTGCGCTGGTGTCCGGCCGCCTGCTCACCTGGTACGGCCCGTCGCTGGTCGAGGCGCGCAGCAGGCTCGAACAGGTCGCGCCGTCCTGAGTCAACCGATCTTCGCGAGAACGGCCTGGATGCCCTTGATGACGACCGCCGGCTCGCTCTGCGGAACGTCGTGCCCGCTCTCGCTCGCGATGAGCTGTGTCCCGTCCGAGACGCGGCCCACGAGGTCCTTCTGCTGGTCCGCCCTCAGCCGGTCGAACACGGCAGGATCCCACCCCGGCGGCCATCCCTCCGAGATCCCGGCGGTGACGACGACGAGGGGCCGGTCCGGCAGACCCGAAGCTGATTGGACCTGCTTGAGGCTCTCGAACACGTCGACGCCTTCCCCGTTGGCCTCGACCTCCTGGCGATCCGCCTTGATCTGCGCCTGCGTCAGCTCTGCCCGGAACTCGTCGTCCTCGTCGGGATGGTTGGACTCCACCAGGACGAGACCTCCGACGTCGTCGGGATACGTGCTCGCGTAGAGCTGGCCGACGAGCCCACCGAACGAGAAGCCCACCAGCACGTAGGGGCGGTCCAGCTTCTCGGCTGCGGCCAAGGCGTGAAGGTCGGCCACCATGTCCTGAGCGGTCCGGGGGGTCGGCGCCGTCTCGCTGGGGTCGATGTTCGCCCGGTCGTACGCGCACACGCGAGTCTTCGAGGCGACCGCGGGGAGAACCTTGTTCCATGTCCGGTGGTCACCGGTCAGCCCCGCCTCCAGGATGACCGTGGGACTCCCAGACCCTTCGCACGTCAGATACAGCTTGTGGTCTCCGACAGCGACCATCTTGTCCAAGGGCTGGTCCGCGCCGGCCGTCTCGGGAACGTCAGCACCACCACATCCGACCAGGAGGACCCCGCAGGCGAGCATGGTCAAGGTGCGTCCCATCGAAGACTCCCGTCCCGCAGCCCCCTCGCCATTGTGCTCCGGCCCGGCCGGCGAGACGCGCGAATTCAGGAATCGTCGTGGCTGCGGTCCTGGCGGATGCCTTCCAGACCTCGGGTGGCCAACGACTCCGCGGTCCTGCGGGCGCTCTGACGTGACGTGGTGCGCGGTGCACCACGGGCCTCGACGATGAACGGCTTGTCGGCGATGACGTACGGCGTCTCGCCCACGATCGCGTTGTGGCTGCCCCACACGAGGTACTTGGCGGTGAGGTTGATCAGGGTCGCGAACCGGTTGCGGTTGCCCAGCAAGGTCACGAGGTGCAGGGCCACCCAGATGATCCACGCCGGGAAGCCGGTGAGCTTCGGCAGGAACTTGATCTCGGCCACGGCGGACGAACGACCGATCGTGGCCATCGTGCCCTTGTCGCGGTACTTGAAGGGCTTGCGGGTCCTGCCCTTGAGGTCCGCCTTGATGACCTCGGCCACGTACTTGCCGCCCTGGATGGCGGGTTGCGCGAGCTGCGGCATCTGCTCGGGGCCGATGGAGACGTCGCCGATGGCGAAGACGTCGGTGAGGCCGTTGACGCGCCGGTGATCGTCGGTCTCGATGCGGCCGCCGCGACCCTGCGGCACGCCCCAGTCGCCGACCGTCGGGTGCGCGGTGATGCCTGAGGCCCAGACGACGATGCCAGCCGGCAGGAACGCCTGCTCGCCGTCGTGCTCGACGAGGACGCCGTCCTCACGGACCTCCTTGACGGCTGTCTCCAGCCGCAGGTCGACCTCGCGCTTCTTCAGCGATTTCAGCGCGTAGTCACGCAGCTTCGGGTGGAACGGTCCAAGGACGTGCGGCATCATCTCCACGAGCGTGATGTGGATGCGGCTGCGGTCGAGCTCGGGGTAGGTGGTGGGCATGTCGTCGTTGCGCAGCTCGGCGAACGCGCCGGCGGTCTCGACACCGGTCGCGCCACCGCCGACGACGATGATCCGCAGGTCGCGGTCCTGACCGTTGATCGCGGCGTCCTCGAGGTTGGCGAACATCCGGTCGCGCACCTGCAAGGCCTGCGAACGCTGGTACAGCGGCATCGAGAACTTGTCCGCGCCGGGGATGCCGAAGAAGTTGGCCGTGACGCCGCACGCCAGCACCAGGAAGTCGTACCTGACGTCGACCGCGCCCTCCAGGTGCAGTACCCGGGACTCGTGGTCGATCGACTTGAGGATGCCCTTGAGGAACCGCACGTTGCGCTGCTTGGCGCGGATCGCGCGCAGGAACCAGGTGATGTCGCCGGGGTTCAGGCTCGCCGTGGCCACCTGGTAGAGCAGCGGGTTGAACGTGTTGTAGGTGTGGCGGTCGATCAGTGTGACGTCGACGTCGGCACGCTTGAGCTTGCGGACGGCGGCGATGCCCCCGAATCCGCCCCCGACGACCACGACGTGGGGACGCTTGCCCGTCGAGGCGGGGTCGGTCGGAGCTGTGCCGGTCGGGGTTGGGGGAGTCTCGGACATGGACGAGATGCTACTCGTGCGGACCGGGAGCGCCTCAACGTGCGTCGGCGGTCCAGGCCCTCGACTCGTCGCGGTTGAGCAGCAGGATGACGGCCACCGCCGCGGCGGTGCCGAGCAGTCCCAGCGGGATCGCGACGATGCCGACGGGCACGGTGATCCACGCCAGCGCGAGGGTCGCCACACGTCCGACCGCCAAACGGGCCAGGAGCGACATGCCGGCGGCGAAGCCGGCCACCGCGAGGGGCAGGATCACCAGGCTGGCCCAGAAGACGGTGCGCAGCCCCTCATCGATCTCGCCGGGCTGATACCAGTCGGCGAACGGACCTTCCTCGATTCCCGTCACGATCTCTGCCCGGGCGAAGCCGTAGATCATCAGGTACAGCGCCGCCATGCCGCCGGCGACCGCTGAGCCGATGACGGTGACCAGGCCGGCGGCGAGGACAGAGCTCGGTCGATGAGTCGTGCTCATCGGTGCGGCCGGAGCCGCTGCGGTCTGGGCCTGAGTGATGGGGTCGCTCTGGTTGGGGACCGCCCACGCGTCGGGCACAGTGTCGGATTGCGCCGTCGCCGGAAGGCCGGCCTGCTCCCGTTGCGTCCCATACCAGCGTCGGGCGTCGGGCGCCCAGAACGTGCCGGCCGCGAGAAGCAGGAAGGCCGCCTGCAGGATGCCGATCGCGCCGAAAGGGACGATCAGGAGAGCAAGGACGACGGCCGTCGCCGTGGCGCCGATGCGCGAGACGTGGTCACCCCGGACGGCGTAGACCGCGAACACGATCGCGGCCACGAGCAGCACCACCGTGCCCAGGCCGATCCACCTGAGGATGCCCAGCACCTCCCCCATCGTCACGTCGAAGCCGCTCTCCTGCAGACTCCCGAGCGCGGGCTGCACGGCCTTCTGCATCTCGATCGTTCCCCAGCTCGTGAGCGCACCGACGAGCTGGATCAGCATCAGGAACGAGCTGAGCCCCACGAACACGCACGCCATCGTGACGGCCGACGGTCGGGGGGTGGCTTTCATGGGACCATCCCACCAGACCGATCCACAAAGGCAAACTTCTGACGCGGCGGAGCCCTGACCTCGTGCCCGTGAGCGCCTCGCGAATGGTCGGTGATGATCGCCTGTCCTCGATCGACCTCGAGCGAGTGTGGTGACCTCAATCCAGCTCATCGCCGTATCGGGTGATGATGGTCCGACGCTTGGCGCCGTTCTCGGCGTAGGTGATGATCCGGACGTCGATGCCGTACAGGCGGGTGAGGGCATCCTCGGTGAGCAGCTCGGTCGCCGGACCGCACCTCACCGAGTCCCTCCCCTCCATGAGCACCACCGAGTCGGCGAGATAGAGCGCGTGGTCGGGGTGGTGGGTGGTGAGCAGAACGCCCATGCCGTCGGCCATGAGCTTGCGCAGCAGCGACATGATCTGCGCCTGGTTGTGCAGGTCGAGGCCGGCGGTGGGCTCGTCCAGCACCAGCGCCGGCGACTCCGAGGCGATCGCCCGGGCGATGAGCACGAGCTGCTGCTCGCCGCCGCTGAGGGTCGGGAACTGGCGGGCGGCCAGGTGGCCCACGCCGATGCGGTCCATGGCGTCGAGGGCGGCGACGCGATCGTCGCGGGTCGGCGACCCGAACAGGCTCACGTGGCGGGCCCGCCCCATCACCACCATGTCGAGAGCCCGGTACGCGAACGCCCCGCCACTCGCCTGGGGCACGAAACCGATCGACCCGTCGTGGCTGACCGAGCCCTCCAGGGGAGCGAGCAGCCCGGCGGCGCACCGGACCAACGTCGTCTTGCCTCGGCCGTTCGGGCCGAGCACCACGGTCACCGACCCGGCCGGGACCTCGAGCGAGACGTGACGAAAGACCCAGCCGGTCTCCGGGTACCGGAAGCCGACGTCGTGGAGCTCAAGCACGGTCCCAGATCCTGTCGCGATTGCGCCGCAGCAGCAGGAAGAACACCGGCGCCCCGACCAGAGCAGTGAGCACGCCCAGTGGGATCTCACCTGCAGTGAGCGTGCGGGCGATCGTGTCGATCACGATGAGGTAGGTCGCCCCGAGCAGGAAGCTGACGGGCAGCAGCACCCGATGGTCCGGGCCCACCCACATGCGGGCCAGATGGGGAATGACCAGGCCGACCCAGCCGATCACCCCGCTCACCGCGACCGCGCCCGCCACGATGAGCGCGCACGACACCAGGATCACCCAGCGCAGCCGTCCCGGTCGAAGCCCGAGTGACGACGCCTCGTCGTCGCCCAGGGAGAGCACGTTGATGCGCCACCTGAGCAGGAGCACCACCACGGTGCCGAGCAGGATCGGCACGACGGCCACGCCGACCTTCGCCCAGGTGGCGGTGGCCAGACTGCCCAGCAGCCAGAAGACGATGGCCGGCAACGACGAGTACGGGTCGGCGAAGTACTGGACCAGCCCCACGAGTGCGGCGAAGAACGAGCCGAGCACGACCCCACCGAGCACCACCATGAGCATCGAGGTGGTGGTGCGGCCCAGCGTGAGCAGGAAGAGCAGGCCGAGGGCGACGAGGCCGAACACGAAGGCACCGCCGACGAGGAATACCGTCCCGAGACCGAGCAGCAACGCGATCGCCCCGCCTAGCGACGCGCCCGACGAGACGCCGATGATGTCTGGGCTGACCAGCGGGTTGCGGAACGTCGCCTGCAGAGCCGCTCCGGCGACCGCCAGGCCACCGCCGACGAGCACTGCGAGCACCACCCGCGGCAGGCGGACCAGCTCGACGACGGTTCGCTCGGTCTCGCCGACTCCGACCTCCGGGAGCAGGCCCGACGCCAGGATCTGGACCACGTGGGACACCGGCACGGAGTAGCGGCCGACGGAGACGGCGACCACGATCGTCACGACGAGCGCAGCAGCCGCGCCGACGACCGCGAGGGGTCCACGGACGCGACCCGGGGCGACCGGCCCGTCCGCGACGGCGTCAGGCCGAGAACTGGTCGTAGTGGGCGGAGGCACCGTTCGCGTCCTTCCACAGCATCGTGTCGATCTCGGCCGCGGTCGGCGAGTGCCGGTAGAAGTAGCGGTAGTCGTCGACGATCTTGTCGCGCAGCCCGCCGTCGGTGCCGTCGGGGAAGGCAACCTGGGCCAGCCAGGTCCACATCAGCGGCGACTCGTGGCTCGGCGGGTCCCAGCGGTATCCACCCAGCGGCGCCCGATACACGCGACGTTCCTTCACCGCGGCGACGTCCCGCCAGCGGCGATCACCGTAGACGTCCTCCGGCATGGCGGCGTCGAAGTTGCCGAGCACGACGATCTCGGGATCCCAGTCCAGCACCTGTTCGAGGTCGACCTCCACCAGTCCCTCGACATCGGAGGAGACGTTCTCGGCACCGATCAGGCGGACGTAGTCCTCGTTGAACGTCCCGGCGCCCTGCACGGTCAGGCTGTCGGAGAAGCGGTTGAAGTAGAGCACCCGGGGGGCCCTTGCGGTCTGCTTGGCCGCCACCGCCTCGATGGCTGCGCGGTCGGACTCGAGGCGGGTGGCCATGGCCCGGCCGCGCTCGGGTCGCCCCAGCACCACTGAGAACATCCGGAACCAGTTGCCGACGTCCTCCAGCTTTCCGTAGTTGACGCCCAGGACCGTCAGGCCGGCGTTCTCCAGGGGCCGGATGATCTCATCGCCCTGATTCCCCCACTGCACCACGACATCGGGGTTCAGGGCGAGGATGGCCTCGACGTTCGGCGCGAACTCCACCGTGCCGATGTCGTGAGGGACCTTGAGCACCTGGGGGAACATCGTGCCCAAGATGCTGTCGCGCGCCGCGACCCATGAGAACTCGTGCACGCCGACCAGGTGCTCGGCGGTGCGATCGACGGCGATCATGATCGAGGCCGCCGGCATGGGCAGCGTGACGATGCGTCTGGCCGGGCCGTCGAGCGAGACCTTCCTGCCACGCTGGTCGGTCAGGGTGAGGGCGCCGTCGGATGTGTCGTCCGATCCGCACGCGGGTAGCAGGGCGAGGCCGCTCAGCGCGGCGGCCCCCTGGAGAAGAGTTCTGCGGGGCAGTGCCTCCGGCATGGTCGTGTCCTTCCGTCAGGTGCCCAAGAGGGCGGCTGGTCCTCGGTGCAGATTTCCTTCGTTCACGATGCGCAGATGGCGCGCGGTGAAGTCGCGTAGGTACCGGACCTGGCGGTCGCTCAGCTTGTCGCAGACCCATTCCCAGTGGATCGAGACCCAGTCGCCGACCGCGAGGTCGTCGATCATGCTCACTCCGTCGATCGACCGCTCGACCGTCTCGGTGATGCGCTCCCCGAAGCCGAGCGTGCGTCCGTCCCAGGTCAGGGGCGTGGACTCCACCACCACCTGGTCGCCCTGGACGACCATCACCTTGCCCCACCGGATGCGGCACTGGTCGAGGACGGTGAGCGCGTGCTCGGCCTTGCGGCCGTCACTCAGCAGACCGGTCCACGGGTAGATGCAGAACACCGCGAAGCTGTGGTGCGGCACGCCGCCGGCGTTGACGCTCTCGGCCAGCGTGGAGAAGGACGAACCGGTCATAGGCCGGAATCGCTCCTCCATCGAGTTGCCGACCGCCGTGGCGGTGACCTGGTTGAGCCGGGAGTTGCCCACCCAGTAGGCGTCGACCACCCGGCGGTCGAGCGGGTCGTCCAGTCCGAGGGACGCCGCGATGAGCTCCAGGTACGGCCAGGCCCCGGCGAACTGCTGCGAGAGTGCGCGAAGGCCGCGGACGTCGACGCCCGTGACACCGTGCTCGAAGAACGCGCCGTGGTCGGCTGGCCCGCAGTAGCCGTGCGAGTTGGGCGGGAACGCGTAGCGCGCGAAGAGCACCGGTCCGGAGACCGGGGTGCGGACAGGGGCGATGTCATGCATCGCGGGCCCGTCCCAACATCTCCAGTCCCGCGATGGCCTCCTCGGCCTTGGTCTCGTCGATGAGCTCCATGGCGAAGCCCATGTGGATGAGGATCCAGTCGCCGGCTGCCGGCGCGTCGTCCAGCATCCCGATGTTGATACGCCGTTGAGCGCCCTCGACGTCGACCAGCGCGAGCTGGCCCTCGAACCCGTCGACCACCTCGACGACCTGTCCGGGTATGCCCAGGCACATGTCAGCTCCTCCCTCGCAGCTCGGCGTCGACCAGGACGCGCTCGTCGATCACTCGCAGCACAGCAGCCGCCGCGACGGGGACTGCGGCCTCGACCTGCGGGCTCAGGCCGATGCCCTCCTCGACGTTCGCCGGACGACACCCGACCACGAACGTCGCGGGCATCGAGCCGCCGAGCGCTTGGAGGCTGCCCAGCACCGCCAGCGGGTCCATCCCGTGGGCGTCAAGCGCCGGCGCCCCCGCCACGCCGACGTCGTGCGCGCCGACCTGCATGACGACCACGTCACCCGGCGAACCCTCTCCGGGCATCGCGTCGACGATGACGAGGGCCCGACATCCGTCGAGGAGGTCGTAGGCGAGATGCATGCCTCGGATGCCGTAGTCGACCACGCGGACGTCGTCGGGCAGCACGTTCTCGGCCGCGAGGTACCGCGCGACCTCTGGCCCGAAGCCGTCGTCGCTGAGGAACAGGTTGCCGATGCCGGCGACCAGGATGTGCTGGCTCAGGGCTGGTCCTCCGCTCTGCCGGTGCCCGGCGTGTGCGACGGCCCCTCCGGGTCGTGGTCCTCCGTGTGGCTCTCCGGGGCCTCCTCGGCGGGCTGCTCGTCGGCCGGTGAGGCCGTGGCTCCGCCGGGGGTGTCCTCCGGATCGGGCGACTTCTGCTCCTCGTCGTCGGTCGGGGCGGACGCACCGCCGGTTCCGGCGTCGTCGGTCGTGCCGCTCGTCTCCGACGGATCGGCGGCCTCGCGACGTCCCTCGTACGGAGGGACCGCGCTACCTTCGGTGTTCGGGTCGCTCGGATCTGATCCGCTGTCCATGATGACTCCTCTCGTCGTTCCCGGTTCAGTTGCCGCCGGACTGCAGGTCAGGTGCATCCGGCTGGGGGGCGTCAGGATCGATCCCGGTGTGGTCGTCGGCATCGGACGTGCCGGCCGGACGGTCGACTGGTCCGCCGCCGGGCTCATCGGAGCCTTCGTCACGCGAACCCTCCGGCCCACGCTCCTCCTGTGGTTCCTCTTCGAGGTTCTCCCCCGGTGTCTCACTCATCGTGGATCTCCTTCAGGTGTCGGTCGGTTCACATCTTGCGCATCTTGAGATAGCGCGTGATGTCGGGAATGGACATCACGGCGATGACGATGGCCGCGAGCACGATGAGTGCTACGACGCTCGTGGTGATGATGCCTACGGTTCTCATGGGCGACTTT
This sequence comes from Aeromicrobium sp., assembly GCA_051005615.1. Classification (GTDB taxonomy): domain Bacteria; phylum Actinomycetota; class Actinomycetes; order Propionibacteriales; family Nocardioidaceae; genus Aeromicrobium. Next base: position 39,235 of record JBPCJE010000004.1, read on the forward strand.
CCTCTCTGTCGTGCTGGGCGGTGCCGTGGTGATCGGGGGCCACTTCTTCGGCGGGGAGGGGCTCGAGCTCGTCCGGGGCGAAGTAGAAGTACCGGCCGTACCAGTCGTGCATCTCCGCCGCGGGGTCGTCCACGAGGACCACTGCCACGTGGGTACCGCCGTCGACGTCGGACAGGACGCCGGTGACGCGCGCGACCTGGTCGGCGAAGAAGATGTCCTGGGCGTCGGCACGCCGGTTCGGGTGGACTCGCACGAGGCTGCCCTTTGCGACGCTCACGCCGTCGATCGTCACCGCGTCGGACTCCGGTGAGACTGCTGAGTCGGCCTCGGGGTCCCACCACGGCTTGTCGTCGGTCTCGAACGTCGGGCCGTCGAGGTCCCGGATGTCGGAGAGCATCGGGAACTCGGGCTCGGCCGGCATCATGGCCGCTCCACTCAGCAGAGTGCCGGGATCGCGCAGGACCCCGTGCAGCTGCTGCATCGCCTCCGGCGACATCTCCTCGCAGCGGTCGATGATCTCGCGGGCCCGCGGATCGGTGGCACGGGCTTCCGCCTTCTCCTCGTCGGTCATGGTCAGGACCCGCAGAGTGAGGATCTCGTCGATCTCGGTGGAGTCGAAGAGCGCACCGGTGCTCTGCTCGGCGATCTCGGGGTAGTCGTACAGGATGATCGGCAGCCCCAGCAGGAGGTCGGTGTCGCCGGGCGCACCGCCGAGCACGGGCCAGCAGCGGCGTTGCTCGCACCCGGCGGCCGCGGCGCTCGCCGCGTCGGGCGGCTCCAGGAGTGAAATGAAGCTCGGACCGTGAGCCTCGATGATGACGTGGGTGCCGATGAGCGAGTGCGCGATCGCGTCGTTCTTGTCGAGCGTCGGCTCGGCGCGACTGTTCTCGACCGCGACGTCCAGTCGGGACAGACCATCAGCCCTACCCACGCCGACGCGCATCTGCGCCGCGAGAGCATGTCGCCTGCGGGCGATGGTGCCGACCGGGCGGCCCGAGCCGTCGACGAGCGGTTCGAGGTCCTCACCCGCCGGCACGTCGACCGGAAGGCTGACGCCGTCACGCAGCTCTTCGGCACCGATGGTGAACGTGAGCTCCTGGTCGACGGCTTCGTCCCAGCTCAGCCACGTGACGTCGTCCAGCGCGATCTGCGCGACCTCGTCGCCGGACGTGTCGAGCACCTGACGACGCTGCAGCTGCAGGAAGCGGAGGTGGACGACCAAAGACGAGGCGCTGTCGTCGAGGTCCCCGGACATCAGGGCCTGCATCCGCATGGACGACGACTCGCCCCAGCCCTCGGCCTCGGCGTCGGGTGGGCTGAGTACGCCGAACTGCCAGCGCGACTGGTTCTTGCTGGAGCTCGCACGGTACGGATAGAGCAGATAGCCCTCGTAGAGCACCGCGTCGGCCACGGCGCGACCGAGGCCGAGGTTCGCTGGGTCACTCACCCTGGGACACCCCCCGTCGGGCTTCGAGGAGGTGGTTGAGCGTCTCGTTCCACGACGTGAATCCGTGCTCGGCGCGGTGGTCGCCCAACGCCGACATGACGTCGTGATCAACCCGCATCCACCCGTCGCCCGGGTAGTACATGTCGATCATCTGCTTCCAGACCGTGATGGGCATCTGGAAGCTGGTGTCGCAGTCCCACGGCACCTGCTCGACACCGAAGCCTTGAGCGCCCTTCGTGAACACGACTCCCGAGAACATGAACGACAGCGGAGCTGCACCGTCGCCGACCGCGTGGAGATAGCGCGATCCGACCACGTCGAAGTCGTAGGTGGCGGGCATCGGCAGGTCGACCTCGGTGACGCCGGTGAATCCCTGGACCGTAGTGTTGCACTGCATCCACATGAACGGCCGCAAGGTGTCGGACCACCGGTCGCGCGTGCCGAAGAGTGAGCGCAGGTCAGCGGCTTCGCCATCGTCGTAGCCTCGGCGCTGGGGCTCGATGCGGACCTGACAACGCAGCGCGATCGCGTGCACGACCGTGCCGGTGCTCTCCTCGACCCGCAGGCGCGCGGTCAGCTGTGGCGTGACGGCGTAGGGCTCGGCGAAGACATCGAGCACCGTGAACGTATAGCTGCTCATGTCGTCGCCGCTGGCGCGGCCTTGCTTCGTGACTCGACCGTCGCGAAGAACTCGGCCATCGCCTGACGTGCTTCCTGACCGCCGTCGAAGCCGCGCCACGTCATCCGCATCGTGCCGACGAGCTCGTAGCAGACGTCGATCGGGACGAGCACGCAGTGGAAGGCGCCACGCCCCTCGTCCTCGCGATAGATCAGCAGTGCCTCGACGTCGGATCGCAGCAGGTCGAACCGGGGATTCGCGACGCGGAGCCGGTCCCACGACTCGAGCGTCAGCTCGGACTCGGTCGCGCCGGCAGGACTCGGGTAGAACGCGACCATCCGGTCCTGCACCGAGTTGCGGAACAGGAACGCCAGGCCGACGGGGATCTGCAGGTCGTCCCACGCCGACTGGTCGAAGGCGAATCCGGGAAAGGTGAGGTAGCGGTCCGGGACGGCGCGGTAGCGCAGATGCGCGTCCTGGTCGGAGAACAGCAGGTAGCAGGCTCGGCACGTGCACATCAGGCTGCGGTCCTCCAGCCCGACCACGTGCTGGTGCTCCTCGGAGATCGGCGTCGCGCACATCTCGCACCGCTCGCCGGCCACGACGGTCGGGCGGGTGGTGCTGATGCGTCTGAGGGTCGCGAGCGGGGCAGCCCGTCGACCCGAGACAGTCATGCAACCTCAGCGGGTACAGCGACCGAGACGGCGCCGGTCTCGGCGAGAACCGGAAGCGGCATGAGGTGCAGCTCGGGGACGTCGACGCAGGCGCCGGCCTTGCGCACGTCGTAGTGCACCTGGCACGACGGACACGTCAGCAGAGCATCGCCGGCCGCTCCGCCGAGTCGTCGGGCCAGTGCTGCGCCGGCGAGACTCGACTCGCACCGAGCGCAGCGGTCGACGAACGCGTAGTGGCTCGCGCCGATCCGGCAGACGAGCAGCGTCATGCCGCCCGCGTCGGCAGACTTCACCTCGCCGTCGGCAAGCGACGCGAGCTCCGGCAGCGCGTGCCATTCCCCGCCCGCCGCGGCGTCGTCGTGGAGTCGGGTCATCAACGAGTCGACGGAGATGAGCGGCCCGGCGTCGGACGTCTGCGCTGATGAGGTGGGCGCCTCGACCTCGATCGTGACGATTTCCGGTGCGGCCGCCTCGATGGCGCCTTCGACGGCAAGCTTCAGGGTGACCGAGGACGACGGGCAGCCGTCGCAGCTGCCGAGCAGTCGCAGTCGGACGGTGCCCTCCTCGCTGACCTCGAGCAGCTCGACGTCGCCACCATGCGATCCGAGGTAGGGGCGCACGCCTTCGAGAGCCTCCTCCACCCGTTGTTCGATGCCGTACGGGTGCAGGCCGTGGACGAGGAGGAGCCCGGACACCAGCTCGTCGCCGGCGAGCGTGCGCAGCATGTCGTCGTCGAGGGAACCGGCGTCGTACAGAATCTCCATGACTCGTTCCAGGCCGGCTCCATAGAGGTCGGTGATCAGGCGGACGAGCTCTTCGGCCCGCTCGCGCGCCACCAGGCCGCCCGTCGCGCTTGCTGTCAGGAGGGCATCGATCCGCTCACCCGTGAGGCTCAGGTCGGGCGAGTGGTCGAGCAGCTCGGGCTGCGTCATGGCGACCCTATTCGACGCCGGCGGACTGGGTCGGCGAGTGCAGCTTCTCGATCGTCAACCCGTCCCCGAGGTACATGTGCACGCCGCAGGGCAGGCACGGATCGAAGCTGCGCACCGTCCGCATGATGTCGATGCCCTTGAAGTGCTCGCGATCGTTCTCCTCGAAGATCGGCTGACCCTGCACGGCGTCCTCGTACGGACCCGGCGTGCCGTAGGAGTCCCTCGGGTTGGCATTCCAAGGGGTCGGTGGGTACGGGTGGTAGTTGGCGATCTTGCCGTCGCGGATGACCAGGTGGTGGCTGAGCACGCCTCGCACGGCCTCGGTGAAACCGCAGCCGATGCCCTCCTGCGGCACCTCGAACCGCTCCCACGTCTTGGTGCGCCCGGCCCGGATCTCCACGAGCGCCTTCTCGGCGAAGTGCAGCGCGCACGCCGCGGCATAGGCCGCGAAGTACGAACGGGCCCGGTTGCGCTCGAGCGTGTTGCTCCACTGCGGGATCTTCCACTCCAGCTCGACCGGTCCCTTGAGGGCCGTCTTGGGAAGGTTGATCTTGACGCTGCTGCCGGTGGACTGGACGTAACCGATGTCGACGAGGCCGGCGAGCGCCGTGGTCCACAGCCGGGCCAGCGGTCCGCCGCCGGTGTCGAGGGCGAGGTAGTCCTTGCCGTCGTACCAGCGTGGCGACATCACCCACGAGTACTTGCCACCGTCGAGGTCCCGCTTCTGCGGCTTGGGGTTCGTGTGCTGGTTCCAGGGGTGCCGGCGGTCCACCGGGTTGCCCAACGGATCCTTCTCCACGAACATCTCCTGGTCCTCCCAGTCGTCGTAGTACGACGAGCCGAGGAGGATGCGGATGCCGAGGTTGATCTCGACCAGGTCGGTGGTGACGAGCTTGCCGTCGACCACGATGCCCGGGGTGACATACATCTTGCGGCCCCAGTTGGTCATGTCCTTGTAGTCGAAGTTGCAGTGCTCCGGGTCCTGGAACGACCCCCAGCAGGCGAGCAGGATGCGGCGGTTGCCGACCTCCTCGTAGCCGGGAAGCGCCTCGTAGAAGAAGTCGAACAGGTCGTCGTGCATCGGCACGACCCTCTTCATGAACTCGACGTAGCGCATCAGCCGAGTGATGTAGTCGGTCATCAGCTGGATGGTGGCCACCGTGCCGACGCCGCCTGGGTACAGGGTCGACGGGTGCACGTGCCGGCCCTCCATGAGGCAGAACATCTCGCGCGTGTAGCGGCTGACGACCAGCGCCTCGCGGTAGAAGTCACCGGTGAACGGGTTGAGGGCGCGCATGATGTCGCCGATGGTCTTGTAGCCGTGATCACCAGCGTGCGGTGACTCGGTGTTGTTCGCGCGCTCGAGCACCGCGGGGTTGGTCTCCGCGACCATCTTCTCGCAGTAGTCGACCCCCACCAGGTTCTCCTGGAAGATGTTGTGGTCGAACATGTACTCCGCGGCCTCGCCGAGGTTGACGATCCATTCGGCGATGTGCGGGGGCTTCACGCCGTACGCCATGTTCTGTGCGTAGCACGAGCAGGTCGCGTGGTTGTCGCCGCAGATGCCGCAGATGCGACTGGTGATGAAGTGCGCGTCGCGAGGGTCCTTGCCCTTCATGAAGATCGAGTAGCCGCGAAAGATCGAGCTGGTGCTGTGGCACTCGGCGACGGTCTTGTTGGCGAAGTCGATCTTGGTGTAGATCCCGAGGCTGCCGACGATGCGGGTGATGGGGTCCCACGCCATCTCCACCAGGCCGTCGCGCCCCTCGGTCATGCTGCTCGGACTCGGGATGGTCGACGTCATGGCGCCGCCTTTCTGTCGGAATGGTTTGGCGGACCTACCAGGTGCGTTTTGCGCCGGTCGTGAGCTGCTTGCCGGGGTGGCGCCACTGCGGTTCCTTGTTCAGGGTGCGCGTCGTCATGGCCCGCAGGCTGCGCATCGTCTTGCCGTAGACCGCGACCGAGTTCGTCGAGAGCTTGCCCCCCGGAGGCTCGTCCATGAAGGGCATGAACTTGTCGGGGAAGCCGGGCATCGTGCAACCGATGCAGATACCACCGACGTTGGGACAACCGCCCATGCCGTTCATCCATCCGCGCTTCGGCACGTTGCACTTGACCGTCGGTCCCCAGCAGCCCAGCTTGACGATGCACTTCGGCGATCCGTACTCGGTGGCGAAGTCGCCCTGCTCGTAGTAGCCGGCGCGGTCGCAGCCCTCATGCACGGTCTGGCCGAACAGCCAAGTGGGACGCAACGCGTCGTCGAGCGGGATCATCGGAGCCTGACCCGTGGCCATGTAGAGCAGGTAGGTCAGGGTCTCCGACAGGTTGTCGGGCTGGATCGGGCACCCAGGGACGCAGACGATCGGGATGTCGGCCTTCGACTTCCAGTCCCAGCCGAGGTAGTCGGGGACGCCCATCGCACCGGTGGGGTTGCCCGCCATGGCATGGATGCCTCCGTAGGTGGCACACGTGCCGACGGCCACCACCGCGGTGGCCTTGGGAGTGAGTCGGTCGAGCCACTCACTGGTCGTCATCGGTTGCCCGGTGGCCGGGTCGTTGCCGAAGCCGCACCAGTAGCCCTCGTCGTGCAGGTTCTCGTTGGGTATCGAGCCCTCGACCACCAGGACGAACGGCTCGAGCTCGCCGCGGTCGGCCTTGAAGAACCACTCGAGGAAGTCGTCGGCACCGCCATTGGGGCCGCACTCGAAGTCGATCAGTGGCCAGTGCACCGCGATCTGTGGGAGTCCTGGAAGCGCGCCGAGCGCGATCTCCTCGATGCTGGGCTGCGTGGCCGCGGTGAGTGCGACCGAGTCGCCGTCACAGCTCAGGCCTGCGTTGATCCAGAGGACGTGGATGAGAGTTTCTTCGGCTTTGACGGCCTCGGCTGTTGGCATGCCAGCTCCCGCTTTCCTCGAGGCGGGCTCCGGGCCTCGACCGCCGCTGGGGCCGACCATCGGCTCTCTTGCGCGACGTTGTCTCATTCAGACACGAGGGGGTGCGGGTGTCAAGACGAAAATGTGATCCGCGTCACTCAGAGCTGACCGAGCCAGCGGTACCAGGCGTCGAGGCCCTCGCCCGTGCGAACGGACAGGGGCATCCATTCGAGCCGGGGATTCAGGCTTCTTGCGTCCTTCTCGCACCGGTCGACGTCGAAGTCGACGTACGGCAGGAGGTCCGTCTTGTTGACCACCACGAGATCGGCGGCCGCGAACATGTGCGGGTACTTCAGCGGCTTGTCGTCACCCTCGGTGACCGAGATGATCACGACCTTCTTCGTCTCACCGAGGTCGAAGAGAGCCGGGCACACCAGGTTGCCCACGTTCTCCAGCACGACGAGGTCGCCGTCGGCCGGCTCGAGGGAGTCGAGTCCGCGGCGGACCATGGTGGCGTCCAGGTGGCATCCGGAGCCGGTGTTGATCTGCACGGCTCTCGCGCCGGCGGCCCGGATGCGTTCGGCGTCGTAGTGGGTCTCCTGGTCGCCCTCGACGACCGAGATGGTGCGGGAGCCGCCGCTCTCCTTGATCGTGCGTTCGAGCAACGACGTCTTGCCGGCTCCCGGTGAGCTCATCAGGTTGACCGCCGCGATGCCGCGCTCCGACATCCACGACCGGTTGGCCGCGGCGAGCTCGTCGTTCTTGGCGAGGACGGCGGTCTCGAGGTCGATCGTGTGGGTGTGCGGCTCCTCGTGGGAGTGGTCGTGTTCATGGCTGTGCTCGTGGTCGTGGTCGTGCGCGTGGACGACGCCGTCCTCGTGCACGTGCAGGTACGCCCCCGTCTCGCCGTCCACCCGGACCTCGTCGACACCACATCCGCAGGTTGCGCACACCTCAGACCACCTCCACTGAGGTGACCGACAGCTCGCGGCCGGCCACCACCTCGACATCGGCACTGCCACACGGACACAACAGGATCAGGTCGTCCACGTCGAAGTCGCGGGCGCAGGCATGGCAGCGCGCCTGTCCGGACGGTTCGACGATCTCCAGCGACGCGCCTTCGAGCGGCGTGCCGGCGGTGGCGAGGTCGAAGCAGAACTCCAGTGCATCGGGCACGACCCCGGACAACTTGCCCACGGCGAGCCGCACCGTCGTCACCTGTCGCTGATCCGTGCGTTCGAGGATCGCCTCGACGACGGACTCGGCGATGGCCAGCTCGTGCATGGGACCACCTCGATCTCGTTTCACCATAGGTCCGGCCTTCGGGGGTGGCAATCCCCGTCCGAGGGCGACAATGGTGCGATGAGTCGTTCGAGCGAGCGAGCAACCACCGACGCCGCGCTCGCGGTCCTGCGGGCCACGGGGCAACGTGTCACGGCCGCGCGTCGAGCCGTCCTCGAGGCCCTGGAGCCGCACGACCACCTCACCGCCGACGAGATCGCGAACCGGGCCGAGGTGTCCGCGCCGGGCGTGCACCGCACCACCGTGTACCGCGCCCTCGCGACTCTCGGCGACGTCGGGCTGATCGCCCACACGCACGTCGCGGGGTCGGCCACGATCTACCACCTCACGCTGGGTGACGAGGCCCATCATCACCTCGACCACGCGCACGTGCAGTGCACGGAGTGCGGGGCGATCCTCAACGTCGACGACGGCCTGATCATGCCGCTCACCGAGGACCTCGAGCGAACGATGGGGTTCCGCCTCGACGTCCACCATGCCGCACTGCTCGGTGTCTGCTCGCGCTGTCGGGCTCTTGCAACTTAGTTGCATCTGGAGCAAGGTGAGTGTCCTCGGCGCCGGAGAGCGCCGGGTGGAGGGGCTCACGATGTCAGCTCAGGTCATCGGTCGGATCAGCCGACCGGAGAGACGGTCGCTCCTCGGCATGGCGGCCGCCATCGTCGCGTTGCACCTCGTCGGATGGGGTGCGCTCGTGATGGCCGCAGGCCGCGACGTCCCGCTCGGCAGCGCGGGTGTCTTCGGTATCGGACTCGGGATCACGGCCTACACGCTCGGCATGCGCCACGCGTTCGACGCGGACCACATCGCGGCCATCGACAACGTGACCAGAAAGTTCTTGGCCGACCGGCCCGACGGGTCCCGTCCCGTGTCGGTCGGCTTCTGGTTCTCCCTCGGTCACTCCAGCGTGGTCCTCGCCCTGTGCCTCCTGCTCGCCCTCGGGGTGCGGTCGCTCGGTGGCCAGGTCGAGGACGGGTCCTCCACGCTCCAGCAGGTCACGGGCATCATCGGCGCGAGCGTGTCCGGGGTGTTCCTGATCGTCATCGGCATCGTCAACGCCGTGGTCCTCGTGGGCATCCTGCGCGTCTTCCGCGAGATGCGCACCGGCCGCTACGACGAGGCCCGCCTCGAGGAGCATCTGCAGAACCGAGGCCTGATGAACCGGATCCTGGGCCGGACGACTCGCGCGGTGACCAAGCCGCGACACATGTATCCGGTCGGGTTCCTGTTCGGCCTCGGCTTCGACACCGCGACGGAGGTCTCGCTCCTGGTGCTGGCGGCCGGCGCCGCGGCCTTCCAGCTCCCCTGGTATGCGTTCGTCGCCCTCCCGATCCTGTTCGCCGCCGGCATGACCCTGCTCGACAGCATCGACGGAGCCTTCATGGGAATGGCGTACGGCTGGGCGTTCCTCAAGCCGGTCCGCAAGATCTACTACAGCATCACCGTGACGGCCCTGTCCGTCGTCGTGGCTCTCGTCATCGGTGTGGTGCAGATCGTGGGCCTGCTCGGCGAGAGCCTGGACATCACGGGCGGCGCCATCGGCTGGATCGCCGGACTCGACCTCGGCGACGTCGGCTACCTGATCCTCTTGGTGTTCGTGCTCACCTGGGCACTCGCCCTCGCCATCTGGCGCTTCGGACGCATCGAGGAGCGCTGGGCGCTCACCTCACGGACGAGCCCGGGTCTCGTGCCGTTGCTCGGCGATGAAGGCGAGGCGTCGTAACGCCTCGTGGTTGCGCCACTTCAGTGAGAGGCCCTGGACCGGAGGCGGAATCAGCTTTCCCGGCCCGGCGACGGGAAACTCCTCCATCACCACCTCGGTCCTCGCGCCGGTCTCCTTCAGACCGATGTCGACGTGCGCCTCTCCGGCCGGCCAAGCCTTGGCACGCAGGGAGATCGACTCGCCCGGCACCACGTCGAGCACCTCGGTGTGGTCGTTGATGAGCAGCGGCCAGAGCCCGACGGAGTGATGGATCCGTGAGCCCTTCTCGGGCCACGAGTCGTCCACGTCCCGCATGCGTGCCGCACCCACGACCCAGAGCGCATAGAGCCAGCCGTCGGCCAGCACCTGCCAGACGTCGTGCGGTGTCGCATTGACGAGTCGACGGTTGACGGCCACGGTCGCGTCCTGACTGATGTCGGGTTGGAGGCTCGGATCTCACCGTGACATCGGTGGGAACCGCCCGCAACACGCTCTCAGCCGACGGAACTGACCGTGAGCGCGTCAGCCTGCTCGTCGAGGTCGACGCGCACGGTGTCGCCGTCGCGCACCTCGCCGGCGAGCAGGGCCTTGGCGAGACGGTCGCCGATCGCCTGCTGCACGAGCCGGCGCAGCGGGCGGGCGCCGTAGGCGGGGTCCCAGCCGGTGAGGGCGAGCCACTCCTTGGCGGCGTCGGTGACGTCGAGCGTGATACGCCTCGTCGCCAGCCGGCGGCCGAGGGACTCGAGCTGCAGGTCGACGATGTGGGTGAGCTCGTCGGTGCTGAGGGCGTCGAACATCACGACCTCGTCGAGCCGGTTCAGGAACTCCGGCTTGAACGACGCCTTCACGATCTCCATCACGGCGTCCTTCGTGGCCTGCTCGTCGAGAGCGGGATCCGCGAGGAACTGCGAGCCCAGGTTCGACGTCAGCACGAGGATGACGTTGCGGAAGTCGACCGTGCGTCCCTGTCCGTCGGTGAGGCGTCCGTCGTCGAGCACCTGGAGGAGCACGTCGAAGACCTCGGGGTGGGCCTTCTCGACCTCGTCGAGCAGCACCACCGAGTACGGCCGTCTCCGCACGGACTCGGTGAGCTGACCACCCTCCTCGTAGCCGACGTAGCCGGGAGGGGCGCCGACGAGCCGCGCCACGCTGTGCTTCTCGGCGTACTCGCTCATGTCGATGCGCACGATGGCTCGCTCGTCGTCGAACAGGAACTCGGCGAGCGTCTTGGCGAGCTCGGTCTTGCCGACACCGGTGGGCCCGAGGAACAGGAACGAGCCCGTCGGACGGTCAGGGTCGCTGATCCCGGCACGGGAGCGGCGCACCGCGTCTGACACCGCGGTGACGGCGGCCTTCTGGCCGATCAGGCGGCGGCCGAGCTCCTCCTCCATGCGCAGGAGCTTGCCGGTCTCGCCCTCGAGCAGGCGTCCGGTGGGGATGCCGGTCCAGGCCGCGACCACCTCGGCAATGTCGTCAGCCCCGACCTCCTCGTGCACCATCGACTCCTCGGTCGAGACCTCCGCGCTCTGCGCTTCCTCCAGCTGTCGTTCCATCGCCGGGATCTCGGCGTAGAACAGACGGCTGGACGTCTCGAGGTCGCCCTCGCGCTGGGCCCGCTCGGCGGCGATGCGCGTCTCGTCGATGCGCTCCTTGATCTCGCCGACGGCGTTGAGGCTCTGCTTCTCGGCCTCCCAGCGCTGCTCGAGCGCACGCAGGGTCTCCTGCTTGTCGGCCAGCTCGACACGCAGCTTCTCCAGCCGTTCGCGGCTGGCGTCGTCGGACTCCTTCTGCAGGTGCAGCTCCTCCATGCGGAGGCGGTCGACGCTGCGGCGCAGCTCGTCGATCTCGACCGGGCTTGAGTCGATCTCCATGCGCAGCCGGCTGCTGGACTCGTCCACGAGGTCGATGGCCTTGTCGGGCAGCTGCCGGCCCGGGATGTAGCGGTCGGACAGCGTCGCCGCCGCGACGAGAGCGGCGTCAGAGATGGAGACCTTGTGGTGCGCCTCGTAACGCTCCTTGAGTCCGCGCAGGATGGCGATGGTGTCCTCAGCGCTGGGCTCGCCGACGAAGACCTGTTGGAAGCGACGCTCGAGGGCGGGATCCTTCTCGATGCGCTGGCGGTACTCGTCGAGCGTGGTGGCGCCGATCATCCGCAGCTCGCCGCGGGCCAGCATCGGCTTGAGCATGTTGCCGGCGTCCATCGCACTGTCGCCGCCGGCGCCTGCGCCGACGACGGTGTGCAGCTCGTCGATGAACGTGATGACCTGGCCGTCGCTGTCCTTGATCTCGGCGAGCACGGCCTTGAGGCGCTCCTCGAACTCCCCGCGGTACTTGGCACCGGCGACCATCGAGCTCAGGTCGAGCGCGACGAGCCGGCGGCCGCGCAGCGACTCCGGCACGTCGCCGGTGGTGATGCGTTGGGCGAGTCCCTCGACGACGGCCGTCTTGCCCACACCTGGCTCGCCGATCAGCACCGGGTTGTTCTTCGTGCGGCGGCTCAGCACCTGCACGACCCGACGGATCTCGGCGTCGCGGCCGATGACCGGGTCGAGCTTGCCGTCGCGGGCCACGGCGGTCAGGTCGACGCCGTACTTCTCGAGCGCCTGGTAGGTGTCCTCGGCGTCGGCACTCGTGACGCGCGAGCTGCCGCGGATGGACTGGAATGCGGCCTGCAGGGCGTCGGGCGTCGCGCCGGCGTCCGTGAGCAGCTGCCGGGCCGGCGACTCGACCGTGGCGACGCCGACCACGAGGTGTTCGCTGGACACGAAGGCGTCACCGAGCTGGGCGGCGAGGTCCTGCGCGCGCTGCAGCACCTCGTGGGAGCTGCGCGACAGCGTGGGGGTGGCGACGTTCGCTCCGCTGGCCGAGGGGAGACGTCCGAGCTCGTCCTTCAGCTGCTGCGCGACGACCTGCGGGTCGACGCCGGCGCCGGCGAGCAGCGGCGTGGCCGTGCCGCCCTGCTGGGTGAGCAGGGCGTCGAGCAGGTGGGCGGGCTCCACGGCCGGGTTGCCCGCAGCCGCGGCAACCTGGATGGCCGCCGCCAGCGCCTGCTGGCTGCGCGTGGTGTAGGTCGAGAGGTCCATGAAGGCTCCTGGCCAGAACGATATTCGGTCTACAGGTTCAACGCCGGCAGAGTTGAGTGCATTCCGCTCAACTCAAGGAACGGAGCACGGACTCGGCCGCGCGATACCCGGCCATGCCATGCACTCCACCGCCGGGCGGCGTGGACGCCGAGCAGAGGAACAGGCCCTTGCCGAGCCAGTAGGGGTTGTGGCTGACCCGCGGGCGGAACACGGTCTGCCAGGGCGTGCCGGCGCCGCCGGTCATGTCGCCGCCGACGTAGTTGGCGTTCTCGGCGTACGCCTCGGCCGGCGTGCGCACCGATCTCGCGACGATGCGCTCGCGAACACCCGGAGCGAACCGCTCGATCTGGTCGATCAACGTCTCGGTCGCGTCGCCGGTGTAGCCGTTCGGCACGTGCGCGTACGCCCAGATCGGGTGCACGTCGTCCACCGAGCGCGACGGGTCGGCGAGGTACTGCTGGCACAGGAGCACGAACGGGCGCTCCGGCATCCGGCCGTTCACGGCGTCGGTGTCGGCGGTGATGATCTCCTCGATGGTGCCGCCGAGGTGCACGGTGCCGGCACGGTGGGCCGCCTCGTTGGTCCACGGGATGCCTCCCTCGACCGCGAGGTCGACCTTGAAGGCCGCCGGTCCGTGCTTCCATCGTCGGAGCGGACGCGCCACACGGCCGGGCAGCCGGTGGCCGGCGAGAGAGAGCACCTGGTCGGGCGAGGTGTCGAACACGACGACGTCGGCCTCGGGCAGCTCGGTGACCCGGTGCCGGGTCTCGACCGTGCCGCCGGCGGCGATCAGCACCGCCTCGAGCGCGCTCGCGATCGAGGACGTGCCGCCGATCGCCACCGGCCAGCCGTAGGCGTGCCCGAAGACGCCGAACATCATGCCGAGCGCGCCGGTGGTGGGGAGGTTCAGCGGTGAGATGGCGTGCGCGGCCATGCCGGCGAAGAGACCCCGCGCCTCGTCGGTCTTCCACCGGCGGGCGATCCAGGTGGCGGGTTGGAGAGCGCGGAGCCCGAACCGGGCCATGCCGATCGGATGACTCGGGACGGAGATGATCGGGCCGAACAGGTCGCCGACCAGGTCGTCCGCGTGCTCGACGAGCGGCGTGTAGAGGCGACGCCAGGCGTCGCCGTCCGAACCCAGCCCGGCGGCGGTGCGGTCGACGTCGCGGTACATGACGCCGGCGCGACCGCCGTCGAGGGGATGTGCGGCCTCGACGTCGGTCCAGCCCCACGACAAGCCGTGCTCCTCGAGCTTCAGGCTGCGGAAGAACGGCGACGCGATGGCCGTCGGATGGGCCGCCGAACAGACGTCGTGCACGAGACCCGGCACGGTGAGCTCGGCCGAGCGCATGCCACCGCCGATGTCGTCGTTGGCCTCCAGAACCGTGACGTCCAGTCCGGCCTGGGCCAGCACGATCGCAGCCGCCAGCCCGTTCGGGCCGGACCCGATGACGACTGCCGTGGTCATGCCACCAATCTAGGGCTCGGTTCCGAGGATGGAGTCGGTTGGGTGTCGATAGTCTGCGGTGATGGAGGACTCTCCCGGCCCCTCGCCGCTCCCCGAGCATCCCGAGCTGCGCGACATCGCGGTCGCGATGGAGGCCGCGGGCATGATCTTCGAGATCTACGACGCTCACTTCCGCTGCGCATACCTCTCGAGCGAGCGGGCCCGTCTCACCGAGGTGACCGCCGATGAGGCACTGCGACAGATCGGCCGGTCGGCGATCCGCGGGGTTCTCAGAGAGGACGCGGAGATCATCCGGGTCAGCAGGGAAAGCGGCACCGCATGGTTCCAGCACAACGCGCCGATCATGCGCCGGTACCTCGATCCTGCCGACCCCGACTTCGAGGAGATCTTCGATTCCACGGCCAAGTACGCGGCTGAGATTGAACCGGCCGAGTCGGCACCTCGGGCCTGGTACGACCGGGTCGCGTTCCCGACCAACCTTCGCTTCCGTCGATCCATGCTCGGCGACCAGCACCAGGTCCAGCTGCGGATCAGCGATGACGAGGGGCGCTTCATCGGCGTGGTGTTCTTGTTCCGAGGAGTCCTGCCGGAAACTCTGCTGCACCGCCTGGGCCGTGGAGACCCGAAGTTGTTCGAGCGGATGGACCGTGTCAGCGAGCCGGGCCGGCGGCAGGCCGCGATCCTGTTCGCTGACCTGGAGGCTTCCGGGGTGCACTCGCGACACCTGTCCTCACGCGGCTACTTCGAGCTGATCCGCGACCTGACCGACCTCATCGACTCCTCGGTCATCGCCCACGACGGGATCACCGGCAAGCATGCCGGCGATGGCGGGTCGGCACTGTTCCTGGCTGCCGACTTCGACGGCTCAGAATCCAGCTCCGCGCGCGCGGCGATCGAAGCAGCCCGGGCAATCCGCGACGGTGCCGAACACCTCGGCCCCGAGGACGTCTCGGTCAAGCTGAACATCGGTTTGCACTGGGGCGCGACGCTGATGGTCGGCCAGGTCGCCACCAGCGGCCGCCTGGAGGTGACCGCGCTCGGCGACCAGATGAACGAGGGTGCCCGGATCGAGGCGGCTGCCACGGGTGGCGCGATCCTCGCCTCCAAGGACCTCGTCGAGCGGCTCGACACAGCCGACGCCCTGGCGGCCGGCATCGACCCGGACGCGATCGCCTACACCACACTCGCCGAGCTCCACGGCGCCAGCGACAAGGCGATCCGCGACGCCGGAACGATCCCCGTCACCCCGATCTGACCCGCTCGGTGACGCGGAAGGGCAGGTCGCCGTCCCAAGGCTGGCGGATGACCATCTCGGCCACGTCCACCTCGCCCTCCTCGACGAGCCCGGTGGCGGCGTCGACGATGCGGTACTGCTGCACGGGACGACCCATCGGCGGCGACTCCATCATGATGACGCGGAGCTGTCCGGGCGCGAAGTAGCACCGCTCCTGCACCGCCTCGAGCAGACGCTCGTGGTGCAGGTGACCGTCGCCGAAGTTCCAGCCGATCGCCGAGCCCGCGACCATCTCGCCGTCGACGGCGAAGCGCGACTCGTGGTCGTCGGTCGCGTGCGCGTAGAGCCCGAGCATCGCGCGGCCGTGGGTGTGCAGACCGCGCCAGGCTGCGAGCTTGCCCATCATCAGGTCGACGGTGTCTTGCGTGTACAACCTGCCGAGCTGTCGCTGTGGCAGCTGGGAGGCCTTCGTGACGCGCTCCGCGTACTTCTCCTCCGCCCCCTCGCCGAACAGCCACACCGACGTTGCCCAGGTGCCGGCGTAGTAGCGCATCGACGGCAGGAAGGACCACTGGTCGGGCCGGACGTTGCCCCAGGCGACCGAGGCGACGATGAGGGCCAGCAGCCCGTAGACGAGGCCGGGTTGGGTGACGTCCGTCAGCCCGTGGTCGGCGTGGTGACCGAAGAGGAACACGGCGCCGAACATCATCAGCACGTTCCACTCCAGCGGTACGCCCATGGGGATGGCGCTGAGGATCTGGAGATGGAAGAGCACGATGATGACCAACGCGATGGTCGTGACGATGCCCCCTCGCGACAGCAGCAGCACGAGCGGGATGCCGAACTCGACGACGGTGCCGCCGTGGGCCAGCGACCGAGACAGCCAGGACGGGGTGATGTCGTGCACGGGGTCGCGCCACAGGTGGCGCTTGAGGAACCGCGGCACCAGCGGGGCGTTGGCCAT
Source organism: Aeromicrobium sp. (assembly GCA_051005615.1). Classification (GTDB taxonomy): domain Bacteria; phylum Actinomycetota; class Actinomycetes; order Propionibacteriales; family Nocardioidaceae; genus Aeromicrobium. Next base: position 55,530 of record JBPCJE010000004.1, read on the forward strand.
CATCGTGGAGACGACGTAGGGGAAGTGCCGGTTGAGCTTCGACGTCGCGGCGCCCCACCAGATGGCCACCATGATGAGCTTCGCGGCCACGATCATGTCGATGAACGGGAAGAGGAACACCAGCGCGGTCACCCAGTAGTGCTCCGACCGGGCGGCCAGGAAGATCGTCTTGTCGCGGAGCCCGAGGAGGGGCAGCAGGACGAGCAGCGGGAACAGTCGCACCGGGTCGAGCACGGCCAAGCCCTCACCGCCGAGTCCGGTCACCGCCCGGTCGGCCGGCGCGAGCAGCACCCACAGCGCGGCCGCGATGACGCCGAGGTAGAGGACGACGTCGACGATCGTGCGGTGCGATCCGCGCGTTCCGGGGACCCGGTCGGGCCACGGAGGCAGACGGATGGTGCCAGGCCGCAGCCAGTAGAGGAACGTGCCGATCGGCGGCAGGAACCGCAGCGTCAGCGGGCCGAAACCGCAGCCGAATCCGAGCACCTCGAACAACAGGGTCCAGATGATGACCTTCTGGAAGACGACCGGCTCGGTCCACCAGTCCGCGACGTCGCCCGGCCCGCCGATGCCGGGTGTGGACGCGGCAAAGAGCAAGCCGCCGAGCACGTAGAGCCCGATCTTGAGGAGGTAGAGCAGGTAGACCGCGTACGGAGTGCCGAATCCGTTGGTGGCCCAGTGCTGCTGCAGCGCCTTCGTGCGCTCGGCGCGCGGCAACGCCCGCCACTCGTCGACGTCGAGGTCCGGCAGTGTCGGCGAGACGAATCCCATGGGTGGCCCCTCACGTCCCTCTCGACGAGAGACTAGTCGGCTCCCGCCCTGTCGGTCCCGATTCCTAGACTGACCGGCATGACGATCACCGTCGGGGCCCACGTCGACCAGACCGACCCGATCGCCGAGGCGAGGGCGCGCGGCACCACCCTGGTGCAGTTCTTCCTCGGAAACCCGCAGGGATACCAGAGGCCGGAGTTCAGCTACGCGGGCGGTGCAGACGGCTTGAAGGCCGACGCGGAGAAGGCCGGTATCGACCTCTACGTCCACGCGCCGTACCTCATCAACGTCGCGACGACCAACAACCGGATCCGGATCCCGTCGCGACAGCTGCTCCAGAAGCACGTCAACGGAGCGGCGGCGATCGGAGCCAAGGGCCTGATCGTGCACGGCGGCCACCTCGACCAGGACGACGACCCTTCCATCGGCTTCGACAACTGGCGCAAGGCGATCGAGGCCACCGACGTCAAGCTGCCGATCCTCATCGAGAACACCGCGGGCGGCGACAACGCCATGACGCGATACCTCGACCGCATCGCCGGCGTCTTCGATGCCATCTCGGCAGCATCCGGCTCGGAGATGGTCGGGTTCTGCCTCGACACCTGCCACGCCCACGCCGGCGGCAACGCCCTGGAGACCGTCGTCGACGACGTCCTCGCGATCACCGGCCGGATCGACCTCGTGCACTGCAACGACAGCCGTGACACCTTCGACTCCGGCGCCGACCGGCACACCAGCCTGGGTCAGGGAAGGATCGACCCCGACCTCCTGGCCGCCGTCGTCCGCGACGCCGGCGCACCGGTGATCTGCGAGACCCCCGGCGACGCCGACGACCACGTCGCGGACTTCACCTGGCTGCGCGAGCGCCTTTGACCTCGGGTCAGCCGGCGCCGACGGCGGTCCAGACGACCATCATGGCGATCATCGCGCCGCCGAGGACGATGCCGGCGATGGCAGACGCACGCCCGGTGGCGCCGCTGCGCACCGCCTGCACACCGACGACGACAGCGGCGATGGCGAGCGGCGCGCCCCAGACGAAGCCGCCGCCGGGCAGGGTGTCCCAGGAGAGGAGGGAGCCGGGAAGGGAGAGGATGCCGAGGACGAGGGCGATCAGCGAGACGCGGCTCGTGCCCTCAGCCTGGACGTTGACGGAATGGGGTTTGGCGTTCGACATGGTGACCTCCGTGAGTGGTTGGTCCTCTCATCGTGGGCTCGTGCCCACCCTGTTCACATCGGCGTCAGCACCACTCGTGTTTCGGTGCTACCACTGAGCCCTACCACTGAGCCCTACCACTGGGGCGACGCCAGGTACGACAGGACCGCGAGCACCCGGCGGTGCCCGTCCTCGTCACCGTGCAGCCCGAGCTTCATGAAGACGCTGCGCGCATGGCTCTCGACGGTCCTCTCGGTGAGCACGAGACGCGTGGCGATGCCGGCGTTGGTCAGCCCTTCGGCCATCAGCCCCAGCACCTCTCGCTCCCGGGCGGTGAGCCGGCTGACGCCCTCGACATCTTGGTCGACGAGCGTCGCGACGATCGCGGGATCCAGCGCGGAACCGCCGCCCGCCACCCGGGCCGCGGCGTCGAGGAACTCGCCCACGTCCAGCACGCGGTCCTTGAGCAGGTAGCCGAAGCCGCGCTGCGACACCAGGTCGACCACGCCGGCAGCGTGGATGTGCTGGGACAGCACGAGCACCCCGACGTCCGGATGGTGCTCACGGATCCAGCGAGCCGCGTGGAGGCCCTCGTCGCTGAACGTGGGCGGCATCCTGATGTCGACGACAGCCAGCTCTGGCCGATGCTCGGCCACCACGTCTCGCACCGTCGCGCCGTCAGTGGCCAGACCGACGACCACGTGTCCCGCGTCCTCGAACAGCCGCGCGAGACCCTCGCGCAAGAGGGCCTGGTCCTCGGCGACGACTACCCGCATGGCAGCTCCACCCGGACCCTCGTCCCGCCGCTCGGCGGGCTGTCGATGCTCAGGTCGCCGTCCAGCGCGGCGACCCGGTCGCCGATCCCGGCGAGCCCGCTGCCGGGATGCGCCACCGCACCGCCCGTGCCGTCGTCCGCCACCGTGACGACCAACCGGCCGTCGAGCCGGACGGCGTGGACGTCGATCCGTTCGGGCGACCCGTGCTTGAGCGCGTTCGCCACTGCCTCGCTGACGACGAAGTACGCCGCCGCTTCCGTCTCGTCCGGGAACCGCTCGCTCGTGACGTCGAGCGTCGTCCGCACCGGGGTGCGTGCGGCGAGATCCGAGAGCGCGGGAGCGAGTCCGGCGTCGAGGGAGGACGGCCGCACGCCGTGGGCGAGCGAGCGGAGCTCCCGAATGGCCTCACCGAGCCGGCGCACGGAGTCGTCGAGCTGGTCCTGCACCGGCGACCCGGAGCCGAGCTCGTTCTGCAGGTGTCGCAGGTCGAGCCCGATCGAGACGAGCTGCTGCTGGGCCCCGTCGTGCAGGTCGCGCTCGAGCCGCCGGCGCTCGTCCGTCGCGGCGGTGACAATGCGCGTGCGCGACCGCTCGACCTCGGCGAGCTGTCGCCGGACCTCGACCCGCAGACGCGCAATCTCCACCGCGAGACCGGCCCGAACCAGGATGGGGTCGAGCGCTCGACGCACCGCCGGATCGTCGCGGTGAATCACGGTGCCCAGCCGCAGGTCGCCGCGGCGGACCAGAGTCTGGCCGGGCGGATCGGACGGCAGCTCGGCCACGAGGTTGCCGTCGGCGTCGGCGTGGGACTCCTGGTCCGGCAACCAGAAGAACAGCCGCAGAGCGGCGTCGGGGACGGCCTCGGCGATCACGGAACCGATCGTCTCGGGCTCGATGTCGCCGGTGCGAAGGTCCGCCAGGAAGGTGTCGATCCGGTGCAGCCCGCGGTAGCGAGCCGGGTTGAAGGTGCGCTCGACCCGCTCCTGCACGAACGCCCGAACCGGGCGGAATGCGACGGCCACCGCCAGCGTCGCGACGGCGGTGATGACGGGACTTCCTCGCCCGAGAAGTACCCCGCCGAACACGATGATCGCCACGAAGGCGCCACCCAGGAGAGCAGTGATCACCGCGTACGCGACCGTTGCGGAGATCAGCCGGTCGATGTCGAACAACCGGTACCGGAGCACCGCAACGCCGATGGCCGACGGGATCGCCACCATCACGAGCGCGAAGCTCACATCGGTGACGGTGCCGGAGCCATCGATGAATAGCCCCTCGATCGAGGAGGCGATGACCGCGATCGGTAGCAGCGTGCCGGCCAGGGCGATCCACTTCAGCTGCTGTCGCTCCACCAAGTCCGCCCGGCGGAACCGCACCACCAGGGAGGCCGCGGCCAGGACGAGTGTGGCGATCATGCCCAGCAGACCAAGACCCTGCATGGTCTGGGCGACCGTTTCGGGCAACCATGCGCCCGGCTCGACGTCCTGGAACGGCCGGTCAAGGCTCTCGTGGCTCGCCAGGCCGCCGGCCAAGGTCACGGCGAACGACAGCGGTCCCAGCGCCGCGACCATCCGCCAGCGCCGCGAGAGCAAGCGGCCGTCCGGGAGGACGAAGAGGATCGCGACGATCGGCGCGAACAGCAGGGGCCACCCGTGGGTTTCCCAGATCGCGGCGACGCGGGCGCCGGGCCGGTCGGTGCCGAGCGCGAACAGGGCGTAGGCCGCGACCAGCTCGGCGGCGACCAGCACGAAACCGTTGACCAGCAGTAGCCAGCCGATGACGTTGCCGGGTCGTTGATGGGCGAGCAGCCATCCCATGGCCACCGAGGCACCGATCATCACGACGAACGCGATGGTCTCGCCGAGCCCGACGCCCGCTCGGTCGCCGGCGGCCTCGAGCGCTTGGATGACCGGAAGCGCGCCCATGATCACGAGCGCGCACGCCCCCGCGAGCACTCGGCGCGCCGTCATGGCGGCCATGATCCTCCAGCCGTCGACGGAGCGGCAACAGTGCCAGTACCGAGTTCCGGTCCGGATGTGACGTGCACCACATCGTCGCAGGTCAGAAGCCATTCCACATGGTGGAACGTGTTCTAGTTTCTTGATCACGCCGTCTACGTTGGACGCATGAGCAGACAGTTGCGCGTCGCCGTCGTGGGCGCCGGACCGGCCGGGATCTACGCCGCCGACATCCTCACGAAAGCCGACCTCCCCCCTGGCCACGACTCCGTCACCGTCGACCTCATCGAGCGCGACCCCACGCCGTTCGGCCTCATCCGCTACGGCGTCGCGCCCGACCACCCGCGCATCAAGGAGATCGTCAAGGCGCTCAAGCGCGTCCTGGCGAACCCTGACATCCGCTTCTTCGGCAACGTCTCCTACGGTGACGACCTCAAGCTCGACGACCTCCAGCGCTTCTACGACGCCGTCATCTTCGCGACCGGCGCCCGCAGCGACCGCGACCTCGACATCCCCGGCATCGACCTCAAGGGCTCGTTCGGCGCCGCCGACTTCGTGGCCTGGTACGACGGCCACCCGGACGTCGACCGCGACTGGGCGTTCGAACCCCGTGCCGAACAGGTGGCCGTGCTCGGTGTCGGCAACGTCGGCCTCGACGTCGCTCGCATCCTCGCCAAGACGGTCGACGAGCTCCTCGGCACCGAGATCCCCGACAACGTCGCCGCCGGACTGCGCCGCAACGCCACCGCCGACGTGCACGTGTTCGCCCGTCGTGGTCCCGCGCAGGTCAAGTTCACCCCGATGGAGCTGCGCGAGCTCAACCACTCCCCCAACATCGACGTCGTGGTGCACCCCGAGGGCTTCGAGCTCGACGAGGGCTCGATGGACGCCGTCCGTGCGTCCAAGAGCGTCAAGCTCGTGGTCGACGTCCTGCAGAACTACGTCGCCAAGGAGCCGACCGGCGCCGCGCACCGCATCCACATCCACTTCTGCCACAACCCGGTCGAGGTCCTCGGCGACGACGGCCACGTCGTCGGCCTGCGCACCGAGGTCACCGAGCTCGACGGCACCGGCAACGTGAGAGGCACCGGCGAATTCGTCGACTGGCCCGTCCAGGCCGTCTACCGCGCGATCGGCTACTACTCCGACAACCTCGCCGGCCTGCCCTTCGACCTCGCCGGCGGCGTGGTGCCCAACGACGGCGGACGCGTCATCGACATCGACGGCTCGGCGCTCCCCGGCGCGTATGTCACCGGCTGGATCAAGCGCGGTCCGGTCGGCCTCATCGGCCACACCAAGTCCGACGCCGCTCAGACCGTCGACCTGCTCCTGCAGGATCTCGGGTCGTTGTCCGCTCCCGAGCAGCCGGAACGCGAGGCCGTCGACGCCTACTTCGCGAGCCGCGGCCTCGAGGTCACGACGTGGGAAGGCTGGGAGAAGCTCGACGCCCACGAGCTCGCCCTCGGAGAGTCGCACGACCACTCCCGCGAGCGGGTCAAGGTCGTCCCGCGAAGCGAGATGGTCCGCATCGCCCTCGGTTGATCCGAGTACGGGAGGATCGGGGCATGACCGTCGACCTGACCTTCCGCGGGCGCCGACTCGTGCGCGACCGGGCGCTGGTCATGGCCATCGTCAACCGCACGCCCGACTCCTTCTACGACAAGGGAGCCACGTTCGCACCCGATGTCGCCCTCGATGCCGTCCGCCGTGCCGTCGACGACGGAGCGGACATCATCGACATCGGCGGCGTGAAGGCCGGGCCGGGCGACGTGGTCGACGCGGACGAGGAGGCCCGCCGCACCGTGCCGTTCATCGAGCGCGTACGCGACGAGCTGCCCGACGCCGTCATCAGCATCGACACCTGGCGGGCCGACGTCGCACGCCGGTGCCTCGAGGTCGGGGCCGACATCGTCAACGACACCTGGGCCGCGCACGATCGCGACCTCGTCGCCGTCGCTGCCGAGCTGGGTGCCGGGTTCGTGTGCTCGCACACCGGCGGGGCCGAGCCGCGCACGCGCCCGCACCGCGTCGCCTACGACGACGTGGTCGCCGACGTCGTCGCGGAAACCACCCGTGCGGCCACCGATGCCGTCGAGCACGGCGTACCGCGCAACGGCGTCGTCATCGACCCGACCCACGACTTCGGCAAGAACACCTGGCACGGGCTCGAGCTGTTGCGACGCGTCGACGAGCTGGTGGCCACCGGGTGGCCGGTGCTGATGGCGCTGTCGCGCAAGGACTTCATCGGCGAGACGCTCGACCTGCCGCCCGACGAGCGGCTCGAGGGCACGTTGGCCGCCACCGCGTTGGCGGCGGCGGCGGGTGCCGCGATCTTCCGTGCCCACGACGTCGTCGCGACCCGCAGGGTGCTCGACATGACCGCCAGCATCGCCGGAGTGCGTGCCCCGAGCCGGACGGTGCGAGGCCTTGTCTGACCTCGGCGGGGGTGCCGGGTCGTCGGCGGCCTCGTCCAAGGAGGCCGCCGCGTGGTTCCGCCGCCGCACGCTCTCGACCAGCGACGACGCCGCCGAGGTCGCCGGGCTGCTCGACGAACGCCGCGTCAGCGTGGTGCTCCCGGCCCGTAACGAGGAGAAGACGATCGGCCCGATCGTCAAGTCGATCCGCAGGCACCTCGTCGACGAGGCCGGTCTCGTGCACGAGGTGATCGTGGTCGACTCGCGCTCGACGGACGCGACGGCGCAACGAGCGGCCGCGGCCAGAGCGACCGTCTACCGGGTCGGGCCGCGCGGTCGTGACGGTGGCAAGGGCGGCGCGATGCAGACCGGGCTGGCCCGGATGTCCGGGGACCTCGGGGTCTTCCTCGACGCCGACATCGTGGACTTCGACCCGGCCTTTGTCGTCCGGCTGCTCCACCCCCTGCTGCGCGACCCGTCACTCGTCATGGTCAAGGGGTTCTACGACCGACCGTGGCAGACGACCGAGGAATCAGGCGGCGGAAGGGTGACCGAGCTGGTCGCACGTCCGCTGCTGCGTCGCTACGAACCTCGCCTGCTCGGCTTCACCCAACCGCTGGCCGGGGAGTGCGCGTTCGTCCGCGAGCCGCTGCTGAGGATGCCGTTCGTGTCCGGCTACGGCGTGGAGATCGGCATGCTGCTCCAGCTGCTGCGCGAGCACGGTCTCGATGCACTCGCCCAGGTGGACCTCGGTGTGCGGCGGCACTCGCACCAGGACCTCGACGCCCTCGCTCGCATGACCGTGCAGCTGGAGTCCGCGGTCACCCTGTGCCTCGCAGGGGAGTCGCACATCGCCGGAACCCGCGTCGCGTTCTTCCGCGGCCCGAACGAGACGATGGAGATGCGACGCGAGCGCATCCACACGTGGCTGCTTCCACCCTTGGTCAGCTGATCATCGAGGCGAGGCGCTTGGCGATGATCTCCTCGGCGTCGGCGATGATCTGGTCGACGAGGTCGCGCACGGGCAGCACGTCGTGGATGAGGCCCTGGACCTGACCGGCCCACCACATGCCCCCCTCCATGTCGCCGTCGGCGAGCACGTTCTGACGGCCGCGCTTGCTCGAGGCGAGCTCGGCGACGTCGGCGAACGTGGCGCCCGGCCGCGCACCGATCTCGGCGACCTGCTCACTGATGGAGTTGCGGACCACGCGCGCCGAGTTGTGGAACTGGCGGAACACCATGACGGTGTCGCGCTCGTCGTTGGCAACGATCTGCTTCTTGACGTTCTCGTGGATCGGCGCCTCGTCGGTCGCCATGAACCGCGTGCCCATGTTGGCCGCGCACGCCCCGAGTGCGAGGGCGGCCACCAGGCCGGCTCCGGTGGCGAGCCCGCCGCTGGCGATCACCGGGATGGACAGCACTCGGGTCGCAGCGGGGATGAGCACGAGACCGGGCACGTCGTCCTCGCCGGGGTGGCCGGCGCACTCGAACCCGTCGATGCTGATCGCGTCGACGCCCTTGCACTCGGCCGACAGCGCGTGCCGAACCGACGTCGCCTTGTGGATGACCTTGATGCCCGCCTCATGGAAGTCGGGTAGGTGCGGTGCGGGATTGGACCCGGCCGTCTCGACCACGGTGATGCCGGCCTCGACGATCGCGGCGCGGTACTCGTCGTAGGGCACCGGGTCGATCGTGGGCAGGATCGTCAGGTTGACGCCGAACGGCCGGTCGGTGAGCTCGCGCGTGCGGGCGATCTCCTTCGACAGGGCTTCCGGGGACGGCTGGGTGAGAGCGGTGAGGAAGCCCAGCGCGCCTGCCTCTGCGACCGGAGCGATGAGCTCGGCAGTGCCGAGGCCGGTCATCCCGCCGCAGACGATGGGGTGCTCGACGTCGAACTGCTCGGTGAACTCGGTACGGATCATAGGGTGGGAGCGTACCCGTCAAGCACAGGAGAATTTCATGCCGGCCGATCGGCTCATGCCCACCGAGGAGTCCCGAGACCTCGTCGATCTCACCCGCACGATCGTCGACAAGGAGCTGCGACCCCACGTCGACGAGGCCGAGGCCACGGCGAGCTTCCCGCGCGACGTCTTCCACACCCTCGGCCGCTCCGGCCTGCTGAGTCTTCCGTACCCGGAGGAGCTCGGCGGGGGCGGCCAGACGTACGAGGTCTACCTGCAGGTGCTCGAGGAGATCGCGTCGGCGTGGGCGAGCGTCGGGGTCGGGGTCAGTGTGCATGCGCTCTCGTGCTTCGGCCTGTTCACCGCGGGAACCGACGAGCAGAAGGAGAAGTGGCTGCCCGAGATGCTCTCTGGTGAGCTGCTCGGCGCCTATTGCCTCTCCGAGGCGCACGCCGGGTCCGACCCGGCTGCGATGCGCACCAAGGCGACCCGGGACGGCGACGCCTACGTCATCCGCGGCCACAAGGCCTGGACGACCCACGGCGGAAAGGCCGACTTCTACACGGTGATGGCCCAGACGTCCGGCGGCATCTCCTGCTTCCTCGTCCCGGCGGACACGCCCGGTCTGAGCGCCGACACCCCCGAGCAGAAGATGGGCCTGATGGGCTCCACCACCGCGACGATGGTGTTCGACGACGTGCGCGTGCCGGCCGAGCGCCGCCTCGGCGACGAGGGCCAGGGCCTCAAGATCGCGCTCGCCGGACTCGACGCCGGCCGTCTGGGCATCTCCGCCGTGGCCACCGGCCTCGCCCAGGGCGCGCTCGACGTCGCGGTCGCCTATGCCAAGGATCGCGAGACGTTCGGCAAGCCGGTCATCGAGCACCAGGGCCTGGCCTTCCTGCTCGCGGACATGGCTGCTGCCGTCGAGTCGGCCCGCGCGACGTACCTGGCCGCTGCCCGGCGCAAGGACGCCGGGCAGCCCTATGGCCGCGAGGCCTCGATCGCCAAGCTCGTCGCCACCGACAACGCCATGAAGGTGACCACCGATGCCGTCCAGGTGCTCGGCGGCGCCGGCTACACCCGCGACTTCCCGGCCGAGCGCTACATGCGCGAGGCGAAGGTCATGCAGATCTTCGAGGGCACCAACCAGATCCAGCGGCTCGTGATCAGCCGCTCCCTGTCGCGCTGAGTTGCCTCGCGACGGCTCAGGTGGCCGTCGGCATGGTCGAGTGCGACCTCTTCCTGAAGGTACTTCCCCAGCGCCACGCGTTCAGTCTGGCTCGGCAACCGATGGTGAACAACCGCAACAGGTCACGAATCGAGCGCGAGCACCTGCACGTGACACGGGCCGTCGGACGAACGTGACTCGATATCGCCCAGGTCGAAGGAGACCGACCCCTTCGGCTGCACCGCAGTGATGCGTTTCGTGCGGGCCGCCGCTCCCCGGCCGTCGGCCGGGCCGACGTGCACGGTCACCTGGAAGGTCGCCGGTTTCTTCGTGCCGTTGGAGACGGCACCGGATGCCGACCAGGTGTCCTTGGCATCTCCTGAGCCTGTCGAAGGGTCGTCGTCGCGTGAGCAGGTGAAGTCGGACAAAGCCGCCGGCGCGGGTTCACCATCGGGAATCTGTGGGAGCGCTCCGTCCATCGCCTTCTCCCCCGCGGCCGATGCCGTCGGTTGCGGCTTCGGGTCATCGCCTCCGACCACGCCGCAGGCCCCGAGCGTCAGCACCAACGTGAAGACGAGGGCGACGCGAATCCGCATGTGCTCATCCCATCACGCACGACGACCCGAGCCGTGCCGACACACCCCGCTGCGGCTAAGGTCGAAAGACGATGGAAACCTCATGTTCAGGGAGTGGATGATGGCGACGATCGAGCGGCTCGGTGTGATCGGCGGTGGCCTGATGGGCTCCGGAATCTCGGAGGTCGGCGCCCGCGCGGGGCTCGATGTCGTGACCGTGGAGATCAGCGACGACGCAGCCAAGGCCGCCCGAGACCGCGTTGTGGCCTCGCTCCACCACGCGCAGGAGCGCGGCAAGATCGACGCTGCCGGGGTCGATGAGACGTTGGGACACATCACCTTCACGTCCGACCTCGAGTCCTTGGCCGACCGGCAGCTCGTCGTCGAGGCCGCCACCGAGGACGAGGCCACCAAGCTCGAGCTGTTCGGCCGCATCGGAGGCCTCCTCGACGAGGACGACGCCATCCTCGCCTCCAACACGTCGTCCATCCCGATCGTCAAGCTCGGCGCCGTGTCCGGCCGCGCCGACCACGTGATGGGTGTGCACTTCTTCAACCCGGCACCGGTCATGAAGCTCGTCGAGCTGATCCCGTCGCTCACCACCGGGCCGGAGACGATGAACCGGATGAAGGCGTTCGTGTCCGACGACCTCGGCAAGCAGCCGATCGAGGCCACCGACCGCGCCGGTTTCGTCGTCAACAGCCTGCTGGTGCCGTACCTGATGTCGGCGATCCGCATGTACGAGGCGGGCTACGCCTCGGCCGCCGACATCGACCGCGGCATGGTGCTCGGCTGCGGCCACCCGATGGGACCGCTCGCCCTGTCGGACCTCATCGGCCTCGACACCGTGCGCGCCATCGGCATCTCGATGTACGACGAGTTCAAGGAGCCGCTCTACTCGCCGCCACCGCTGCTCGACCGCATGGTCGACGCCGGCCTGCTCGGCAAGAAGACCGGCCACGGCTTCTACCCGTACGGGTAGAAGCGGGGGGCAACGGCAGGATGCAACGATGGGGCAGCCGGGTGCAGGATAGACATGTTGTGACCTGCGTCATGCCTCTGGAGGCACCATGTTCTACCCACTGACGATCCGTGACTTCCTCGACCGCGCCGAAACGGTCTACCCCGACCGGGTCGCCGTGGTCGACGAGCCCGACCAGCCCGCCGAGTCGTGGGGCGAGATCACCTACGCCGAGATGGCCCGGCGGGCGCGGTCCCAGGCGGCCACGCTCGACGAGATGGGTGTGCCGGTCGGCGGCCGAGTCGCGATCGTCTCGCACAACGCCGCGCGGTTCCTGACGTCCTTCTACGGCGTCAGCGGGTGGGGCCGTGTACTGGTGCCCGTCAACTTCCGGCTGTCGGTGCCCGAGGTCCGCTACATCGTCGAGCACTCCGGCGCCGAGATGCTGATGATCGACCCGGCCCTCAAGCACCTGGTCGACGAGGTCGAGTGCAAGCGGACCTTCGTGCTGGGCGAGGACGACGACAAGATCTGGGGGGACCCCTCCTCCTATGGCACTGCGGACCCGGAGCCGTGGGAGGGCGACGAGGCCGCGACCGCCACCATCAACTACACCTCCGGCACCACCGCCCGACCCAAGGGCGTGCAGCTGACCCACCGCAACAACTGGCTCAACGCCACGGTCTTCGGCTGGCATGCCTCGGTCGACGACCGCGACGTCTACCTGCACACGCTGCCGATGTTCCACGCCAACGGCTGGGGCCACGTGTTCACCGCCACCGGCGTTGGGGCGAAGCACATCGTCATCCGCCAGATCGACGGTGCCGAGATCCTGCGTCGCGTCGAGAAGCACGGCGTCACCTACCTGTGCGCGGCGCCCGCCGTCGTCGCAGCTGCACTCGACGCCGCGAAGGACTGGCCAGAAGATCATGGCGGAGCCGACATCCCCGGCCGCGACCGCGTGCGCATCATCGTCGCCGGTGCTCCCCCACCCACCCGCACGATCGAGCGGGTGCGCGAGGAGCTGGGCTGGGAGTTCATCCAGATCTACGGCCTCACCGAGACGACGCCGCTGGTCACCATGAGCCGCATGCGCGCGGAGTGGGACGACCTCGACGCGCACGAGCAGGCGAAGCTGCTCGGCCGCGCGGGCGCGCCGGCGCTGGGCGTCCGGGTCAAGATCGACGACGAGGGTGAGGTGCTCACCCAGTCCAACCACAACCTCGAGGCGTACTGGGAGAACCCGGAGGCCACCGCCGTGGCCCAAGCCGACAACTGGTTCCACACCGGCGACGGCGGCACGTTCGAGGACGGGTACGTCGCGATCGTCGACCGCAAGAAGGACGTCATCATCACCGGCGGCGAGAACGTCTCCTCGATCGAGGTCGAGGACACCCTCATGTCGCACGAGGCCGTCACCGAGGTCGCGGTCATCGGCATCCCGGACGACAAGTGGGGCGAGATGGTCACCGCGCTCGTCGTGCTCGACCCCGGGGCGGGCGAGGTCAGCGAGGACGACCTCATCAAGCACTGCCGCGAGAACCTCGCCGGCTACAAGACCCCGAAGCGCATCGAGTTCCGCGACGAGCTGGCCCGCACGGCCACCGGCAAGCTCCAGAAGTTCAAGCTCCGCGAGGAGTTCTGGAAGGACTCGGAGCGCCAGGTCAACTGACCGAAGCCGGTCCGGCGACTGACGACCACCTCGGACCGTTCGACCGGGCGCGGGTGCGACTGGCACAGCGCAACCCTCGTCGCCCGCGCCCTCGGACGCCTCATCATGCGTGGCGCCGACGACTCCTTGAACGAGTAGGTCGCGCCTTCACTCCAGGACGAGCAGGAGGTCGCCGCCCTCGGCCTGCCGGGTGTCGCCGATGGCGAGGTGCTTCACGGTGCCGGCGCTCGGTGCGGTGATGGACGCCTCCATCTTCATGGCCTCGATGGTGGCGACGGTCTGTCCGGACTCGACCCGGTCACCCTCCTCGACCACGGCGTTCACGACACCCGCGAAGGGCACGGCCACCTGCTTCGGGTCCGATGTGTCGGCCTTCTCCGCGGACGCGACCTTGGCGTCGACTGACCGGTCTCGAACCTCGGTCGGCCGCAGCTGCCCGTTGATGGTGCCCAGGACGTTGCGCATCCCGCGGTCGTCCGGCTCGCCGATCGCCTCGACCCCGAACAGGTGGAGGGTCCCCTCGGCGAGCTCGACCTCGGTCTCCTCGTCCGGGCGCAGGCCGTACCAGAACGCGTCGGTGGGCAGGGCCGAGAGATCGCCGTGCTCGGCGCGCGACTTCTCGTAGTCTTCGGTGGGGCCGGGGAAGAGCAGCCGGTTGAGGGTGCGCCGTCGGGTGCCGGCGTCGTCGGCCGCGAGCGCCTCCGACTCGTCGTCGCTGAGCTCGGTGACGCGCGGCCTGGACGAGCGTCCTTCCAGTGCCTTGGTGCGAAAGGGCTCGGGCCAGCCGCCGGGCGGGTCGCCGAGCTCGCCGGACAGGAACCCGATGACCGAGTCGGGGATGTCGAAGGCGGTGGGGTCGGCGGCGAACTCGTCCGGGTCGGCACCGACGGCCGCGAGGTGCAGGGCGAGGTCGCCGACGACCTTGCTCGACGGCGTCACCTTGACGACGTTGCCGAGGATGTCGTTCGCGGCCGCGTACATGTCCTCGATCTGCTCGAACTTCTCCCCGAGCCCGAGCGCGATGGCCTGCTGGCGCAGGTTCGACAGCTGCCCGCCGGGGATCTCGTGGCGGTAGACGCGGCCGGTGGGCGCGGGCAACCCGGTCTCGAACGGCGCGTAGAGACGTCGCACCGCCTCCCAGTACGGCTCCAGCGCGCTGACGGCGGTGATGTCGAGACCGGTGGTGCGGGGCGAGTGGTCGGTGGCCGCGACCAGCGCCGACATGGGCGGCTGGCTGGTGGTGCCGGCCAGCGAAGCCGACGCCGCGTCGACCGCGTCGACCCCGGACTCGATCGCCGCGATCAACGTCGCCAGCTGGCCGCCGGGGGTGTCGTGCGTGTGCAGGCGCACCGGGAGGTCGAACCGCTCGCGCAAAGCGGTGACGAGGGTGCGGGCAGCCGGGGCCCGCAGCAGGCCGGCCATGTCCTTGATGGCGAGCACGTGCGCACCGGCGTCGACGATGTTCTCGGCCAGCTTCAGGTAGTAGTCGAGCGTGTAGAGGCGTTCGTCTGGTGAGGAGAGGTCGCCGGTGTAGCAGAGCGCGACCTCGGCGACCGACTGGCCGGCCTCGCGTACCGCATCGATCGCCGGTCGCATCTGACCGACGTCGTTGAGGGCGTCGAAGATGCGGAACACGTCGATGCCCGAGGCGGTCGCCTCCTGCACGAATGCGGTGGTGACCTCGGTCGGGTACGGGGTGTAGCCGACGGTGTTGCGTCCGCGCAGCAGCATCTGCAGGCACAGGTTCGGCACCGCCTCGCGCAGGGCGGCGAGCCGCTCCCACGGGTCCTCGAACAGGAACCGGAGCGCGACGTCGTACGTGGCACCGCCCCAGCACTCGACGCTGAGCAGCTGCGGTGTCGTGCGCGCGACGACGGGCGCCGCCTCGAGCAGGTCGCGCGTCCGCACACGCGTGGCGAGCAACGACTGGTGCGCGTCTCGGAACGTCGTGTCGGTGACGCCGATGGTGTCGCTCTCGCGCAGCGCCCGGGCCCAGCCCTCGGGGCCGAGGTCGAGGAGCCGCTGACGGGAGCCGTCCGGTGGTGCGACGTCGAGATCGACATCAGGCAGCTTGGAGCGCGGGTCGATGCTCACCGGCGCTGACCCGTTCGGCCTGTTGACGGTGACGTCGGCGAGGTAGCCGAGCAGCTTCTCCGCCTCCTCCGCCGGCGGCTGGGCGGTGAGCAGCTCGGGGTGCTCGTCGATGAACGTGGTGGTGACGGGGCTGCCGCCACTCATGGCGCTGACGAAGTCCGGGTGCGAGAGCAAAGACTTCAGGAAGCCGATGTTGGTGGCGACGCCGCCGACGCGGAACTCGCCCAGCGCCCGCCGGGCTCGGGTGACGGCCGTCGGCAGATCGGGGCCACGGCAGGTGAGCTTGGAGAGCAGCGAGTCGAAGTGCGCGCTGATCTCGGCGCCGGTGTACGTCGTGCCGCCGTCGAGCCGGACGCCGGGGCCGCCGGGTGACCGATACGTGGTGATCTGGCCGGTGTCGGGCCGGAACTCGTTGCCCGGATCCTCGGTGGTGATGCGGCACTGCAGCGCCGCGCCGATGGCGGTGATGGCACTCTGCTGGGCGAGGCCGAGGTCGGCGAGCCTCTCGCCGCTCGCGATGCGCATCTGGGCCTGCACGAGGTCGACGCCGGTGATCTCCTCGGTGACGGTGTGCTCGACCTGGATGCGTGGGTTCATCTCGATGAACACGTGGCGACCATCCGCCCCGAGCAGGAACTCGACGGTGCCGGCGCACGAGTAGCCGATCGCGGTCGCAAAGCGCACGGCGTCGTCGCAGATCTGCCGCCGCACGGCCTCGTCCAGGTGCGGGGCGGGCGCGATCTCGACGACCTTCTGGTGACGGCGCTGGACCGAGCAGTCGCGTTCATGCAGATGGACGAGGTTGCCGTCGCCGTCGGCCAGGACCTGGACCTCGATGTGCCGCGCGGCGGCGACGGCTTCCTCGATGAAGCACGTCGGGTCGCCGAACGCGCCGACGGCCTCGCGCATCGCGGCGTCGACCGCGTCACGCAGCCGGTCGGGCTCGATGACCCGGCGCATGCCGCGTCCACCCCCGCCGGCGACGGCCTTGACGAACAGCGGGTACGTCAGGTCGACGGCCGCGTCGACGAGCGCGCCGGCATCGTCGGACGGCTCGACCGAGGCCAGCACCGGAACGCCGGCTTCACGCGCTGCGGCGACCGCCCGCGCCTTGTTGCCGGTGAGCCGGAGCACCGATGCCGGTGGACCTATGAAGGTGACCCCAGCGGCGTCGCACGCCTCGGCGAGCTCGGGGTTCTCGGACAGGAAGCCGTAGCCCGGGTAGACCGCGTCGGCCCCCGCGCGCACGGCGGCGCGGACGATGGCCCGGGGGTCGAGGTAGGCGCGCACCGGGTGACCCCGTTCGCCGATCTCGTACGCCTCGTCGGCGCGGACCCGGTGCTCGGAGCCACGATCCTCGTACGGGAACACCGCCACCGTGCGCGCCCCGAGCTCGTGCGCGGCCCGATACGCCCGGATCGCGATCTCGCCCCGGTTGGCGATGAGGATCTTCTCGAACACCCCGTCAACCTACCGAGGGTCCCGACTCCCACGACACTTGCGGAGTGGTGCATGTTCCCGGCCATGGGAACCTCCACCACCCTTCACATCTCGGGACGACGAGTCCGGAGTGCCCTGTGACCTGCGCAGGGTTGCGGTCGAAGCACCGGGGTGCGTTGATCAGTTCGGAGGGCCACTCATGCTCCCGGCCGGGCTGGGTCGGATCGGCGTGAAGCCTTGACCTCAGCGGCGCGGCTGGCGCCAGACGGTGATCTGGGCATCGGTGACGCGCACCGGGAGATTCTGAACGGTCCCGAGTGCCTGGTGCGCGGCGGCGAGCTCGGCCTGCAGTGCGGCGATCTTCTGCTGCTGGGCATCGACCTGGTGCTCCAGCTGGATGACGCGCTTGACGCCCTCGAGACCGAGGCCTTCATGCGTCAGGCGCGCGACCTGGCGCAGCAGCTCGATGTCGCGCAAGGAGTAGCGGCGACCGCCGCCTCCCGTACGTCCGGCCTCGACGAGCCCGAGCCGGTCGTACGTGCGCAGGGTCTGCGGGTGCAGGCCCGACAGCTCGGCGGCAACGCTGATGACGAAGACCTTGGCCTCCGGACCGGGTGGTGTGAACGGATGCTCCATGTGTCAGCTCACCGCCTCCGGCGAGATGGCCGCCCGAGGATCGGTGTCGCCGCGAGCGGCACGGAGGGCCTCGACGGCAGCGCGCAACTCGTTGTCGAGCTCGGCCGGCACCTGCACGTCGATGGTGACGAGCAGATCGCCGCGGCCGCCGTCGCCGGTGGCTCCCCTCCTGATGACACCGCCCTTGCCGCGGGCCCGGAACGTGCGTCCGCTCGGCGTGCCGGCGGGGATGCGGATGCTGACGGTGGGCCCGTCGAGTGTCGGCACCGAGATCGTGGCGCCGAGCGCGACCTCGTCGAAGGCGACCGGGACCGTGATGGTGAGGTGGTCTCCCTTGCGACCGAAGATCGAGTGCTTGGCGACGTGCACGACGAGGTAGAGGTCGCCGTCCGGCGCCCCGTCGCCCTTGCCACCTTTGCCCTTGAGCCGGATGCGTTGACCGTCCTTGACGCCGGCCGGAACCCGCACCTGCAGCGTGCGGCTCGACGGCGCGCGGCCGGAGCCACGGCAGGTGGCGCACGGGTCCTCGACGACCATGCCGCGGCCGCGGCACTGGTCGCACGGCTCGGTCATGGCGAACACGCCCCCGGCGGTGCCGGTCTGCATGCCGCTGCCCTGGCACTTGGAGCACACCTTGGGGACGGTGCCCGGCTTGGCGCCGGTGCCGTGACACGTGGGGCAGGCCTCGTCGCTGGTCATGCGCAGCGGCAAGGTGGCGCCGTCGACGGCCTGCTGGAACGTGATGCTGGCCTCGGTCTCGAGGTCGTCGCCACGACGACCCTGCGGCTGACGCCGGCTCCGCCCCCCTCGTCCGCCGCCGAAGATGCCGCCGAGCAGGTCGCCCAGGTCGAAGTCGACACCGCCGGGCTGCCCGTACCCGCTCGGGCCGCCCTGGAAGCCGCCCTTGAACTGGCCGAACAACGTCCGCTGCTCGTCGTACTCCTTGCGCTTGTCCGGCGACGACAGCACGGCGTAGGCCTCGGAGACCTCCTTGAAGCGGTCCTCGGCGGCCTTGTTGCCCGGGTTGGAGTCGGGGTGGTTGTCGCGCGCGAGCTTGCGGTAGGCCTTCTTGATGTCGGCCTGCGAAGCGTCTTTCGACACCCCGAGCGTCTGGTAGAAGTCCTTCGACGCCCAGTCACTGGCAGCCATCTGGCCTCCCCTCAGTCCTCGTCGGTGGTTTCGACGGACTCGACCACCGGCTCGGGCTCCGCCGAGGCGGGATCGACGACGCCGACCTGCGCGTGCCGGATGACGTCGTCGCCGACTCGGTAGCCGGTGCGGACGACGGACTGGACGGTCGTGGCCACGACGTCAGGAGACTCCCCGGCGTGGAAGAGGGCTTCGTGCAGCCGCGGGTCGAAGACGTCGCCAGCCTCGCCGAAGACCTCGAGCCGGTGGCTCTTGACGGCCTGCTGCAACGCGTCGGCGACGGCCTTGAAGCCGCCTTCGAGCTGCCCGTGCTCCTCGGCCCGGCCGATGTCGTCGAGCACGGTGAGCAGCGAGCGCAGCACGGACGCCTCCCCCATGGTGCGTGAGCTCGCCCGGTCGCGCTCGACGCGACGCTTGTAGTTGACGTACTCGGCCTGCAGACGCTGGAGGTCGGCCGTCCGCTCGGCGAGCTGCTGCTCCACAGTGGGAGCCGCAGCCTCTGCATCCGCCTGAGCCTCGGGGGTGACCACCGATTCCTCGGCAGCCGCTCCCTCGGTCACGTCAGGCGCCTCTCGCTCCTCAGGCACGTGGCTCATCAGCGTCGTCGACGATCTCGGCATCGACGACGTCGTCGTCACCCTCGGCGTCAGCCGTGGGCGCCTCGGCGTCACTGCCCTGGGCGGCCTGCTCGGCCGCGGCGGCCTCGTACATCGCCTGGCCCATCTTGGAGCTGGACTCGCCGAGCTTGGTGACCGCCGTCTGCACGGCATCGGCATCCTCGCCCTTGAGCGCCTCGTTGAGGGCGTCGAGGTCTGCCTGGACCTCGGCCTTGACCTCGTCGCCGACCTTGTCGGCGTTCTCGGCGAGGAACTTGTCGGTCGTGTGCGCGAGGGTCTCGGCCTGGTTGCGCGTCTCGACGGTCTCGCGACGCTGGCGGTCCTCCTCGGCGTACTGTTCGGCGTCCTTGACCATCTTGTCGATGTCGTCCTTCGACAGCGCGGAGCCGCCGGTGATGGTCATCGACTGCTCCTTGCCGGTGCCACGGTCCTTGGCGGACACGTTGACGATGCCGTTGGCGTCGATGTCGAAGGTGACCTCGATCTGCGGCACGCCGCGCGGCGCCGGCGGCAGGCCGGTGAGCTCGAACGTGGCCAGCAGCTGGTTGCCGGCGGCCATCTCGCGCTCGCCCTGGTACACCTGGATCGCCACGGACGGCTGGTTGTCGTCGGCCGTGGTGAAGACCTCGGACCGCTTGGTCGGAATCGTCGTGTTGCGCTCGATGAGCTTCGTCATCACGCCGCCCTTGGTCTCGATGCCGAGGCTCAGCGGCGTGACGTCGAGCAGGAGCACGTCCTTGACCTCGCCCTTGAGCACGCCCGCCTGAAGGCTGGCGCCCACGGCGACGACCTCGTCGGGGTTGACGCCCTTGTTGGGCACCTTGCCGCCGGTGAGCTGCTTGACCAGCTCGACGACGGCCGGCATGCGGGTGGAGCCACCGACGAGCACGACGTGGTCAATGGCCGAGAGCTCGACGCCGGCGTCCTTGATGACGTGCTGGAACGGCGCCTTCGTGCGCTCGAGCAGATCGGCGGTGATCTTCTCGAACTCCGCTCGGGACAGAGTCTCGTCGAGGAACACGGGGTTCTTCTCGCCGTCGACGGTGATGTACGGGAGGTTGATCGACGTCGACGAGCTCGACGACAGCTCGATCTTGGCCCGCTCGGCGGCCTCACGGACGCGCGGCATCGCCATCTTGTCCTTGGTGAGGTCGAGGCCGGTGTTGTTCTTGAACCGGGTGACGATCCAGTCGATGATCTTGTCGTCCCAGTCGTCGCCGCCGAGGTGGTTGTCGCCACTGGTGGCCTTCACCTCGATGACGCCGTCGCCGATCTCGAGCAGGGACACGTCGAACGTGCCGCCGCCGAGGTCGAAGACGAGGATCGTCTGATCGTCGCCCTTGTCGAGGCCGTACGCGAGCGCGGCCGCGGTGGGCTCGTTGATGATGCGGCTGACGTTGAGGCCCGCGATCTCACCGGCTTCCTTCGTGGCCTGGCGCTGGTGGTCGTTGAAGTACGCCGGCACGGTGATGACCGCGTCGGTGACCGGCTCGCCGAGGTAGGACTCGGCGTCGCGCTTGAGCTTCTGCAGGATGAACGCGGAGATCTGCTGGGGGTTGAACGTCTTGCCGTCGATCTCGACGCTCCAGTCGGTGCCCATGTGGCGCTTGACGGAGCGGACGGTGCGGTCGACGTTGGTGACGCCCTGGCGCTTGGCGACCTCGCCGGCAAGGACCTCGCCGTCCTTGGCGAAGGCCACGACCGACGGGGTGGTGCGGGCGCCTTCGGCGTTGGCGATGACGGTGGGTTCTCCACCTTCGAGGACGGCGACGACGGAGTTCGTCGTGCCGAGGTCGATTCCGACGGCACGTGCCATGGGTGTTCCTCCTGCTGATCTGTGCGTTGATGAGTCTCAGTCAGATGACTTGAGTCTGATCGTATCAACTTCGCCCGAACGCAGATTGTTCCGGGTCTGGTGAGGAAATTCCTGCCTCAGGAGAGTGCGGCGGCGAGATCCACGAGCGAGGTGACCTCGACGTCGGCACGCTGGAAGTGGCCCGGGTACGGCCGAGCGTTCCGGTTGACATACGCGGTGGCGAGGCCGGCGCGGGCCGCTCCGTCGATGTCCCACGGGTGTGCCGCGACCAGCATGGTCGCCTCGGCGCCTGCGCCGAGCGTCCTGAGCGCGTAGTGGTAGGCGTCGGGGTGAGGCTTCCAGATGCCCGCGTCGTCGACCGAGAGGAACCGCTCCATCACGTCATCCACTCCGGCCCGCGCCAGCAGCGTCTCGGGGATCGAGGCAGCACCGTTGGTCAGCGTGGCCATGCGGACACCACCCGCGTGCAGCTGTCGCAGACCGTCGTCGACGTCGGGATGCAGATCGAGCGTGGCGAACGCCCCCAGCACGTGTTCGATCGCCGCATCGGCATCGACGCCGTCGACACCGGTGGCGAGGCCGCGCAGCACGTCGGCGGCGATCTCCTTGAACGACGCCTGCCGGCCGGTGACCGTGACGGCGAGCCCGTCACGCAGCAGCCCGGCGAACCACGTCGGCGCCAGGTGCGAGGGAAGCCCGATCTCCGCGAATCGGTCGCCCATCGACGACAGGTCGGACAGCGTCTCGTTGACGTCGAACAGGACCACGGATGGGCGACTCATCCCACTCACACTACGGACCGGATTCGACCGCCGCGACTTCACGGGGACAATGGCCTCATGCCTGAAGATGCGCTGCTCGACGACGTGGCCCGCCACCTGCGCGCCGAGCTCATTGAGATCGCCGTGGACCAGATCTCCAGGCCCATCGCGCACGAGTTCGACATCCGGATCGACCTCAGGGAGGGCCCAGAGGGAACGGCAGTGGTGGTCGAGGCATCGTCGCGCTCGGTCCAGCGGGCCACGACCGAGGTCCGCGTCAGCGTGCGACCGGCCGAGGCAGACGATCTCGCCGACCTCGTGGTCGAGCGAGACGGCGGCCACCGGCTCGACGTCGCCCTGGCCGATGCCCACCCGGAGATCAGCGCGGCCCTGCACCACCGGCTCAGCGACTTCGTCGCCGGGTGCATCGCCGCCGCCCTGGCCCGTCTGAACGCCGAGATGCAGCGCCACCTCGGGTGGCGCGACTAGGGAGTCGTGTCCGAGGTTCGGGGGTCCTCCAACGCCTCGGCGGCCCTGGCGATGTTGCGTTGCATGGCACCGAAGATCACGCCGTGGAACGGGAGGATCGACCACCAGTAGAGATGCCCGAACAGGCCCTTGGGGTGGAACAGCGCCCGGTGGTGGAAGGTCGTGGTGCCACCGTCGGTCGAGCCGACCTGAAGCTCGAGCCAGGCCAGCCCCGGGAGCTTCATCTCGGCGCGGAGGCGGAGGAACGACCGGTCGTCGGTGTCCTCGACGCGCCAGAAGTCGAGCGCGTCGCCGACGACGAGGTCTTTCTCGTTGCGTCGGCCACGCCGAAGGCCGGGGCCGCCGACGATGCGGTCGAGGAGACCGCGCGCCCACCACGCGAGGGCCCACGAGTACCACCCGTTGCGGCCCCCGATGCCCTCGATGACCGACCACAGGTGGGCCGGCGAGGCGTCGACCTCGCGCGCGCGCTCGTCCTGGTAGAGCGATCCCCCGGCCCAGTCGGGATCCGTGGGCAGCGCCTCGCTCGGCGCGCCGGCCGTCGCGGCGGACGACCAGCGGGTCGGCACGTCGAGGTTCCTGATCTTGGTCAGGGCGAGCTCGACGGAGCGGTCGAAACCGATGAGGCCGTCGGGCGGGTCGGGGATGTGGTCGGCGATGTCGCGGTCGGACGCGACCACCGTGTTCCGCAGCGACTCGACCAGAGGCCGGGCCAACGACGCCGGCACCGGCGTGATGAGTCCGACCCAGTGGCTCGACAGGCCCGGCGACAGCACGGGCACCGGCAGGACGCGACGCTTCGGCAGGTCGGCGACCGCGGCGTACCTCTGCATCATGTCGAAGTACGTGAGCACGTCGGGACCGCCGATGTCGAAGCGGCGGTTGACGTCGGCCGGGAGATCCGCGCAGCCGACGAGGTAGCGCAGGACGTCGCGGATGGCGATCGGCTGGATCCTCGTGTGGACCCACTTCGGCGTGACCATGACCGGGAGACGCTCGGTGAGGTAGCGCAGCATCTCGAACGACGCCGAGCCCGACCCGATCACGATGCCCGCTTGCAGCACCGCCGTCGGGACGCCGGACTCGAGCAGGACGTCGCCGACCTCCTCCCGGGATCGCAGGTGCTCCGACAGCTCTTCACCCTCGGGCACCATGCCGCCGAGATACACGATGCGCCGAACGCCGGCGCGGCTGGCCTCGGCGGCGAAGGTCTCGGCGATCCCCCGCTCCGTGGCGGCGAAGTCGCCGCCGGTACCGATGGAATGGAGCAGGAAGTACGCGACGTCGACGCCCTCGAGGGCCGCGGCGACCTGGTCGCGCTCAGTGGCGTCGGCGACCGCGATGTCGACCTCTCCGGACCACTCGTGCGCACGGGCCTTGCGCTCGTCACGCACCATGACGCGGACCTCGTGGCCTGCGGTCAGCAGCTCGGGGACGAGTCGCCCGCCGACGTAGCCGGTCGCACCGGTGACAAGGCTGCGCGTGGATGCCATCTCTCCACCCTAGGCTCGGACGTGTGACCGGACTGCACGAACTCGACGCCACCGCGATGGCGGCGATGCTGCGCCGTCGAGAGGTGTCGTCGGTCGAGCTCGTGCAGCATCATCTCGACCGCATCGACGCCCACGCCGAAGCGCTCGGCGCGTTCATCACCGTCACCGGGGAGAGGGCCCTCGAGCAGGCGGCGCGGGCGGACGAGCTGCTCGCCGCCGATGACGCGCCCCCCTTCTGCGGGGTGCCGACGGCGTTCAAGGACCTCACCTCGACCGCCGGAGTGCGCACCACGATGGGCTCGGTGGTGATGCGGGACAACGTCCCGGACCAGGACGCCTACGTCGTGGAGCTCCTGGAGCATGCGGGCTTCATCACCCTCGGCAAGACGAACACCCCGGAGTTCGGGCTCTCGTCGTACACCGACAACGACCTCGTCGGTCCGGCCAGGACGCCGTGGGACATCACGAGGAACGCGGGCGGTTCGAGCGGCGGAGCGGCGGCCGCCGTGGCCGCGCGGCTGGTGCCGGTGGCGGAGGCCAGCGACGGCGGTGGGTCGATCCGGATCCCGGCGAGCTGCTGCGGGGTCGTCGGTTTCAAGCCGAGTCGAGGCCGGGTGAGTGCCGGCCCCCTCGGAAGCGACTGGAGCGGCCTGGCCGGCAACGGGCCCCTCGCCCGCACGGTGCGCGACGCCGCCGCGGTCCTCGACGCGATGGCCCACCCGATGCCCGGCGACCTGCGACCCCTTCCCGACCCGGACGTCGCCTTCACCGCCTGGGCGGCACGTGAACCGCGGCGGTTGCGCATCGCCCGCTGGTCCACCTCCTACCTGCCCGGCATTGAGACGTCCGCCTCTTCCGTCGCCGCGTGGGAGGGAGCCAGCCGGCTGCTCGAGTCGCTCGGGCACGAGGTCGTCGACGTCGCCAACCCCTTCCCGCCCGAGCTCGAGCCGCAGTTCAACGTCGTCTGGTCGAGCGCCATGGCCGCCGCCCCCGTGCCCGAGGAGGCCATCACCGAGCTGCGGCCGAACACCCGCTACTGGCTGCTCCGCGGTCGCGAGACGTCCGGTGTCGACCTCGCCCGCGCGATCCAGTTCCTCGAGGCGACGACCCGCGACGTGGTGACGTCCATGAGCGAGTTCGATGTGTGGCTGACGCCCACCCTCGCGCTCCCGCCGCAGCCGTCGGAGTGGTTCACCGAGTCCGCCGATCCGATCGAGGGCCACCGGCGGGAGCTGCTCTTCACCCCGTTCACCGCCGTCTACAACATGGCCGGCGTCCCCGCAGCGAGCCTGCCGCTGCACTGGACGGAGGCGGCGGCGGACGCTCCGTCGCTGCCGGTCGGCGTCATGCTCGCCGGGCGCCCGGGCGAGGACGGTCCGCTGTTCTCCTTGCTCGCCCAGGTCGAGGCTGCCAAGCCGTGGATCGACGGGATCCCACCCGGGCCATGGTCGGGGTGAGCACGGCGCGGGCCCTATGCTCGCGCGCATGACGGATCTTCCGCACATCGGCGGCCCGGCCGACGGGGCGCTGGCGACGATCGGCTGCCGGTCGCTCGACGACGTGGCCGCGCGGAGCGAGCAGGAGATCGCCGACCTGCACGGCATGGGGCCGAAAGGCATCCGCATCCTGCGCGCCGCGCTGGCCGAGGCCGGACTGGAGTTCGCCCCCCATGCCGTCTGAGCGCCGGTTGCTGCGCACGAACCCGCTCGGTTCGTGGCTCCTCGGTCCCGGTGACGAAGGTGCCCGGCGCCTTCGGGTTCGGGTGCAGGTGATGCTCACCGCGTCCGTGGTGCTGGCCAACCTGGTCGGTGTCTTCCTGGTGGTCCTGCTGATGACGGTGGTGATCCCGGGACGCGAGGTGCTCACGGCCGATCTGGTGCTGCTCAACTTCGTGGCCGTGCCCGTGTTCGCCGGCGCCGCACTGGTCGTGGGCTCGATCTGGGGAACCTTGTGGGCGGTGAGGTCCCTGCGCTGGTCCATCGAGGACCGCGACGCCAGCCGGAAGGACCGCATCGCCACTCTCCGGGTGCCATGGAAGCTGACGATCGTCTCGGGCGTGCTCTGGACGGTCGGCACGGTCTTGTTCACCGTCCTCTACGGCCTCGCCGATGCCGAGCTCATCGCCAAGGTCGCGTTCACCACCGGCATGGGCGGGATCGTCGTGTGCGCGAACACCTACCTGCTCAGCGAGTTCGCCCTGCGGCCCGTCGCCGCCCGTGCCCTCGCCACCGCACCGCCCAAGCGCGCGGTCGGCGTGGGCATCACCATGCGGTCGCTGCTGATCTGGGGGCTGAGCGCAGTCCCCCTGACCGGGTTGATGCTCGTGGCCATCGCCGCTCTCATCCGCGAGAACGTGACCACCAACCGTCTGGCGATCACGATCCTCGCCCTCGGCGGGATCGGCCTGGTCTTCGGCATGCTGCTGATCTGGATGAACACGCGAGCGATGGTCGCGCCCATCCGCACGGTCACCGCGGCGCTGGCCAAGGTGCAGCGCGGCGACCTCGACGCCGAGGTGCTGGTGTTCGACGGCACCGAGCTCGGGCTGCTGCAGACGGGCTTCAACCGGATGGTCAGCGACGTGCGTGAGCGCGAACGCATCCGCGACCTGTTCGGCCGACACGTCGGCGAGGAGGTCGCCAAGTCGGCGATGTCTCGGCAGATGGAGCTCGGCGGCGAGGTGCGCGACGTCGCCGTGCTCTTCGTCGACGTGGTCGGCTCCACCACCATCGCCTCCGAGCGTCCCCCCGAGGAGGTCGTGGAGCTGCTGAACCGCTTCTTCGCGGTCGTCGTCGCCGAGGTGCACGCCCACGACGGGTTCGTCAACAAGTTCGAGGGCGACGCGGCGCTCGCCATCTTCGGGGCGCCGGGCGACCTTCCCGACCACTCCGGTCGCGCCCTCGCAGCCGCCCGGTCGATGAGTGCCCGGCTGGCGGAGGAAGTGCCCGATGCCGAGGCCGGTATCGGTGTCTCCGCCGGACCCGCCGTCGCCGGCAACGTCGGAGCCGAGAGCCGGTTCGAGTACACCGTGATCGGTGACCCGGTCAACGAGGCCGCCCGGCTGAGCGAGCACGCCAAGACCGTCGATGGCTGGGTCGTCGCGTCCAAACGCACCGTCGAGGCGGCATCGGCCGAGGAGGCCGAGCACTGGCGCGAGGCCGCGGAGGTCCAGCTCCGCGGCCGCACCGAGAAGACGACGATCGCGGTGCCAGTCGATTCCTAGGGCCAGTCGATTCCTAGGGCCAGTCGACTCCTAGGGCCAGTCGACTCCTAGGGCCGGGCGACTCCTAGCGTCGGGCGAGGCGAAGACCCGTCACGGCGAGACCGAGTCCCAGGATGAGCATCCGGAAGACTCCCGATCCGACGCCGGTGTCGGGGAGGACGGAACCATCGTCGTCGGTGTCCTCCGGTCCATACACCCGGAACGTCACTTCACCGGTGGGGATTTCCTGCACTTCGGGGAAGAACAGGCGTCGCGGTGTCGAAGAAGCTCTCCCCCAAAGCGATGCTCTCGTCGCTGACCTGGGTCGAGATCGAAGACCCAAGATCGGCAACAAGTTGGCAGCGACCAGCGAAGCTCGCCGGGCTTTCCCGAAATCGCCTCAGTCGCGGGCAGTGAAGACGATCGGATCCCCGTCCGTGACGGCGATGGTGTGCTCGGAGTGGGCGCCGCGGGAGCCGTCGGAGCTGCGGATCGTCCAGCCGTCCGCGTCCATGACGATCTCGTCGGTGGTCTCGAGCAGCCACGGCTCGATGGCGATGACGAGCCCCGGCTTGAGCGGGAACCCTCGACCGGCTCGGCCGTCGTTGGGCACGTGCGGGTCACCATGCATCGTCCGGCCGACGCCGTGGCCACCAAACTGCGTGTTCACGCTGTAGCCCGCGTCGCGGGAGACCTCGCCGATGATCGCGGAGATGTCGCCGAGCTTGTTGCCGACCCGGGCGACACCGATGGCGGCGTCGAGCGCGCGCCGGGTGGTGTCGATGAGGCGGACGTCGTCGTCACGCGCGGCGCCGACGATCGTGCTGACGGCCGAGTCGCTCACCCACCCGTCGACCGCGACCGCGAAGTCGAAGCTGACGAGGTCACCGTCCTGAAGCCGGTAGTCGAACGGGAGGCCATGCAGCACCGCGTCGTTGACCGATGTGCACAGCACCTTGCCGAACGGCATCGCCCCGAACGACGGGTGGTAGTCGATGTAGCACGACTCGGCTCCCCGCTCGCGGATCAGGTCGTGCGCAAGGGCGTCAAGCTCCAGCAGGTTCATGCCGACGTCGGCCACCTCCACGAGCCGCGTCAGCACGGACGCGACGAACTCTCCCGCCGGACGTATCTCGTCCAGCTGCCGCGGAGTGAGGAGCTCGATCGCCATGGGGATCACGGTATCCGGGTGGTGTGCGGCTGGTTCACTGGTGCCGTGCCCGAGACACGATTCGATGACTCCAACCTGAGCGGACGTCCGCCGGGCCCGGTGCTGTCGACCGCCGCGCGTCTGCTCCGCGGCGAGCAGTCGAGTCGAGCCGAGGTTCTGGTTCGCACAACTCAAGCCTTCATACGAACGCATGCGATCGCTGGGCCGAGGCGGGAATCAGCCGAATCTGAACCTGGGTCTTGTCGGGTACTTGGAGATCAAAGTGCCTCCCCTCCATGCCCAGCGTCACGTCTGTGCGCATCAGGATTCCGAGCTCACATCTGAAGTCCATGCTCTGGCGAACCGCGCCGTCGCCGGAGCGCTCTGACCTACACGTACTCGACGACCATCTGTGCGAAGGCGTACTCCATGTGCGACGCCTTCGGTTTCCGTTGTGAGTGGTCGGCGGGTTCCGCGGGGACGTGTCGACCGGACGGCATGCGCCAAATGGTTTCGAGGTCTTCGTCAAGTTCGGGGGTGAAGATGCCGGCCGTCTTCATGCGGTGGTGTCTTCGGCAGAGTGACCACATGTTCTGCCCGTTGGTGGGGCCGTGGGGCCAGGGTCTCTGGTGATCGTTGTCGCAGTCGACGGCGGGTCTGGTGCAGGTGGGGAACTGGCAGGCGCCGTCGCGGACGGTGATGGCGAAGTCGAGGTCGCCGGTGGCGAACCGGCCGAGTCGGGTGACGTCGAGGACGCGGCCGGCCGGATCGGTGACGACCCGGTGGAACAGAGTGCCCGCGCGCGTGGCGAGCTCGCGGACCACCTCGGCCGGCAACACGAGCCGTCCGTCGAGGCCGACGCCGGGCTCGTCGGACAAACCCGCGAGCGAGGTGACCGGGATGGTCAGGGCGAGCTGGACCTGGACGGCCGGTTCGCCGTCGACGCCGGCGAAGAATCGGCGGCCGAACTCATCGGCCACCCACTGGTCGACGGTCCGCGCATCGTCGGCCGGCTTGGTCTTGACCGCCGCGGCCAGCGCATTCTCGATCGCAACCGCCTGGGCGGTAGGCAGTTGGGCCCACAGCTCGGAGACGCCGTCGTCGTCGTGGCTGATGCGGACTCGTCGTTCGGCGACCTTGTCGCGGGTCCGGTCGTCGTGGTGCTCCGGCTCGAGCCGCGCGACCAGCTTCTTCAACCACGCCCGCAGCTCCGAGGCCGTGTGCGACTCGGCGTAGGCGACGACCTTCTGGTCGACCACCACATCGGAGGTCGACTTGCGCAGGCCGCCGAGTGCCCGGCTGATGATCTGCACCCGGTAGGCGTCGATGCGCCCGTCGAGGAACGCCAGCCAGGCAGAGGGCGTACGGCCGCGTGCCTCGCGGGCTTCGTGCAGCCGGTTCTGGACCAAGGCGACGCTCATCTGCAGCTCGACAGCGAGCTCGTGCGCGATCGACGCCAGCTCCACCTCGCGCCACTTCGACGGACCAAAAGCCTCGTACTCAGCCCGGCGTGCATCGGCGAAATCGAGCATCGCCACCATGGTCCGGGCCTCGGTGCGCCACTGCTCGCGCACGCGCTCGTTCACGCGAGCAAGCATTGCGGCGGCTGTCGAACTCATGTTCTAAACCTATCACGGCTGAACGACGGTTTCTACTGGAATAGCAGGCATTTATGGACGAATCTGACTTGCCGCCCCTGTGGACGTCACGACGTTCGCAGCACCGCCATCGCGTCCTGACTCAGGCCTCCGCCGACCGACGAAGACGCTGCATGCCCGCGATCCAATGGTCGCGGTCGGCGGCCTTGCCCTGCTGCATCGCTTCGACCTGCGGGTGCGGGAGGGCGAGGAAGCGGCCCTCGGCCACCGCGTCGAGCACGACGTCGGCGACGTCGAGGGGCGAAAGCATGTCCCCGGAACCAGCGACGGCTGCGTGGGCGACGCGCCCGTCCGGCGTCTCGGTGTTCTCGCCGGCCTCGACCATCGCCGTGCGGACGCCCATCGGGCACAGGCAGCAGACCTGGACGCCGCGGTCGCCGTACGTCGCGGCCAGCCACTCGGCGAACCCGAGGGCCGCGTGCTTCGACGTCGTGTAGGTCGGAGAGCCGAGCTGCAAGAGAAGGCCGGCCGCGGAGGCGGTGCTGACGAAGCAGCCGCCGGAGTCGCGCTCGAGCCAGCGCGGCACGAGAAGACGTGCGGCGCGGACGTGCGCCATCACGTTGACGTCCCAGCTCGCGGCCCAGGCGGCCTCGTCGGCGTCGAGCCCGAAGCCGACGAAGACGCCCGCGTTGGCGAAGTACAGGTCCGGGTCGTGGGATGTCAGAGCGGTCAAGTGCGCGTCGTCGGCGACGTCGCCGGCGCGGTGGTCGACACGTTGCGGGTACATGCCGCCCAGTCGTTCTGCGGCGGCGTCGAGACGGTCGGAGTCGAGGTCCGAGAGCACCACCGAGGATGCGCCGCGCTCCAGCAGCCGCTGCGCAATCGCCTCGCCGATGCCACCCGCCGCACCGGTGACGACCGCCGACCTGCCCTCGACGTTCACCGGTGCTGCGCGATCTCGGCCTTGGCGAGGCTCGCCTTGTGCACCTCGTCCGGCCCGTCGGCGAAGCGGAGGGTGCGCATGCCGGCGAACCACTCGGCGAGAGGGAAGTCCTGGCTGAGCCCGCCGGCGCCATGCACCTGGATGGCTTTGTCGAGGATCCACTCGACCGTCGTGGGCGTGGCGATCTTGATCGCCTGGATCTCGGTGTGGGCCGCCCGGTTGCCGTTCTCGTCCATCAGCCACGCGGCCTTGAGCACGAGAAGGCGCAGCTGCTCGAGGCGCACCCGCGACTCGGCGATCCAGTCGCGCACGACGCCCTGCTCGGCGATCGGCTTGCCGAACGCGACACGCGAGGCCGCCCGCTGGCACATCATCTCGATGGCGCGTTCAGCCAGCCCGATGGAGCGCATGCAGTGGTGGATGCGTCCCGGCCCGAGGCGCGCCTGCGCGATCGCGAAGCCCTCGCCCTCCGCGCCGATGATGTTCGACACCGGAACGCGGACGTCGTGGAACGCCAGTTCGGCGTGACCGCCGTGGTCGCGGTCGGGGTACCCGAACACTCTCATGCCACGCTTGATCTCCAGGCCCGGGGTGTCGCGCTCGACGAGGATCATCGACTGCTGGCGGTGCCGCTCGGCCTCCGGATCGGTCTTGCCCATCACGATGAAGATCTTGGAGTCCGGGTTCATCGCGCCGGTGATCCACCACTTGCGTCCGTTGATGACGTAGTCGTCGCCGTCACGGATGATGCTCAGCTCGATGTTGGTGGCATCCGACGACGCCACCTGCGGCTCGGTCATCGCGAAGGACGACCGGATGGTGCCTTCGAGCAGCGGCTCGAGCCACTGCTGCTTCTGCTCGTCGGTGCCGAACATCGCCAGCACCTCCATGTTGCCGGTGTCCGGAGCAGAGCAGTTGAACGCCGCCGGCGCCAGCTGGATGCTGCGGCCGGTGATCTCGGCGATCGGCGCGTACCGCAGGTTCGTCAGACCCGCGCCCCCGTACGCATGTGCCGCATCCGCGGCGGGGCCCGGGAGGAAGAGGTTCCACAAACCCTGAGCCTTGGCCTTCTCGCGGACGTCGCCGACGATCGCCGGGAACGTCCAGGCGTCGTCGGTGGCGAGCTGCTCGATCTGCTCGCGCAACGTGGCTTCGGCCGGGTAGACCTCGGCGTCCATGAAGGCCTCGACGCGCTCGATGAGTGCCTTGGTCTCGTCGTCGTAGTCGAAATGCATGTCAGGCGCTCGCTCTCTCATCTGGCCGCCCAGGGCCCGGCACCCCAGCCATCACGTACACGACGTCGGCGATGCAGACCGGCTTCTCCGCACCCTCGCGCTCGACGACGAAGGAGATCACCGCCTGCGTGCCGATCGGGATGTCCCCGACCTCCTGGAGGGTGGCCGTCGCCCGCAGCCGCGAGTCGACCGGCACCGTGCTGGGGAACCGCACCTTGTTGGCGCCGTAGTTGACGCCCATCGCCAGACCCCCGACCTCGTAGATGCTCTGCGCGAACACCGGCAGCAGCGACAGCGTCAGGTAGCCGTGCGCGATCGTGCCGCCGAACGGTCCGGACGCCGCGCGCTCCGGGTCGACGTGGATCCACTGGTGGTCGCCGGTCGCGTCGGCGAACAGGTTGATCTTCTCCTGCGAGACGGTGATCCACTCGCTGGTGCCGAGCTCCTCCCCGGTGGCTGCGCGAAAGGCGTCGAGGTTCTCGAACGTACGAGGCATGGACACTCCTGTGTGCAGACGGTCTGGGGAACTAAGCGCTTGCTTAGTCGGCAACCCTAGCCGCCGAGCAGGAATGCGACAACGGGCACCGCTCCCAGTGCGACGGCGAGCGCGAGCCCCGTCAGGTCGACACGCGTCCAGGTGGCCGGTTCGGCCCAGGTGCGGTCGTGGGCAGTGGCGAAGCCGCGAGCGTCCATCGCGACGGCCGACCGAGAGGCGCCGCGCATCGCGTGGACGAGGAGGGCGAACGACATCCCGGCGGCGTAGCGGGCGATCGCGATCGGGTTGCGCGACGGACCCAGTCCGCGGGCGCGACGGGTGCGCTCGAGCTGGGTCCACGCGTGACCGAACGAGGTGATCCGTTGCAGGGCCGCGCCGAACGCCGCGACGAGTCGAGCCGGGAGGCGCAGCGTCTGGGCGAGGTAGTCGGACAGCCGGGCCGGGTCGAGGTAGCCGACGGCGACCGAGCCGGGCCAAGCCAGCACGATCATCCGCAGCCCCTGCACGAGCGCCGGCTCCAGACCGCCGCTGCCCAAGCGCCAGTTCGAGTACACGACGGTCAGGGCTGCGAACGACGAGAACGCCAGGCAGACGAGCGGGAACCGCCAGCCGGGGAGCAGGACGAGACCGGCCACGACGTACGCGGCCACGGCGACGTACGCGGTGGTCAGGTCTGTGACGAAGAACGAGCCGATCAGCGAGAACACCCCGACCGACAGGAGCACCAAGGGGTTCGCGTGCAGGAGATGTGCTCTCACGATCTCATCCCCGCAGCCATCGACACCGTGGCCTCGACGGGGAGGTCGTCGTCATGGGTCGAGATGCCGACGGCCGCGCCGGCGCGCGCACATGCCGCGACCCAGCCGGCGACCGCGGCCCACGTGTCTCGGTCCTGACCGACGGTCGGCTCGTCGAGCAGGACGAGCACCGGTCGATGCGCGAGCGCCGCGGCGAGCGCCAGCCGTCGCTGCTCACCGCCGGAGAGGCGATAGGGGTGCGCTGCGCCGAGATGCCCGAGTCCGAGGATGTCGAGCACCGCGCCGACGTCGACCGGACGCTCGAGCACCTCACCGGTGCAGGCCACCTCGCTCGCGACACCGGTGGTCACGAAGCCGAGCTCCGGGTCCTGCGGCACCCAGCCGACGTCGTGGGCGAGGTGGCGACTGCGTCGCCGGGCCAGCGCTGGCGTGACGGTGCCCGACACCGGGGTGATGAGCCCGCCGAGCACGGCGAGCGCGGTGGACTTGCCGGCGCCGCTCGGACCGACGAGGGCCGTTCGCGAGCCCGGCTCGATCACCAGGTCGAGGCCGTCGAGGGCGCGTGTGCGCTGGGTGCCCCGCAACGTTCGCGTCACGAGGTCGACCGTCACGCCCTCGACCCGCACCGCGAACACCTCGCCGTCCGGGTGGACGAGCTCGTCCGGAATGTCGATCGGGGTCGGGGCGGACAGGCCGGGCATCCAGAGTCCGTCGATCGGTGGCGCTGTCAGGAAGGCGGCGACGGAGCCGTCGAACGCGAGTCCGCCGCCGGCCAGCACCACGACCCGGTCGACGTGGTCGAGCCACGGCTCGAAGCGATGCTCGACGACGACCATCGTCCGCTCGCCCGCCACCTCGAGCACGGCGTCGCGCACCGCGGCGGCGTGACCGGCGTCGAGCATCGACGTCGGTTCGTCGAGCAGCAGCACGTCGGGTCGAAGGGCGAGGACGCCGGCAAGGGCGAGCCGTTGCCGCTCGCCGCCCGACAGAGCGGTCGTGAGGTGGTCGCGGCCGTACGGGAGCCGCACCGCGGCCAGGGCTTCGTCGACCCGCTGCCAGATCTGGTCGCGGGGCAGCGCGAGGTTCTCCGGGCCGAATGCGACGTCACGGCCGATCCGGTCGGCCACGACGGCGTCGTCGGGATCCTGCGGCAGCAGGCCCAATCGGCCCACGGCCTCGGCGACTCCCTTGGCGTCGCCGGCGATCGTGGTGCCGAGCGCGCCGGCGAGGGCATGGAGCAGGGACGACTTGCCGGCCCCGCTCGCACCGAGCAGCAGGACACGCTCGCCGGCGTCAATCGTCAGGTCGAGGTCGCGCACGACCGGTTCGCGGCGCCCCAATGGGCGCCAGGTGAATCCGGCGAACCGGACGCTATACATGTCGCCGCCCGTGGCCCGGCACCCCCGCCGGGGACATCTAGACCTCGGTGACGGCGTCGCGCCCGGGTCCGAACGCGTCGAGCACTCCGGCCCGGGCGAGCGCCTGCACGAGGAGCCATCCGCCGATACCCGCGACCACGATGCCCGCCGACGTGAGGAAGCCGAGGTGGACGAGCTTGTAGCCGAGGTCCCACTCCGCGGTGAACGGCTGCGTCCACTCGTAGAACGCCTCAGTGACGGCCGCCAAGGCGGCAGCGCCCATGGCCACGAAAATGCCGAAGCGCTTGTAGAAGACGGCGAGGAACACGAGCTCGGCGCCGAGCCCCTGGAAGAAGCCGGACGCGAACACGGTGAGGCCCCACTCCGTGCCGCCGATGACGACGGTGGACACCGCGGCCGCGAGGAACTCGGTCGCGAAGGCGGCGCCGGGCTTGCGGACGATCAGCCCGCCGACGACGCCGGCCATCAGCCAGGTGCCGGCGAGCAAAGCCGCGCTGGGCGGGAACGAGAAGACTGCCAGCCCGCTGAGCGGGGCGTACAGCTTGCCCCAGGCCCAGAAGATGACGCCGAACGCCACCGCGAGGGTGGCGATGGTGACGAGGTCGATCGTGCGGTAGCGCAGATCGAAGCTCTTGGATGAAACG
Source organism: Aeromicrobium sp. (assembly GCA_051005615.1). Classification (GTDB taxonomy): domain Bacteria; phylum Actinomycetota; class Actinomycetes; order Propionibacteriales; family Nocardioidaceae; genus Aeromicrobium. Next base: position 90,779 of record JBPCJE010000004.1, read on the forward strand.
GCAGAACTCATGATGTGACTCCCTTCGCCGGTGCTAACCGGAGCAGGTTCGAGGGTCTGCGGCTTCTCCGCACTCTCAGCGCCCTCTGCCGGGCGCTCCCCTGTCGTGGTGGCTCCACTCTACGCTGGGCCCATGACCTTGCCACCACCGACGCCACCCCGCCGTGGCCGGCTCGACACGCTGACCGAGGACCGGTGCTGGCGGCTCCTCGACACGACGACCGTCGGGCGGCTCGGGTTCACCACCGATGAGGGAATCGCGATTCTGCCGGTCAACTTCCTCGTCTTCAAGGAACGAGTCTTCGTGCGCACCGAACAAGGCTCGACCGTGGCCGCGCTCGCCGACGGTCGGGACGACGTTGCGTTCGAGGTCGACCATCATGACGACCTGCTCCAATCCGGATGGAGCGTCCTGGTCAGGGGTTCAGCCGCCGAGGCCGACCCCGAGGAGGCCGAGCGTGCTCTCGCAAGCACCACACGTCTCGGACCTTGGGCACCCGGAGACCGCTCGCTCGTCATCGGGTTGACGCCGCGAGCGATCAGCGGCCGCCGCGTCGCGATGCATTGACGGCCGCGGTCAGCGGCCGGTGAGGTGGTCGCCGAGGCGGGCCAGCCGGCTCGGATGCTCCAGCCCGGCGTCCTCCCGCCGGTCGGCTGCGCGGTAGAGCCCGTACATGGCCCGCACGCCGAGCCAGCGGAAGGGTTCCGGTTCCCAGCGGCGCACTGGCTGGCCCACCCACGGCAAGGTCACGCGCTTGGAGTCGCGGCCGAGGACGAGGTCGGCCAGGGTGCCACCGGCGAGGTACGTCGTCGTGAGGCCGCTGCCGACGTATCCACCGGCGCTGCCGAGCCCGCTCGCCGGATCGAAGCTCACGCTGGCGCGCCAGTTGCGCGGGACGCCGAGGACGCCGCACCAGGCGTGCTCGATGCCGGCGTCGCGGGTCGCCGGGAAGAGCGAGTGGAGCGTCCGGACGAGGGAGTCGATCGTCCAGTCCTGCGTCCGGCCGTTGGTGTCGGTGCGAGAGCCGAATCGGTAGGGGACACCGCGTCCGCCGAGGGCGATCCGACCGTCGGCAGTGCGCTGGGCGTAGCAATAGGCGTTCGCGCAGTCGCCCAACAGCTCGGACCCGTTCCAGCCGATCGTGTCCCACATCCGGCCAGGGAGCGGCTCGGTGACCACCATCGCCGAGTTCATCGGCAACCAGGTCCGGCGCTGACCGCGGATGCTCGCGGTGTAGCCCTCCAAGCACCGGAGCACGACGGGAGCGCGCACGATCCCGCGGTCCGTCGTCGCCGCACGTGGATCGATGCGCGAGACCCTCGTGCGCTCCAGGATCCGGACGCCTCGTCGCTCGACGGCGCGGGCGACGCCGTCGACCAGACGGGCGGGGTGCACCCGGGCGGCATGGGGCGAGAACACCGCGCCGAGCGCGCCATCGACCTGCACCCGTTCCGCCGTGTCAGCGGCGTCCAGCAGGTCACCGGAGTACTGCTCCCTCATCCGCACGAGCTGGGCCGGTGACCTGGCGACGTGGAGCACGCCGCTCTTGACGACGTCCGCCTCGATGCCCTCGTCCGAACAGATGGCGATGACCTCGTCGACCGCGCGTTCCATCGCCGCGACGAGGGATGGCTCCGTGGCACCGGCGAGCTGGGCCGACAGCCACCCGCCGTTGCGGCCCGACGCGCCGAAGCCGGCGAACTCCGCCTCCAGCACGACGATGTCGAGCGACGGGTCGTGACGGGCGAGCCAGTACGCCGTCCACAGCCCGGTCAGGCCGCCGCCGACGATGCACACGTCGCAGTCGAGGTCGCCCTCCAGAGCCGGCCGCCGCGCAGGCCGACCGACCTGGCTCCACCAGAACGACACAGCACCGTTGACGATGGGGCCGTTCGTCAAGTCCATGGGGCCACAATGGCTTCCATGGCATCCGTGCGCACACCCGACCCCAATCCCGGCTGGCTCTCCGAGATCGCGCTCGACGAGACGCGTTCGCGGGTGCCGATCCTGTACGTCGAGGCCGTGCCGGTGCGGATCGACGCGCTCGGGCAGGTCGAGCACGTCGGAGTCCTGCTCCGCGGATCGGCCACGACCGGCGAGCTCACCCGCACCCTCGTGTCCGGACGCGTCATGCACGGCGAGTCGATCCGCGAGGCGCTGCTGCGCAACCTCGAGAAGGACCTCGGGCCCACGGCGTTCCCGCAGCTGCCGGCCACGACTGTGCCGTTCACGGTGGCCGAGTACTTCCCGCTGCCCGGCGTCACCCCGCTGCACGACCCGCGCCAGCACGCCGTCTCCCTCGCCTACATCGTGCCGGTCAGCGGCGAGTGCGACCCGCGTCAGGACGCGCTCGAGCTCACCTGGCTCACGCCCGAGGAGGCCGCCGATCCCGAGGTCCTCAACGACCTCGAGGGCGGCCGCGGCGCCCTGCTCAAGCAGGCCCTCGCCGCCGCCGGCGCCCTCCCCCGCTAGTGGCCTCCTCCGACCAGCTGAAGGGCCAAGGCCCGAGCCGGTGGGCGATGCTCGCCGTCGGGATGCTCGCGCAGATCGCGGGCACGCTGCTGTCGAATGCCCCGGTCTTCCTCATCCCGTTCCTGAACCTCGAACGAGGTCTCACGCTCGTGCAGGCCGGGCTGCTCGCCTCGACGTCGCTCGTCGGGACGATGCTCACGCTGATCGCGTGGGGTGCTGTCGTGGACCGCATCGGTGAGCGTCTCTCCCTGACGATCGGCCTCGGCATCATGACCCTGGCCGGGCTCGGCGCAGCCTTGAGCTCCTCGTACGTGGCTCTCGGGGCCTTTCTCCTGCTCGTCGGGGTCGGCGCGGCGAGCACGAACTCGGCGAGCGGACGGCTCGTGGTCGGCTGGTTCCCACCCGAGCGTCGAGGCGTCGCGATGGGGATCCGTCAGACGGCGCTGCCGCTCGGCATCGGGCTGGCCGCGTTCATCGTCCCCGTCACCGCGGAGGCGCATGGTCTTCGCGCGGCGCTGCTCGTGCCGATGGCGGTGTGCGCCGTGGCGACGGTCGTCGTCGTCGCTCTCGTCGTCGATCCGCCACGTCCGAGCCGGGAGGAGGCCGCCGGTTCCGGCCAGCTCGACAACCCGTACCGAGGCAGCTCACGCCTGGGTCGCATCCACGTCGCGTCGATGCTGCTCGTGGTCCCGCAGATCACCATCTGGACGTTCATGCTGGTCTGGCTCATCGACGCCCGCGACTGGTCGACGACGTCGGCCGGCGCGCTGGTCGCGTCGACCCAGCTGCTGGGCGCCGGCGCCCGCATCGCCGTCGGCTGGTGGTCGGACCGGGTCGGCAGCCGACTCGGTCCGATGCGCATCGTGGCCGCGACGACGCTCGCCACCATGCTCGCGCTCGGTCTGCTCGAGGGCACCGGTCTAGCGGTCGCGCTCATCGTGGTGGCCACGGCCGTCACGGTAGCCAGCAACGGGCTGGCGTTCACCGCCGTCGCCGAGCTCGGCGGGCCCTTCTGGTCGGGTCGGGCGATGGGCGTGCACAACACCGGTCAGTACGTCGCGGCGTCGCTGGTGCCGCCGCTGGTCGGAGGACTCGTGACCGGCCGCAGCTACGCTTTCGCCTTCGGGTCGGTGGCTCTGTTCGCCCTGCTGGCCATCCCGGTCGTCCCCGTCCGGGGGGAGCGGGGCGCCGAGGCGCAAACTCGTTCCTGAAATGTCTCACTATCCGGACCCAACGGTGCCATGCTGGCCTTGAAAACTATCTAGGGAGTGGGCTATGCGTAAGACCTACCGAATCTTTGCGGGCATCATCGCTGTCTTGGTCGTGCTCCAGGCGGCATTGATGGTCTATGCGATCTCAGGACTCTTCACCTGGATCGACGAAGGAGCCACGCTCGACAAGTCGGTCATCGAGGGATGGTCGGACGAGCCGCCGACATGGGAGGGAGCGATCGGACACTTCCTCCACACCTTCGTCATCGGGACGTTCCTCATCCCGCTGCTCGGACTGATCCTGCTGCTCATCTCGTTCTTCGCGAAGGTCCCGAGGGGCGTCATGCTCGCGGCAGTGATCGTCGTGCTGATCGTCATCCAGTACCTCGCCGGCTTCTTCGCTGAGCCCGGTGCACCGATGCTGGGGCTCGTGCACGGCGCCAACGCCTTCATCTTGTTCGTGGCGGCGTTGATGGCCGCCAAGGCGGCGAAACAGGAGACGGCGGCGCAGGAGACGCACGCAGCCGCTGTCTAGCACTCGTTCGTGACGAAGGAACGCCTCCGCCTCCTGGTCGGCCTGGTAGCGGTGGCCGTCGTGCTGCTGCCGCTGGGCTGGTTCTGGCAACAGAGCCTCATGCCGTCGGCGTACTCCGTGATGGACATGGGGTACGTCGACTACGGAGGCGGACCGAAGGGATCCGGTCACGAGGGTCACGACGCGGGCCATGGGGGCACGAGTGTCGAAGACCTCGTCGCTGACCCTGACCGCGAGGCGGACGACACGATCGACCTCGTCGCCCGTCAGGGCGAGGTTGAGCTCGCGTCCGGGCGTGCGGTCGACGGCTTCACCCTGAACGACAAGACACCCGGACCGCAGATCACCGTGACCGAGGGCCAGCTCATCCAGGTGAACCTGCGCAACTCCTCGGTCGAGGAGGGTGTCTCGCTGCACTGGCACGGTGTCGACGTGCCGAACGCCGAGGACGGCGTCGCCGGAGTGACGCAGGACGCCGTCGCGGTCGGGGACATGCACCGGTACCGGTTCGTCGCGGACCAGGCCGGCACGTTCTGGTACCACTCCCACCAGGTCTCGCACGAGCAGGTGATCGGCGGGCTGCTCGGCTCCCTCGTGGTGGAGCCCCGGGACGGCATAGAGCAGGACCTCGACGTCGTCGGCGTCGCCCACACCTACAAGGGCACCCGCACGCTCAACGGCGCGGAGGACGTGACGCGCGTGGCGGCCGAGCCCGGCGAGCGCGTCCGCGTCCGCGTCATCAACACCGACAACGGCACGATGCCGGTGTGGGCGTCGACTCCGTACCGCGTCGTGGCGGTCGACGGCGGCGACCTGAACGACCCCACCCCCGTGCAGGACCGTCGTCTCACCCTGCCCGCGGGCGGGCGGGCCGACCTCGAGGTGACGGTGCCCGCCTCAGGTGCGGCGCGGGTCCAGGTGGCTGCAGCGACCGCGTTCGTGATCGGGCCGGACGGGGCCGGACCGCCCGGCCGGCCGACGCAGCCGAAGGACGAGCTGGACCTGCTGACGTACGGCTCGCCGGAGCCGCTGGCCATGGACGTCGACGACCCGGACCGCAGCTTCGAGTACTCGATCGGGCGACGGCCCGGGTTCCTCGACGGGAAGCCCGGCATGTGGTGGACCATCAACGGCAACCTCTGGCCGAACGTGCCGATGTTCATGGTGAGCGAGGGCGACGTCGTCACGTTCCACATCGAGAACAACAGCGGCGAGGCGCACCCGATCCACCTTCACGGGCACCACGCCGTCGTCGTTGCCCGCAACTCCAAGCCGGCCCGCGGGAGCCCGGTCTGGGTCGACTCGGTCGACGTGGAGGACGGCGAGACCCTCGACCTCGCCTTCGTCGCGGACAACCCGGGGATCTGGATGGACCACTGCCACAACCTCCCTCACGCTGCCGAAGGCCTGGTCGCGCACCTGATGTACGAGGGCGTCAGCACGCCTTTCAAGGTCGGCGGGGAAGCCGACAACGAGCCTGAGTAGGTGCAGTAGGGTCCCTGCATGACAACCGTGCTGGTCATCGGCGCCGTCATGAACGCGATCGCCCTGCCGATCGCCGGACGACGCGTCCTCTTCCTCTACCGACTCATCACCAGCGGCCAACCGGCACCCGACCGCGTGGAGAACGTCCGCGGTCGCCTCGGTGAAGCGATCAAGACCCAGCTCGTCGAGGTCTTCGGCCAGAAGAAGCTGCTCAAGTGGTCGGTGCCCGGCGCCGCCCACTTCTTCGTGTTCTGGGCGTTCCTGATCCTGGCCTCGGTGTACCTCGAGGCCTACGGCTCCCTGTTCCAGGAGGGCTTCGCCATCCCGATAGTGGGCCGCTGGGACCTGCTCGGCTTCGCGCAGGACTTCATCGCCGTGATGGCGTTCTTCGGGCTCCTGACCTTCGCCGGCATCCGACTGAAGAACTCGCCGGAGCGGCTGGGCCGCAAGTCGCGCTTCAAGGGCTCTCACCTCGGCGGCGCGTGGCTCGTGCTCTTCATGATCTTCAACGTCATCTGGTCGATGTTCCTGTTCCGCGGCTCGGGCGTGAACACCGGTCACTTCCCTTACGGCGACGGCGCCTTCATGTCGCAGGCGGTGGGCGGGCTGCTCGAACCCCTGGGCGAGGGCACCAACGAGACGCTGGAACATGTCGGGCTGCTGCTCCACATCGGCATCATGCTCGCCTTCCTCATCCAGGTGCTCAACTCCAAGCACCTGCACATCTTCGTGGCGCCGATCAACGTCCTGTTCGGACGTCGGCCGGTCGCGCTCGGCGCGGTCAAGCCGCTGATGGTGAACGGCCAGCCGCTGAACCTGGAGTCGATGGAGGAGCTCGAGGAGGAGGACTTCGAGAAGCTCGGCGTCGGCAAGATTGAGGACTTCAGCTGGAAGGGCATGCTCGACCTCGCAACCTGTACCGAGTGCGGACGCTGTCAGGACCAGTGCCCAGCCTGGAACACCGAGAAGCCGCTGAGCCCGAAGCTGCTCATCATGGGCCTGCGCGACCACGCGTTCGCCAAGGCGCCGTACCTGCTCGCCGACAGCGACGAGGAGCGCGCCGGACTGTCGGAGGCGGTGCTCGCCGAGGCCGAGCGGCCGCTCATCGGCGAGACCGAGGGCGACGCGTGGCACCCGACCGGCGGCGCGGTCATCGACCCCGACGTGCTCTGGTCGTGCGTGTCGTGCGGCGCCTGCGTCAACCAGTGCCCGGTCGACATCGAGCACGTCGACCACATCATGGACATGCGACGCCACCAGGTGCTCGTGGAGTCGAACTTCCCGAGCGAGCTCAACAACATCTTCAAGGGCCTCGAGCGCAAGGGGAACCCGTGGGGCATGGACAACAAGGGCCGCATGGACTGGGCCAAGGGGCTCGACTTCGAGGTCAAGCAGGTCGGCGTCGACGTCGAGAGCCTCGACGAGGTCGAGTGGCTGTTCTGGGTCGGTTGCGCCGGCGCGTTCGAGGACCGCGCCAAGAAGACCACCCAGGCGGTCGCCGAGATGCTGCACATGGCCGACGTCGACTTCGCCGTGCTGGGCGACGGCGAGACCTGCACCGGCGACCCGGCCCGCCGCGCCGGCAACGAGGTCGTGTTCATGCAGCTGGCCATGGAGAACGCCGAGGTGTTCAAGGAGACGAAGGTCAAGAAGGTCGTCTCCACGTGCGCTCACTGCTTCAACACCCTCAAGAACGAGTACGCCGAGTTCGGCGTCGAGCTCGAGGTCGTGCACCACACCCAGCTGCTCAATCGCCTCGTGCGCGAGAAGAAGCTGACGCCGGTCGCGCCGGCGGCGGGATCGAGCAACGGTGACGGCAGGACCATCACCTACCACGACCCGTGCTTCCTGGGCCGTCACAACCAGGTCTACGCGCCGCCGCGCGAGCTGCTCGAGGTCATCCCCGGCGCCACGTTCACCGAGATGCCCCGCAACTCCGAGCGTTCGTTCTGCTGCGGCGGCGGCGGCGCCCGCATGTGGATGGAGGAGACGATCGGCTCGCGCATCAACGTCAACCGCACCGAGGAGGCCGTCGCCACCGGCGCAGACCAGATCGCGGTCGGCTGCCCGTTCTGCCGCGTGATGCTGTCCGACGGACTCACCGCCCAGCAGGCCGAAGGCAACGCGCGCGAGGAGGTCGAGGTGCTCGACGTCGCACAGATGCTGCTGGCGTCGCTCAAGCGCGGCGACGAGGCATCCGTCGTGGCGGAGGCGGAACAAGCCACCGCCACAGCAGCCACCGGCGCTGCGGCCACCGAGGCCGAGCCGACCGCCGCGGACGAGGCGAACGAGGACTCGATCTCCGACACCGAGGACGCCGCCCCGGCCGCCGACGCACACCAGACCGACGGTGCCGGCGACGACGGCAAGGAGGGTGCAGAGCTCGACGAGCCCGCATCCACCGACCCGGACGAGGACGCCGAAGTCCTGGCCAAGAGCAACATCACGGACGACGATCTCGAGCCGACCGGTGAGGACGCCGACGCCGTCGAGGAGGTCCCGGACGCCGAGGGCGCCAACCTCTCCGCCGAGGAGAAGGAGGAGGCCGCCTGGGCCAACGTCGGACCGGTCAACGCCGGCCCCGAAGCACAGGCCGAGACCGAGACCGACCCCGAGCCGGGAGACTCCGACGACGCGGAGACGGAGTCCGTCCCCGAGGAGTCCGACGACGAGCCCGAAATCCCGGGCCGGGACGACGACGGTGAAGAGTCCCCGGCCGAGGAGGTCACGCTACCCCGCAAGCGGGAGGTACCCCCGGTGCCGGACGAGACCGAGCCCGTCGAAGAGGAGTCGCGCGAGGAGGAGGCCGGCACCATCCCGCCGGTGGAGGACGTCAAGGACGAGACCCTCGTCGAGGACGCGGCCGCGTTCACCGATCCTCAGCCGTCCAGCAGGGACGTCAGCGAGACCGCAACGGAGCTCGCGTCGGATGACGACGAGGACGACCAGAAGGCCTGATCTGGCTCACGGCTGGTGGGCGAACAGCCGCCTCTGGTGTTCCAAGCCACGCAGTTCGTGCTCGCCCCTGTCGATGAACTCGAGACCTGATCCGACGACGAGGTCCTTCATGGTGCTGGAGACGAGGATTTCACCTGGGCCCGCCTTGCCCATCACTCGGGCGGCTGTGTGGACGGCAATGCCACCGATGTCGTCGCCACGCAGCTCGACCTCGCCCGCGTGCAGGCCGGCCCTGATCTCGATACCCAGGGAGCGAACTGCCTCACCGATGCTGGCGGCGCACCGAATCGCCCGGGCTGGACCGTCGAACGTCGCTAGGACTCCGTCGCCGGTGTTCTTGATGACCCTCCCGCGGAAGCGGCTGACCTCGTCGGCGGCCATCCTGTCGTGCGTGTCGAGGAGGTCATGCCACCGTGCGTCGCCGAGTTCCGTTGCCCGCTGCGTTGAGGAGACAACGTCGGTGAACAGCACCGTCGCGAGCACCCGGTCGTGTTCAGGTGCGCTGCGCGTACCTGTGAGAAAGGCTTCCATCTCGCCGAGTGACGCCTCCTGGTCGCCGGCGAAGAACAGGCAATCGGCGCCTGGGAGCCCGGTGTACTTCGCGCCGTGGATGTGCTCGGCGATGTACTGACCGTTGTCAGCCCTGATGTAGCGATTGTCTGCATGGTGCAGCACGAGGGTCGGTACGCTGATGGCCGACAACGCTGGCCGGACATCCCACTGTGTTCCATGCCGGTACATGCGCTCAGAGACAGTCGGGGAGGCGGCAGACCGTTGAAAACGCGGCCACCAAGCTCGAAAGGACTGGTCGGCCGCGAGGCTGGGCGCCCACATGGCCAAGCGGTCGGACTCGGGTCCAAAGATGGCCTCTGCGGACGCATCGACCAGGTGCTCAGGCATGCCGATCGGGTAGTCCTCGCACCGTAGGTAGCACGCCGCGCCATCGAGCGCCACGAGAGCGCGAGTCCGCTCAGGATGCAGGCCGGCGAAGAGCACGGCCATCTGCACCCCCTCCATGGTGCCCACGATCGCGGCCTTCGTGGACTGAGCGGCGTCGAGGACGACCCGGATGTCATCTACCCATTGCTCCAGCGTCGGCATCGCACCCAACGGCACCGGGTCGGATACCCCGGTGCCCCGCTTGTCGAACGTGATGACGCGGCTGAAGGTGCCGAGCCTGCGGAGACAGCGTTCGATGCGGGGCTGCTCCCACATCACATCGATATTCCACAGCCACGGCGTGACGAACAGCAGGTCGAACGAGCCGCTGCCCCACACCTGATAGGCCACCTGACCCTCTGGGCCTTCGGCAAACAGTGTTTCTGGCTGAGCGTTCACCGCCAGTCTCCTTCGTCGACGGCCCAAGTATGGCGTCGAACTGCCTCAGGTGGTCACCGTTCACGCCAGGCGCATCCGGCGTTCAGAGGATCAGAACAGCGGCGAGGCGAGGGGGACGCCGGGGCGGTAGGCCAGGTGGACGTGCGACGGGGCGTCGAGCACGACGAGGTCGGCCTTCGCGCCGACGGCGAGATGCCCGATGTCGTCACGGCGGAGTGAGAACGCGCCGCCCCGGGTGGCCGACCACAGCGCCTCGAGCGGGGTCATGTGCATCTCGCGCACCGCGAGCGCGATGCAGAACGGCATCGAGGACGTGTACGAGCTGCCCGGGTTGCAGTCGGTGGCCAGCGCGACGGTGACGCCCGCGGCGATCAGGCGGCGGGCGTCCGGATAGGGCGACCGGGTCGAGAACTCGACGCCGGGCAGCAGCCCGGCCACCACTCCACTGTCGGCGAGGGCGGCGACGTCCGCGTCGTCGAGGTGGGTGCAATGGTCGGCCGCGGCGGCCCCGACCTCGGCCGCGAGCTGCACACCGGGGCCGTGTCCGAGCTGGTTCGCGTGGATGCGTGCCTCGAGCCCAGCCGCGATCCCGGCCTCGAGCACGGTGCGTGCCTCGTCGACGCCGAAGGCTCCTTCGTCGCAGAAGCCGTCGATCCAGCGGGCGTGCGGGGCGCAGGCGTCGAGCATCGGGCCGGTGACGAGGTCCACGTACGACGCGACATCGGTGCCGTCCGGGACGACGTGCGCGCCGAGGAAGGTCGTCTCCTCGGTGAACTGACGGGCGATCGCCAGCGAACGGGCCTCGTCGTGGGTCGTGAGGCCGTATCCGCTCTTGATCTCGACGGTGGTGGTGCCCAGCGCCCGCATCTGCGCGACGTGCCGGGCGACGTTCGCGGACAGCTGCTCGTCCGACGCCGCACGGGTGGCGTCCACGGTGGTGCGGATGCCGCCGGTCTCGTACGGCTTGCCGGCCATGCGGGCCTCGAACTCCGCGGCGCGGTCGCCCGCAAAGACCAGGTGGGTGTGGGAGTCGACGAATCCGGGGATCACGGCGGCCCCGGCCACGTCGCGGACGGCGTCGGCGGCGGGCGCCTGGGCGCGTTCGCCGGTCCAGGTGACCTTGCCGTGCTCGACCACCACGGCGGCCCCGTGCAGCACCGGTCGCTCGACGTCCCACGTGACGAGCTCGCCGATGTTCGTGACCAGCAGGCTCGTCACACGCGGCTCCAGCAGTCGTCGATCGCGGCGGCCAGCTCGGCCGCGACATCGGCGGGATCGAGATCGACCGGAGGGACGACGTCGGCGGCGGTGGCCGACCACAGCGGCTCCACCGAGCCGGCCGTGCGCACCGACGGAGCCAGCTCGATGGTGCCGTCCAGTGCGAGGCCGAGCGATGCGTGGCCGGTGGTGGTCGTGGCGTCCCACAGCTCGTCAGCGCTCCACGATCCGCGGCGGCCGGACCGGAGCCGTTCGTGCATCTCGACGGCCCTGGCCTCGGCGAACATGTCGATCACCGTATGCCCGTCCGAGCCGAGCGTCAGCCGGGCGCCGGCCTCGCGCAGGGCGACGCTCGGGCCGATCCCGTCGGCGAGATCGGCCTCGGTCGTCGGGCAGAAGCAGACGAACGAGCCCGCATCGCCGATCGTCTGGACGTCGGCGTCGGTGAGATGGGTGGCATGGACGGCCGTGGTGCGGGAGCTCCACACGCCGGCCTCGGCAAGGAGCGCCACCGGCGTCATCCCGGTGGCCGCCACGCACGACTCGTTCTCCGCCGGCTGCTCCGAGACGTGGACGTGCAGCGGGGCAGCGGGCAGCGCCTTCGCGACGATGGGCAGCTGTGCCCGCGGAACGGCGCGCACCGAGTGCACTGCCGCGCCGATCACGACCCCCGTCTCTCCGGCGTGACGATCCGCGAGGTCGTGAACCCGGGCAGCCCAGCGATCGGCGTCTCCGTCGTCGAAGCCTCGTTGGACACCGGTCGCCGGCTCGCCGAATCCGGCCGCCACGTAGCACGTGTCGAGCAGGCAGATCCGCAGGCCGACGTCCCGAGCGGACGCGATGAGCACGTCCCCCATCGCGTTGGCGTCGCCGTACGGTGTGCCGTCCGGCTGGTGGTGCAGGTAGTGGAACTCACCGACAGCGTCGATGCCGGCCAGGCGCATCTCTGCGTAGGTGGCCCTGGCGAGCCGGTGCAGCAGGTCCGGGTCGAGCACCGCGGCCAGCGCGTACATGTCGTCGCGCCACGACCAGAAGGAGTCGCCGGCGGCCCGTCCGCGCAGGGCCCGGTGGAAGACGTGGCTGTGGCAGTTGGCGAACGCCCGCATGATCAGAGCTCGCGCTCGTAGAAGAACATCCGGGCGGACGGGTCGTCCGGGTCGTGGTTGCGGAAGCCGAGCCGCTCGTAGAAGCGTCGGGTGTCCACGTCGGGCTCGTCGACACCGATGTGCATCTCGAACGCGTCACGGTCACGGGCGAGGTCCATGGCCGCCGCCATGATCGCGCCGCCGATGCCTTCGTCGCGGCGATCTGGCACGACGTAGAGCTCCTCGAGATAGGAGTCGGTCCCCTCGACCCACAACGACGGGCGGAAGCGCAGCACCGCGAAACCGAGCGGCTCGTCGCCGGCCAGGACGACCGTGACGTCGCCCGAGGCGAGCAGGGCGCGGAAGCGCTGGGTGAGGAACGCGACCCCGGGGGTGTGGGTGTCGAACTCGACGTTGAACTCGTGCAGCATCCGCGCGACGGTCTCGGCATCGTCGGGTGTGGCGAGGCGGGTGGCAGTCATGTGGCCAGAGTCTCCACGACGCGCACCAGAGCGTCGACCCCAGCCTCGCAGTCGTCGCCCTCCGCGTGCTCTGCGGGCGAGTGCGAGACGCCGGTGGGATTGCGGACGAACAGCATCGCCGTGGGGACATGACGACTCAGCACGCCTGCGTCATGGCCGGCGCCGGTCGGCAGGACCGGGGCGTCGAGCAGGGTGGCGAGCCGGTCGCGCAGGGGCACGTCGAACGTGACGGCCGGGCTCACCGACTCCTCGGTCAGCTCGACGTCGGTGTCGTCGGCGTCGGCGGCCTGATGTGCTCCGGCGACGATGTCGGCGACCAGGCGCTCCAGGTCGTCCTCGGTGGCGGCCCGCGCGTCGAGCCAGGCCCGCACCCGGGACGGGATGGCGTTGGTTCCGCCTGGTGCGACCTCCAGCCGCCCGAAGGTGGCGCGCGCGTCGGCGTCCGTGGCCAGGCGGCGTGCGGCGAGCGCCGTCGCGGCGTAGGAGGTCATCGGGTCGTGGCGGTCCGCCATCCGGGTGGCGCCCGCGTGGTCGGCGACCCCGCAGAAGTCGAGTCGCCAGCGACCGTGCGGCCAGATCGCCGTGGCGACGCCCACGGCATCACCGGTGTGCACGAGGTGGCGTCCCTGCTCGACGTGCAGCTCGACGAACGTGCCGATGTCGTCGAGCCAGCCTGCGCGTCCCATGGCCCGGGGATCGCGCCCACGTTGCGTGAGGACGTCGGCCAGGGTGTGTCCGTCGCGGTCCTTCAGGGCGAGTGCCTTCTCCGGCGCGAGCGCACCGGTCACGAGCTGCGACCCTGCGCAGGCGATGCCGAACCGAGCACCTTCCTCGTCCGCGAAGTTGGCGACGACGATCGGCCGTGCCGGTGTGAGGCCGTCGGTGCGGAGGCGGTCGAGCGCGGCGAACGACGACACGACGCCGAGCGGTCCGTCGAAGGCTCCGCCGTCGGGCACCGAGTCGAGGTGCGACCCGAGCAGCAGGGCGTCGGAACCCGTGCCGAGCCAGGCGAGCTGGTTGCCGTTGCCGTCCTCGACGACGTCCATCCCCCGCGCCTGGGCCTCACCGACGAACCACTCACGAAGCGTCATGTCGGCGTCGTTCCACGCGAACCGGCGGTACCCGCCCGTTCGTGGGTCGAGGCCGATGTCGGCGATGGCGTCCAGCATCAGCCCTCCCGCATCGGCACCCGGACGCCGCGCTCTGTGGCGACGTCGACAGCCTCGTCGTAACCGGCATCCACGTGGCGGATGACGCCCATGCCCGGGTCGTTGGTGAGCACCCGCTGGGCCTTCTCGCCCGCGAGTGGGGTGCCGTCGACGACGCACACCTGGCCGGCATGGATGGAGCGGCCGATGCCGACGCCACCGCCGTGGTGGATCGACACCCAGGTGGCGCCGGACGCGACATTGACCATCGCATTGAGCAGCGGCCAGTCGGCGATGGCGTCGGAGCCGTCGAGCATCGCCTCGGTCTCGCGGTACGGGGAAGCCACCGAGCCGCAGTCGAGGTGGTCGCGGCCGATGACGATCGGGGCCTTCAGCTCGCCGCTCGCCACCATGTCGTTGAACCGCGTCCCGGCCTTCTCGCGCTCGCCGTAGCCGAGCCAGCAGATCCGCGCCGGCAGGCCCTGGTAGGAGACCCGCTCCTGCGCGGTGCGGATCCAGCGGTGCAGGTGTTGGTCGTCGGGGAAGAGCTTCATCACGGCCTCGTCTGTCGCGCGGATGTCGGCCGGATCGCCCGAGAGGGCGGCCCAGCGGAACGGGCCCTTGCCCTCGCAGAACAGCGGCCGGATGTAGGCGGGGACAAATCCCGGGTAGCCGAAGGCTCGCTCGAAACCGCCCTCGCGTGCCTCAGCGCGCAGCGAGTTGCCGTAGTCGAAGACCTCCGCGCCCGCGTCGAGGAAGCCGACCATCGCCTCGCAGTGGCGGGCCATCGACGCGCGGGCCCGGTCGGTGAATCCGGCCGCGTCCCTCTCGCGCTCAGCCACCCAGTCGTCGAAGGCGATGTCGCGCGGCAGGTAGTACAGCGGGTCGTGCGCACTGGTCTGGTCCGTGACGACGTCGATCGGTGCGCCGGCCGCCAGCAGCTCGGGGAACACGTCGGCGGCGTTGCCGAGCACACCGATCGACAGCGGTTCACGGCGTGCCTTCGCGTCCTCGGCCAGCCGCAACGCATGCGCGAGGTCATCGGCCTGCAGGTCGAGGTAACGGTGGTCGATGCGGCGGGTGATGCGCGACTGGTCGACCTCGACGCAGACGCACACGCCGTCGTTCATGGTCACGGCGAGCGGCTGTGCGCCGCCCATGCCGCCGAGTCCGGCGGTGAGGGTGATGGTGCCGGCCAGCGTGCCTCCGAACTTCTTCGCGACGGCGGCGAAGGTCTCGTACGTGCCCTGCAGGATGCCCTGCGTGCCGATGTAGATCCACGAGCCGGCGGTCATCTGGCCGTACATGGTGAGTCCGGCCGCCTCCAACCGGCGGAACTCCGGCCACGTCGCCCATTCGCCCACCAGGTTGGAGTTCGCGATGAGCACCCGGGGTGCCCACTCGTGCGTGCGCATGACGCCGACCGGGCGGCCCGACTGCACGAGCAGCGTCTCGTCCTCGCGCAGGTCGGTGAGGGTGCGCACGATGGCGTCGTACGAGCGCCAGTCGCGGGCCGCCTTGCCGGACCCGCCGTAGACGACCAGCTCCTCGGGATGCTCGGCGACCTCGGGGTCGAGGTTGTTCATCAGCATCCGCATCGGCGCCTCGGTCTGCCACGACCGGGCGGTCAGCTGTGTGCCGCGGGGTGCACGGATGTCTCTCATGCCTGCTCCTTCGTTGCGTCGATGAGGGCGCCCGAACGGACGAGCTCGACGGCGGCCTCGATGTCCGGGGAGAGGAACCGGTCCGGTCCGGGGCCGGCGACCTCCTGGCGCAGGGCGGCGATGGCGGCGCCGGTGGCCGCGGCAGCACCAAGCGGTGCGCGCAGCTCGACACCGCGCGCGGCGACGATCATCTCGACCGCGAGCACGCGGGTGAGTCCGTCGACGGCGCGCCGCAGCTTGCGTGCCGACGACCAGCCCATCGACACGTGGTCCTCCTGCATCGCGCTGGACGGGATGGAGTCGACACTGGCGGGGTTGGCGAGGCGCTTGAGCTCGCTGACGATCGCGGCCTGCTTGTACTGCGCGATCATCAGGCCCGAGTCGACGCCCGGGTCGTCGGCGAGGAACGCGGGAAGGCCGTGGTTGCGGGAAACGTCGAGGAAGCGGTCGGTGCGACGCTCGCTCATGCCGGCGACGTCGGCGACGGCGATGGCGAGGAAGTCGAGCACGTAGGCGAGCGGCGCGCCGTGGAAGTTTCCGTGCGACTCGAGGCGGCCGTCGTCGAGCACCGACGGGTTGTCGATCGCGGACGCGAGCTCGCGCTGGGCCACCGTGGCGGCGTGGTCGACGGTGTCGCGCGCGGCTCCGTGCACCTGGGGGGCGCAGCGCAAGGAGTAGGCGTCCTGGACGCGGTCGTCGCCGTGGCGGTGGCTCGCCACGATCGGCGAGCCCGCGAGCAGGGCAGCCATGTGCGCCGCCGACGCGGCCTGTCCGGGATGTGGGCGGAGCGCCTGGAGCTCCGGTGCCAGCACGCGGTCGGTGCCCATCAGTCCTTCGATGCTGAGCGCGGCTGAGAGGTCGGCGACCTCGAGCAGCCGCCTGAGGTCGTGGATCGCGAGCACCAGCATTCCGAGCATCCCATCGGTGCCGTTGATGAGGGCGAGCCCCTCCTTCTCGGCCAGCTCGACCGGCGCGAGGCCATGGTCCGCGAGCGCCCCGGCGGCCGGGCGTACGACACCATCTTCGACGACCTCTCCCTCGCCCATCACGGCCAGAGCGCAGTGCGCGAGCGGCGCGAGGTCTCCGGAGCAACCGAGGCTGCCGTGCTCGCGGACGACCGGGGTGAGGCCGGCGTTGAGCATGGACGCGTAGGCCTCGGCTGTCTCGAGCCGGACGCCGGTGTGGCCCGTGCACAGGGTGGAAAGGCGCAGCAGCATCAGGGCGCGCACCACCTCGTCCTCGACGCGCGGCCCGGATCCCGCCGCGTGCGAGCGGATGAGGCTCTTCTGCAGACGTGTGCGCTGCTCAGGGGCGATGTGTCGTTGCGCGAGTGCACCGAACCCGGTCGAGACGCCGTAAACCGGGGTGTCCGACGCGGCCAGGTCGTCGACGTGCTTGCGCGCCCGCACGATGGCCTCGCGCGCTTCCGCCGCGATCGTCACGTGTGCACCATCGCGGGCGACCCGCACGACGTCGTCGGGGCTCAGGGGCCCGACCTCCACGATCACGTCTCGTCCTGAGCCTGCCGAAGGGTCCATGACTCCATCAGACGCCCTCGACGTACTGGCGGAAAGAGGGAGGCGCACAGACGAGTCTCGGATACGAGACGATGTTGCCATGAGCCGTCCCGTCCCCGCCGCGACGTCCGCGTTGCGCGTCCTGCGGCTGCTGTCGGGCCAGCCGGTTCCCGTCCCGGCCGCCCGCATCGCCGACGCCTTGAACCTCCCCCGCTCGACCACCTACCACCTGCTGGCCGCCATGGCTGACGAGGACTTCGTCGTGCACTACCTGGAGGACCGGACATGGGGCATGGGGCTCGCGTCGTGGGAGGTCGGACACGGGTTCGCGCGGCAGGAGCCGCTGGCCCGGCTCGCGCGCGTCCCGCTGGCCCGGCTCGTCGACCTCGTCGGGGAGTCCGCGCACCTCGTCGTACTGCAGGGTGCCGACGTGCTGTATGTGATCGAGGAGCGCGCGCCCGGCCGGCCGCCGCTGGTGACGGACGTCGGGGTGCGACTGCCTGCCCACCTCACCGCATCGGGTCGAGCCATCCTCGCGGGGCTTCCGGCCGCACAGGTCCGCGCGCTGTATCCGAACCGCGACGCGTTCGTGACGCGCACCGGCACCGGGCCCGCCTCACCCACGGAGCTGCGCCGGCTGCTCGTCTCGACCCGGGCACGTGGCCATGCCACCGAGGACGGCGAGGTGACGTCCGGCTTCGCGTCGGTGGCGGCGGCGGTCGAGGCCGGCACGATCCACGCCAGCGTCGCTGTGACGTGGGAGAGCCGCCGCCATGCCGCGCCGGAGGGGCTCGCGGCCGAGGTGCGCGCCACCGCGGACGAGATCACCCGAAGGCTCCGCCACCCACGCGCGTGACCTGAACCCCGGTTCGTCGTTTCACTGCTCGAGGGTAGAGGGAGCGAGGAGACCGCATGCGCTTGTCACGACCCGTTCTGGGTCTCGCCGGTGGCGCGCTCACCTTCGCTGCGCTGGTCGCTCCGGTGTCCACGGCCGACGCCGCTGACAGCTTCACCGTCACCGCGCTCAACTTCAAGGTGCTGGTCGGCCCCACCGGCACGACGAAGTGCAATGTCGTCGGCGACCTCTACCTGCCGACGTCCGCCTCCTACGCCTCGCGAGTGCCGGCGATCCTCACCACCAACGGTTTCGGCGGGTCGAAGGCCGACCAGGCCGGGATCGGCAAGGAGTTCGCGAACCGCGGCTACGCCGTGCTCTCGTACTCCGGTCTCGGCTTCGGCGGCTCTGACTGCAAGATCACGTTCGACGACCCGGACTTCGACGGCAAGGCGGCCAAACAGCTCGTCGACTACCTCGGCGGCAAGTCGGGCATCGCCTTCACCGACGCCAAGCACACGAACCCGGCTCCGGTGCTCGACGCCGTCGAGCGGGAAGGTCGCCCGAGTGCCAACGACCCACGCGTCGGCATGGTCGGCGGTTCCTACGGGGGTGAGGTGCAGTTCGCGGTGGCGGGTCTCGACAAGCGCATCGACACGATCGTGCCGCTCATCACCTGGAACGACCTCTCGTACTCACTTGCCCCCAACAACACCTCACAGCAGAAGCCGGACCTGAGTGGCGTCAGCACGAACACGCCGGGGGCGGCCAAGCAGGTCCGGGCCCTTGGTTTCACGGCCCTCGGCGTGGCCAACGGCGTGCAGAACGCCCCGTCGTACCCGCAGCGCCTGCTCGGCTGCCCGAACTTCGCGACCTTCGTGTGCCCGGCCCTCGTCTACGCCGGGACGACGGGCACCCTGACGTCGTACCAGACCGACAAGCTGCGACACGCCTCCGTGACCAGCTACATGAAGAAGATCACGATCCCGACGCTCATCATCCAGGGCCAGAGCGACACGTTGTTCAACCTCAACGAGGGCGCCGCGAACTACCGGGCCCTGAAGGCGCAGGGCACGCCGACCAAGATGATCTGGTTCAACGGCGGCCACTCGGGCCCGAGCGCGCCCGGCGAGCTCGAGACCGGCAACCCCAATCCGGCGACCCAGTACGTCACCGGCCGCATCGCCGACTGGTTCGACCACCACCTGAAGAAGACCGGAGTCGACACCGGACCCGAGTTCGCCTACTTCCGCGACTGGGTCTCGTACTCCGGCATCGCGACGCCCGCCTACGCGACGAGCGCGACCTTCCCGGTGGGCACGGGCACGCCGTACTACCTGTCGGGCAAGCAGCTGGTCACGGACCAGACGAAGATCGCCGCGGGCTCGCAGGCCTTCGTCACGCCACCGGGTGGGGTCCCGTCGTCGTTCGACGAGCTCGACGCCGTCCGCTCGCTCCCGCTGCCGCCCAACACGCTGCCCGAGAAGGATCTCGACGGCACCTTCGCGACGTTCACATCCGCGCCCACCACCGCCGACGTCGACGTCGTCGGCTCACCGAAGCTGACGCTGAAGGTCGACGCGCCTTCGGCGGTCGCCGCGCAAGGACTCAACCCCGGCAAGCTCGTGCTGTTCATGAAGGTGCTCGACGTCGACTCCACGGGCAAGGCCACGCTGATCCGCAACCTCATCGCCCCGGTGCGCGTGCCCGACGTCCGGCAGAAGTTCACCGTGACGATGCCCGCATTCGTCCACCGCTTCGAGCCCGGACACTCCATCCGGCTGGTGGTCGCCAGCGGATCGCCGAACTACCGCGGCGGACTCGCACCCACCCCGGTCACCATCGCCACCGGCAGCGCCGAGCAAGCCCTGACGCTCCCCGTCGTCCCCTGACCCGACGAATCTGCGCCAATCGCGGTCGGGTTTGCGCCACTCGCGGCGCCTTGGAGCCGGCCCTGAAACTCACGCCGCGCCGCGCCGGCCCTCGAGGATCGCCTTGAGCGCCTTCAGGTCCTTGGCATTGGCGCGACGCATCGCGGCCTCCATGACGAAAGCTCCGACCTTGGCGAAGCCCGACGGCTCGCCGCGATTGCGTAGCGACATGCGGGTACCGCCGCCGGGCTCGTCCTGCCACGTGTAGCTGGTCTCCATCGGGAGCGGTCCGTCGGCCGTGCTCATCATCAGATGCTCGCCGGAGACGAGCTCGCGGATCTCGTAGGTGTACGACAACGTGCGTCCCAGGAAGCGGGCGACGAACGCCGCGCGCGAGCCGACGCTCACGGGCGGCTCGGTCTCCCACACCACCGAGTCGATGTTCTCGTACCAGGCGGTCGCGTTGCCGGGGTCGGCGGCGAAGGCTGCTACCTCCGCGCGCGGCCGGTCGATCACCGTCTGGGAGAGCACGTCGACGACCATGTCTCTCACGATACGTGTCGCCCTCGCGACCGCCGCTCCTCGCGAGTGGCGCAAATCGAACCGCGAGTGGCGCAGATCCGTCACAGAAGAGGCGGATCTGGGCCGGAAAGCGACGAACCTGCGCCACTCGCGGTGACGGGACGGGCGCCGAGGTGGGCCACGCAGGTCTCAGCGGCGGTGCGGCCCGACTCGAGCGCGTCCTCGGAGGCGGCGCCATCGACCCACCGCGACAGGAAGCCGGCGGCGAACGCGTCTCCGGCTCCGGTGGTGTCGACCACGTCGACGCGTGGAGCGGTGACCTGGGTGCGACCTGCGACGCCGAGGTAGGCGGCACCCATCGATCCGAGTGTGACGACGACGTGCGGGAAACGGGCGGCGAGGGCGTCCAGGTCGATCTGCGGTCCGGTGGGGCTGACGAGCACTCGGGCCTCGTCGAGGTTCGGCAGCACGACGTCGACACCGTCGATCCAGCCGAGGAAGGCCTCAACGCCGACCGCCCGCAGGAACGCCACCGAGCTCGGGTCGACGCTCACGCCGACCTCGCGCCGACGGGCCTCCGCGACGATCTCCAGTGCCACCGGGCGGGTGGCCGCGTCGAAGAACGAGTAGCCGGTGAGGTGCAGCCAGATGACGTCGCGCCAGGACTCCGCAGGCACGTCCTCCGCGACGAGCCCGGAGTTTGCGCCGCGGTCGACGAACATCGTGCGCTCACCCTCCCGATCGATCTGGAGCACGATGGTCGCGGTCGTGCGGTCCCGGTCGCCCGTCACGTGCGCCTCGACGCCACACTCGGCGAGCGCCCCCGCGTGGCGCTCCACCGCGTCGGCACCCACCCGTCCGCAGAACACGACGTCCGCGCCCAGGTGGCCGAGCCATGCGGCGACGTTGCCGGCCGACCCTCCGGGCCGAAGCCGGATCTCCGCGTTCGTGTCACTGGCTGCGGTGACGTCGTCGAGCGCGCGCACGCTGATGTCGTCGACGAGGTCGCCGACCACCAGCAGGCGACTCACCGCAGAGTCACAGCTGGGACCAGGCCGTCGCGATCTCGGCAGCCAACCGGATGTTGTTCTCGGCGATGCGCAGGTTGACCTCGAGGCTCTCTCCGCCGGTGAGCTCGACGATGCTCTGGAGCAGGAACGGCGTGACATCCTTGCCGACGATGCCCTTCTCCTCCGCGCGGCGCAGCGCCTCCTCGAGCACGTGGTCGTGCGTCGCAGGGTCGAGCTGCTCGTCGCGTGGCAGCGGATTGGCCACCACGATGGCCGAACACACCTCGAGCTCCTCACGCGACTCCATGACGGCGGCCACGGCAGCGGCGTCCGGCACCGACCAGTCGAGTGGGTGACCCGACGACCGGAGCCAGAAGCTGGGGAAGTCGGCAGTACCGTAGCCGAGCACGATGATGCCCAGCGACTCCATCCGTTCCAAGGTCGCCGCGATGTCGAGGATGGACTTGACGCCCGCCGAGACCACCGTGATCGGCACCTCGGAGAGCACCTTGAGGTCGGCGGACTCGTCGTGACTGTGCTCGGACCCCCGGTGGACCCCGCCGAGTCCACCCGTCGCGAAAACGCGAATCCCCGCATGGTCGGCGATGAACGACGTGGCCGCCACCGTGGTGGCGCCGCTGCCGCCACGCGCGAGCGCGACCGGGAGGTCACGCATGCTCAGCTTCGACAAGTCCTCGGTGGCGATGCGTTGCAGCTCG
This sequence comes from Aeromicrobium sp., assembly GCA_051005615.1. Lineage (GTDB taxonomy): Bacteria > Actinomycetota > Actinomycetes > Propionibacteriales > Nocardioidaceae > Aeromicrobium. Next base: position 112,849 of record JBPCJE010000004.1, read on the forward strand.
TCGTCGGTGAGGCCTGCCCTGAGCTCGCCATCGAGCACGGCGATCGTCGCTGGCACGACGTCGTCGTCGACGAGCAGCTGCTCGAAGCGTCGTGCGGCCTCGAGGTTGTCCGGACGGGGCAAGCCGTGCGAGATGATGATCGACTCCAGGGCGACGACCGGCGTGCCCGACGCGAGGGCGTCCGCCACGTGAGGTGAGACCGAGAGGGGAAAGGTCATCAGATCGTCGTTCGATGGAAGTTGGCATGCGAGCGGGAGGCGGTGGGGCCGCGTTGGCCCTGGTATCGGGAGCCGTACTTGGCCGAGCCGTACGGGTTCTCCGCCGGAGAGCTGAGCCGGAAGAAGCACAGCTGGCCGATCTTCATGCCGGGGTAGAGCTTGATCGGCAACGTGGCGACGTTGGCGAGCTCGAGCGTCACGTGGCCCGAGAACCCGGGATCGATGAAACCGGCCGTGGAGTGGGTCAGGAGCCCGAGCCGACCGAGGGAAGACTTGCCCTCCAGCCTGGCTGCGACGTCGTCGGGCAAGGTCACCAGCTCGTAGGTGGAGCCGAGCACGAACTCACCGGGATGGAGCACGAACGTCTCGGCGGGGTCCACCTCAACCACGCGGGTGAGGTCGGACTGGTCTGCCGCGGGGTCGATGTGCGGGTACTTGTGATTGTCGAAGACCCGGAAGAACTTGTCGAGACGGACGTCGATGCTCGACGGCTGGATCATCTCGCGCGATAACGGATCGAGCTGCACCCGACCGCCGTCGAGCTCGGAGAGGATGTCGCGGTCGGAGAGGAGCACGGGGAAAACGTAACCCATGCGTCGGATCGCAGGTCGTGAAGTGGCCCGACGGTCGGGTGCTCTCCGGTCTGCGTTTCGGGTCCGGATCGGACGCGCGGTCGTTGGGCTGGGCAGCGCTCCTCCATGCCCCATCCCCGGGCACCTCGTGATCACGATCGGCGTCACCGCTGTTGGCCGACAACTCCGGTGTCCACTGGGTCGACGTCGCCTACGTCGTGCCCCGGGTAGACCTCGACGCGTATCGAACACGGCTGATCGAGGTGGTCGCGGCGGAGCGCATCGAGGTTCTCATCCCTGGCATCGAACCTGGAGCTCTCGGTTCTCGCGGGGCATGCGCGACGAGCTCGCCGATCTCGGCTGCACCGTCATCGTCAGCGATCCGGACGTCGTCGCACTGAGCGTCGACAAGCTCGCGACCGCCGAGTGGTCGGTCGCGCGCGGGCTACCGTTCGTCCGCACCCATACGCTCCCTGACGCTCAGAAGCATGCCGGCGAGCTCGCCGATCCGGTCATCGTCAAGCCGCGCCGCGGATCGGGCTCGGAGGGGATCAGACTCGCGCGCGACAGCGCGCGGTCCTCGACTGGTCGCTGCCACGCCACTGGAAGGCGCGGTGCGCGAGCTCGTGGCAGCAGAGCTCGGCGTCAGCCCGGCTGATCGTGTCGTGACCTGACCACCGCGACGACGATCGCCGCTCCGAGCGCCAGGCCCGTCAGCACGAGCCAGGCGCTTCCGTACGGACGGTTGATCAGGGAGTCCATGTCGGGCTTGCCGCCCTGGCCGGACAGCACGTTCGCCACGGCGATCGTCACGGTTCCCCAGATCAGGAAGGCGATGGCCGCGACCGCTCGATGCTTCCCCGGCAGAGCTCTCGTCGCCAGGACCCCGACCGCCACCACGACCGGTGCCAGGACGAAGTCGTGCACGACGACCCCACCGGCCAGCCAGAAGGCGGTCGAGAGCAGCCGGTCGAGTCCGTCATCGCTGAGCAGCCAAACGCCCCAGACGGCGACGGCCACTCCGAGCCCGCCGAGCGCGACCCTCGCCGTACTCATGCCCCGACCTCCAGGCTGCTGACCCACTTCGTCTGGAAGACGCCGGGACGGTTGGGGGCGATGATGCGGCAGGGGTACCCGTGGTCGAGGCTCAGCGGCTCGCCGTTGAGCTCGAGCGCCAGCAAGGTGCGCGGGTCCGATGCGAAGTCGGCGGGCAGCTCGGATCGGGAGAACGCTCCGCGCGTCTGCATGGACGACACCTTCACGACGGACGCCGGCGCGGCATCGACCAGGGCCAGCAGGTCGCGCACGGCCACGCCCGTCCACGTCGCGTTGCGGCTCCAGCCCTCGACGCACGTGATCGGCAGTCGGTGGGTGCGTTGGGGCAGCGCGGCGACCTGGGCACGGGACAGGCGCACCGTACGGCTGCCATGACGCAGCTCGAGCGCGAAGTCCGGGTCCGTGGCACCGTCGATCGCCCCGGCGGCGCGCGCCGTGCGGTTCACCGGGAGGTCCTGCGGACCCTCGCCGTCACGCACACCGAACACCGAGACCCGACGGAGGAACGGCACGGTCTGCCCGGCGGTCAGCAGCACGGCGAGCGCCGACGCGGATCCGGCGCCGACCAGCACCGCACGCCGGCTGGGACCGTCGCTCCCCCGCGACTCGTCGTCATCGGCGGAACCACCTGAATAGGCGTCCCGGATGACGGGCAGCTTGACCGCGATGTGCACGAGGATGCCGCCGATGACGATCCAGGCGACGGCCTCGTGGGTCGGTCGGAAGCTGAACTCCCACGGATACCACTGGACGACGTTGAGGGTGCCGCTGACGAGCTGGAAGAGTCCCGCCGCCATGAGCACGGCGATGGACGCGCGCTCGAGCCCCTCCCGAACCAAGGCCTTCGGTGCGGTCGGCGGACGGATGAACAGCCTCGGGAACACCGACCACAGCTTCACCAGCAGCAGGGGAATGACCGCCGTGCCCGATGCCACGTGCAGCCCCTGGGTCACGCGGTACAGCCACGACGGGTTCGGGCCGATCGGCAGCCAGCCCGGAGACGTGTACTGGTAGTGGCTCCAGATGCCGGTCAGGAAGCAGATGCCGAACAGGACGCCGACCCAGATGCCGAGCCTCGCCGTCGTACGGGGCCCGCGTGCCGGGCTGGTGAAGTCCTCCGGGTGGGGGGTTCGCCGGTCGATGGCGGCGACCATGTCGGGGAACATGGTCGGTAGACGCATGCTGAGGGGCGCCTTCGGGTGGTGGGGCTGCCGCGGTTCGATCGTCACGCCGCAACCCGTCGGAGAACCGCGGCGTGCCGGCCAGCGACCGTCGTGAGCTCTTCCGCGACGAACCCGGCCGGTCGGGCCACGCGCTCGATGCCGTCGAGGCCGACGGCGGCCCAGTCGAAGACCGGCGTGAGACGCCCGCCGACGCGCAGGCGCCACCGCTGGTGCTCGACGTCAGTGCCTTCGGCACCGAGCTCCACCACCACACGTCCACCCGGTCGCACGATCTGGCGAACCCGTCGCAGCAGCTGCTCGGGATCACCGCCGATACCGATGTTCCCGTCGGCGAGCAGCGCGGAGTCCCACCGGCCCTCACCGGGCACGGTCGCGAAGACGTCGCGCAGGATGGCGAGCGCGCCCCGCCGGCGAGCCTGCCGGATCGCCTCCGGCGAGACGTCGATGCCGAGCGCCGGCATCTCCAACGACTCGAGGCCCTCGACCATCCGACCCGGCCCGCAGCCGAGGTCGATGGTGCGGCCCCGACAGCGGCCGAGCAGCAGCGTCCGGTCCGTGGTGTCGACGGCGCCGGTCCAGCGACGGAGCGCCATCGGCCAGGTCACTCCGGCGTGATCGACGAGGTGGCATGCACGGCCGGCGAAAGCGGCGTCCATGGCCTGCACGTGATCGATGGCTGTACCGATCGTGGGCGTGGTTATGCGCGGGCTCCTTCTGCGCAGGCGGCGACGGCAGCGGCGAACCGGGAGCCGGGCACGTCGGCGGCCACGGCGCAGGCGTCGTGCCAGGTGTCGACGTCGCGCAGCGTCCTCAGCAGTGCCGTCGGGCCGGGGAGGACTTCCATCGTGTGCTGGCCGGTGGATGCGGTCGACATCTCGACCGAGGCGAGTGCGGACGCGTCCGATCCCCGACGGACGCCGAGCAGCCACCAGCCACCGTCCTCGGCGGGGCCGAGCACGCTCGAGTGATCGGTGAACAGCGAAGCCGCCTCGGTCAGGTCGTCCACGCGGATCTGTGGCGAGTCCATGCCGACCTGGACGACGCCGTGCCCGGCATCGGCGTCGAGATGCGCACGCGCCAGCCGGTCACCGAACGAATCCCCGACCTGCGGCACGACGACGAGCTCGTCCAGGAGGGCGCCGATCTCGTGGGACCGCGCGCCCGCGCCGAGGTCGCCGGTCAGCGCGACGACGACGGACAAGCCGCTGGCGGTGGCCGTGTGGAGGGTGTCGAGGAGCGCGGCCGCGGCGAGGTCGGCGGCCGCCACGTCGCCGACGTCGCAAGCAATGCGGGTCTTGGCCAGGCCGGGCACAGGCGCCTTGGCGACGACGAGGACGGTGGGCGCGGTCATCGCGAGTCCGCCAGCACGGTCATGAAGTCCTTGGCGACCTGGGACGTACCGCGAAGCGAGCCCGACACCTTCGACTTCGTGCCGGCGGCTCGGGGACGGTAGGCGATGTCCAGCTCGCGGACCGTCCAGCCTGCCCGCGACGCTTTGACCATCAGCTCGAGCGGGTACCCGAAGCGTCGGTCCCGGATGTCGAGGGCGATCAGGTCGTCGCGGCGGCAGACCCGCATCGGCGCGAGGTCGTGCACGCCGAATCCGCTGGAACGTCGCAGCCAGGCGGCGAGCAGCGTCGTTCCGGCGCGCGCGTGCCACGGCCAGACGCCGCGTCTGACGGGACGTCGGCGACCCACCGCCATCGTGACTCCGTCGTCGAGCACCGCCCGGACCAGCTTCGGCAGCTCGCCGAGATCCATCGAGTCGTCACCGTCCACCACCGCGACGAGCTCGGACGTCGAGGCGAGGACGCCTGCGTGCACGGCTGCGCCGTACCCGGGCCGGGGCTCGTCGACGACGGTGGCACCGAGTCGGCGCGCGACGTCGGCGGTGCCGTCCGTTGAGCCGTTGTCGACGACGACCGCGCGGAAGCCGTCAGGCAGCGCCCCGAGCACGAGCGGAACGGCTGCCGCCTCGTCCCGACACGGGATGACGACGTCGCATTCGCCTGCGCTTTCCATGTTCCTGACGCTATTGCGGTGCTCCCCGGCGCACCATCTGAAGCGGGTGACGGACCCGTGACGTCGGCTCCTGTCGCCCCGGTCGTCACGGCCTCGCGCGGCTACTGTGACGAGCATGCTCGAGCGACGCGACCAGGTGCTGATCGTCGAGGACGATCCCCAGGTGCGCGACGTCCTGCGGCGCTACCTCGAGCGCGACGGCCTCGCGGTGCAGGTCGCCGCCAGCGGCACCGAAGGCCTCGAGCTCGCCCGTCGGGGTCGTCCGGACGTGATCCTGCTCGACGTGATGCTTCCCGGTCTGAGCGGCCTCGAGATCTGCCGCATCCTGCGCGACGTCGACGGATCCGACGTGCCGATCATCATGCTGACCGCGCTCGGCGACACCGACGACCGCATCGCCGGCCTCCAGTCAGGTGCCGACGACTATGTCGGCAAGCCGTTCAGCGCGAAGGAGCTGGCCCTCCGGGTCGGTTCCGTGCTGCGGCGCTCGCGCATCGGCCAGCGGTCCGACTCGACCGACGACCCGCTCGTCGACGGCGACCTCCACGTCGATCCCGCCGGCCGCACCGCGACGCGCGGCGGCGAGACCCTGCGCCTGACCACCCGCGAGCTCGACCTGCTGGTGTTCCTGCTTCGACATCCCGGCGTCGTCCACAGCCGAGCCGACCTGCTGACGCAGGTGTGGGGCTGGGACTTCGGCGACCACTCGACGGTCACCGTGCACGTCAAGCGACTCCGGCACAAGATCGAGCCGGTCCCGGCGGAGCCCCGGCGGATCGTCACGGTGTACGGACTGGGGTACCGCTACGACCTCGAAGGAGCCGCATGACCACCGCTGACCTTGGATCCATTCTCCTCGGCGTCAGCTGCTCGCTTGCCGTCGTTGCCGCCGGGGTGTTCGCGCTGCACCGGTTGCGAACGAAGTCATTGGTGCTGTCACTGCTCCTCCTCACCCTCATCCCGCTGGTGGCGGTGGTGGTCGGGATCGCCACCGCCAGCGAGTTCATGTTCGACCGCGCCCTGCAGCGAGGCGTCTACGTCTGGTTTGCAGTGACGGCCGTGTGCGTGCCGAGCGCGATATGGCTCGGACGCCGGCTCGCACGCCAGATCGTCTGGGAGCGCGAAGCACGCGAAGGCGAGCGACGCGCCGAGCTGGCCCGCCGCAGGCTGCTCGCCTGGCTCAGCCACGACCTGCGCACGCCCGTCTCGGGAGTGCTCGCGATGGCCGAGGCGCTCGAGGACGGCGTCGTCGACCGGCCGGAGGACGTCAGGGAGTACGCCGGGCTCATCCGCAGTGAGACGAACCGGCTGGCCGGGATGATCGACGACCTCTTCGAGCTGGCCCGCATCGACGCGGGTGACCTTCGACTCGAGCTCGAACCGGTGCCGGTCGCCGACGTGCTGCGCAGCGCTGTGCAGGCGTCACGGCCGTCCGCCGACCGCCGCGGCGTGCGGCTCGAGGTCGACGTCCCCGCCGACGTCAGCCAGGCCCTCGGCGAGGGCCCTGCGCTGGTTCGCGTGGTGCGCAACCTGCTCGGCAACGCCATCCGCCACACGCCGGCCGAGGGCCTGGTCACGGTGGCGGCCGGTCGCGACGACGGCCACGTGTGGCTGAGCGTGCAGGACTCCTGCGGCGGCATCCCGGCCGACGACCTCCCGCACGTGTTCGACGCGGCCTTCCGCGGCACGACGGCGCGTGAGGCCGAGCAGGAGGGCGACCCGACCGGCGCGGGCATGGGCCTCACGATCGCCTATGGACTCGTCGACGCCCAGCACGGCTCGATCGGGGTGCGCAACCTCGACGGCGGGTGCCGCTTCGAGGTCCGCCTCCCGGCCGTCGGCCGCTAGAGGCCTCAGTGCCAGGGAGCCGGGCTCGAGCGCGGCCACGTGAAGTAGCGGTCAGCGGGTTCGGAGCGGGTCGGTCGCCAGCCGGGACAGTCCGTCCTCCGGATGAACCTCGGCCCGGAAGCCCAAGCCCTCGACCGCGGCGTCCGGCGACGCGACCACGTGCCTGACGTCGAACGCCCGGTACTCACCGGTGACGACCGGCTCGGGCCCGTCACCGGCGCCTGCCAGCGCTGACGCCATCTCACCGATCGTGAACGGGTGCCCCGACGCCACGTTGTACGGCGTCAGCCCCGTCGGATGTTCGCGGACCTGCTCGATCGACAGCACGTTGGCCAGGGCGACGTCGTCCACGTGCACGAAGTCACGCACCTGCGCGCCGTCCTCGAACACGCGGGGCGCCTCCCCACGGGCGAGCGCCGAGCGGAGGATCGCCGCGACACCCGCGTAGGGCGTGTCCGCAGGCATGCCCGGGCCGTAGACGTTGTGGTAGCGGAGCGCGATCGCCCGTCCGTCCTGGAGGGTGCACCAGGCGTCGGCGTAGTGCTCCTGCGCGACCTTCGAGGCGGCGTAGCTCGTGCGCGGTCGGAACGGGGTGTCCTCGCCGATGCGACGCCACGTGATCTCGCCGCCGCAGATCGGGCAGCGGGGGTCGAACCTTCCGCCGGCGAGGTCCTCCTCGCGGCGCGGCGCCGGTGGGACGTCGCCGTGGTCGGGGCAGTCGTAGCGGCCGTCGCCGTAGACGACCATCGACGACGCCAGCACGAACCCCGTGACGCCCACCCGCGCCATCGCCGCGAGCAGCACGGCGGTGCCGAGGTCGTTGTGGCTGGCGTAGCCCGGCAGGTCCTGGGCGTCGACCCCGTTCCCCACCATCGCCGCCTGGTGGCAGACGACGTCGACGCCGTCGAGCACGTCGCCCAGCTCGGCCCTCGAGCCTGTCGACAGGGCGCGAAGATCGAACCGAACGATCGAGCCATCCACCGGGGCGTCGCCGTGCGCCTCGGGCAGGTACGCATCGAGCAGGACGACGTCGTGGCCGCGTTCGCGGGCGAGCATCGCGATCCGGCTGCCGATGAATCCGGCGGCACCGGTGAGCAGGACTCTCACGGCAGCTCGAAGGGAAGGTCCATCCCGTCGACGGCGTGCGAGCAGGAGCAGTCGCGGTCGGTGCCGACGGTTCCGATCACGTCGGAGACCACCGACTTGAGCGTCTCGATGTGCTCGGCGAAGACCTTGAACACCTCGTCGACGCTCACGGCCGTCGCCTCGTCGACGCCGGCGTCGTGGTCGGTGACCAGGGAGACGGTGGCGTAGCAGAGCGCGAGCTCACGGGCGAGGACGGCTTCGGGGTGGCCGGTCATGCCCACGACCGCCCAACCTGCCTCCGCGTACCACTTGGACTCGGCTCGGGTCGAGAACCGGGGGCCCTCGATCACCACCATCGTTCCGCCGTCGACCGGCGCCTCACCCTCGAGGCCGTCCACCAGGTGGCCACGCAGACGCGAGCAGTAGGGGTCGGCGAAGGAGACGTGGTTCGCACCCTCGTCGTAGTACGTCTGACCGCGGTTGGTGGTGCGGTCGACGAGCTGGTCGGGCACCACGAACGTGCCCGGGCCGTAGGCAGCCCGCAGCCCGCCGACCGCGCACGGCGCGAGGATCTGCCGGACGCCGAGGCTGCGCAGCGCCCAGAGGTTGGCCCGATATGGCACCTGATGAGCGGGAAACCTATGGCCGGCACCGTGCCGCGGCAGGAACGCGACCGTGCGTTCACCCACGGTTCCCACGGCGATCGGCGCGGACGGCGGCCCGTACGGCGTCTCGACCTCGACCGTCTCCGGATCGTCGAGGAACGTGTAGAAGCCCGAGCCGCCGATGACGGCCATGTCCGGTGTACTCATGCGTCGAGCATGCCACCCGACTGGCGATGGCTCTCGGTATGGTGTGCCCATTCGCCGATGTAGCTCAATGGCAGAGCGCTTGCTTCCCAAGCAAGACACGCGGGTTCGATTCCCGTCATCGGCTCCATCGGCGCGAAGCGCCCCTACGAGTCGATGGCGAGCTCGCATCGGACGGGTCAGTCCGCTTCATCACGCTCCACGCCCCGGACCGCCCCTAGTCCGCCCGGTGGGTGGCGGCGACGGCGCGCGCCTCCGCGCACAGCGCATCGACGACGGAGCGGACCGACGGACGCTCGAAGCGGTCGGGACGCAGCAGCGCGGTGATCTCGCGCTTGGCCCGGATGCCCACGAGCGGCCGTGTGACCAGACCGTTGCCGTGCTCACGGGTGGTGAACCGCGGCAAGATCGCGATGCCGTGGCCGGCCGCCACCAGCGACTCGACGATGCCGTTGTCGGCGATGCGCTGGGCGACCCGCACCGGCTCGCCGGTGACGGCGACCACCCGCTCCAGCACGCTGTCGAACGGATAGTCGGGCGGCACCCCGATCCACGTCTCGCCGGCGACGTCCCTCGGCGAGAGGCTCTCCTTGCGTGCGAGCGAATGGTCCTCCGGCAGCGCGACGTCGAGCGGTTCGTTCATCAGGGGCACGACCTTGAGGTTGCGGTCGTGCCAGCTGTCGGCCGTGGTGGGTGAGTCGGCCACGACGACGTCGTGGTCGGGCGTGAGGTCGGCGAAGTCGACGGTGCCGTTCTCGTCGGTGCACACCAGCTCGACGTCCGGACGCTCGGCCATGCGAGCCAGCAGACCGGGCAGCAGCATCTCGCCGCCGGTGGGAAACGTGCGCAGGGTGACGCGTCCGGCCGGCTGCTCCATGAACTCGCGCCAGCGGCCCTCCGCTCGCTCCACGGCGACGGCGATCTCTATGGCCGTGCGCGCCAGGGCACGGCCCGCTTCGGTGAGAGCCACGCCACGCCCGGCGGGCTCCAACAGGGTGTATCCGGCCTCGCGTTCCAACGCTTTCAGCTGCTGAGAGACGGCCGAAGGTGTGACCTTCATCGCATCGGCAACCGCTCCAACGGTGCCTCGCTCGGACAATTCACGCAGGAACTCGAGTCTTCGGGCATCCATGTAGTAATGCTACACGTTGAGTGAAGAAATATTCGCTTGTGCTGGATAGTTGAAGGTTGGAGAATGGACGTAGTCCAAGAACCTTGAAGGAGGCTCACCATGTTCGTCTTCGGCACACTCATTGCTCTTGTCACCGCCATCGGTGTCACTCGTACCGCCCGCACGGTCCTGAAGGACGGCTACGGCCGAGTCCCGACCCGCACGGCCTGATCCAGCTGCGCCACCGATAACCCGCGCGAACGCGTCTCCCGGACGCGATCGGGCGGGTTTGTCGTCTGACCTGCGATGACACGAATCACGTCCCAGAGTGGCGCGTTCCCCTTGTGCCCACGGCGCTGACGGCGGATACTTAAGTTACTTGCCAGTACACTGGCCGGTAGCAAGGCTGCGGATCGCAGCGAGTCCACATCCACCCGTGATTGGGGATCGAGCAGATGAGCCACTACCTGAGCAACCTGCGCGACGTCGAGTTCAACCTCTTCGAGCTCTTCGACCGCGAGGACGTCTACGGACACGGCCCGTTCGAGGAGATCGACGCCGACACGGCGCGGAGCATCCTCACCGAGATCGACCGCCTCTCGCGCGACGAGCTCGCTGCGTCGTTCGACGACTCCGACCGCAACCCCCCGGTCTACGACCCGGCGGCGAAGACGGTCACCATGCCCGCCGCGTTCGCCAAGAGCTACCAAGCCTGGATGGACGCCGAGTGGTGGCGCCTGCAGATCCCCGAGGAGATGGGCGGACAACGCGGCCCCAACTCGCTCGTCTGGGCGGGTGCGGAGTTCGTGCTCGGCGCCAACGCCCCGATCTGGATGTATGCCGCCGGTCCAGCCTTCGCCCGCATCGTGTTCGAGAACGGCACCGACCGCGACAAGAAGATCGCCCAGCACATGATCGACAGCCAGTGGGGCGCCACGATGGTGCTCACCGAGCCCGACGCCGGCTCCGACGTCGGCGCCGGCCGCACCAAGGCCACCCTCAACGAGGACGGCACCTGGAACATCGAGGGCGTCAAGCGCTTCATCACGTCGGCCGAGCACGACATGTCCGACAACATCATGCATCTCGTCCTCGCCCGTCCCCAGGGCGTCGAGGGGGTCGGCGGTCCCGGAACCAAGGGCCTGAGCCTGTTCCTCGTGCCCAAGTACCACTTCGACGTCGAGACCGGTGAGCTCACCGGCGAGCGCAACGGCGCCTACGTCACCAACGTCGAGAAGAAGATGGGCATCAAGGTGTCCACCACCTGCGAGGTCACGTTCGGCGGTGCCGACGGTGGGGGCGAGCCGGCCCGCGGCTGGCTGCTCGGCGAGGTGCACGACGGCATCAACCAGATGTTCCGCGTCATCGAGAACGCCCGCATGATGGTGGGCGCCAAGGCCATCGCCACCCTGTCGACCGGCTACCTGAACGCCTTGGCGTATGCCAAGGAGCGCGTGCAGGGCGCCGACCTGACGCAGGCTGCCGACAAGACCGCGCCACGCGTCAGCATCACGCACCACCCCGACGTGCGTCGCTCGCTGATGACGCAGAAGGCGTTCGCCGAGGGCCTGCGCTCGCTGATGCTGTACGCCGCCACATGGCAGGACACCATCACGGCCAAGGAGATCTCCGGCGAGGACGCCTCGCTCGAGGAGGCCGTCAACGACCTGCTCCTGCCGCTCGTCAAGGGCTACGGCTCGGAGCGCTCCTGGGTGCTGCTGGGCACGGAGTCGCTGCAGACGTTCGGTGGCTCGGGCTTCCTGCAGGACTACCCGGTCGAGCAGTACGTGCGTGACGCCAAGATCGACACTCTGTACGAGGGCACCACGGCCATCCAGGGCCAGGACCTGTTCTTCCGCAAGATCGTGAAGGACAAGGGCCAGGCGCTCGGCCTCCTCGCGCAGGAGATCCAGGGCTTCACCGAGAGCGAGGCCGGCAACGGCCGCCTCAAGGTCGAGCGCGAGCTGCTCGCGAAGGGCCTCGAGGACGCCCAGGCCATCATCGGCGCGGTGTTCCAGGACCTCATGTCCGCGAACCCGGCCGACGAGAACGGCCAGATCGAGAACATCTACAAGGTGGGCCTCAACACCACCCGCCTCGTGTACGTGCTCGGTGACGTCGTCGTCGCGTGGCTGTTGCTGCGCGGTGCCGAGGTCGCGCTCGAGAAGCTCGGTGGCGACGTGTCCGCGGCCGACAAGAGCTTCTACGAGGGCAAGGTCGCGGCGGCGTCGTTCTTCGCCCGCAACGTCCTGCCGATGCTCGCCGGTGAGCGCGCGATCGCCGAGAACATCGACGACTCGATCATGGAGCTCGACGAGTCCGCGTTCTGATCAACTAACGTCTCCTCGAGCAAGGAGGCTCGACATCAGACCGGTCAACCCACTCTGGTACCTCGCCGCGCTGACCCTCGCCATCACGGGCTGGATCGTCGGCACGACGGTGGCTGCAGGAGCGTGGGACGAGGTGCGCGCCGCCGCCATCACGTCGGCGAGCGGGCCCGTCGACGCGTCGGGCCAGAGCGTCGCCGTGTTCACCGACGTCGTGCAGCCCGAACGCCGCATCACCTGCGCGTCGAGGGTCGGCGACGACAGGAAGCCGACGCCGGTGCCGCCCGCCACCCTTGCCTTGGTCGTCGACGACGACGGCAACCAGTGGCATCTCATCGGGTTCGTGCGCGAGGGTCGCGATGACATGACCCTCACCTGCACGCCGCGTGACAAGCGGGCCGACAACGCCACCTACGCGTACTCGACCATCGACGGCTTCAACGACCGTGCCAAGACCGGCAACGGGATCGCGATCGTCGGTACCGTCCTCGGGATCGGCCTCGCGATCTGGACCTTCATCGCCCGCCGACGCCGACTCGACCAGGAGACCGACGATGCATCCACTTGAGCCCTACGTCCAGGCCTGGCGCGGCACCGCCGGCGACGTCATCGACCTGCTGCCGACGCTCACCGGCGACGACTGGTCGCGGCCCACCGACTGCCCGGGCTGGAGCGTCCACGACGTCGCCGCACACCTCGCCCACCTCGAGGCCGTCCTGGCCGGGCACGAGAAGACTGGTCCACAGATCGAGCGTGACGGCGACCAGGTGGCGGCCGACTACACCCAGGCCGGGGTCGACGCCCGGTCCGACCGAACGCCGGACGAGCTGATCGAGGAGTACCGCACCGCCGTCGAGGCCCGCGCCACCCAGCTGACGATGCTGCCGGAGGGAGGCGAGGCCCCGCCCATCACCCCCGGCAACGCGGCGTGGTCGTGGGAGGTGCTGCTCCGCAACCGGTCGATCGACGCGTGGGTGCACGAGCAGGACATCCGCCGAGCCGTGAACCGTCCCGGGAGCCTCGGGACGGGTGGCGCCCAAGTCACGACACGGGCGTTCGCGGCCGGCATGCCCTACGTGCTGGGCAAGCGCGTCGCGCCACCGGCGGGCACGTCCGTCCTCTGGCACGTCACCGGCGAGGTGCCGCTGAAGATCGGTGCGGTCATCGGTCACGACGGCCGAGCCGCCGCCGAGGTCGCCGACGACCCCACCACGACGCTGTCCATGACGAGCGAGGTGTTCACCATCCTCGGCGCCGGCCGACGCCCCGCCGACAAGGTCGAGGCTGCGATCGGCGGCGCCGAGGAGCTCGGCCGAGCCGTGCTCGGCGCCATGACCTTGATCCGATAGGCAACGACAACCCTGGGTTGACGCCCGTCGGTCCTCCAGCCGTGTGGTCGCTACGGTGACGCCATGAGCTGGAGTACCGACGACATCCCCGACCTCTCTGGAAGGCGAGCCGTGATCACCGGCGTCACCGGAGGCCTCGGATTCTCCACCGCCCTCGAGCTCGCGCGGCGCGGAGCGGAGCTCGTGGTCACGGCTCGGAACGAGCCGAAGGCCGACGAGGCCGTCGCGCGTCTGCGCGACGAGGTCCCCGGTATCACGGTCGAGGTGGTTGCACTCGACCTCGCAGACCTGTCCGATGCGAAGCGCGCTGCCGGCGACGTGGTGTCCGGGTTCGACCGCGTCGACGTCCTCGTCAACAATGCCGGCATCATGGCACCGCCGCGCCATGCGACCGAGGACGGGTACGAGCTCCAGATCGGCACCAACCATCTCGGGCACTTCGCCTGGACCGCGACGCTCTGGCCGCTGCTCGTGGCGAGCGATGCACGCGTCGTCACGGTGTCGTCGCTCGCCCACTCCTGGGCGACGGGGCTCGACCTGCGCGCACTGAGCCCCGAGGGCTCGCCGCGTCGCTACCGACGATGGCAGGCGTACGCCGAGTCCAAGCTCGCCAACCTGAGCTTCGCGCTCGAGCTTGACCGCCGTGTGAAGGAGGCCGGGCTCGGCGTCGTCAGTGTCGCCGCACATCCGGGCTACGCCTCCACCAGCCTGCAGAAGACCGGCACCAGCCTGGGCGGCGGCGTCAACGCCCTGGCCGGAACGGCCTTCCACCAGGTCAGCAGGATCATCGGGCAGTCAGCCGCCATGGGCGCGTGGCCGCTGCTGCTCGCGGCGACCGACCCGACGTTGACCGGCGGCGAGTACGTCGGCCCCAGCTCGCTCGGTCAGACCCGAGGTCGTCCCAGGCTCGTCGGCATGACGCGCTGGGCCCGCGACGAGGACCTGGCCGACAACCTCTGGGGCGCGTCCGAGGCGGCCGCCGGGGTCACCTTCCACGTCTGACGGCCCGAATGTGAGGTACTTCACACCCCAGACGTGAGATGCCTCATGGAACCGGGGTCTTGGCTCGCCTGCTCGCTCAGGTTGACGTAACGTGAAACGTGATGAGCCAGATGACACTGAACGACCCGACCACGTCCGCCGATGAGATGTCCGTCCGCGACATCACCTTCGATGACCTCGACACGGTTGTCGACATCAACCAGACCGCGCTCGAGGGTGTGGGCCCGCTCGACCGTGAAGGCCTCGCTCTTCTCGTCAAGCAGGCCGATCAGGCCCTCGTGCTCGACGACGACGGCGACATCGCCGGCTTCGTCATCACCCTGCCGACCGGCGCCACCTACGACTCCAGCCGCTACGACTGGTTCGAGAAGCGCCTCGACGACTACGTCTACCTCGACCGCATCGTCGTCGCCGAGACGCATCGCCGCCTCGGTGTCGCGTCCCGCCTCTACGACGAGATCGAGAACGACAAGCCGGTCGCGCTCGAGGTGTACGACGACAACGACGGCTCGCTCGCGTTCCACCGCGGCCGCGGCTTCGAGCCCGTTGGCGAGCTCGAGCACCACGGCAAGACGAACCTGATGTTCGTGCGCGAGCCTCCCGCGGCGTAGGCCGCATGTCTGCACTGCTGCCTGCGGTCAGACGACGAAGAGCAGGTAGAGCCCAGCGAACGTGTAGAACACCATCACGACCATCAACGGGAGCTGCCCGACGATCCGGCGCCGCGGCTCCAGTGGTCGCAGCGCGCGGTCGTGCGCTGCGACCACTCCGAGCACGTGCCCGGTCACGATGGCGAGCACCTTGATGGTGGCCAGCGTCGAGGGATGGGTCGTGAGCCAGTAGCTCACCTCCCAGTCGGCGGTGCCGAACAGGTTCGATCCATCGCCCATCGGGTCGCTGGCCCGGGTCAGCGTCTGGACGCCCGACTCGACGAAGAACGTCAAATAGTGCGCGACCATGTAGCCGATGATGATCGGCACGACCGAGTGCGCGAACATGCTCGGTCGGCGAGTCGCCGCGCCGAAGGTGAGGGCGACGGCCCCGCAAAAACCCAGCAGCAGGCCCGTGTTGAGGAGCGTCACGTCGATCTCGGTCCCCTGGGAGTAGCGCAGCCATCCGCTGGACGTCCGAAAGCTGTCGAACGCGGTGCTGCCCAGCAGCACCGCGACGACAGCCGCCAAGCCGGGCGAAGACGCCAGACGGCCGAGGTTGGCGAGCGGGCTGCGGAGCACCAGCGTCCCGTCCGGTCGGCGTCCCCACACCGAGAGGTGCCCGAGCAGTCCGGAGTACACCTCGAACGGATCTGCACGCTCGAGCCATGACGAGCCGAAGATCACCGAGCCGATGAGCATCGCCCCGAGATAGAGGGCCAACCACAACCGCAACGGCCCCAACGAGATGGCCTCGGGGTAGACCAGCTCGAGCCAGATGAACGCGAACAAGCCGACCGAGGCCGGCCAGAACCCCACCCACGACGGCAGGCGCACCAGACCGTCTCCGGACGGGTCACCGGACGCCTCGGCCACCAGCAGGTGCAGCGTCCGCGCCGGACTGACCGCCTTGAAGAACGGGCCGAACAGCAGAGATGCCGGGATGATGCCGACCCACAGCCACACGTAGGTGATGCCGAACACCGGGTTGGTCAGCACGTCGGGACCGGCGACCGCAGCCCAGACGACGAAGCCGAGGAACAGCAGGCCGACGACGCGAAACAAGACCGCGAGGCCACGGCTGTCGACCAAGTTCGCCAGCCACGCTGGTGCCGGGCGTCCCGACTCCGGGTCGCCGAACCGCGGCAGTCGCCACGCGAGCATCAAGATGACGAAGGAGAACGTCAGGGCGGCGCAGGCACCCGCAATGGCCAAGCCCGCCGGGATCGGCAGGTCCTCGGGGCCGCCGAGGCCGTGCGTGACGACCGACACGGCCTAGGGTGCGAGCAGCTTGTCGATGCCGTTGGTGAGCTTGACGACGTAGAGACCGGAGTTGGCGTCGGAGTACCAAACCGATCGGCGCGCGACGTCCCACGCGGGCTGCGACATCGCGTACGCACCCTGGGCCGGGGGAATGAGGACGGCCTTGCTGCCCGGCTTGACCGGCCGGTTGAAGTAGCCGACCTCCTTCGGTTTCGTGACGTCGCGGATGTCGAACAACCTCAGGCCGGAGAGGATCATCGAGCAGCCGGCGATCTTGGGACTGTCACGCGTGGGCATCGAGCAGTAGTGCCCGGCGTAACCCTGCGCGGGTGACTGGTTGCCCGGATCGTTCTTCTGTTCTCCGGCACGGGCCTCCAGCTGGTGCGCGGCCAGCCGGATGT
This sequence comes from Aeromicrobium sp., assembly GCA_051005615.1. Taxonomy (GTDB): domain Bacteria; phylum Actinomycetota; class Actinomycetes; order Propionibacteriales; family Nocardioidaceae; genus Aeromicrobium. Next base: position 129,747 of record JBPCJE010000004.1, read on the forward strand.
TCGAGACGACGCGCGGATGCCGCGGATCGTCGACGTTGATGATCCGCGCTGCTCCCACCGGCGACGCGGTCGGGTTGGTGAAGCCCTTGAACGAGAAGATGTCGATGTACTCGTCGACCTCGAGCACGTACTGGTGTCCGTTCCGGCTGAAGGGCTCGGCGACCTGCGGGATGGACACCTCCGGCCACGTGAGACTGGACAGCACAGCGACCTTCGGCCCAGGCTTGCGGTCCTGGATCGCGCTGACGTCGAGGATGCGTAGTCCGCCGCCGGCGATCCCGCCGAGGCCCGGGCTGCCGACGTTCGCGACGTACATCGTGCGGCCGTCGTCCGACAGCCTCAGACCGTGGTACTGGACGCCGAGCTGGGTGAAGATCAGCTTCGGCAGCTTCGGCTTGGTCAGGTCGATCGCGACGAACGACGCCGCCGTGCTCGTGCTGTAGAAGGTCTTGCCGTCCGGCGAGAATCCGGACTCGTGGCCGAGCACGCCGAACGGCGTGGTCGACAGCAGTCGGGGTCGACGGCAGTCGGTCTTGACGTCGTAGACGTCCATGATTCCCGGAAGCGTCAACGCCGTGCCCGTGACACCCACCAGCAGGCCTCGCTCCTGGTTCAGGAGCACGGACTCGTGCGGGCTCAGCATGCCGGGCGTGGCCAGTGCGGCGGTCTTGCGTGGATTCGCCGGATCCTTCATGTCGAGCGTGATGACGCCGAGCCCGCTGCCGAGGTTCGTGAGGATGTCACGCCCGACGAGGAGGGTCGAGTCGTAGAACGCGCACGTGTTGCCCTGGGCGTCCGTGTAGCGCAGGACCTTGAAGCCGCCGGACTTCCCCTGGCGAGCGACCTGGCTGGTGTTGCACTCGTATCCCTGGAGGACGCGACCGCTGTCGTAGTCCGATCTCGGGACCCGACCCTGGATCGACGTCTCCGGCTTGGCCCCGGGACCGCAGGTGGCCGCGGGAGTCGATGCCGGGATGTCGGCACCCGCGCCGAAGCTGGCCGCTGCCATGACCCCGGCCCCCACCGCCACGACCGTGGCGGCCACGACGACCAGCCGCCGGACCGGGACGGCGCGAGGCGTGCGTGCGTCATTGCTCGACATGGTCCACCCTCCGAGGGGATTTCGTGATCCCCACGACTACATGGGGTGACGTGAGGTTACACCAACGACCCGGAAGCGACCTCAGCCCAGACCGGACATCCGCGCCCACGCGTCCGGGTCGTCGGCCCGGAGCCGGACGCGCGCCTTCGCGCGGTAGCGAACCAGCTGCACCAGCCCGAGCGTCCACAGCACGTACTGGCACGACATCGCCCACACGAACGCGCTCGGCGAGTAGTCGGTGCTCGCCCCGGGCGTGCGCCAGTCGAGCACGATCCCGATCGCGAGCACCAGGACCAGGCTCGCGAGGAAGCCACCCTGGTTGATGAGCCCGATGGCCGTGCCCAGCCGGTGGGCCGGGTTGAACGTGCGTCCGAAGTCGAACCCGATCATCGATGCCGGGCCGCCGATGCCAACGAGCACCATGAGCACCACCAGCAGCCACGTGGGCGCCGCGCCGGGCCATGCGAGCACGGCTGTCCAGCCGAGCACGATGCTCAGCACGATGCCGATGACGAGGGTCGAGCGGTGCCATGGATGGTTGGTGATCGCCCAGGCGAGCACCGGGCCCGCCACCATCACGGCGATGACGAGCAGCGTCAGGAGGGCGCCGGCCGCCGCGTCGGAGCGCCCCTCCCCCTGCACGAAGTACGGAAATCCCCAGAGCAGGGCGAGTGTGGTCGCGCTGAACTGGGTCGTGAAGTGAGTCCAGAACCCGAGCCGCGTGCCGGGGTGCTCCCAGGCGTCGGCAAGACTGCTCTGCACCGTCGCCCATGAGAGCGTCGGACCGGACAGGCTGCGGCGCTCGGGGCTGTCGCGGATCACGACGACGAGCGCGACCATCATCACCACACCCGCCGCGGCCGCCAGGAGATACGACCGGGTCCAGCCGAGCTCGCGCAGCGACCACGTCATCGGCACCGCCGCGAGGATGGCGCCGAACTGCCCCAGGACGCCGGTGAGCTGGGTGACGAGCGGAATGCGACGCGAGACGAACCAGGTGTTCACCAGCCGCAGGACGCACACGAACGTCATCGCGTCGCCGACGCCCACGAAGGCACGGGCGACGAGGGCGAGGGTGTAGGTCTCGGCGAGCGCGAAGCCGGCCTGCGCGAGGGTGAGCGTCGCCAGGCCCACCAGCATCACCCGGCGGGAGCCGAAGCGGTCGAGGATCAGGCCGACGGGCACCTGCATCCCGGCGTAGACGAGAAGCTGGAGCACCGCGAACGTCGACAGCTGGGCGGCCGAGATGCCGAACCGTTCGGACGCGGCGAGGCCGGCCACGGCGAGCGACGAGCGGTGGAACACGGCGAGCAGGTAGATCGCGAGGCCCACCAGCCAGATGGCCACCGCTCCCCGCTGGCCTCGCGCGACGTCGCTCACCGCGACAGTCTAGGAGCATGGATGCACCCGCTCTCACGCTCGTCGACTGGCGCGTACGCGTCGGCGATCTCTATGCGCAGGTCCGCGCGGACAACGATCCCGAACGTGGCCATGTGCCCTTGCGCGCCTGTCTCGACAAGCTGTTTCGCACCCCTCC
>JBPCJE010000005.1:0-40639 GCA_051005615.1 Aeromicrobium sp.
AGATTGCTCACGTGTTACTCACCCGTTCGCCGCTCGTGTACTCCCGAAGGAGCCTTACCGCTCGACTTGCATGTGTTAAGCACGCCGCCAGCGTTCGTCCTGAGCCAGGATCAAACTCTCCGTTGAAAACTTCACCACCCGAAGGTGGCTCAACATCTGTTCGATCCCGACAAACTATTTGCTGACAAATATATTGTCGGAATTGATCCATCGATCACGCGACGAGCCGAAGCTCGCCGATGTCATCGACGGGGTGTTTCTGATTAATCTCGTCGACTTTTGGCACACTGTTGAGTTCTCAAGGATCAGACGCACACCGAAGCCTGGGCCTTCCGGCCATCCGCTTTCGGGGCAACTCGTCTAACTTACACTGTCCATTTCCGCCGGTCAAACCGCGGTTCCTGGCCTGTGTCACCCCGGTTGTCGGCGGCGCTGACGCGACGCCCGGAGTACATGATTGGGCACCAGAGCCGAAGCCGTTGCGGTTGAGGTGGCTGCTCGCTCCGGGCACCCGATCGAGTCCGATCTTGCGCCCCGCCGTAGCGGGCAACGACCAGAACATTATGGGGTTCGTTCACGCGGGTCAAATCCCGACACTGTGACGCCGACCACACACTCGAACGACGCTGAAAGCGCCTCGAGAACGTGTCCTGATCAGGTCAGTCTGACGCCCGAGACGGACCGCTTGCCCTTGCGCAGCACGACCCACGAACCGTGCAGGAGTGTGGCCGCGGCGAGGTCCAGGTCGGGGTCATCGACGCGCTCGTTGTTGAGGTAGGCGCCACCCTCGGCCACGGTGCGCCGAGCGGCCGAGCGGCTGTCGACGAGACCGGTGGCCACCAGGGCGTCGGTCAAGGTGGGGGCGTCTCCTCTCGCGAGATCGACCGCGCCGGCCTCGCGCAGGGCAGCAGCCAGGGTGGACTCCGGCAGGTCGGTGAGCTCCCCGCGGCCGAACAGCGCTCCTGAAGCCAGCTCCGCGGCCCCGACCTCGTCCGGGCCGTGCACGAGGTCGGTGACCTCTGCGGCCAGCCGACGCTGGGCCAGGCGGAGTGCGGGCTTCTCGAGGTGCTCGGCCATCAGCGCGTCGATCTCGTCGAGAGGCAGGAAGGTGAACTGCTTGAGGTACTCCCCCACCTTCGCGTCCTCGGACTGGATCCACGACTGGAAGAAGGCGTACGGGCTGGTGAGATCGGCGTCGAGCCACACGGTGCCGGACTCGGTCTTGCCGAACTTCGTGCCGTCGGCCTTGGTGACCAGGGGCGTGGCCAGCGCGTGGACTCGAGCGCCGTCGGCCCTCCGGACCAGCTCCACGCCGGCGGTGATGTTGCCCCACTGGTCGCTGCCACCGGTCTGCAGGGCGCAGCCGTGGCGGCGATACAGCTCGAGGTAGTCGAGCGACTGGAGCAGCACGTAGCTGAACTCGGTGTAGCTGATGCCGGACTCGAGCCGGCTGCTGACCACGTCGCGGGCCAGCATCCGGTTGACCGGAAAGTGCTTGCCGATGTCGCGGAGGAAGTCGAGAGTGCTGAGCGACTCCGTCCAGTCGAGGTTGTTGACGAGGGTCGCGGCGTTGTCGCCCCCACCATCGACACCGAGGTCGACGAACCGGGAGACCTGGTTGCGGATGCGCTCGACCCACCCGGCGATGGTCTCCTTGGTGTTCATGACCCGCTCCCCCGTCCCCTTGGGATCGCCGACCAGCCCGGTGGAGCCGCCCACCAGCAGCAACGGGCGGTGACCGGCGAGCTGGAGTCGACGTGCAACGAGGATCTGCAGCAGGTTGCCCACGTGGAGGCTGGGTGCCGTCGGATCGAACCCCACGTAGAAGGTCAGGGGTCCGGCCGCCAGGGCGTCCCGAAGCGCGTCACGATCCGTCGCGTGGGCGACGAGCCCCCGGGCATCGAGGTCGTCGAGGACGTCAGTCACGCGACCATTCTCACGTACCCGAGGTGGTGCGCTCGCATCGCGTCAGAGGACGGGGGGCGGAGCCTGCCCGGGCTTGACCGCCAGCACGGGTGCGGTCGAGTCGAGGAGGACGGCCTGCGCGGTGCTGCCCAGGATGACCTTGCCGACCGGCGACCTGGGTGGGAACCCGATGACCACGAGGTCGGCTTTGACGTCGGAGGCCACGGCAAGGATTTCTGCGGCGGTGTCAGAGCCGACGGGTTGGCGGATGGCCATCCTCTTCGCGCCGACCGCCTCGACCAGACGGAACCGCAGCTGCTCGAGCTCATGACCGCGGACGAATCCCTTCGACGCCTCCAGCTCGGTACTGTCGACCCCGCGCTTGGCCAGGTTGACGATCACGAGCGGGCTGCTCGTGGCCTGCGCGCGCGCCACGCCGTGCTCGAGCGCGAGCTCACCGAAGTCGTCCGGTCGATAGCCGATGACGATGCTCATGATCCACCCCTTCCGACGCGCCGGTGGACGCGCCGCAACGACCATGACGGTGTGCGCTCCCGATGTCTGCGAGGCGCGTCATGACGCGCCTGTGTCCTTGCGCACGCCGTCATCGCGCGTGGGGATTGCGGCGGTAGGCCGAGACACTCGGCTCGCCGGCGAGCCAGAAGCGCCAGGGTACGTCCGCGGCGCGGGAGATGCCGACGCGAGGTCCGCTGCTGATGTCATCCGGGGGTACGACCTCAGGGCCCAGACGGACGCCGTCGGAGCCCAAGAGATCGGTGCCGAGGTCGCGGAGGGTCAGACCGAGGGCGGACGCGAGGTTGCCGGGGCCGCGGGCCAGCCGGTCGTCGGGGACGGCTGCGCCACGGCGCTGCCTCGCGATGTCGAGTCCGCCGACCACGGCGCCGGCGCGCAGCAGCACGGCGGCGGCCTGCTCGGTCGGGCCGGTGACGACGTTTGCGCAGTGGTGGATCCCGTAGGAGCGGTAGACGTAGAGGCGCCACGGCGGGCCGAACATGATCTCGGACCGCGCAGTACGGGTGTAGGCGTGGGAGGCGGGGTCAGTGATACCGCCGTACGCCTCGACCTCGGTGATCCTGACTGTGACTCCATGACCGTGCATCAGTCGTCCGAGCAGGCCGCGGGCAAGCCCGCCAACGTCGTCGTGCCCTTCGGTCATCAGGTGAGGCGTCGGCGCAGCTCGGCGATCTGTTCGCTGACCCGCGCCAGCGCCGTACCTCCGCGGGCGTCGCGTGACGCGATCGAGCCGGCGACGGTGAGGACATCGCGGACCTCGGGCGTCAGGTGCGGCGAGATCTCCGTGAGGTCCTCGTCCCAGAGCTCTGACAGCTCCATGTGCCGCTCCTCGCAGAGCCGGACGCAGGTACCGGAGATCTCGTGCGCCTCGCGGAACGGCACGCCTTGGCGGACCAGCCACTCGGCGATGTCCGTGGCGAGCGCGAAGCCCTGCGGAGCCAGCTCCTCGAGCCGGGCGGTGTCGAACGACATCGTGGCGACCATGCCCGTGAACGCCGGGAGCAGGACCTCGAGGGTGTCGACCGAGTCGAAGACCGGCTCCTTGTCCTCCTGGAGGTCGCGGTTGTACGCGAGCGGCAGCCCCTTCAGGGTTGCGAGCAGGCCGGCGAGGTTGCCGATGAGTCGTCCTGCCTTGCCGCGGGCAAGCTCGGCGACGTCGGGGTTCTTCTTCTGCGGCATGATGCTCGACCCGGTGGAGTAGCCGTCGTCGAGTGTGACGAAGCCGAACTCCTGGGTGTTCCAGATGATGATCTCCTCTGCGAACCGGGAGATGTCCACCCCGATCTGGGCCGTCACGAACGCGAACTCGGCGACGAAGTCGCGGGCCGCAGTGCCGTCGATGGAGTTGGGCGTCGAGCCGGTGAAGCCGAGGTCGGCGGCCACCTGCTCGGGGTCGAGTCCGAGCGACGAGCCGGCGAGCGCACCGGAACCGTAGGGCGAGTCGGCGGCGACGCGCGCGTCCCACTCAGCGAGCCGGTCGAGGTCGCGGACGAGGGGCCACGCATGGGCGAGCAGATGGTGGGACAGAAGCACCGGCTGAGCGTGCTGCAGGTGGGTCCGGCCGGGCATCGCCACGCCGAGGTGCCGTTCGGCCTGTGCGGCCAGCGACTCGATCAGCTCGCGGACCAGCTGCGCGATCTGGCGACCGTGGTCGCGGAGGAACAGCCGGAACAGGGTCGCGATCTGGTCGTTGCGGGACCGGCCGGCGCGGAGACGTCCGCCGAGGTCGGGGCCAAGGCGTTCGATGAGCCCGCGCTCGAGGGCGGTGTGGACGTCCTCGTCGTCGGGTTGCGCGACGAAGGCCCCGGACGCGACGTCGGTCCCCAGCGCGTCGATGGCCTCCAGCATCGCGGCCAGCCCGTCATCGTCGAGGAGGCCTGCTCGGTTCAGCACCGCGGCGTGCGCTTTCGACCCGGCCAGGTCGTAAGGCGCGAGACGCCAGTCGAAGTGGGTCGACCGCGAGAGCTCGGCGAGCGACGAGGTGGGCCCGGACGCGAACCGTCCGCCCCACAGGCTGGTCGGCTGGTCAGGTGTTGACTCGTCGCTCATACGGTTTCGCTTTCTGCCTCACGCGGGAAGGTCCGCGAGGGCGGTGAATCGGTGGGCGATGCCGGGGCCGCCGAGGGGGTCCCGGCAGATGAGCAGCACAGTGTCGTCCCCGGCGATCGTGCCAAGGAGCTCAGGCTGTGCCACGTGGTCGATGGCCGACGCGAGGAACTGGGCGGCACCCGGCGGCGTGCGCAACACGACGAGGTTGGCCGCCCCGTCAGCCGACACGACGAGCTCGTGAGCCAGTCGTTGCAGGCGTCCGTGGGCCGCAGCGCTGTCCTCTGCCGCGCGCGGAGTACGGTCGCCGCCTTCGCCGGGCACGGCGTAGACGAGAGTGCCGTCGGCGCGGCGGACCCGGACGGCGTCGAGCTCGACGAGGTCTCGCGAGACCGTGGACGGGGTGGAGCGCACCCCGTGGGCGGTGAGCAGCTCGACGAGGTCACCCTGCGAGCGCACCGCCTCCTTGCCGAGCAGGTCGACGATGAGCTGTTGACGTGCCGCCTTCGTGGCGGGGATCCGATCGCTCATCGCCCGTCCTCCGCATGTTCGAGGAGCCACACGAGCAGCGCCTTCTGGGCATGGAGGCGGTTCTCGGCCTGGTCCCAGACGACACTGCGCGGTCCGTCGAGCACCTCGGCGGCGATCTCGAGACCCCGGTAGGCGGGGAGGCAGTGCAGGACGATCGCCTCGGGGTCGGCTTGCGCGAAGACCTCGACGCTGATCGCGTAGTCGGCGAAGAGGGCCAGCCGGGCGTCCTTCTCGTCCTCGCGTCCCATGGAGACCCACGTGTCGGTGATGACGACGTCGGCGCCGTCGATCGCCACTCTCGGATCGTGCGTGACGAGAATCGATCCCCCGGTCTCCGCGGAAATCTTGTCCGCGTCGGCGACGATTGCGGGCCTCGGCTGGTGGCCGGCCGGTGCGCCGATCCGCACGTGCATGCCGGCCGTCGCGCCGCCCAGGAGGTAGGAGTGGCCCATGTTGTTGGCGCCGTCGCCGAGGTAGACGACGGTGAGTCCGGCGAGATCGCCCTTGTGCTCACTGACGGTGAGCCAGTCGGCGAGGATCTGGCACGGGTGGAACTCGTCGGTGAGGGCGTTGATCACCGGAACACCCGCATGGGCGGCCATCTCCTCAAGGTCTGTCTGGCGGAACGTGCGCCAGGCGATGGCGCTCGTCATCCGACCGAGCACGCGCGCCGTGTCGGCCACCGACTCGCCGCGCCCGATCTGGGTGGTGCCGGTGTCCATGACGAGCGGGACGCCGCCGAGATCGGCGATGCCGACCGAGAACGAGACCCGGGTGCGGGTGGACGACTTGTCGAAGAGCACCGCCACCGTCTGCGGCCCCTCCAGCGGCCGACGACCGTAGGGATCGGCCTTCAGCTCACGCGCGAGCGACAGCACCGCGGACTGCTCGTCCGGGGCGAGGTCGTCGTCGCGCAGGAAGTGCCTCATGCCGCGCCACCGTCCTCGACCTCGTCGAGGAGCCTTCGGAGTGTCTTGACCGCGTCGTCGGCCTGGTCGGCGGTGAGGATGAGGGGCGGAGCAAGACGCAGCCGGTCGGGCGTGGGGTTGTTCACGATCAGGCCGGCGTCGAGGGCGGCCTGCTGGACGGCGCCCGACACCTCGCGGGTCAGCACGACGCCGATGAGCAGTCCGCGGCCTGTGGTCCCGGCGACCAGCGGATGGTCGCTGAGACCGGCGCGGATGCGGTCGCCGACAGCGCGAGCGTTCTCGAGCAGGCCGTCGTCCTCGATGGTCGCGATGACGGCCGAGGCCGCGGCCGTGGCCACCGGGTTGCCACCGAACGTCGTGCCATGGTTGCCGGGCTTCAGGAGGGTCGCGGCGTCGCCCAGGGCGATGCAGGCGCCGATCGGGACGCCACCGCCGAGGCCCTTGGCGACCGTCACGAGGTCGGGACTGATTCCCGAGAGCGAATGGGCGAACCAAGCGCCGGTGCGACCGATCCCGGTCTGCACCTCGTCGATCCACAGCAGAGCTCCGTGCTCGGAGGTGATGCGGCGGGCGGCGGTCAGGTAGTCGTCCGGAGGGACGATGACGCCGGCCTCCCCCTGGATCGGCTCCAGGAGAACAGCGGCCACGGTGTCGTCGACCACGGCCTCAAGCGCATCGACGTCGCCGTACGGCACCCAGCGGACGTCACCGGGCAGGGGCTCGAACGGAGCCCGGTAGGCCTCCTTGGACGTGAGCGCGAGCGCACCCATCGTGCGTCCGTGGAAGCTGCCTTCGGCGGCGACGACGGTGGTGCGCTCGGTGCGACGGGTCGCCTTGAAGGCGGCCTCGTTGGCCTCGGCACCGGAGCTGGTGAAGAAGATCCGACCGCTGTCATCGGCGCCGATCAGCTCGAGCAGCTTCTCCGCGAGCTCGATCTGCGGCGTGGACGTGAAGATGTTCGAGACGTGCCCGAGGGTGCCCAGCTGGGTGCTGACCGCGTCGAGGATCGCCGGGTGGGCGTGCCCGAGCGCGTTGACGGCGATGCCCCCGAGCAGGTCGAGGTAGCGGTTGCCGTCGACGTCCCAGACGTATGGACCCTCGCCGCGCACCAGTACGCGCTGGGGCGTGCCGAACGTGTTCATCAGGGCGCCCTCGTAGCGCTCGATCCATTCCTTCCCGTCAGTCCTGTTGGCGCTGCGCTCCTGCGCCATGTCGTCGAAGGTCATGGCTTCTCCTTCGGGACGCTCGTCGTGTATACGGCGGTCCGCACGCGCGTCGGCACATCGGGCAGCACCTGGGTGCCGACCCCTTCGTCGGTGAAGATCTCCAGCAGCACGGAATGGGGCTCGCGGCCGTCGACGACGGTCGCTCCCTTGACGCCACCCTCGACCGCCTTGAGACACGCCGTCATCTTGGGGATCATCCCGCTCGCGAGCCCGGGAAGGAGCTCGGCCAGTGCCTCCGGCGAGATCTCGCCGATGACGTCGGTGCTGTGCGGCCAGTCGGCGTAAAGACCCTCGACGTCGGTCAGGACGAGCAGCTTCTCCGCCCCGAGGGCGACCGCGAGTGCGGCCGCCGCGGTGTCGGCATTGACGTTGTGAACCTGGCCCTCGGCATCGGGCGCGACCGACGAGACGACCGGGATGCGACCGGCCTCGATGAGGTCGAGCACGGCCTCGGGGCGAACCGCGATGACCTCGCCGACGAGGCCGATGTCGACCGGCTCGTCGTCGACGAGCGGCATCGTCTTCTCGGCGGTGAACAGGCCGGCGTCCTCACCGGAGAGCCCGACCGCGAGGGCGCCGTGCCGGTTGAGCAGGCCGACGAGCTCGCGACTCACCTGGCCGGTGAGGACCATTCGGACGACGTCCATGGCCTCCGGCGTGGTGACCCGGAGCCCGGCACGGAACTCCGACTCGATGCCGAGCCGGTCGAGCATCGCACTGATCTGCGGACCGCCGCCGTGCACGACGACCGGGTGGAATCCGGCGAGGCGCAGGAAGACGATGTCCTCGGCGAATGCCGCCTTGAGGGAGTCGTCGATCATGGCGTTGCCTCCGTACTTCACGACCACGACCTTGTCGTGGTACTTCTTCAGCCACGGGAGGGCCTCGGCGAGGGCGGTGGCCTTCGTGGTGGCCTCCTTCCACGTCTCCGGACTGTGCCCGTAGTCGGGATCGACTTCCATGGAGTCATCTGATTCGTTCATCGTCTCGCTCATGAGGAGTAGGCCGAGTTCTCGTGGACGTAGGCGTGGGTGAGGTCGTTGGTCCAGACGGACGCGCGGGCGTCGCCGGACTTGAGGTCGACGGTCACGGTGACCGCCCGCTCCTCGAGGCTGACCGACTCGGGCGGCTCACCGGGACCGCTGTTGCGGCACACCCAGACTTCGTTGAGGGCGACGTCGAGGTCGCCCGGGTCGAAGGTGGCGTCGGTGGTGCCGACGGAGGCGAGCACGCGACCCCAGTTGGGGTCCTTGCCGAAGACCGCGCACTTGAACAGGTTGCTGCGGGCGATCGAGCGGCCGACCTCGACGGCCTCGTCCTCGTTCGCCGCGTTGACGACGTCGATGGTGATCTCGTGGTCGGCGCCCTCGGCATCGGCCAGCAGCTGCAGGGCAAGGTCGTGGCACACCCCATGGAGCGCCTCGGCGAACTCACCCGGATCGGGGGTCGCGCCGGAGGCACCGCTCGCCATGAGAAGGACGGTGTCGTTCGTGGACTGGCAGCCGTCGGAGTCGAGTCGGTCGAAGGTGGTGCGCGTGGCTGCCCGCAGCGCAGCGTCGGCCTGCGCGGGCCCGAGCACGGCATCGGTGGTGATGACGACGAGCATCGTGGCGAGGGCCGGGGCAAGCATGCCGGCGCCCTTGGCCATGCCGCCGACGGCATAGCCCTCGCGTGTCGCGACGGACTGCTTCGGCACGGAGTCGGTGGTCATGATCGCCTCAGCTGCAGCTTGACCCGCGTCGGCGTCGAGGGACTCCAGAGCCCGTCGCACGCCCTCGAGCAGGTCGTCGCGGTCGTTGAGCAGACCGATGAGCCCGGTGGAGCACACCTGGACGTCGACCGCGCCGATGCCGAGGCCCTCGGCGACCGTCTCGGCGGTGTGGTGGGTCGTGGCAAATCCCTCGGGGCCCGTGTAGCAGTTGGCGCCGCCGGAGTTGATGACGACGGCCCGCGCCGAGCCGGACTTGATGGCCTCCTGGCTCCAGATCACCGGGTTCGCCTTGCAGCGGTTGCCGGTGAAGACGGCTGCGGCGGTCGACGACGGACCGTCGTTGACGACCAGCGCGACATCGGTCGCGCCGGTGGACTTGAGGCCGGCGGCGACCCCCGCGGCCCGGAACCCTTGTGCGGCAGTGACACTCATGGTGCTCCTCCCGCTTCGTTCGCTGCGCTCACGGGGCTACCCCGACCGTCGTCAGGCCGGTGGCCTCGGGGATGCCGAGGGCGATGTTCATCGACTGCACCGCTCCCCCGGCCGTGCCCTTGGCCAGGTTGTCCATCGCACCGATCGCGACGAGCTTGTTCGCCCGCGGGTCGACGGTCGCCTGCACGTGAACGGAGTTGGCGCCGAGCACAGCCTTGGTCTGGGGCCACGCGCCTTCGGGCAGCACGTGGACGAATGGTTCGTCCGCATAGGTCTTGGCGTACGCCTCGCGCACGTCGGCGGCCGTGACGCCATTGCGCAACGGGGCGCTGACGGTGGCGAGGATTCCCCTCGCCATCGGCGCGAGGATCGGGGTGAACGAGACGACCGGGTTGACGGCACCGGCGGCCCGGAGGTTCTGCTCGATCTCCGGAGTGTGCCGGTGGACCCCGCCCACGCCATACGCGCTCACCTGGCCGATCACCTCGGAGGCGAGGAAGGTCGCGGCCAGCTTCTTGCCGGCACCCGACGACCCTGTCGGGGCGACGATGGTGAAGTCGGGCTGCACGAGGTCGGCCAGGATGGCCGGCATCGCCGTGAGGGTCGAGATGGTCGGGAAGCACCCGGGCACGGCGATTCGGCGGGTCCCGGCCAGGGCGTCGCGCTGGCCCGGCAGCTCGGGAAGCCCGTAGGGCCACGTACCCGCGTGGTCGCCGCCGTAGAACTCCTCCCAGTCCTCCGCGCTGCCCAGCCGGAAATCTGCTCCGCAGTCGATGACGAGGACGTCGTCGCCGAGCGTCTCGGCCACACCCGCGGACGCGCCGTGCGGCAGGCCGAGGAAGACGACGTCGTGGCCGGCGAGGTGTTCGACATCAGTGGGGTCGAGCACGCGGTCGACGAGCGGCAGCAGGTGTGGCTGGTGCTCGCCCAGCCGGGTCCCGGCGCTCGACGCGGCCGTGAGGGCCCCGATGCTGACGTCGGGGTGGCCGAGCAGCGTGCGCAGCACCTCGCCGCCGACGTACCCACTGGCGCCGGCGACGGCCGCAGTGATCGTGGTCATCTGTCCACCTTTGCAGAGTTCTCGGTCGTGTGACGCGCCCGGCAAGTGCCGGGCTCTGGGCGGCGGCGGTACGGCTCAGTCGGTGCCGAACTCCATGGCAGCCCGGTCCAGTGCCTCGTCGTCGTCTTCAGTCGATTCCGCGCGCGCGGCGATCGCGTCGGCGCCGCCCGGCGGCATGGCACCGATCAGCTCGGTGTGCGTGGCACCGATCAGGTTCATGGCCGCGTACTGCTCGAGCTTGGCGCGCGAGTCGGCGATGTCGAGGTTGCGCATGGTCAGCTGTCCGATGCGGTCGGTGGGCCCGAAGGCCGCGTCGGCCGTCTTCTCCATCGTCAGCTTGTCGGGGTGGTAGCTGAAGGCTGGACCCGCGGTGTCGAGGATCGTGTAGTCCTCCCCCCGGCGCAGCCGCACGGTGACCGTTCCGGTGACCGCCGAGCCGACCCAGCGCTGCAGGGACTCGCGGAGCATCAGCGACTGGGGGTCGAGCCACCGACCCTCGTACATGAGGCGGCCGAGCCGACGCCCCTCCGCGTGGTAGGCCGCGATGGTGTCCTCGTTGTGCACGGAGTTGACGAGCCGTTCGTAGGCGATGTGGAGCAGCGCAAGCCCCGGGGCCTCGTAGATTCCCCGGCTCTTCGCCTCGATGATCCGGTTCTCGATCTGGTCGGACATGCCGAGGCCGTGCCGACCGCCGATGGCGTTCGCCTCGTGCACGAGGTGGACCGGGGTCTCGAACGGCTTGCCGTCGATGGAGACCGGTCGCCCCTGCTCGAATCCGATGGTGACGTCCTCGGTGCCGATCTCCACCTGCGCGTCCCAGAACCGGACACCCATGATCGGCTCGACCGTCTCCAAGCTCGTGTCGAGATGCTCGAGGGTCTTGGCCTCGTGCGTCGCGCCCCAGATGTTGGCGTCGGTGGAGTAGGCCTTCTCGGCACTGTCGCGGTAGGGCAGGCCGTGCGCCTCCATCCAGGCGGACATCTCCTTGCGGCCGCCGAGCTCGGTGACGAAGTCGTGGTCGAGCCACGGCTTGTAGATGCGCAGGTAAGGATTCGCGAGGAGCCCGTACCGGTAGAAGCGCTCGATGTCGTTGCCCTTGAACGTCGACCCGTCGCCCCAGATCTGGACGTCGTCCTCGAGCATCGCCCGCACGAGCAGCGTGCCGGTGACGGCACGGCCGAGCGGCGTGGTGTTGAAGTACGCCCTCCCGGCGGAGCGGATGTGGAACGCCCCACAGGTGACGGCAGCCAGGCCTTCCTCGACCAGCGCCGAGCGGCAGTCGACCAGGCGCGAGATCTCCGCGCCGTAGTCGCCGGCGCGGGCCGGGACCGAGGCGATGTCGGGCTCGTCGTACTGCCCGATGTCGGCGGTGTACGTGCACGGGACGGCACCCTTGTCGCGCATCCAGGCGACGGCGACGGAGGTGTCGAGCCCGCCGGAGAAGGCGATGCCGACACGCTCCCCCAGGGGCAGGGCGGTGAGGACCTTGGACATGCCACACATTCTTGCACATGACTGCAAGTTCTTGCAGATCGGGTGCGGTGGCCGGTCTGTCCGTAATCGGCCCACCCGGTGCCTCCGGCGCCCTACTGTATGGCCCATGAGACGCATCCTTCTCCGGGTGTTCGCGATTCTCGGGGCCGCGGCTCTGCTGCTCATCCCCCTGCTGGCCGGACTCCTCCCGACGTCTCAGTCGTCGTCACCCGATCCCGTCCGGATCAGCAGCTACGACGCCGACTACCGGGTGACCGCCGACGGCACGCTCATCGCCAAGGAGACGATCATCGGCGAGTTCCCGTTCGGCCGCCACGGCATCTTCCGCTACTGGGACCTCAAGGACGCGGGTGACGACAGGGTCCGGCTCAAGCCCACCCGGATCGAGATCACCCGAGACGGCCAGGACGAGCCCGTCGACATGCTCTGGGAGTCGGGCCGACGCTACCGGGTGGCGAAGGTCGGAGACGCCGAGGTCACCCTCGAGCCGGGCCGGCACACGTACGTCATCACGTACCGCATCCGCGGGGCTCTCGCCCCCGCCTCCGTCGAGGCCGGAACGTCGTCCAGCTGGAGCGTCGAGGAGTCGGAGCGCTCGGTCTTCAACTGGCAGATCGTGGCCGGCGGGTGGGCGATGGCGATGGACCGCGCCACCATCCGGGTCAGGCTGCCGAAGGCCGCGGACGACGCGAAGTGCGCCGTGCTCGACGGTCGCGCGTGCTCGGTCCAAGGCATCGGCACGGACTCCCTCACCATCACGACCGGACAGCTCGCGCCATACACACCGGTCACACTGCGCGCCGACGTGCCCGTGCCGACACCGGAACGTCCCGGCGCGCCGTGGGACATCGGCTACGATCGGTTGCTCGGTCGCAGCGAGGCTGCCGTGGTCGCGGTCGGCATCATCGCCGCGATCGCTCTGATCATCGGCTACGCGTGGGACCGCCGTTCGCGCGAGCGGCAGCCGGGGTACCCGGTCATGTACGAACCGCCGGCCGGCCTCGGTCCGGTGCAAACGGCGTTCGTGACGAGCGAGCAGGTTCCCGATCGCGCCCTCACCGCCACCCTGCTCTACCAGGCCGAGCAGCGGCTCACGAAGCTCACCGAGAACGGGGACGACTGGACGATCGAGGGCCTCGGCGACGAGAAGGCGTGGGCAGCCACCGACGACGTGACCCGTCACGTCGGACAGAACCTCGGTGTCACGACCCTCGGTGCCACCTTCTCGGCCGACGGGTCGGTGTCGGCCGGCTCGACCCTCCAGTCGCTCAAGACGAGCCTGTCGACCGTCACCGACGCCTGGGCCACGGCTGCGGGCGTCCAGAGCCCGGCACGCTCGGAGCTGCTCGGCCGTACGCTGGTCGGCGTGTCAGCCGTCCTCGCCGTGGTGCTGACGTTCTGGCCGCTGGGCAGCTCGTTGATCGTGCTCCCGTTCGCCGCGTTCACGGTGGGTGCCATCGGGCTCCTCGTCCCTGGCGTCGGGCGTCGCCGCACCCTGTTGGGCCGCGACGTGTGGTCGAAGTCCGGCGGGTTCGAGCGTCTGCTCTCGACCGACTCCGCGAAGGACCGGTTCGACTTCAGCGGCAAGAAGGACCTGTACACCGCGTTCATCCCGTTCGCGGTCGCCTTCGACTGCGCCGACCGCTGGGCCCGCAAGTACGAACGGATCACCGGAGCGGTGGCCCCGACGCCGCAGTGGTACGGCGGCGGCACGTCATCCACCCACCATTCATTCTTCGGCGGGTCGAGCGACTCCTTCTCGAGCTTCGAGTCGTCCCTGTCATCGTCCATCTCCGCGTACGCCGCGACCCAGTCGTCGTCCTCCTCCTCTGGCGGAGGGGGCGGCGGTGGTGGTGGCGGAGGCGGCGGAGGAGGCGGCGGTTCCTGGTAAGCCCGCACCACCCACCCACGAGGAGACAGCATGACCCTGACCATCATCCTGATCGTCGTCGCAACCCTGGTGCTGTTCGGCATCTACGCGTTCAACCGTCTACGGCGTGCCGACATCGGGGCTCAGGAGGCCCTCGGCGGCATCGACGTCCAGCTGACGCGACGCGCCGACCTCATCCCGAACCTCGTCAACACGGTCAAGGGCTACGCGCAGCACGAGCGCGCGGTCTTCGACGAGGTGACGGCCGCCAGAGCCGGTGTCACCACGGCGGCTGCCGGCGGCAATGTGGCCGAGAAGGTCGCGGCCGAGGCACGGCTCGACAAGGCCCTCGTGGACGTGCTCGCCGTCGCCGAGGCGTACCCCGACCTCAAGGCGTCGGCGAACTTCCAGGAGCTCCAGGCGGCGCTCGCGGACACCGAGAACCAGCTGTCGTTCTCGCGCCAGTTCTACAACGATGCCGTCACCAGCCTGAACAACCTGGTCAAGACGATCCCGTGGATGTTCTTCACCGGGGTCGCGAGCGTCGGGGAGCGGGAGTTCTACGACGCGCCAGAAGGCCAGCAGGCACCACCCAGCGTGCAGTTCTGAGGTTCCCCGGGACGCAGTGCTGTCAGTCGCCGGCGATATCGTCCGGACGTGGCACACGACGAGGGTCTGGCTGACCGCATCCGGGAATTCCTGGTGCCAGAGTCCGGCGTCGAGGAGAAGCGCATGTTCGGCGGCCTGGCCTTCCTGAACAACGGGAACATGGCGGTCGCGGCCAGTGGACGCGGTGGTCTGATGGTCCGGGTACCACCGGACGACACCGATGGCGTGAGGACGAGACGCCAGCTCGAAGGATGGGTCGGACGCGGTACGGAGTACGCGCGGACCCTCCGGCCCAAGTAGAGCGGACGACCTCGGTCCGCCGACGTCAGGTGCGAAGCGTCGCGCCGGCAGCCGCAACGGCGGCAGCCACGGCAGCCTCCCGGACTTCGGTGATCTCCTGCTCGGTCAGTGTGTGGTCGGGCGCCCGGAGACGCAGAGCAAAGGCGAGCGACTTGCTGCCTTCAGGCACCTGGTCGCCGGTGTAGACGTCGAACAGGCGGACCGACTCGATCAGCGGGCTCGCCTGGGCGAGCGCCTCGTGGACGACGGCCGAGCCGACCGCTTCGTCGACGACGAGCGCAAGATCCTCCTTGGCGACTGGGAACGTCGAGAAACCAGGCTGGGGGCCGACATCGGGAGCCGCATCGATGAGGGCGTCGAGGTCGATCTCCGCCGCCGCGACACGGCCGGCGAGCCCGTACTCCCTCGCGACACGCGGATGCACCTCACCTGCATGGCCGACGACGTCACCTTCGAGCAGCAGGGCGGCGCAGCGACCGGGGTGCCATGGCGCCCGCTCCGCGGGTTCGACGGTCAGCCGTAGGTGCAGAGCGCCCGCGACCCGGTGCGCGATCGCGATGGCATCGCTCCACGAAGCGCACCGACCGGACCCGGCCCATCCACTGCGCTCACGCTCGCCGTTCAGCACGTACGCGACGTGCTGGGGTTGCAACGGCAGTGCGGCGGCGAAGGCGGCGAGCTCGGCATCGGTGGGCCGATGGTCGACCCCGTAGACCGGGGCCGCCGATGCGTCCGGCTGGGGGAGGAACACCCGCCCTGTCTCGACGATCTGGATGTCGGTGTGTCCGCGCCCGACGTTGAAGCCGGCCGTGGCCAGGACGCCGGCCAGCAGCGTGGTGGTCATGCCCGGCCGCTCGGCCGACAACGGGTTCTCCAGCAGCACCTGACTGCGCCGGACGTCGTCGGCGGGCAGTCCGAGCTTGTCGAAGTCGGCCGGCCCGGCGAACGGGAATGTCTTGACCTCGACGAGCCCGGCGCCGGCGAGCACCATGCCGACCCGGCGTCGCAGCACCTGGGCGGTGGTGAGGCCTCGGCCTGCCGGTGCCGGAGGCAGCACCGACGGCACCTGGTCGTAGCCGACGACGCGGAGGACGTCCTCCACGAGGTCGTAGGGGTCCGTCAGGTCGAACCGCCAGCTCGGCGGTGTCAGCGTGATGCGTCCGTCACGGTGGACGACCTCGCCCCCGCCGCCGGTGAGGGCTGCCGCCGCCGTGACGCCGTCGATCGCCACCCCGCTGACGCGGGCCGGCAAACCTTCGGGAATGCTCACGGACTCCCGCTGGGGCGCGCGGCCGACGACGGTCAGACCCGGTTCGATGGTGCCGCCGCCGTGCTCGACCATGAGCTCGGCGACCCGCTGGGCGGCCCGTGCCTGCAGCTCGGTGTCGACGCCACGCTCGTTGCGCTTGGACGCCTCGGACGGCAGCTTGTGACGGCGGACGCTGCGCCCGATCGTGGGCGGATCGAAGTGCGCAGCCTCGATGACGATGTCGGTGGTGTTCTCGTCGATCTCCACGTGCGCCGCGCCCATCACCCCGGCGATGCCCACCGGCCCGCTGTCATCGGTGATGAGGAGGTCCTCGGGGTCGAGCGTGCGCACGACGTCGTCGAGGGTGGTGACCTTTTCGCCCGGCCCCGCACGCCGGACGACGATGTCGCCCTCCAACTTGGCTCGGTCGTAGGCATGGTTCGGTTGGCCGAGTTCGAGCATCACGTAGTTGCTGACGTCGACGGCGAGCGAGATCGAGCGCATCCCGGCCTGCTCGACGCGTTGGGCCATCCATTCCGGCGTGGGACGCGACGGATCGAACCCGCGAACCTCGCGGGCGACGAACACCGGACACGCGGCCGGATCGTCGACGCGTACGGGGTACCCCTCGCCGTCCGCCGGGACCTCCAGCTCGGCCGGGTCGACGTACGGCACGCCGAAGGCCAGCGCGGCCTCTCGCGCGACACCGCGCATGGACAGTGCATGGGCTCGGTCCGGATTGACCTCGAGGTCGAGCACGTCGTCGTACAGACCGAGCGCGCTGATCGCATCGTCGCCTGGTTCGCCGTCGTCGAGCACGAGGATGCCCCCGGCGTCGCCGGGCAGGCCGAGCTCCGGTGGCGAGCAGATCATGCCGTCGGAGACGTGGCCGTACGTCTTGCGGGCCGTGATGGCGAACCCACTGTGTCGATCCGAAGTGGGCAGCACCGCGCCGGGAAGCGCGACGACGACGAGGTCACCGACGCCGAAGTTGTGGGCGCCGCAGACGATGCCGCGCGGCTCCTGCTCTCCGACATCGACCGAGCACCATGTGATCGTCTTGCCGTTCGCCTGCGGCTCGGCCTCCACACCGAGGGCGCGACCGACGACCAGCGGACCGTGGATGGGGGAAACCCGGTCGATCGTGTCGAGCTTGAGGTCGAACGCGGTCAGGCGCTCAGCAAGGGCCGCAGTGTCCACCGCGGCCGGCAGATCCACCAGCTCGCGCAACCAGCCAACAGGCACCCGCATCAGAGTCCGACTCCGAAGGGCGTCGTGAAGCGGATGTCACCGTCGAACAGGTCGCGCAGGTCGGCGATCTCGTAGCGTCCGGTGATGGTGCGATCGAGCCCCATGCCGAAGGCGAAGCCCGAGTAGCGCTCCGGGTCGACGCCGCAGGCGTTCAGCACCCTCGGATTGACGACGCCGCAGCCGCCCCACTCGATCCAGCCCTCTCCCCGGCAGGTGCGGCAGGTCTCGACGACGCCCGGCTGGTTACGGCACACGTGGCAGAGCAGGTCGACCTCGGCACTGGGCTCGGTGAACGGGAAGTATGACGGCCGGAACCGGGTGGTCGTGCCCTCGCCGAACATGGCCTCGGCGAAGTGGTCGAGAGTGCCCTTGAGGTGGGCCATCGACAGGCCCTCGTCGATCGCGAGGCCCTCGACCTGGTGGAAGACCGGAGAGTGCGTGGCGTCGAGCTCGTCGGTGCGGAAGACCCGGCCGGGGCAAGCGATGTAGATCGGTGGGTCGCGGGTCAACATGGTGCGGGCCTGTACTGGCGACGTGTGCGTGCGCAGCACCATGGCCGCACTCTCCGGCTTGACCCAGAACGTGTCCTGCATCGTGCGCGCCGGGTGGTCGGGGCCGAGATTGAGCGCGTCGAAGTTGAGCCACTCGGCCTCGACCTCGGGGCCTTCGGCGACCTCCCACCCCATCGCCACGAAGATGTCGGCCACGTGCTCGGAGATGGTGGTGAGGGGGTGCCGCGAACCGACCGGCTCCACATCGCTGGGCAACGTGACGTCGATCCGCTCCGCCGAGAGCATGTGCTCCTCCTCAGCCGCCTCGACCTCCACGGTGCGGGCCGCGAGGGCCTGACTGATGGCTGCACGCGCCCGGCCGACCCGCTGACCGGCCTCCTTGCGCGCTTGCGGTGGAAGGGCGCCGATCTCGCGGTTGGCCAGGGCCAGCGGTGAACGGTCACCGGCGTGGTGCAGCCGGACCTGCCGGAGTGCTTCGACCGTGTCGGCGGCCCTCATGGCCGCGAGCGCCTCGTCGCGCATGCGCTCCACCTCGTCTGCACGCAGCGGCGTGACCTCGACGGGGTCGTAGTCGGAGTTGGGCGCGGACATGCAGGCCTTTCGGTACGGGGACGCAGACAGTCTAGGGTTGATGCCCTTTCGGCAAGCTCAAGGGCCGTGTGGTCGTTGAGCTTGTCAAGACGACGTCACCGACGGTCAATCCGTGAGGGTGTCCGGCTCGTTGATCGGGAACCAGACGCGCAGGAGTGCGCCGCCACCCTCGGAGTCACGGATGTCGATACGACCGCCGTGCTGCTCGACGATGCCGCGGGCAATGTACATGCCCAGGCCGCTGCCCGCACCCGGCCCCGCGCGCCAGAAGCGACTGAAGACCCGCTGCCGCATCTCCTCGGGGATCCCCGGTCCGTGGTCGTGGACCTCCAGGCACACGCCGACGGGATCGCCCTCGGTCTGCCCTGTGGTCGGCCCGGTGTTCTGAACGAGCACCTGCTTGAGCCCGAAGCCGTGGCGCATGGCGTTCTCGACCAGGTTGGTGACGACCTGCGTGATGCGGCCGGCATCGCCCCAGATGGTCTGGAGGCTGTCACCTATCGTGACCTCGAACGGGTCGCCGGTTCCCCCGGACACGCTGGTGAGCACGTGGCGGACCAGGTCGTCGAGCCGCACCGGCCCACGTCGCAGCGTGAGTCGACCGGCATCGATGCGAGCGGCGTCCAGCAGCTCGGTGATGAGGCGGCTGAGACGGTCGGCGTCGGCGTCGACGGTCTGGAGCATCAGGTGGCGCTGGTCCTCGGAAAACCGGTCCCACTTGGTGAGCAGTGTCGACGTGAAGCCCTTGATACCGGTGAGCGGCGAGCGCAGCTCGTGCGCCACGGTGGCGACGAGGTCGGAGCGCTCCCGGTCGCGCTGGTTGCGAACCCGGGCGTTGCGGACGCTGACGATGACGCGACCCACCGGACCGCCCGGCTTGTCGCGCACGAGTCGGGCGGTGATGAGGTACTCGCTCCCCCGCGGCGACCACCAGGCCTGCTCCGAGATGCGCGTGCGCGTCGCCATGCCGTCGTACGGACGGGTGCAGGCGTACCAAGAGTTGCCGTT
Organism: Aeromicrobium sp.; assembly: GCA_051005615.1. Classification (GTDB taxonomy): domain Bacteria; phylum Actinomycetota; class Actinomycetes; order Propionibacteriales; family Nocardioidaceae; genus Aeromicrobium. The sequence continues at coordinate 19,259 of JBPCJE010000005.1, forward strand.
GAGGTCGTCGAACGGCATCGCCTCGTCGAGGTGCATGCCGATCATCTCGTCGCCCGACGCCCGCGCCATCGAGCGGATGCGTTCGTTGACGTACTCGACCTTCCCGTCCGGACCGGCGATGAGGACACCGTCCGGGAATTCGTCGAGATCCACGCCCGTCAATCTAGTACGAAAGGACTACTCGGGAGGTAGGCCCGGGGGTGTCGATGTGGCGCGTCGCGCCCGGGCTGTGGCGTAGAGGCAGACGGCCGCGGCCGCAGCGAGGTTCAGGCTCTCGGCGCGGCCGAAGATGGGGACGGCCACCACGACGTCGGCCTGGGATCGGATGTCGTCCGGGATCCCCCACGCCTCGTTGCCGAAGAGCCAGGCCGTCGGCGGGACGAGGTCGACTCTGGTGTCGAAGACGTCACGGTCGCCGGAGCCTTCGGCGGCAAGGATCTGCAGCCCCCGCGAACGCAGCAGGCCCAGCACCTCCGCAGGCTCACGGTGGACGACGATCGGCAGGTGGAACAGGCTTCCTGCGCTCGCTCGGACCGCTTTGGGATTCAGCGGGTCGACGCTGTCGCCGGTCAGGACGACCGCATCGGCCCCGGCCGCGTCGGAACACCGCACGACCGCACCGGCGTTTCCCGGGTCGCGGATGTCGACACAGACGACGACGAAGCCGGCGTCGTCGGGCAGCTCGGCGAGAGTCCGGACAAGGCTGCGGCACCGCGCCACGAGCCCCTGCGGCGTGACGGCATCGGCGACCTCGGCCACGACGTCGTCGGTGACCACGTGCCAGGTGACGTCGGCGGACTCGGCCTGCGCGATCATCTCCGGGTGGCGCTCCGAGGCCTCGACCGAGGCGAACACCTCGACGACGACCCCCGGCTCGGCCAGGGCCTCGCGCACGGCTTGCGGCCCCTCAGCGAGGAACTCGTGCTCCGCAGCCCGGAACGAACGCGAAGCGAGCCGCCGGGCGTGCCTCACCCGTCCACTGCGGGCGGTGAGGGGCCCGGGACTCGCCACTGCGGTCGAACGCCTGCCGTCAGGCTGCGTCGTTGGCGGTTGCGTCGACGCTCGAGTCATCCTTGGGCGCGTTCACGTCGGCCGGCAGGTTGTCCTTGGCGATCTGGACGAGCACGGAGAACGCGGCAGGCTCGTTGACGGCGAGCTCGGCCAGGTTCTTGCGGTCGACCTCGACACCAGCGGCCTTGAGGCCCTGGATGAAGCGGTTGTAGGTCATGCCCTCGGCACGGACGGCAGCGTTGATGCGCTGGATCCAGAGCCGGCGGAAGTCACCCTTGCGCGCCTTGCGGTCACGGTAGGAGTAGACCAGCGAGTGCGTGACCTGTTCCTTGGCCTTGCGGTAGAGCCGGGACCGCTGTCCGCGGTATCCGGCGGCGCGCTCGAGTGTTTCGCGGCGCTTCTTCTGTGCGTTGACAGAACGCTTGACGCGTGCCATCTCACTTCTCCTTCAGACGGGTACGTGTGGGGGCTGTGCCAGCCGGGTGGGCTCAGCGGCCGAGCAGCTTCTTGACCTTCTTGGTGTCCGCCTTGGACACCTCGACGGTGCCGGCGAGGCGGCGGGTGCGGGAGCTCGGCTTGTGCTCCAAGAGGTGGCGACGGTTGGCCTGCTCACGGCGCAGCTTGCCCTTGCCGGTGATCTTGACGCGCTTCTTCATGCCTGAGTGGGGCTTGAACTTCGGCATCTATGCCTCCATGTCTGGATCGAGGTTCTCGGAACGACGCCGGGGCTTCTTGGGCGTCGCGGTCTTCTGCTGGGCTTCGCGGTGCGCCTTGTCGGCCTCCGCGTCCGCCTCACGTTCGGCGGCCTTCTCGGCGGTGGTGCGGGCCTTCTCGGCCTTCACCTCGGCCTGGGCCTCGGACTTCTTCTTGAGGGGCGCGAGCACCATCGTCATGTTGCGACCGTCCTGGCGCGGATGCGCCTCGACGATGCCGAGATCCTGAACGTCCTCGGCCAACTTCTGCAGCAACCGGTACCCGAGCTCGGGTCGGTGCTGCTCGCGGCCTCGGAACATGATCGTGATCTTGACCTTGTCGCCCGCCCTGAGGAACCGCACGACGTGACCCTTCTTCGTGTCGTAGTCGTGCTGGTCGATCTTGGGGCGGAGCTTCATCTCCTTGATGACGGTGTTCGTCTGGTTGCGACGCGACTCGCGGGCCTTCTGGGCGGCTTCGTACTTGAACTTGCCATAGTCCATGAGCCGGCACACCGGCGGACGTGCCGTCGGGGCGACCTCGACGAGATCGAGATCGGCCTCAGCGGCCAGGCGGAGGGCATCCTCGATTCGGACGATGCCGACTTGCTCACCACCGGGGCCGACGAGACGGACCTCCGGGACGCGGATGCGGTCGTTGACGCGCAGCTCTGTGCTGATGGATCCTCCTGATGGTCATGTGGGAGGCCATGAAAAATGGCCCCGTCCTGAAACGAAGGCCACCACCGGCGCATTCCCTGCACGCCAGCGGCGTACGGCGGGAGCGCCGTCGGCCGGGCTTGCCGACCGTCTACCCCACGATCTTGCGACCGAGCAGGTGGGAGGTGGACCTCCACTTCACGCCCAAGGCTACCAGCGGGCGCGTGCGTTCGTGAAATCGAGTCAGGCCAGCCAGGCGCTGCCGGCGTCGGTGTTGACGAGCCGGTGACCGGCGGCCAGGTGCTCGATGTCCGACGTCTCCACGACCGTGAACGTCGGGTTCGCGAGGTCGAGCAGGATCGCCGTCGCTTCCTCGTCGAGCGCGGCGCGGGCGGCGTCCCGACCCCACACCGGAACCGGGCGGGCCTCCGGGTTCCACGCCTGCATCGTCGTGACACTGCTGAAGGCCAGCAGCGCCGTACGCCCGTCTGCACCCGTCATCAGCACGGCGGCCATCTCTGCTTCCTTGTCGCCCTCGAAGGGCGCACCACCGATCAATGCCACGACCGGGACGAAGACCCGGACGTCGCCGAGCACGGCAAGCACCTTCGACTCCTCGCCGAGCGCTTCGGCGAGCGTGGAGTCGGCGATGCCGTCGTCATCGGGGAACGCCGGTTCGGCCAACGACCGGTTCACGGAATCCGCCGGACGAGGTCCAGGGCCGCTTCGCGCGCGGCACCGCCGTCACTGCCCTGGATGGCGAACAGCATGACCCGCTCGTCGTCGCGCAGCACGAGCGTCGGCCACGGCGCGCCCGTGTTCATGGAGATGCCACGCATGTCGGTCCAGGAGATGCGGTGTCGGCGGTAGCCGTTGAGGATCTCGAGACCGTCGTCGTCGGCACGCACGTAGCTGCGCCCGATGCCGTGCAGCACGGCGAGGAACGCCGCCAGCGTGAGCGCCAGCGTGACGAGCTCGGCCACCGTGAACGTGATCTCGGGCGGCAGCGCGACGCCGACGACCACGGTGATCACGATCAGCGCCGCCGACGCCCCGTAGGCCACGATCCTGGCCCCCACCGGGCGCAACGTCGTCACAGACGGCACGCCGAGATGTCCGTGACGAGGATGCCTCGGGCGCCGACCTCGAAGAGGCCGTCCATGATCTTCTGGGCGGAGTCACGCGGCACCATGGAGCGCACCTCGACCCAGCCCTCGCGACGCAGCGGCGAGATCGTCGGCGAGTCGATGCCGGGAGTGAGCTCGACCGCTCGTTCCACGTGCTCGACCGGGATGTCGTACTCCATCATCACGTACGTGCGGGCGACCAGGACGCCGTCGAGCCGACGCTTGAAGACCTCGAAACCGGCGGGCATCTCTCGCCCCGCATGAGTGATGAGCACGGCCTCGGAAGCCAGGATCGGGTCACCGAAGACCTCGAGATCGGCCTGGCGGAGGGTGCTGCCGGTCTCGACGACGTCGGCGATGGCGTCGGCGACGCCGAGGCGGACCGAGGACTCGACCGCGCCGTCGAGCCGCACGACGGTGGCCGCGATGCCCCGGTCGTCGAGGTAGGACTCGACGATGCCTTGGTACGAGGTGGCGATCCGGGTGCCGGCGAGGTCCTTGACGTCGTTCATCCGTCCTGCCGGCGCGGCGAAGCGGAACGTGGAGGCGCCGAAGCCGAGCGGCATCGCCTCGGCCGCATGGGCGCGCGAGTCGAGCAACAGGTCACGACCGGTGACGCCGACGTCGAGCGTGCCCTCCCCTACGTAGATGGCGATGTCACGCGGACGCAGGTAGAAGAACTCGACGTCGTTGTCGGCGTCGATGGTGACCAGGTCCCTGGTGCTGCGGCGCTGGCGGTAGCCGGCCTCCGCGAGCATCTGCGCGGCGGACTCGGCGAGGGCACCCTTGTTGGGCACGGCGACGGTGAGCATTTCTCTCTCTTCTCAGGCGAGATGATGGCCTGCTGGGCGTGGGCGTCAGGCTCCATGGTTGCGACGCGGCCGAAGGCCAACGGAATGAATCACGTCACAGATGAGCGTAGACGTCCTCGAGCGCGATTCCCTTCGCGAGCATCATGACCTGGGCGTGGTACAACAGCTGACTGATCTCCTCGGCGGCGCGATCGGCGCTCTCGTGCTCCGCCGCCATCCACGACTCCGCCGCCTCCTCGACCAGCTTCTTGCCGATAGCGTGCACGCCGGCGTCGAGCTCGGCGACGGTGCGCGAGCCCTCCGGGCGCGTGCTCGCCTTGTCGGCGAGCTCGACGAACAGCTGGTCGAAGGTCTTCATCGTGGGTCAAGGGTATCGGCTGGGACGCGTCCCTAGGGTCGGGCCAGGTTCCGGAGGACGCTCCAGGTCGCCAGCGCAGCCTCGGCCGCCTCGCGTCCCTTGTCCTCGCTGCTGTCGGGAAGGCCGGCGCGATCGAGCGCCTGCTGCTCGTCGTCGCACGTGAGCAGGCCGAACCCGATCGGGACGCCGGTGTCGAGGCCGACGCGGGCCAGTCCGTCGGTGGCGGCTGCCGAGACGTACTCGAAGTGAGGGGTGCCGCCGCGGATGATGACGCCCAGAGCCACGACCGCGTCGAACCCGTCAACGGCGCACGCCTGCGCCAGGAGCGGCAGCTCGAAGGAGCCCGGTGTCCGGAGAACGGTGACGTCGGTGACTCCGGCCTCGTCGAGCGCGCGCTTGGCCCCCTTGAGCAGCCCTTCCATCACGGGCTCGTGCCATCTGGACGCCACGACCGCGACCCGGGCCTCTGACCCATCGACCTGCAGCTCGGGTGCGCCATGGCCGCTCACGCTTCCTCCGTCGGTTGGGCCAGCTCGGGCAGGTCGTGACCCATCCGGCGGGCCTTCGTCTGGAGATAGCGCAGGTTGTCGGGGGTGGGTACGACAGCCAGCGGCAGACGTTCAGCCACCTTCACCCCGTAGGTCACCAGGCCAGTCGCCTTGTCCGGGTTGTTCGTGAGCAGGCGCACCGAGGTGACGCCGAGGTCGCGCAGGATCTGGGCGCCTGCGGCGTAGTCGCGCTCGTCCTCGGCGAAGCCCAGGTCGAGGTTCGCGTCCACGGTGTCGCGGCCGCCGTCCTGCAACGAGTACGCCTGGAGCTTGTGCAGCAGACCGATGCCGCGCCCCTCGTGACCGCGGAGATACACGACGACGCCGGCGCCCTCGGCCGTGATCGCCGCCATGGACGCCTGCAGCTGCGGGCCGCAGTCGCAGCGCCGCGAACCCAGCACGTCGCCGGTGAGGCACTCCGAGTGCAGCCGGACGAGGACGCGGTCCTGTCCGGGATCACCATGCACGAGGGCGACATGCTCGGCCCCGTCGATGACGTCCCGGTAGCCGAGCGCGGTGAACTCGCCGAACTCCGTGGGCAGGCGGGTCTCCGCGAGTCGCTCGACCTGCGACTCGTGCAGGCGACGGTAGACCCGCAGGTCCGCGATCGAGACCAGAGACAAGCCGTGCTCGTCGGCGAACTCGCGCAGCGCCGGTGCCCGCATCAGCGTTCCGTCGTCGTGGACGACCTCACCGATGACACCGGCCGCCGTCAGCCCGGCCAGGCGGGTCAGGTCGACCGCGGCCTCGGTGTGGCCGGCTCGCGAGAGCACCCCACCCTCGTCGGCCCGCAGGGGCAAAACGTGGCCGGGCTGGACCAGCTCGAACGGCTCGGTGGCCGAGTCGGCGAGCACCCGGCAAGTGCGGGCTCGGTCTGCGGCGGAGATGCCGGTGGTGATGCCGTCGCGGGCGTCGATGGAGATCGTGTAGGCGGTGCGCATGAGCTCGCGGTTGTGCGGCGTCATCAGCGGGATGCCGAGCCGGTCGAGCGTGGCGCCGGTGATCGGGGCGCAGACATATCCGCTGGAGTGGCGCACGAGGAAGGCCATCAGCGCCGGTGTGGCCTTGCTCGCGGCGAAGATGAGGTCGCCCTCGTTCTCGCGGTCCTCGTCGTCGACCACGACGACGGCCTTGCCCTCGCGGATGTCGGCGATGGCGCGTTCGATGCTGTCGAGCCGCACATCACTCGGGGACCCCGCGGACGCGCGAGCGGAGCCCGTGGAACCAGCCGATCCCTCCGAGCGAGTGGTCTCGTGGGGTGAGGTCATGTCCGATCTCCCTTCACTCGGGCTGTGCTCGTGTGGTGGGGCAGGAGCCGCTCCACGTACTTGGCGAGGACGTCGACCTCGAGGTTGACCCTGTCGCCGGGCTTGCGGCCGCCGAGCGTGGTGTCGGCGAGCGTGGTGGGGATGAGCGACACCGAGAACCAGGCGTCGGCGTCCACGACCTCGACGACGGTCAGCGACACCCCGTCGACCGTGATCGAGCCCTTCTCCACGAGGTAACGAGCCAAGTCGGCCGGGAGCGCGAACCGCAGGAGGTGCCAGTGCTCGCTCGGAGTACGGTCGAGGAGCTGCCCCGTGCCGTCGACATGGCCTTGCACGATGTGCCCGCCCATGCGCGCCCCGGCCGCCATCGCGCGCTCCAGATTGACCTCGGAACCCTCGGCGAGCTCGCCGAGGGATGTCCGGTGGAGGGACTCGGCCATCACGTCGGCAGCGAACGTGTCGGCGTCGAGGCCGGCGACGGTGAGGCAGCAGCCGTTGACGGCGATCGAGTCGCCATGGGCAGCGTCCGACGTGACGACGGGTCCGCGGATGGTGAGGCGCACCGAGTCCCCGAGCTGTTCCAGCGCGGTGACGGTGCCCTTCTCCTCGACGATTCCGGTGAACATCAGTCCTTCTCCTCCTGTGGCGCGGCTGCCGGCGCGCCGATGATCCGGATGTCGGGGCCGATCATGCGCAGGTCCTGGATGTCGATGCGACGCAGGTCGGCCAGCGTCGTGGCTTCCCCTTCGAGCGCGGCACGTCCGGAGCCGAGCATGGCCGGGGCGATGTAGCCGATGACGCGGTCGATGAGGCCGGCGTTCCAGAACGCGCCCGCCAGGCGCGGGCCACCCTCGAGCCAGACGTGCCGGATGCCTTGGTCGACCATCCTCGACAGGACAACGTCGGGGTCGCGCGTCTGCACGAACACGGTCGGCGCCACGCGGTCGTGAACCCGGTAGTAGTCAGGGATCGTCGTCTCCCCCACCACCACTCGCATCGGCTGACGATCGAACGGCGACGGGAGGTCGTCCTCGTCGCGCACGGTCAGCCGCGGGTCGTCGGTGAGGACGGTGCCGGTACCGGCCATGACCGCGTCCGCCTCCGCGCGGAAGACGTGGACGTCGCGGCGCGCCTCGGAACTGGTGATCCACCTGCTGCTGCCGTCCGGCGCGGCGCTGAGACCGTCCAGGGTTGCGGCGTACTTCCAGGTGACGAACGGTCGACCCTGGGTGACGGCGTGAGTCCACTCCACGTTGAGCGCCTCGGCCTCGTCGGCGAGGACCCCGGACTCGACATCGACACCGGCCTTGCGGAGGACGTCCGCACCCCCGGCCGCATCCGGGTCTGGATCGTTCTGGGCGTGCACGACGCGGGCGATCCCCGCGTCGAGCAGTGCCCGCGTACACGGTCCGGTACGGCCGGTGTGGTTGCAGGGCTCGAGCGTGACCACGGCCGTCGCTCCCTTCGCGTCGTCGCCTGCCTGGACGAGAGCGTCGACCTCAGCGTGCAGCGAACCGGCGCCTCGGTGCACGCCGACGGAGATCCGGGTGCCGTCCGGGCGCAGCAGCACGCAGCCGACGCGAGGGTTGGGCAGGGTGCGTGGCACGGCGTGCGCTGCCTTGATCGCCGTGCGCATGGCGCGACGAACAGCGGCGTCGGTGACTCGCTCGTCGCCTGCGGTGGCCATCTGCTCCTCCGGTCCGGTGCCGCGGACTCCGGGGAGACAGGACGTCGCGCCGTGCGGACACGGCGTCGACCTCGGCGTGCGCCTCCCATCCGGACTTTCACCGTCGGTACCGGAATTCCACCGGCTCAACCGAGTCCCCAACTACAGGACCCGGGTCGCGGACTATGACCGCCGGCTCGGAATTTCACCGACCCCGGAGCACGCGAGCATGTTGCTCGTCTGCGTCCATTCTACCCACGGGTCAGTGGGAAGGGGCATGCTGCTCGGCCTGCGAACGCAGCTGGGCCACCATCGCGTCCGGGTCGGGTGCACCGAAGACCGCAGATCCGGCGACAAAGACATCAGCCCCGGCCTCGGCACAGCGGTCGATGGTGTCGGCGGAGACGCCGCCGTCGACCTGGAGCCAGATGTCCCCACCACTCTTGTCGAGCAGCTCACGAGTACGGCGGATCTTCGGCAGACAGATGTCGAGGAACGTCTGGCCGCCGAACCCCGGCTCGACCGTCATCAGGAGCACCATGTCGAGCTCGGGCAGGAGATCCTCGTACGGTTCGATCGGGGTGGCCGGCCGCAGCGCCATCGAGGCCCGCGCGCCCTTGGCCCGGATCTCCCGCGCAAGCCGGACCGGCGCCTGTGCGGCTTCGACGTGGAACGTGACGCTCTGCGCACCAGCCTCCACGTATCCCGGCGCCCAGCGATCGGGCTCGTCGATCATGAGGTGGGCGTCGATGGGCTGGCGGGCGACCTTGGCGAGCGCCTCGACCACCGGTGCGCCGATGGTCAGGTTGGGGACGAAGTGGTTGTCCATGACGTCGACGTGCAACCAGTCGGCCCCGGCGATGCGCGCGGCCTCGGCCTCGAGGTTCGCGAAGTCCGCCGACAGCATGCTCGGGGCGATCTGGATTCCCATGTTCTGAGACTAGCGACGTCGAAGCACGGCGGAGAACATCGCGTCCGTGCCGTCGACGTGCGGCCACAGCTGGCGAACCGACTCGACGGCGACGTCGTCCCGGCCGTCGGTGACCGAGGCGACGACCTCGCGCGTCTCCCCGAGGTGCGGCGAGCACGTGGCGTAGACGACCACCCCACCCGGGCGAACGAGGCGGAGGGCGCGGGTCAGGAGGCCACCTTGGAGCGGGACGAGGGTCTCAAGGTCCTGAGGACTGCGTCGCCATCGTGCTTCCGGACGGCGGCGCAGCGCACCCAGCCCGGTGCACGGTGCGTCGACGAGGACACGGTCGAACGTGGCCTCGTCCCACGGGCCGAGGCGCCCGTCGTGGGTGGTGACCTCGACGTTGGACAGGAGAGCCGTCGTGCGCACCACCAGGTCGGCACGGTGTGGTTGCAGCTCGTTGGCTACGAGCACGGCGCCGCGTTGGGCGGCGAGGGCTCCGAGCAGCGCGGCTTTGCCTCCGGGCCCCGCACACAGGTCGAGCCACTGGGCGTCCGCGCCGTCGACCGGGGTGTCGGTCATGGTGAGGGCGACGACCTGCGAGCCCTCATCCTGGACGCCGGCGCGACCGTCGCGCACGGCCGCGATCTCGCCCGGGTCTCCTCCGCCGGCGAGGATGCGCGCGAAGGGCGAGAGGCGACCTGGTTCGCCGGGGAGGTCGTCCGCCTCGCACAGACCCGGCCGGGCGACCAGCGTGACGCGCGGTGGCGTGTTGTCCGCCTCGAGGAGGGCGTCGAGGTCTCCATCCGGCCCGAGCGCCTCGCGGAAGGCCCGCATGATCCACACCGGGTGCGACGTACGGACCGAGATCGTCTCGTCGGGTTCGAGACCGGTGGTCACGGTGTCGAGCCAGCCGTCGAGGTCGTGCTTGCCGATCGAGCGCAACAGGGCGTTGGCGAAGTGGACCGGCTTGTGGCCGACCTCGCGACGCACGACGTCGACCGTGGTGGACACCGCGGCGTGGGCCGGCACCCGCATGCTCAACAGCTGGTGCGCACCGAGCCGAAGTGCATCGAGAACCGGTGGGTCGATCGATGTCAGGCCCTTGCGCGCGACGTGGTCGATCACCGCGTCGTAGGAGCCCTGGCCCCGGATGGTGCCGTGCACGAGCTCGGTGGCGAAGGCCGCGTCCCGGCCGGTGATGTGATGCTCGGCCAGCATGGCCGGAAGCACCAGGTTGACGTAGGCGTCGCGCTCGGCGACGGCACGTAGTGCGTGGAAAGCGACGAGCCGGACCGGGTCGGTCACGTGAACGCCACGCCGTCGGGCAGGGAGACGCCGCGCCCCCAGTCGGCGGCCGGCATGCGCTTGCGGCCGAAGGGCTGGACGTCACCGAGGATGACGTCGGTCGTCGCGGTGCCCACGCGGACCTCACGCTTCCCGACGTCGAGCTGTCCCTCTGCGAGCGTTGACTCCTCGGCAACACAGATCGGCCCGAGCTTGAGTCGGTCGTCCCCCAGCATCGTCCAGGCGCCGGGCATCGGCGTGCAGCCACGGACCTGTCGGTCGACCGCGAACGCGGGCCGGTTCCAGTCGACACGGGCGTCGTCCGTGGTGAGCTTGGCTGCGTAGGAGAACCCGTCCTCGGGTTGCGGGTGGGCGGCCACGTCGCCGTCCTCGATGTGGCCGAGGGCGTCGACCACGAGCGCAGCTCCCTCGTGCGCAAGGCGGTCGAGCAACGTTCCGGCAGTGTCGTCGTCACGGATCCGCTCGGTGATGATGCCGAGCACCGGACCGGCGTCGAGGTCCTCGACCAGGCTGAACACGGTGGCACCGGTGATCTCGTCGCCGGCCATGATCGCCCGCTGAACGGGGGCGGCGCCTCGCCACGCCGGCAGCACCGAGAAGTGGAGATTGATCCACCCGTACTCGGGCACGTCGAGAGTCTCGCGGCGCAGCATGGCGCCGTAGGCGACGATCGGGCAGCAGGCGGGATCGATGGCTCGCAGTCGCTCGAGAAACTCCGGTTCGGACGGCGAGGCAGGGTTCAGCACCTCGACACCGTGGGCGGAGGCGTGCTGAGCGACCGGCGACGGTCGGAGACCTCGGCCGCGTCCGGCCGGGGCATCGGGACGCGTGAGCACCGCCGCGACCTCGTGCCGGCTGGCGAGCAAGGCGTCGAGTGTCGGGACGGCGGTCTCGGGCGTCCCGGCGAACACGATCCTCACGGGGCCGAGTGTAGGAGGCTCGACAGGGGTGCCGGGCTTGGGCGGCAAGGATGGCTAGAACGAGAGCGGATCGACGCGCACGCGGACCGGAGGAAGCTTGTCGGCGCTGCGCTCGGCCTGGACGGCCTGTAGCTCTCCAGCGAGGGCAGCGCCCTCCCGCCGGGGCGCCCTCAGGACGAGCCTCTCCGCGTCGTCATGGTCGACCGGGCCGAGCACCTCGGTGTTCGGGGTCCACCTCCGACTGGCCAGCGGGCCGAGGACGTCGGCCGGCCCGTCGACCGTGACGAGTCGCCCGACGGGCGGGAGGTGAGTCTCGGCACGGATGGCGAGCTCACGCGAGGCCAGCCCGATCGGGTCTGCCCGAACGAGCGCCTGCATTGCTGCCGGGTCGCCGACGGCCACCGCGGAGGCTGTCTCGCGGGCGAGCGCGAGCGCGTTGAACCATCGACGGTGCGACTCCTCGACGACACGGACGTCGTCGCGCGCCAGCATCAGCCAGGTGTCCATGAGGACAACCAGTGCGTATCCGCCGGGTGCGCGCGGCTCGGCACCCGGCGTGGCCAGGACGATCACCTTGTCCTGCTCGACCGGGCACAGCCCCAGATCGCCGAGAACCGCATCTCCTCCGGACGTGACGACCACGTGGTCGGGGAACGCCCGCGCGTACTCCTCGGCCGTTCGCAGCTGGCCGACCACCGGTGATCGCAGGCGGTCACTGCCGCACTCGGCACACGTCCACGGCGCCGCCTCCGTGCCACACCACCGGCACGCTACGGGGTGGTCGGCGCTGCTCTGGACGAGCGGTCCCTGGCAGTGCAGGCACCGAGCCGGGGCACGACAGCTCTGGCACGCGAGTGACGTGCGGTAGCCGCGCCGCGGGACCTGGGCGAGGACCGGGCCGTCGGCGGCGCGGATGGCGCGGAACACGGTCTGCGGAAGTCGGGCCGGCGCGCCGCCGTCGACGGATCCGTCGGTGAGCTCGACCGCCGGCCAGCGGCGCCGGCGCGTGACGGGCTCGGCGACGAGGTCGACGCACCAGCCGCTCTCGACGAGCGACTGGCTCTCGACCGAGCGGGCGTGACCGCCGATGAGCACGGCCGCGTCCTCCCGGGCCGCTCGGATGAGAAGGATCTCGCGCGTGTGCGGGTACGGCGCGCGGGGCTCGGCAAAGAGGTCGTCGCCGTCGTCGAACATCGCGACCAGCCCGAGATCGTGGACCGGGGCGAACGCCGCGCCGCGGGTGCCCAGCACGACCCGGATGTCGCCTCGGGACACCGCAAGGAAGGCCCGGTACCGCTCAGCCGGTTTCTGCGACCCCGTCAGGACGACGTGCCGCCCCTCCCCCAGCAGTGCGCCGAACACGTCGTCCCAGCGAGCGACGTCGCGGACGTCCGGGACGCAGACGATGCTGCCCCGCCCGGCCTGGAGGGTGGCCAGCACGGCCTCGGCCACCGCCTCCGCGGGCTCGTGCGCCGGAAGCGCCGCCCAGCACGCGCGTGGCCGTTCCCCCGCGGCCAGAGCAGCGACGAAGGATGCGCCGTGCTGCCAATCGCTCCACGCCTGGCCGGTGGACGACCTGAGCTGGCCATTCGCGGACCGCGATTGCTGGGCCTCGGCACGGTCGTGGCGGGGTGGGATGGCGAGGCGCAGCACGTCGTTGAGCGTTCCGGCCCAGCGGTCGGCGACCGCCCGACAGAGCCCGAGGACGGCCGGCGACAGTACCGGCTCGGGCGAGACGACCTTGCTCAGGTACGCGAGGCTGCCCTCGTGGTCGCTGGTCTCGACGCGTTCAACGACGAAAGCGTCGGTGAGACGGCCGGAGAAGCGCACCCGCACCCGGCAGCCGGGCACCACGTCAGCGTCGAGCGTCGTGGGGACGAGGTAGTCGAACGGCCGGTCGAGATGCGCCAGGGGCGAGTCGACCACGACCCGGGCCACCGGGAGGACGGCCGCAGGCTCGGGTGCCGGGCGCTGGCGACGGCTGCGCGGAGCAGACGCCGTCACCAGATCGAGTTGCCCGTCGTCATCCACGTGGCTGTTCTACCAGCCGCACACGACAGCGCTCCGAGTGGCGGAGAGGGGTACGGCTCAGGCGCCGGCGGCGGCCCTCAGGGCGTCGGCGCGGTCGGCCTTCTCCCAGGTGAAGCCGTCGAGCTCGCGGCCGAAGTGACCGTAGGCCGCGGTCTGGGCGTAGATGGGGCGCAACAGGTCGAGGTCACACACGATGGCGCCCGGACGGAGGTCGAAGACCTCGAGCACCGCGGCGCGGATCGTGTCGACCGGCACCGTCTCGGTGCCGAACGTCTCGACGTAGAACCCGACCGGGTGCGCCTTGCCGATCGCATACGCGATCTGCACCTCGGCCTTGGTGGCCAGGCCGGCGGCGACGATGTTCTTGGCCACCCAGCGCATCGCGTAGGCCGCCGAGCGGTCGACCTTGCTCGGGTCCTTGCCGGAGAACGCCCCGCCGCCGTGACGGGCGTAGCCGCCGTAGGTGTCGACGATGATCTTGCGGCCGGTGAGACCGGCGTCGCCCATCGGACCACCGATGACGAACTTGCCGGTGGGGTTGATGTGCAGCTTGTAGTCGGAGGAGTCGATGTCGTAGTTGGCGAGCACCGCGTCGATGACGTGCTTCTTCAGGTCGGGGTTGAGCTGGTTCTCCAGGTCGAGACCGTCCTCGTGCTGGGTGGAGACGACCACGGCCTCGACGCGGACCGGCTTGTCGTCATCGTCGTACTCGATGGTGACCTGGGTCTTGCCGTCCGGGCGCAGGTAGGGCAGCGTGCCGTCCTTGCGCACCGCGGTGACCTGCTCGGCGAGACGGTGCGCGATGGTGATGGGCAGCGGCATGAGCTCGGGGGTCTCGTCGCACGCGAAGCCGAACATGAGGCCCTGGTCGCCGGCACCCTGGAGGTCGAGCGGGTCGACGGAGCTGCCCGCGCGTGTCTCGTGGGCGGTGTCGACTCCCTGGGCGATGTCGGGCGACTGAGCGTCGAGGGTGACCTGCACGGCGCAGGACTCTCCGTCGAAGCCCTTGACCGACGAGTCGTAGCCGATCTCGAGCACACGGTCGCGGACGACGCGGGCGATGTCGACGTAGGCCTCGGTGGTGACCTCGCCTCCGACGAGCACCATGCCCGTGGTGACGAACGTCTCGCAGGCGACGCGACTCTTCGGGTCGTCGGTCAGCAGGGCGTCGAGGACGCTGTCGCTGATCTGGTCGGCAATCTTGTCCGGGTGACCCTCGGTCACGGACTCGGACGTGAAGAAACGGCTCACTCAAGTTCTCCTGGAAGCGAATCGGTGCCGACGGACTGCCCGCCGGTCAGCACTGGTTGGGGGCAGTCTAGACCGCTCGCCCACATGTCGGTGCGAAGGTCCGCATGCTGGCACTGCTGTGCTCGATCATGGGGCGAGACCGACGACGGCGTCCCAGACGGCGTGCGCGAGAGCGATCTTCGGGCCGTGCGGCACCGGGGTGACGGAGCCGTCGACACCGAGGATGACGGCCTCGTTGTCGTCGCGTCCGAACACCCGCTCACCGCTGACGTCGTTGACGACGAGCAGGTCGCACCCCTTGCGCTCGAGCTTGGCGCGGGCATGGTCGAGCACCGATCCGTCCTCGTCGCCGGTCTCGGCGGCGAACCCGACGACGACCGGACGCTTGCTGACACGGGTGCGGACCAGCTCCACCAGGATGTCCGGGTTCTCGACGAGGACGATCTGGGGCGCGCTGCCGTCGTGGGTCTTCTTGATCTTGGACTCGACCTGGGTGTCGGGCCGGAAGTCGGCCGGCGCCGCGGCCATGACCACGACGTCGGCGTCGGAGGCGGCGAGCAGCACCTCCCGACGAAGGTCCTCGGTGGTCACGACCGGGATCAGCTCCGCGCCGGCGGGTTCGGGCAGCGCGACGTTGGCCGCCACGATCGTGACCGTCGCTCCGCGGGCCACTGCGGCCTCGGCGAGGGCATGGCCCTGCCGGCCGGAGGAACGGTTGCCCAGGAAGCGAACCGGATCGAGGTACTCCCGGGTGCCACCGGCCGACACGACGACATGCTTGCCGACGAGGTCGCGGGACCGGGCCTCGAGGATGTTCAACGCAGCAGTGAAGATCTCCTCCGGCTCCGGCAGACGACCCTTGCCGGTGTCGACCCCCGTGAGCCGGCCGGACGCGGGCTCGAGAACGACCACACCCCGGGACCGCAACGTCTCGACGTTGGCCCGCGTGGCCGCGTTGTCCCACATTTCGGTGTGCATGGCGGGCGCCATGACGACCGGACATCGGGCGGTGAGCAGCGTGTTCGTGAGGAGGTCGTCGGCGAGGCCGTGTGCCGCCTTGGCGAGCACGTTGGCCGTGGCGGGCGCAACGACGACGAGGTCGGCCTGCTGTCCGAGGCGGACGTGAGGCACCTCGTGGACGTCCTCGAAGACGTCGGTGCGCACCGGACGGCCCGAGAGCGCCTCCCAAGTGGGCGCACCGACGAACTTGAGCGCGGCCTCGGTGGGGACGACCGTGACGTGGTGGCCGGACTCGGTGAACAGGCGCAGCAGCGAGGCGGCCTTGTAGGAGGCGATGCCGCCGGAAACGCCGAGGATGATGTCACTCATCCGTGCCTCCTGTCGCCGGGAGTACTCAGGCCTCGTCGGGCTCGATGTCCTCGACGGTCAGGAGGTCGCCGTTGATCTCACGCAGCGCGATCGAGAGCGGCTTCTCCTGCACCTGGGTCTCCAGCAGCGGGCCGACGTACTCGAGCAGGCCCTCTCCGAGCTGGGAGTAGTAGGCGTTGATCTGACGGGCGCGCTTGGCGCTGTACAGCACCAGCTTGTACTTGGAGTCGGACTTCTCCAGCAGGTCGTCGATGGGCGGGTTGGTGATGCCCTCGGCGACGGAGCGCGTGGTGGTCACAAAGCCTCACAGTGCAGTGGTTGGAGTGCGGGGTGCGTCACGGCTGACTGCCGGACCGAACCAAGTCTACCAAGGCTTCGCAGGCCGTCGCGACATCGGTGTTCACGATGGTGACGTCGAACTCCTGCTCGGCCGCCATCTCGTCGCGAGCGGTCTCGAGGCGGCGGGCGCGTTCCTCGGCGTCTTCGGTGCCCCGCCCGACCAACCGTCGCTCGAGCTCGGTGCGGCTGGGTGGGGCGAGGAAGACCATCATGGCCTCAGGCATGCGCCGGCGAACCTGGCGAGCGCCTTGCAGGTCGATCTCGAGCAGCGACGGACGCCCGGCGGCGAGCTGTTCCTCCACGGGTACACGCGGAGTGCCGTAGCGAGCGGCGCGGTGCACGACCGCCCACTCCAGCAGTCCGTCGTCGGCGATCAGTCGGTCGAACTCGGCGTCGTCGACGAAGTGGTAGTGCAAGCCGTCGACCTCGCCCGGGCGTGGCCGTCGCGTGGTGACGGAGACGGAGATCCAGATGTCGGGATGCTGCTCGCGCACGCACGCGGCAACCGTCCCCTTGCCGACCGCGGTGGGTCCGGCGAGGACGACGAGGCGTGAGCGCGGGGCGGTTGACGTGGCAGGCGGGGTTGACCCGTCAGCCACGGGGCCCCTCTGCGGGCTTGTCGCCGCCCCTGCCACCGAACTCGCGCAGCAGCGCCTGGATCTGATTGGTGCCGAGACCGCGGAGCCTCCTGCTGTCGGCGATGCCGATGCGATCCATGATCTCCTTGGCCCGGACCTTGCCGACGCCGGGCATCGACTGCAAAAGGTCCCTGACCCTCAGCTTGGCGATGATCTCGTTGGCCCTGGACTCCTGGATGACCTCGGCGAGCGTGGCTCCGGAGTTCTTGAGGCGGTTCTTCACCTCGGCTCGCAGCTGGCGTGCCTGAGCTGCCTTCTCAAGTGCTGCCTGACGTTGTTCCGGCGTCAAGATGGGGAGTGCCACAACTTCACCTCTCTGTTGGTGAGGGACGCATGATCACGCAAGCGTGATCTCACATTCCTGCTTGACATTCTTCACGACGGCCCGGCGTTGCTGGGACGTCTTGTTGAACGCCTCATACGCGTTGTTGAGCGACTTGAGCTCCTCGATGCTGAGCTTCTTGACCTTCTCGACGTCCGACATCTCCTCCAGCTTGATGTCGGCCTTCTCCTGGGCGTTCAGCACCGATGCCGTGACCTCGGCCAGCTCCGTCCAGTCCTTCTTGACGGCAGGTGGCGAGACCTTGGCGACCGACCGGAACGCTCGCGCGTAGGAGCGGTATGCAGCGTCGGTGCGCTTCTCCCCGAGTGAGTTGAGCGTCGCCTTCTGTTCCTCGACTGCGACGCAGTAGGGGTCCTCGCCGGCGCACGCGGTCAGGGTGGTGATCGCGAGGGCGGTCGTGACCACGCCGGCGACGGCACGCATCATGCAGGACTCCTCGACGAACGGTGCATCTGCAGCGAGACTACAAGTTCGGCGTTGACGTGGGCAGCAGAATCGCGGAGAGCGCCGACGTCGGGTCCGGCGGCCAAAACCCCTCGTGACGTGGACGGAAGCACGTTGGCGGCGACCGGACCGAACAACCGGACGACGTCCTCGACGGTGCCCCCCTGCGCGCCGAGCCCGGGGGCGAGGATCGGGCCGTTGATGGCGAGGTCCTCCGCAGTGGGTGCGATGGTCGTTCCGACGACGGCACCGAACGGACCCATGGGCACCCGACCGGTGTTCAGCTTCTTGAGCTCGGAGAGAATGTGACCCGCGACGGTCTGGCCGCCCGACGACGCGTGCTGGACCTGTGGCCCCTCCGGGTTCGAGGTGAGGGCGAGCACGAAGACCCCACCGTCGTTGTTCTCGGCGACCTCGAAGAACGGCTCGAGCGACCCGAACCCGAGGAACGGGCTCACGGTCACGGCGTCGGCACACATCGGGCTGTCCTCATCGAGGTACGCCTGGGCGTAGGCGGCCGCGGTGCTGCCGATGTCGCCGCGCTTCACGTCGAGCAGCACGAGCGAGCCGGTGTGCCTCAGGTCGTGGATCGTCTGCTCGAGGACGGCCACGCCGCGCGAGCCGAAGCGCTCGAAGAACGCGGACTGGGGCTTGACGAAGGCGACCTGACCGGCGAAGGCCTCGACGCAGGCGGCAGCGAACTGCTCCAGACCGTCGACGGAGTCGGGCAGTCCCCATTCCTCGAGCAGCGCGGCATGGGGGTCGATGCCGACGCACACCGGTCCGTACGCGTCCATCGCCGCTCGTGCTCGCGAACCGAAGCTCATCCGGGGTCCCCGGGAAAGCGCGAGCCGTCCGTGGGGGCACCGCCCGCGAGCGAGGCGAGTGGGGGACGGCTTTCTGGGGTCGTCATGAGACGTCGCGGCCCTTGTTCACGACGTCGGCCCACTCCTGCAGCGAGGTGACCTCGATGCGGCCCTCGATGAGCGCCTCGATGCCCTGCACGGCGGCCGCCAGGCCTTGCACCGTGGTGATGCACGGGATGCCCTCGGCCACGGCGGCGGTGCGGATCTCATACCCGTCGAGGCGCGGACTGGTGCCGCCGGTGCTCGAGCCGTGCGGCGTGTTGATGATGAGCTGGACCTCCTGGGCCTGGATCTTCTCCACCACCGTGCTCTGTTCGGCCGTGTCAGATCTCTGCTCCTCGTGCAGCTTGCGGAGCACCGTGGCCTCCACGCCGTTGCGCCGAAGCACCGACGCCGTGCCACTCGTGGCCAGGATCTCGAAGCCGAGGTCGGCCAGCCGCTTCACCGGGA
This sequence comes from Aeromicrobium sp., assembly GCA_051005615.1. Classification (GTDB taxonomy): domain Bacteria; phylum Actinomycetota; class Actinomycetes; order Propionibacteriales; family Nocardioidaceae; genus Aeromicrobium. The sequence continues at coordinate 38,233 of JBPCJE010000005.1, forward strand.
AGACCATGTGGCGCTTGTCGCGGTTGGCGACCGAGACGAAGACCTTTCCCGAGGTGGGCAGGCCGTTCTGGGCGCCCGCCTGACTCTTGGCGTACGCCGTGCCGAATCCTGCGTCGACGCCCATGACCTCGCCGGTCGAGCGCATCTCCGGGCCCAGCACGGTGTCGACGTAGCGACCCTCGTACGTGCGGAAACGGTTGAAGGGCATGACCGCCTCCTTGACCGCCACCGGCGCATCGTCCGGCAGCACGCCACCGTCTCCGGCGGCCGGGAGCACTCCCGCCTGGCGCAGCTCCTCGATCGACTCGCCCAGCATCACTCGCGCCGCTGCCTTCGCCAGCTGCGTCGCGGTGGCCTTGGAGACGAACGGCACGGTACGGGACGCCCGCGGGTTGGCCTCCAGCACGAAGAGGGTGTCGGAGGTCAGCGCGTACTGGATGTTGATGAGTCCGAGCACCCCGACGCCGCGGGCGATCGCGAGCGTCGAGGCGCGGATGCGCTCGATCTCCTCGCCGCCGAGCGTGATGGGGGGAAGCACGCACGCGGAGTCACCGGAGTGGACCCCGGCCTCCTCGATGTGCTCCATGACGCCGCCGAGGAACAGCTCGGTACCGTCGTAGATCGCATCGACGTCGATCTCGACCGCGTCGTCGAGGAAGCGGTCGACGAGCACCGGGTGCAGCGGCGAGATCTCGGTGGCCCGGCCGATGTAGTCCTTCAGGGTCGGCTCGTCGTAGACGATCTCCATGCCACGCCCGCCGAGGACGTACGACGGACGCACGAGCACGGGATAGCCGATCTCGTCGGCGATGCGCTTGGCGCCGTCGAACGTGGTGGCGGTGCCGTGCTTGGGCGCCGGCAGGCCGGCCTCGGCGAGAACCCGGCCGAACGCACCACGCTCCTCCGCGAGGTGGATGGCGGCCGGTGAGGTGCCGACGATCGGGACCCCTGCGGCCCCCAGGCCCGCGGCGAGGCCGAGCGGCGTCTGCCCGCCGAGCTGGACGATGACCCCGGCCACCGGACCGGCCTGCTGCTCGGCGTGCACGATCTCGAGCACGTCCTCGAGGGTCAGCGGCTCGAAGTAGAGACGGTCGGACGTGTCGTAGTCGGTGGAGACGGTCTCGGGGTTGCAGTTGACCATGATCGTCTCGTAGCCCACCTCGGACAGCGAGAGCGCGGCGTGCACGCACGAGTAGTCGAACTCGATGCCCTGGCCGATGCGGTTGGGTCCGCTGCCCAGGATCAGCACGGCGGGACGGGATCGCGGCTCCACCTCGGTCTCCTCGTCGTAGGACGAGTAGTGGTACGGGGTGCGGGCGGCGAACTCGGCCGCGCAGGTGTCGACCGTCTTGTACACCGGGCGGATGCCCAACGCGTGCCGCACTCCTCGCACGACCTCCGGCTTCAGGTCGCGGAGCTTGCCGATCTGGTCGTCGGAGAACCCGTGCCGCTTCGCCCGCCGCAGGAGCACCGGCGTCAGCTGCTCGGCGTCGAGGATCTCCATGGCGATCTCGTTGATGAGCAGCAGCTGGTCGAGGAACCACGGGTCGATCGCGGTGGCGTCGAAGATCTCCTGCGGTGACGCACCCGCACGCAGCGCGTCCATCAGCTTCTTGAGCCGGCCGTCGTGCGGGACGCGGATCTGCTCGAGCAGCTCGTCCTTGTCGAGCTCGACCCACCGGTGGCTCCAGTCGAAGGGCGCAGCCACGTTCTCGAGACTGCGCAGCGCCTTCTGCAGCGCCTCGGTGAAGTTGCGCCCGATCGCCATCGCCTCCCCCACCGACTTCATGTGCGTGGTGAGGGTGGCGTCGGCGGCTGGGAACTTCTCGAACGCGAACCGAGGCACCTTGACGACGACGTAGTCGAGCGTCGGCTCGAAGCTGGCCGGTGTCTCCTGCGTGATGTCGTTCGGGATCTCGTCGAGGGTGTATCCGATCGCGACCTTGGCGGCGATCTTCGCGATCGGGAAGCCGGTGGCCTTCGAGGCCAGCGCGCTGGACCGCGACACCCGCGGATTCATCTCGATGACGACGATGCGACCGTCGGCCGGGTTGACCGCGAACTGGATGTTACAGCCGCCGGTGTCGACGCCGACCTCGCGGATGACACCGATCGCGATGTCTCGCAGCCGCTGGAACTCGACGTCGGTGAGCGTCATCGCGGGCGCGACCGTGATGGAGTCGCCGGTGTGCACACCCATCGGGTCGAAGTTCTCGATCGAGCAGACGATCACGACGTTGTCGGCCGTGTCGCGCATGACCTCGAGCTCGTACTCCTTCCAGCCGAGGATCGACTCCTCGAGGAGCACCTCGGTGGTAGGGGTCGCGGGAAGACCCGAGGCCCCCCCCTTTCACAAGGCCTGCTCGCCGTATGGGGACCCCCTTTCCCCGACACACCCCTTGGACGA
>JBPCJE010000006.1:0-52064 GCA_051005615.1 Aeromicrobium sp.
TCCCGTGAATGACCGCCAGGGCGAAGAACCCGGTGAGCTTGCCTGCCTTGGCGAAGCCCAGCACGATCTGGATGCCACCGGCAACCACGCCGACCGCCAGGGCTCCGGCGAAGCCGAGCTCGGTGACAGCTCCCAGGACGATGACAATCATGCCGGCGGCAGGGCCGTTGATCGTGACATAGGAGCCCGACAGCAGGTTGGCGAGGGTCCCGGCGACGATGCCCGAGATGATGCCGGCGATCGGCGGCGCCCCGGAGGCAAGGGCGATGCCGAGGCACAGCGGCAGCGCGATGAGGAACAGGATGAAGCCCGACACGATGTCGGTCTTCCAGTTCTCAGCGAGCCCCGGTAGCCAGTCCTTGGGTGGGACGGGTCGGCCTGGTTGCGAGGTTGGTGTTGAATCCGGTGCGGTCCCGTCGTCTGCCGTCATCGCTGCCCTCTTCAGTAGCTGCTGAGCTGGCCCTGGCTCAGGGCCACTTGCCTCAGCCGCCCCATCACATCCGACGGGACTGCTTGTTGCGCTGGCGAATGTCCGTGTGGTCATCCGCCGTGCCACGGTTATAGTGGTTTAGATCACACGTTGTCAATGAACCCAAGTGCCGGGCGCACGGTCAGCGGCTCGGCTACTCGACGGCCTCCGCGTACCGCTCGTGCAGCCGCGTCCGGATCTCCTCAGGGGTGTAGGCGCGACGCTGACGCTCCTGCCGTGCGATCGCGGCACTGGTCGCCGCCACACCGACCACGCTGGCCAGCCCGAGCCATTTTCCACCATGCGCGCATACGGTGACCCTATGGCGCAGACACGGGGGCCGTCGGGCTCGACCGGGCGGTGGCGCTGACCCGCACCGGCGACCTGTGGCTGCTCCGCGGTCGCTCAGGTCCCGACCGGGCGACGCGTTGCTGGAGGACGCGATCCTTCAGATTGCCGAGATGCAGGATCCGGCGACTCTCGGCTTTCCGATCGTGGGCGGTGGCGAACGTAGCCGAAGGCAAAATGCCGCGGGCCAGCGACGCCAAGAAGTTGCGAGCGCAATCAGGGATTCACGGCGGTCGTAACTCCACCCTTCACGCGCGGCGTACAGACGCAGGTCCCGATGCGACCCTGGGTTGACTGGGTGCTGGTCACCTCCGTTCTGGGTCTGATGGCCTACCGGCAGGCGCTGATCGCCACCTCCAACCAGCGCGTACTCAGCGCGCTTGCCGAAACAGTGCGTGAACGCACCGCCAGTCTGCAGTGGCTCTCGGATCACCATGAGGGCATCCTGGCCTCAGTCGGTGAGGGCGTGATCGGTGTGGACGCTTCTGGACGTCACCTTCGCTAACCCAGCGGCCGCCGCCACGCTAGGCGCTGCGGGCGACGGCCTGCTCGGCACGGACAGCTGTGCGATCACCTGCGCCGGTTCTTCCGAGCTAGGCCACCGTTGCGTGCTCGACTTTGTCCGACAGACCGGAACTGCCGTGACGCGACCCAACGAGGAGTTCGTCCGGGTGGACGGCACGCGCCTCCCCGTCGAGGTCACGGCTGCTCCGCGACAAGGCCCGGGACACCGCGTCCGGGATGGTGCTTCCGCGACACCACAGAGCGCTTGGCGATGACGCGGATGAAGAGCGAGTTCGTCTCGGCTGTCAGCCATGAGCTTCGGACGCCGCTCACCTCGATCCGCGGCGCGCTGGAGTTGCTCAACGACGGGGAGACCGGCGACCTGTCGCCGATCGCCGGAAAGATGGTCGCCACGGCCCTGCGCGGCAGCGAGCGACTAACCCGCCTGATCAGCGACATCATCGACGTCGAGCGACTTGAGGGGGATCGTTCCCGATGCACCTCGCCGACCTCGAGGTCGGCCCCGTCGTTGAGGAGGCGGTTTCCGACCTTCAGAGCCTGGCCGCGGAGTCGGGCGTCGAACTGGTGGTCACCCGAGCCGCCGGCTGGGCCCGCTGCGACGCAGACCGCCTGGTGCAGGTCCTGGTCAACCTGGTCGGCAACGCATCAAGTTCTCACCACCCGGCGGGACCGTCGAGATCTCCGCCGAGCCACGTGACGAGTTCGTGCAGTTCATAGTCGCCGACAACGGGCGCGGCATCCCCGCGACCCACTTGGAGTCGATCTTCGAGCGCTTCCACCAGGTCGAGGCATCCAACGCCCGGGAGAGGGCGGGGACCGGCCTCGGTCTGCCGATCACGAAGGGGATCGTGGAGCAGCACGGTGGGCGCATCTGGGTGGACAGCAGCCGGGCTGGGGCTCTAAATTCGGGTTCACAATCCCGCAGGCCGAGGGCGAGGACAAAGAGCCGCTCGACCTGATCCAGTTGAGAAGCGCCCCCGCCGGGGCCCTCGTACTGGACAGTCTGCGCATCAAGACCTGACGGATTCTGAGGTCAACCGAGAACGGAACCAGCACTTCCGTGCGGCCGAGCCGGGCCTACTCGCAGCGGTTCTTCCTGGCGTCCCTAGAGCGAACCACGACGGGAACGGCGCAGGTCAACAGGCGCACGACCCGTTTGATCGTCCCGCAAGACCCGCCCGGAGCTATGCCCGGTGAGGGGAGGGCTACCGGCACCCGTCTTCCCAGGTGCGACCGGCCTTCCTGGGTCCACTTCAAGCCGTCAGGGTGGGGCCAGATCGGGTTGACATCGTCAACACGTGCGCGGCCAGCTCGCGGTTGGTGCTGTTTACGACGGCCGCTTCTTCCCCGGCGCGGGTCGCGGGCGCATGTTGCGATAGACGCCGGCCCGCAGTACCTCGAGCCCGGTGTATCCGGCGTCGGCTGCCGCCAAGTACATTCGCTCTTTCCACTCCTCGTAGGAGGCAACGTGGGAGGCGGCTGGCGGCCGCTCCCGCAGGAACTCCTCGAGGAGTTCCTGCAACGGCACCGAACGGCCCTCGCGACGCTTCATGACGGCTTCTGCTTCGGCGGCGCGGGTCGTGGGCGGGGCCTCTCCTGCGGTGGGTGCATCTTGCGGAAGACTTCTGCTCGGATGACCTCAAGGGCGCTGTATCCGGCGGCGGCGAAGTATCCGTAGTACGCGTCCCTCCACTCGCGGTACGCGACCTCGTCCTCACGCGGATGAGGCGGCTCCGCCAGGAGGTCAGGGTGCGGATTCTTCTCCAGAGATGCAGCCTGACTGTATACGCGTGATTCGCGTACTTGCAGCGAGGGTTTCATCGCTTCGGGACGCGACAAGGCAACCCCAGGGGGTTCTGAGTGACAGTGCCTGAGAACGGTCCTGTGCGGGCGCCGGCAGCCGATGACACCGCGTCGGGAGTACCCGACGGCGAAGCAGCCGACCAGGAAACCGTGGCGGGGCAGGCCGGGAGACCGATGTCGGCAGAGGAGGTGATGGAGCCAGTCGCCGCGCCGGCCGTGGAGCCGGTGGTGGTTCCGCGGTGGGTGCAGGCCATCGTGGTTGCGGTCGCGTTGTGGGGGCTGGCGAGCTTGGCCCAGTCGGCGGGTTCGGTGCTGCTGATCTTCATCGTCGCCGGCGTGTTAGCACTCATCGTCAACCCGCTGGTGAGTCTGCTCCAGCGGGCCAGGGTGCCGCGCGGGCTCGCGATCGGCTTGGTGTTCATAGCTTTCTTCGCCGCCGTGGCCGGTGCGGTGGCACTGCTGGTCCGGCCGGTGGCTGCCCAGGTGTCCGCGTTTCAGGCCGACCTGCCGAGGTTGATCGACTCGGCCAACTCATCGCTCGCCGACCTGCAGGTGTGGCTCGACGATCGCGGCATCGGAATCCAGGTCAAGCGGTCGGGCGAGACGGCGCTGCAGACCCTGCAGGCCTCGATTCTTCAGGGCTCCGGAGATGTGGTCGCGTTCACCCGGGACCTGGTCACGCTGATGGTCGAGGCCGGTTTCGTGCTCGTACTGATCCTGGTGATCGCGATCTATATGCTCCTCTACGGTCAGCGGATCGGAGCCTTGGTCCGCGCGTGGATGCCACCCGGTGACGGCAGCATCGACGACGACTATCCGGTACGGGTGCAGCGCGCGGTCTTCGGCTATGTCCGTGGACAGCTCACCTTCAGCTTCATCATGGGTCTGTCCGCCGGGGTCGCGTTGTGGTTGTTCGGTGCGTTCGGGATCTTTCCCGCCGGGAAGACCTACGCCATCTTCTTTGGGGTCTTCTACGGGCTGATGGAACTGATCCCGTACCTGGGGCCGGTGCTCGGCGCGGCACCTGCGGTGTTGGTGGCGCTGTTCCAAGGAGAGCCTCAGACCGCGCTCTGGCTGGTGCTGCTGTTCGTCGGCCTGCAACAGCTCGAGGGCCACGTGGTGGCACCTCAGGTGTTCGGCCACTCCCTGCGCATCAACCCGCTGATGGTGCTGTTCGCGTTGCTGCTCGGCGGGCATCTGTACGGTCTCCCCGGCGCGCTGGTCGCGCTTCCGCTGGCGGCTATCGCCCGCGAGACCGCGCTCTACCTGCATGCGCACCTGGTGATGGAACCGTGGGGAACTCCCACAGCCGCTACGCTGCGGTCCCCGCCCACCAGCGCCCGCATACCTTCTGCGGCCGCCACGTCGACCGGGAACCCGGCCAGTTCAGCGGTGAGATCCCGGAACGTTGCCCGGGCCTCCCGCGGCAGGGCATCCCGAGCCGTGGGTCGGGTCCTGCGGTGGCGGCCGGACCGCTCCCGGCGGTCCAACGACCGTGACCCACCGCCCGGCGACGAAGACCCACCGCCATCCCTGTAGGTGTACCCAGCCATCGGAACTGTCACCTTCTGTGCAAGAGGGCAATCCGACCCGATGCCGCTTCAAGTATGAGTGTCACTGCGTGCTAGCCCGTATGACTCAGACCACCTAGCCCGTATGACTCAGGCCACCTAGCCCGTATGACTCAGGCCACATGAGGTCGTCGGGATTGTCCGTTCCACGTCAGCGTGCTTACTGAGGAAATGCGAGCCTCGACACCCTAGGCTGCTGAGCATGGACCCACCCCTCACTCAGCACGTCGACCGCGATGGTGCGGCCTTGGCGTACCAGGTTGTGGGTGAAGGTCCGGTCGATGCCGTGCACTACTTGGAGATCAGCCAGCACTTGGATCTTCAATGGACAGACCCCGACATCCATCACAATTTTCAGCACATCTCTAGGTTCTCGCGCAGCGTACTTTTTCAGCGACGCGGCTTCGGCCTATCTGACCAGGTCTCCTATCCACCGACACATTCTCGGGATGTGTTGGTCGCAGCCCGAGAGACAGGTAGAAGTCGGCGTTCTAAGGACACTCACCGTCACTTTCGGTGAGACTTCGTACATGGACAGGTCGACGGTCTCGCCCGTCGATGCGATCGCAATCCAGGACCCCGAATCTGTCTCCTTTTTTGATCGCTTGGCTGAACGGATCTATGCCCGGTCGGGTATGGCGTTTGCAGCTGCCGCGCTCGGGGTCGCTATCGTAAATGGCGTCATCGTGACTGCTTGCGCCGTTCTCACTGGGACCCGTTACTGGGTTCGCTATCTCGATTTGACGGCGCCGCAGGCGACGCGAATCGGGATCGTCGCAGGCGCGATGACCATCCTCGCGCTGGCGGCTACTGCCGCGGTGAGTTACAAGCAGTACGCACCGGTCTCAGCTTGGCTCGCCGAGCGAACTCAGGCCGCCGCCCCGGCCGCTTGGACGAGTGCCGCCCAGTTCACCCCCAAGATGATCCGAGAGGGTGTCCTGATCTTCACCATCGCGTATGTCCCGGTCATGGTGGTGATGTGGAAGGAGGTGGGATTCCCCCTCTCTGCGGTCCCGTTCCTCTTCTTGTACATCGAGTTCGCCATCGGTTTCGCAGCGATCCTGGACTATTTCGCATTTGAGCGCCTGACGCTTCCGATGTTCAAGGATTTGGCGTCTTTTCTACCGGCTGGCTTTGTGCCGCCGCTCAGGACGCCGTCGCTCAGCCTGCGGATCTTCTCCGTTATCACTCTGGTCAGCATCTTCACAGCTATCACCGTCGCCGCCTTCCAGCCAGAAGGAGCAACCTTGGCTACGACGCTGGCCTTCATGTTGATCGTTCCCATCACGGTCAGCCTGCTCCTCGGGCTTGTTCCTCTGTTGTTACTGACCCAGTCCGTCGTCGGTCCGATCGCCCGGCTAGAGAAGGCAGTTGGGAGGGTCGAAGCTGGTGACCTGGGCGTCCGCGCACCCGTCCTCAGCGCTGACAATGTCGGGCACCTAACAGGCAATTTCAACCGCATGGTTCAGGGATTGCGCGAGCGCGCGGCCCTGCATTCGGCCGTGGGCGCCTACATCGACCCAGCCATCGCCGAGCGGGTGATGGCCGAAGGTTCGGCTATTTCGGGTGAGGCAGCAGACGTCACTGTCATGTTCGTGGACATCGTCGGATACACAGCGATGGCCGAACACGCCGAACCGGGAGAAGTCGTTGCAGAACTCAACGAGTTCTTCGATATCACGATCCCGGTGATCACCAGGCACGGCGGCCACGCCAACAAGTTGCTGGGCGACGAGCTGATGGCAGTCTTCGGCGTCCCCCAGGCCCTCGAACGCCACGCGGACGCCGCTCTCGCAGCCGCTCGCGAGGTCCAGGCTCGCCTGCAGGAGCGCTACTCCGGAAGTCTGAAAGCTGGCATCGGACTCAATTCCGGGACAGTCGTAGTCGGCTCGATGGGTGGCGGGTCCAAGCTCGACTACACGATTATCGGAGACGTTGTGAATGTGGCCTCAAGAGTCGAAGCCTTCACCCGTCAGACTGGCGACGGCATCCTGCTGACCGATGCGACCCGGACTCTGCTGATTTCGCAGCACGGGCTCGAGCCCCGAGGAACGCACTCACTGAGAGGGCGCGCAACCATCGTGGATGTCTGGGCCGGCTGACGGCGCCGCTCGGCGTGCTCGATGGTGAGGTGGCGTCAGCGCCGAGCAGAGCGACGACAAGTAATCAACATTACCACTCGTGCTGGTTCCAAAATGTGTTAACTGCGTGCGGCGTCACGGGCACCCGAGCTGCCTTCAGCCGCGGCCCTGCAGGACGTAGATGTGAGCATTCACGGTTCGTCCGTCCACGAGTTCGACAGCGGTCGTAGTTGATTTAGCCTGGTGCGCCTGCCTTCTCGTCCTTGCTGGCGCCGACGTCGACGTCATCGTCGAGCACGTCGACCGCGCGAGAACGGTCGGCGGACGGATACGCCAGGCGTTGAACTGATTGGCGAGGATGCAGTCGAGCACGCCTATGCTCAACGCGTGATCGGCGAGACGCTCCAGCGTGGCCGGGGGTGGCGGCGAGTTCCTGCCTGGCTTCGGCGGTTCGCCGAGGTGGGCGCGCTGCCGTCGGACTCGGAGGAAACCAAGCTGCGCAAATCGGTGCTGGTGCTGTCGTCGAGCCTGATGGCGATGCTGGCACTGGTCTGGGTCGGGACCTACGCGGCACTCGGGGTGTGGCTGTCGGCGGCCATCCCTTTCGTGTACCAGCTCGCCTCGGCGGCCAGCATCTACGCGTTCGCGCGGGGGCGCCGCTACCGCCTGTTCCGGGCGAGCCAGCTCGGGATGAGCCTGATTCTCCCGTTTGCTCTGCAATGGAGCCTGGGTGGCTTTCGCATTTCGGCGGCGGTCGCGCTGTGGGGGCTGACGTGCCCCGTGGGCGCGCTGCTGTTCGTCGGCGCCCGCCAGGCTGTGCCGTGGTTTCTCGCTTTCGCCGCTTTGGTCGCCTTGTCTGGGGCAATCGATCCCACGCTGGCGGCTGGCGCGCCCGACATCCCGAACGGCGTGGTCGTGACGTTCTTCGGGCTGAACATCCTGGGTGTCTCCACGACTGTCTACGTGTTGTTGCAGTACTTCGTGCGGGCTCGAGAGCGGGCTCTGGCGGATTCGGAGCGCCTGTTGCTCAACGTCTTGCCGGCGCCCGTGGCGAGCCGGCTCAAACGTTCCGAGCAGGTCATCGCTGATGGCTACCCGGAAGCGACCGTGCTGTTCGCGGACCTCGTCGGGTTCACCGGGCTCGCGGAACGTCTCGCCCCCGCGGACGTGGTCGATCTGCTCGACAAGGTGTTCGCCAGCTGGGACGCTCTGGCCGCTCGTCATGGCGTGGAGAAGATCAAGACGATCGGTGACGCCTATATGGTCGCTGGTGGCCTTCCCATCCCGCGCGAGGACCACGTCGAGGCGATCGCCGACATGGCGCTGGAGATGGCCGCGGAACTCTCCCGCGCCACGGCGGGCAGCGGTCAGGCACTCGAGGTTCGCATCGGCATCGACACCGGTCCGGTGGTTGCCGGCGTGATAGGCCGGACCAAGTTCATTTACGACCTGTGGGGCGACACCGTCAACACGGCCAGCCGCATGGAATCCCATGGACTCCCCGGCGTCATTCAGGTCACCGAACGCGTTTACGAGCGGCTGCGCCACAGCCACGAGCTGCACCGGCGGGGAACGGTCGAGATCAAGGGCAAAGGGCCCATGATCACGTACCTGCTGATCGGAAGGCGTGACGGAACCAGCGCCGAGTCAAATGGTCCTTCGTCAGACAATCGCTAGCGGACTAGTGTGGCCTGCACAAGCGACCGCCCGCGACTCTGTTGAGAGAGGCGCCGAGCCGTCGGTGGCCGAACCGGGTGCCGGAGGGATGAAGCCGCCGCGCTTCATCTCCGGCAGGTGACGGAGCAGCGCGAGCGCCACGTGCGCGGCCAGCTCGCGGTTGGGGCCGTTCACGACGGCCGCCTCTTCGACGGTGCTGGCCGTGGACGCATCTGCCGGAATACCTCGAGCCCGGTGAATCCGGCGTCGGCGGCGGCCAGGTACATCTGCGCTTTCCACTCCTCGTGCGCGGCATCGTCGGAGGCTGGCGGTCGCTGCCGCAGGAACCCCTCGAGGAGTTCCTGCAACGGCACCGACCGGCCCTCCACGCGACGCTTCATGACCGCTTCGGCTCGGGTCGTGGGCGTGGCCGGTCCGGGCGCGGGTTCATCTGGCGAAACACCTGTTCACGCATGAGCTCGAGCTTGCTGTAGCCGTAGCCGGCGACGTACTCATCGAACGCGACGCTCCACTTGTTGTACGCGTCATGGTCGTTTGCCGGGGGCTGGGCAAGATGCTCGGGCAGTTCATCGAGCAGCTCCGCCAACGGCACCGAGCGCCCGTCCACGCGCCGTTTCACGCTCCGACTCCATACACGCCGCGGATGCCTCGGTGCTGCTTACGTTCGCCGGCCTCGGCGTCGTCGGGGATGCGCAACGCGGCGATGAGGCGAGCGAACGCCAACCTCTGCTGCCGGCACTCGACGAGCGCCGGATGTGCCTTGCGGCCTTGGGGTGAGGCGACGACGGCGCCTTCCTTGTCGACGATGGACTCGAGGTTCGTCACGACGTCGAGCGTCCTGCACTCACTTCAACAGCAGGGCGAGCTCATGTTCGGCCAGTTCGTAGTCCTTGGTCGTCGCGGTCCACACCTTGCGGGCGGCGGTGGAAAGTCCAGCGGGTGTAGCTGTCATGTCGTGCTCCTATCTAGAGGCAATCATTTGAGCCGAATATCGGGAGATGTACCTGACCGGCGAGGTGCGCAGTCGGGTGTAGTCGCAGCGATTGCGATAGCCCTGGGTGGTCGAGTCTCATGCGGATTGAGACGGGTCCTCGACGACGGTGACGTACTCCCCGAGCCACTCCTTGATGAGGTCGAGAATCAATCTCGCCGGTTCGGCGCCGGATTGATCTGCCCCCTTCCGCTCGACCGGCCAATCTGGCGGAACCGGCTGAACCGGCCCTAGGTCCCAGGCGCTCACGCGGGATCGCCCCCGTCCCACGAGACCGGACCGCCGGTGTAGTCATCCGGCCGCGGCTGCGCGCTTGCGAGCTGTTCAGCCCGACGTTCGAGGAATGACTTGATGGGGCCGGGTTCCTCGCACCGCTCGCGATGGCCACGCGCATGCTCCTGGTAGGCAGCATCTTCACCGCGCTTGAACCCGAGTTGGAATGCCTCGACCTCACGTCGGAGGTCGTCCTCGAGGTGGTCGGCGCCGTATGCCCAGCACTCGGCCGCCACGACGCATGCCGCGACCTTGTCGGGGTCGGCGTCGCTGAGGGAGAGCCAAGCCGGCGAGCCGTACATCGGTCGATTCGCGGTGCCTCGGTCGATGTACTCCCGAGCCCAGTAGCCACGCCGTGTCGAGACCCGGCTGACGCCGATCGGCTGTACCTTAGAGCTGTCGTCAGACACTTTCGAGTGGGCCGCCTTTTCGCCGGGGCGGCTTTCTCTTGTACTCAAGCAGTTCGCCCCCGCTCGCGGCGAGCCTGCACGGACTTGAGCGCCAAGCGCTTGTAGTACGCCTTGCGGAGGCTGGCAGCACGCAGAGGATCGCCGGCAGCTTGGTCGAGGAATCGCTGCTCGAGCGCGGCGCGAGCTGGTGCGGTTCGGGCGCTGCGGTCGGGGGTGTTTCCCCACGAGACGTGCGCGGCCATTGAGGCCGTCGCTGAGGTGAGTTTCTCGGACATGGGAGGAACGCCCTTTCAGGGCTGTTCCGGTTCACCATCTCCGGGTTCGGCATTCCATGCCGGGCGTTGACTTGGCCCAACTCTAATGCACAGCGGTCGTCAGACGACGATCTCAGCCTCGGCGCGCCGCACAGCGGCGCGTATCTCCGCCTCGGTGACTGGATGGCGTCGAACGTGGTCGCAGTTCAGTTTCAGGAACAGCGGATGACGGATCGAGTCGAGGAGGTCAGCGCGTTCGATCCATCGGCGCACGCCGTCCGAGGTCCGTTCGATTCGTGCGTCCTCGTCGGTCTGGACGTTCTCTTCCGGTGAAAGCTTGAACGGCGGCAGGTAGAACGCGAGGCCGACTGGAGTGTTGTAGATGTCCAGGAGCAGACAGCGTCGCTTGCAGCGGTAGACGAGCAAGCTGTTGGTGGCCACGCCGGAGTCACCGCGCAGCGCTCGGTGAAGTGCCAGCGCCTGCTGTTTCCGGTTCTCCAGTCCAGCCATGAGGTGGTGGGCGTTCTCATCGGTGAGCCCGGTTTCGGGGTTGATCTCGATCCGTCCGAACTCGCTCATACGCGATCTCCTCGTTTCATCTTCTGCGTCGCCGACCTGGCGCGTGCGTCGGCTGCCGATGCTCCGTACCGCTCAAGCATCGAGTCCGATGTCCAGCCGGCGAGGCGCTTGAGGTCGCGCTCCTGGCCGCCGTTCATGAGGAAGTCGTGGGCGAACGTGTGGCGGAACCGGTGGGGGTGAAGGTCGGTGATTCCGGCGGCGAGGCCGCGGGCCTTGATGATGTCGCGGGCGCCGTCCGTGGAGAGCGCGCCCCGTTGTGTCAGGAAGAGCGCCGAGAGATGCGCCCAGCGATGGCTGCGTCGGGCGCGCAGGTAACGGTCCAGAGCTTTCACGGTCCGGGCGCCGAAGTAGATGGGACGCGTCTTGTCGCCCTTGCCGGTTACGTGGGCCGTGTCGTGAAGGAGGTCGATGTCGTCGACGTCGAGCGAGCACAGCTCGGCGACGCGCAAACCGCAATCGAGCAGGACGCGAATCATCGCCTCGTCCCGGCGGTCGTTGAACGCCTTGCCGGCGCAAGCTCGGATGAGCGCGTCCAGCTCGATGTCGGTGATGACGGGGACCGGCTTGGACCTCGGCGACGGGGGAGTGATTCCGGTCATCGGGTGCGCATCGAGTTCGTCCTCCTCGACGAGCCAGGTGCAGAATCGGTGCAAGCCGCGATAGCGAGTCTTGACGGTGGAGGGCTCGTTGATCTCGTTGAGGTCAGAGAGCCAGTCGGTGATGCGGCGCCGAGTCAATTCGTCAAGCGTCGCCTCGAGCGCGTGAGCCTCGAGCCAGCGGCTGTAGAACTCGACCGACTGTCCGTAGAGGCGGAGTGTGGCGGGGGACCGACGTTCTGCGCGTAGGTGGCGGGCGAAGCTCTGCCCAAGATCGCGCAACGCCGGATTGTCCGCGACTACAGATTATCAGGGGAGTAAGCGCTATGCTGACAACACCACACGTCAACGGTGGCTATTTTTCCTTGCGATTCCGGGCATTTTTGCTCGGCTGAACCCTTTTTGGCTCGCCCGGCATCTTCGGGTACTCCGGCGGGTACGGCATGTCGGTGAGGCCGTCGGCCAGGTCGCGTCGCCACCACTCCAGCAAGGGTTCGAGTGAGTGGTGCACGTCGTCGATGGCCGCATGGGCGTCGCCCACGGAGGCCAGCCGCGCCGGGACGGTGTGGAGCGTGAACTCGTTGGGGTCGTCGAGGTCGGCCAGCTCCTCCCAGGTGACCGGCGTCGACACCGGGCCGCCCTCCTTGGGTCGCAGGCTGTAGGCGGACGCGATGGTGCGGTCGCGGCAGTTCTGGTTGACGTCGACGAAGATGTTGTCACCCCGCTCCTCCTTCCACCACGCGGTGGTCACGCCGTCGGTGCGGCGCTCGAGCTCGCGACCCAGCGCGATCGCGGCATGGCGAACGTCGGTGAACGTCCAGCGCGGCTCGATCCGGATGTAGACGTGCACCCCGTTCTTCCCGCTCGTCTTGGGGAAGCCGGCGATGCCGACATCGTCGAGCAGCTCCTTGACGGCTCCGGCAACCCGGACGGCATCGACGAACGACGTCTCGCCGTGCGGGTCGAGGTCGATGCGCAGCTCGTCGGGACGGTCGACGTCGTCCGAGCGCACCGGCCAGGGATGAAAGGTGATCGCGCCCATCTGGGCGGCCCAGGCCACGGCGGCGACATGGTCGGGGCAGAGCTGGTCGGCCTGCCGCCCGGACGGGAAGTGCACCCGCACGGACTTCGCCCATTCGGGCATGCCACGTATGAGGCGCTTCTGGTAGAACGCGTCGCCCTGCGGCCCTCGGCCGTGGGTGGCGTCGCGCGCGGTGAGCTTCATGCCGGGGAGCACGCCCTTGGGCCAGCGTTCCAGCGAGACCGGACGGTCGCGCAACGCCCGCACGATCCCGTCGGCGACAGCCACGTAGTACTCGACGACCTCCAGCTTCGTGACGTCGCCGCCGAGCGGTGAGGCCGGAAAGATGACGCGATCGGGGCTCGAGACCCGCACCGGACGCCCGCCAGCGTCGACCTCGACCGCCGCAGTCTTCGAAGGCATGGCGACACTCTAGGCGTCCGCGCTGGCCAGACGTCTAGAGACGCTCGTCGCGGGTAAGGGTCGCCTTTGTTGAATACTGGGGAGCAATAACGGCACACTGGTGTTGTGAAAAACATGCGAGTGGAGGAGACGTCGCCAATCGTTGACGACGCACCCACTCGCGAGCGCGTGGCCACCACGATCATGGAGAACGGTCCGTCCACCGCCGCCGCTTTGGCCGATCGCCTCGGACTCACCCCCGCAGCGGTCCGCCGCCATCTCGACCAGCTTCTCGTCGACGGCGTGCTCGAGGCACGTGAGCCTCGCATGCGTGGCCCCCGCGGGCGTGGCCGTCCCGCCAAGGTCTTCGTCATCACCGACACCGGACGCGACCACTTCGGCCACGCGTACGACGCCCTCGCCACTGACGCCCTGAGATTCGTCCAGCAGGCCGGGGGAGACGACGCGGTGTCGGCGTTCGCCCGCCAGCGTTTGGCTGTCTTCGAGGAGCGGGTCCGCCCGCTCATCGACGCGGCCCATCCTGCCGACCGCTCGAAGGTCCTTGCCGAGGCCCTCACCGCCGACGGTTACGCGGCCTCCGTCGAGAGCACCGGCTCCGGCGAGCAGATCTGCCAGCACCACTGCCCGGTCGCCCACGTGGCCGGTGAGTTCCCCCATCTGTGCGAGGCCGAGACCGAGATGTTCTCGCGCCTTCTCGGCACTCACGTCCAGCGGTTGGCCACCATCGCCAACGGCGACGGCGTGTGCACCACCCATCTGCCACACCCCACGTCCACCCGACTTCCGACGACACAGTCCCCATCAGAGAGGTTGCCCTCATGACGACCACGTCACACGAGACACCCAATGCCGTCGAGGAGGCGAACCCCGGCCTCAAGGACGTCGGCCGCTACGCCTTCGGCTGGTCTGACTCCGATGACGCCGGCTCCACCGCCGTTCGCGGTCTCAACGAGGACGTCGTCCGCAACATCTCCGCGCTCAAGAACGAGCCGGAGTGGATGCTCGACCTGCGACTCAAGGGTCTGCGCCTCTTCCGTCGCAAGCCCATGCCCACGTGGGGCGCCGACCTCGACACCATCGACTTCGAGAACATCAAGTACTTCGTCCGCTCCAGCGAGAAGCAGGCCACCAGCTGGGAGGACCTGCCCGAGGACATCAAGAACACCTACGACAGGCTCGGCATCCCCGAGGCCGAGAAGCAACGCCTCGTGGCCGGCGTGGCCGCGCAGTACGAATCCGAAGTCGTCTACCACTCGATCCGAGAGGACCTGGAGGAGCAGGGCGTGCTGTTCCTCGACACCGACACGGCGCTCCGGGAGCACCCGGAAATCTTCCAGGAGTATTTCACGACCGTGATCCCGGTCGGCGACAACAAGTTCTCCGCGCTCAACTCGGCCGTTTGGTCCGGCGGCTCGTTCATCTACGTGCCCCCGGGCGTCCATGTCGACATCCCGCTGCAGGCGTACTTTCGCATCAACACCGAGAACATGGGCCAGTTCGAGCGGACGCTGATCATCGCCGACGAGGGCTCCTACGTGCACTACGTCGAGGGCTGCACCGCGCCGATCTACTCCAGCGACTCGCTGCACTCGGCGGTCGTCGAGATCATCGTCAAGAAGAACGCCCGTGTGCGCTACACGACCATCCAGAACTGGTCGAACAACGTCTACAACCTCGTCACCAAGCGCGCCACCTGCGAGGAGGGCGCCACGATGGAGTGGGTCGACGGCAACATCGGCTCCAAGGTCACCATGAAGTACCCGGCCGTCTATCTCATGGGCGAGCACGCCCGTGGTGAGACGCTGTCCGTCGCCTTCGCCGGCGAGGGCCAGCACCAGGACGCAGGCGCCAAGATGGTGCACTGCGCTCCACACACGTCGAGCTCCATCCTGAGCAAGTCGGTCGCCCGCGGCGGCGGACGCACGTCGTACCGCGGCCTCCTGCAGGTGCTCGACGGTGCCTACGGATCCGCCAGCACGGTCAAGTGCGACGCGCTACTGGTCGACCAGATCAGCCGCTCCGACACCTACCCGTATGTCGACGTCCGCGAGGACGACGTCACCCTGGGTCACGAGGCCACGGTCTCCAAGCTCAGCGACGACCAGCTGTTCTACTTCATGTCCCGCGGCATGGAGGAGGACGAGGCCATGGCGATGATCGTCCGCGGCTTCATCGAGCCGATCGCGAAGGAGCTCCCGATGGAGTACGCCCTCGAGCTCAACCGCCTCATCGAGCTCCAGATGGAGGGCGCTGTCGGATGACAGTCGTCGAAGCACTCGCGCTGGATCCCGTCGAATCGCACTTGCACCCCGAGGGGTCCTTCGTGGTCGACGACCACGTCGTGCCCTTGGGCTTGGAGGAGATCTGGCGTTTCACGCCGCTCAAGCGACTCCGCGGACTGCACGAGGAGACCCCGCTCGACGGTGACGACTTCACCGTCGACGCCGACGCCGCACCCGGCGTCACAGCTGTCTCTGTCCCGGTCGCCGACTCCGCCCGCGGAGTCTCGGGCTACGTGCCCGTCGACCGCGTATCGGCCCGCGCCTGGGAGGCCGCGACGTCGGTGTTCGAGGTCACCATCCCGCAGAACGCGATCGTCGACCAGCCCACCACGGTGCGGCTCAAGGGTGGCAGTCTCGAGCCCGCGGCCGCAGGCCATCTCCTCGTCCGCGCCGGCGCGTTCAGCAAGGCCGTCGTGGTCGTCGACTACTCGGGCTCGGCCACCTGGGCCGAGAACATCGAGGTCGTGCTCGAGGACGGCGCTCAGTTGACGTTCGTCACGGTGCAGGACTGGGCGGACGACACCGTTCACGTCGTCAACCAGCACTCCCGCGTCGGTCGCGACGCCTCGCTCAAGCACGTCACGGTGACGCTCGGTGGCGATGTCGTGCGTGCCAGCACCTCGGCCAACTACATCGGCACTGGCGGAAGCGTCGAGATGTTCGGCGTCTACTTCGCTGACGCCGGCCAGCACATGGAGCACCGCCTGTTCGTCGACCACACCGCGCCGCACACCCGCAGCAACGTCGACTACAAGGGTGCGCTGCAGGGCCAGGACGCCCACACGGTCTGGATCGGCAACGTGCTGATCCGCAAGATCGCCGAGGGCATCGACACGTTCGAGCAGAACGACAACCTCGTGCTCACCGACGGTGCGCACGCCGACTCCGTGCCGAACCTGGAGATCGAGACCGGCGAGATCGAAGGTGCCGGTCACGCGTCAACGACGGGCCGCTTCGACGACCAGCACCTGTTCTACCTGCAGAGCCGCGGCATCGAGGAGGAAGAGGCACGTCGACTCGTCGTGCACGGCTTCTTCAACGACATCATCCGGCGTATCGGGGTCCCCGAGCTGCAGGAGCGCCTCGTCGCGGCCATCGAGGACGAGTTGGCCGAGCACGTCGGACGGCTCTGATGACCTTCGTCCACGCAGCCGCACTGGCGGATGTCCCCGACGGCGGAGCCATCGCCGTCGAGGTCGACGACGTCGAGCTCGCGCTCGTGCGCGACGGTGACGTCGTCTACGCCGTCATCGACGAGTGCTCGCACGCGGCCATCCCGCTCTCCGAGGGCGAGGTCGAGGGCTGCGAGATCGAGTGCTGGCTGCACGGCTCACGCTTCGACCTGCGCACCGGAAAGCCCGTCAACCTCCCGGCCACCGAGCCGGTCCAGACCTACCCCACGACCATCGACGGGGACACCGTGATGGTCGACATTTCCCCGAAACAGGAGCTGAACGCATGACCTCCCTGGACATCAAGGACCTGCACGTGTCCGTCAACACCGACGACGGCGAGAAGGAGATCCTGCGTGGCGTCGACCTCACCGTCAGCTCCGGCGAGGTGCACGCCATCATGGGCCCGAACGGCTCGGGCAAGTCCACGCTGGCCTACTCGATCGCCGGTCACCCCAAGTACAAGATCACCCAAGGCTCGGTGACGCTCGACGGACAGGACATCCTCGGCATGACCGTCGATGCCCGCGCCCGCGCCGGCCTGTTCCTCGCCATGCAGTACCCCGTCGAGGTGCCCGGCGTGTCCGTCGCGAACTTCCTGCGTACTGCCAAGACCGCCCTCGACGGCGAGGCGCCCAAGCTCCGCACCTGGATCAAGGACGTCAACGCCGCGCTCGAAGGCGTCGACCTCGACCCCACCTTCGCCCAGCGGAGCGTGAACGAGGGATTCTCCGGTGGCGAGAAGAAGCGCCACGAGATCGCCCAGCTGGAGCTGCTCAACCCCAAGTTCGCCGTGCTCGACGAGACCGACTCCGGCTTGGACATCGACGCCCTGCGCATCGTCGCCGACGGCGTCAACCGCTACACCGCGCAGGCCGACAAGGGGCTGCTGCTGATCACGCACTACACGCGGATCCTGCAGTACATCAAGCCCGACTTCGTGCACGTGTTCGTGGCCGGACGCGTCGCCGAGCAGGGCGGACGCGAGCTCGCCGACCAGCTCGAGGCCGAGGGCTACGACAAGTACGTGAAGGCGGCCGCCCAAGCATGACCGTCGCAGAGTCGGCCACGTTCGACGTGACCAGGATCCGGGAGGACTTCCCGATCCTGGCCCGTCGCATGTCCGGCGACCTGCCGCTGGTCTACCTCGACAGCGCAAACACGTCGCAGAAGCCGTCGGCTGTCATCGACGCACTCGACGAGCACTACCGGCAACACAACGCCAACGTGGCTCGCGCCATGCATCAGCTGGGCGCCGAGGCGACGGGTGCGTTCGAGGACGCCCGCGCGAAGATCGCCGGCTTCATCGGTGCCAACCGTCGCGAGGAGGTCGTGTTCACCAAGAACGCGTCCGAGGCACTCAACCTGGTGGCCCGCGTTCTCGGAGATGCCGGACGAGTCCACGAGGGCACCGACGTGGTGATCACGGAGATGGAGCACCACTCCAACATCGTTCCGTGGCAGCTCCTCACCGAGCGCACTGGCGCAGCCCTGCACTGGTTCGGCATCACCGACGAAGGCCGTCTCGACCTCGACCAGCTCGACCAGCTCGTCACCGAGCGCACGGCTGTTGTCTCCCTCACCTGGGTCTCGAACATGCTCGGCACCATCAACCCGCTCGAGCCCGTGATCCGTCGCGCCCACCAGGTGGGCGCTCTGGTCGTCGTGGACGCCTCGCAGGCGGTCCCTCAGCTCCCGGTGGACGTCTCGGCGCTCGGTGCCGACTTCGTCGCCTTCACCGGCCACAAGATGGTCGGGCCCACGGGCATCGGTGTCCTGTGGGGGCGCCACGACCTGCTCGCCGAGCTCCCACCGTTCCTCGGCGGTGGCGAGATGATCGAGACGGTCACGATGGAGCGGTCCACGTTCGCGCCTCCGCCCTCGCGGTTCGAGGCCGGAACCCCGCCGATCGCCCAAGCCGTGGGTCTCGGAGCCGCCACCGACTACCTCGGTGCCATCGGGATGGAGAACGTCGCCGCCCACGAGCGCGAGATCACCGCGTACGCGCTCGCGCGGATGCAGGAGATCGACGGGCTCACGGTCATCGGGCCCAAGGAGGTGGTCGACCGCGGCGGAGCGGTCAGCTTCACCCTTGACGGAATCCATCCGCACGACGTCGCCCAGCTGCTCGACTCTCGGGGGGTCGCTGTGCGCGCGGGACATCACTGCGCCAAGCCGGCGCACCAGCGCTTCGGTGTGCAGTCCACCACGCGAGCGTCGTTCTACCTGTACACGACGACGTCGGACATGGATGCGCTCGTCGATGCGTTGCACCACACGAAGACCTATTTCGGAGCCTGAGGGGAGGGGCACATGGACGTCGATTCTCTGTACCAGGAGATCATCCTGGACCACTACAGGAAGCCGCACGGACGCGGACTCCGCGAGCCGTACGAGGCCGAGGTGCACCACGTGAACCCCACCTGCGGCGACGAGATCACGCTGCGCGTGCACCTCGACGGCAATCGTGTCGCCGACGTGTCCTACGACGCCGAGGGCTGCTCGATCAGCCAGGCGTCCGCCTCGGTGCTCAACGACCTCGTCATCGGCAGGAGCGTCACCGACGCGATGGGGCTTCTCGACGACTTCATCGGGCTCATGCAAGGCCGGGGGCGGGTGGAGCCCGACGAAAACCGTCTCGAGGACGGCATCGCCTTCGCCGGGGTCGCGCAGTTCCCGGCCCGCGTCAAGTGCGCGCTGCTCTCGTGGATGGCCTGGAAAGACGCCACCGCACAAGCCCTCAACACCCAGGAGAAGACCGATGCCTGACCCTTCCCCGCAAGCGGGAGATACCCCCAGCGACTGGCCGGACGTCGACACTGTCGCGTCGTCAGTCGGCCCCATCAATGGCTCAGCCACCACCGAGGACGACGTCTTCGAGGCCATGAAGGACGTCGTCGATCCCGAGCTGGGCATCAACGTCGTCGACCTCGGCCTCGTCTACGGCGTCGACGTCGACGAGCACAGCAACACCGTGCTGTCCATGACGCTCACGTCAGCCGCCTGCCCGCTCACCGACGTCATCGAGGACCAGACCCGCGCTGCGCTCGACGGCATCGTCAACGACTTCCGCATCGAATGGGTCTGGATGCCGCCGTGGGGCCCGGACAAGATCACTGACGACGGCCGCGAGATGCTCCGCGCCCTCGGCTTCAACGTTGGCTGAGGTCTCCGTCACAGCCTGTGACGCGTCGTCGGCCGATGCCCGCGCGATGTCCGAGGCGCTGTGGGACGAGATCCAGAGCCGCTACGGCTTCGATGCCGAGAATCCCTTCGATCCGGCCGCGTTCGACGGACCAGTCGGTGGATTCTGGGTGGCCAGGAACACCGACGGTCCGGTCGGGAGCATCGCGCTGACACCCCTGAAGGGCAACGCCGCCGAGCTGGACGTCATGTACGTCGCGCCGGACCACCGGGGCGCGGGTGTAGCCCAGGACCTCCTGGCGACCCTCGAGGATCACGCACGCCGTGCCGGGGTGACCGAGGTACGCCTGCGTGCCGGCGATCCGCAGCCGGAGGCGCTCCGGTTCCACGCCAGGGCCGGATACTCCCCGATTCCACCGTTCGGTCGCTGGATCGGCGACCCAACGGCCCGATGCTTCGCGAAGTCCCTGTGACGCAGGCACGTAGGAGCCACTGTGATCCTCACCGTCGCGCAAGACTCACGACTCTCAGGATCGCGTCGATCACGAGCTGGGGGTCTGACTCCTCGACTGCGTGACCTGTGGTGACGACGACCTGCTCAGCCCTCGGGCTCAGGACGAGCCACCCCTTCTGTTCCTGGACGTTCGAGCGCATACCCCGCTTCTCTGACGGGAACTCGGCGGCGGCGACCTCGTCCTCTGAGTACCGGTTCGAGATCACCTTGATCGGGATGTTGCCGATCCGCTTGCGGGCCGCCCACGCGTCCTTCTCAACTTGCAGGTAGTCGCGCTTCTCGACGTTCTCCGGGTTGGCCGGATCGGTCTCGTCGACGATCGGGGCGGGCGGATCCTTGAAGGGCGAGGGCACCTCCACGAAGACCATGCCGGCGACCTCGTCGGGATGCTTGACCGCGTATCCGGCCGTGATGTAGCCGCCGCCGGACGTGCCCACCAAGACATACGGGCCGGGGATCGGAGCCGTCTTGAGCAGCGCTTCGACATCGCCGACGAGCTCCTTCAGACCGCGAGGGCCCGGAGGGGGGTCGCTGCGACCCAGACCGGAGCGGTCGTAGACGCACGTCCTGGTCACGTCGGCGATCATCGTCTCGGCGAACGAGTAGGAGTCGCTCGTGTCCCCGTCGCCGCCCTCCATGAACACGGTGGGTGAGCCCTTGCCCGTGCACCGGACATAGAGTCCACGGTCGCCGTCAATCTCGACGACCTTGTCGATCGCAGCCGAAGCTGCATCCTTCGAAGCGGTCGGCGTCCCAGCTTGGTCGTCCGCCGCGCAGGCAACCGTCGCGAAGAACATGGCCAAGGTCGCGAAACCCGCTGTGGACGTGAGTCTTGCGTTTCGAGAGTTCATGTTCCGATCTTCGACGAGCCGACCCGCATGCAAATCAGTGCTGCCACCACACTTGTGTGAGTGGTGGCAGGACCGCGGCGAGACGCACGTACACTGGTCCCATGAGGTTTCCGCTGCTGATGTAGGTCCGGGCCGTCATGCCCGTCCGCCCTTCTCACCGGAAAGTCCTCATGCTCACCGTCCAGAACGTCGAGCTGCGCTTCGGCGCCCGGCTCCTGATGTCCGACGTGTCGTTCCGTGTCGCCGCGGGCGACAAGATCGGACTCGTCGGGCGCAACGGTTCCGGCAAGACCACGCTCACCCGCACGCTCTCCGGCGACGGCCAACCCGCCGCGGGCAAGATCACGTCGAGCGGCACCGTCGGCTACCTGCCGCAGGATCCCCGCATCGGCGACGTCTCCATCAGTGCGCGCGACCGCATCCTGTCGGCGCGGGGACTCGACGACGCCCTGCGCCGCATGCGAGCCGCGGAGGACGAGATGGCTTCGAGCGATGCCGAGATCGCCGAACGGGGCATGAAGCGGTACGCCCGGGCGGACGCCGACTTCGGCGCCGGCGGGGGATACGCGGCCGAGGCGGAGGCGGCCACGATCGCGACCAGCCTCGGCCTGCCCCAACGGGTACTCGAGCAGCAGCTCAGCACGCTGTCCGGAGGTCAGCGGCGCCGCATCGAGCTGGCCCGGATCCTGTTCTCCGACGCCGACACCCTGCTCCTCGACGAGCCCACCAACCACCTCGACGCCGACTCGATCGTGTGGCTGCGCGGGTTCCTCGCGAGCTTTCGCGGCGGGCTCGTGATCATCAGCCACGACGTCGAGCTGCTCGAGCAGACTGTCACCCGGGTGCTCCACCTCGACGCCAACCGCGCGGAGATCGACGTCTACAGCATGGGCTGGAAGCAGTACCTGATGCAGCGTGAGACCGACGAACGGCGCCGACGACGTGAGCGCGCGAACACCGTGAAGAAGGCCGAACAGCTCACCGACCAGGCCAACCGCATGCGGGCCAAGGCCACCAAGGCGACCGCAGCTCAGAGCATGCTCAAGCGGGCCGAGAAGATGATGGCCGGCCTTGAGGCAGAACGTGCTCAGGACAAGGTCGCCAGGATCAAGTTCCCGCAGCCGGCGCCGTGCGGCAAGACGCCGCTCACCGCCGCTGAGCTGTCCAAGTCGTACGGCTCGCTGGAGATCTTCACCGACGTCGACCTCGCGATCGACCGGGGGAGTCGTGTCGTCGTGCTGGGCCTCAACGGTGCCGGCAAGACGACCCTCCTGCGCATCCTCAGTGGCACCGACGACCCGGACACCGGCTCCGTCGTGCCTGGTCACGGGTTGAGAATCGGCTACTACGCTCAGGAGCACGAGACGCTCGACACCTCGCGCACGGTGTTGGAGAACATGCAGTCGGCGGCGCCGTCGCTCACCGACACCGAGGCCCGGAGTGTGCTCGGCTCGTTCCTGTTCAGCGGTGACGACACGGCCAAGCCGGCCGGCGTGCTGTCCGGCGGCGAGAAGACCCGCCTCGCCCTCGCCAGCCTGATCGTCTCCAGCGCCAACGTGCTGCTGCTCGACGAGCCCACCAACAACCTCGACCCCGCCTCTCGCGCGGAGGTCCTGGCCGCGATCCGCACCTACGAGGGCGCCATCGTCCTCGTGACCCACGACGAGGGGGCCGTCGCGGCGCTGGAGCCCGACCGCGTCCTGCTGCTCCCAGACGGTAGCGAGGACCTGTGGAGCGACACCTACGCCGATCTCGTCAGCCTCGCCTGACCATCCGTGACGTCGCTTCGCACGGCTTGTCACCGGCAGAGCCGAGGGCGTAGGTTCCAACGCCACCGGGGGTTCTCCTGGAGGCACCATGGAATCGACACGTGTGGATGGATTCGAGGGCATCCAGATCGGTCAAGACGACGACGACTACGACGACGCCCGCTCGATCTTCAACGCCATGATCGACCGTCGGCCGGCACTCATCGCCCAGTGTGAGTCGGTATCCGATGTTCAAGCGGCGCTCGCACACGCGCAGGTCAACGGCCTGGAGGTCGCGATCCGCTCTGGTGGCCACAGTGTCGCCGGCGCGAGCACGACCGACGGCGGGCTCGTCGTCGACCTGCGCCGCATGAACGCCGTCGAGGTCGACCCCGATGCGAGGACCGCCACAGTTGCTGGTGGCGCGACCTGGAGCGACTTCGACCGGGCCACCCAGGCACACGGACTGGCCACCACTGGTGGCCGCGTCTCGTCGACCGGTGTCGCCGGCCTGACGCTGGGTGGCGGTTCCGGCTGGCTCGAGCGGGAGTGGGGTCTCTCGTGCGACAACCTGCTCGAGGTTGAGCTCGCCACGGCCGACGGCCGGACGGTGACGGCCAGTGAGGACCAGAACAGCGAGCTGTTCTGGGCGCTGCACGGGGGGAAGCGGCAACTTCGGCATCGCGACCAGGCTCGTCTTCCGGTTGCACGCGCTCCCCGTATCCACCTTGGCGTTGCTGTTGTGGCCGTCCGAGGCCGCCCCCGAGCTGGCGCGCACCTATCGCGATCTGGTCGAGGCCGGCGCGCCGACGCGGCTCGGCGGCGGTGTCGCGTACCTGACCGGACCGCCGGAGCCATTCGTGCCCCAGCACCTCCAGGGCGAGCGCGCCGTCGGAGTCATCGGCGTCTTTGCGGGGTCGGAGGCCGAGCTCCGCGACGTGTTTGCGCCGATCTACGCGTTGGAGCCACAGGGCGGGCTGACGGCCGAGATGCCGTATGCCGAGATCCAGTGCGCCATCGATGACCCGCCCGGGTTCCGCAACTACTGGTCGGCGTCCCACCTCGCGGCCTTGACCGACGACGCGCTCGACCTCTTCTGCGGTCAGGGCGAGGACATGATCGTGCCCTCACCGTCCCAGCATCTGCTGATCCCGTGGGGTGGCGCCGTCGCCGATCAGGCGACGGACTGGCCGATGACCCATCGGGGTGCGACCTGGGTGACGCACCCGTTCGGGCTCTGGGACGACCGTGGCGACGACGAACGCGGTATCGCCTGGGTTCGACGTTCCGTCGCGGAGATGAAACCGCACGACATCGGGTCGGTCTACC
Source organism: Aeromicrobium sp. (assembly GCA_051005615.1). GTDB lineage: Bacteria > Actinomycetota > Actinomycetes > Propionibacteriales > Nocardioidaceae > Aeromicrobium. The sequence continues at coordinate 24,062 of JBPCJE010000006.1, forward strand.
TCAACTTCGTCGCGGACGCGGGTGAGGACCAGGTGCGCGCCAGCTACGGGGAGGAGAACTACCGGCGACTCTCGGCGGTGAAGTCCGAGTTCGACCCGGACAATGTCTTCCACCTCCACCACGCGATCAAGCCGCTGACTCCGGCCTAGCGCGGCGCTCCTTGAGCTCAGTCCACGCGAACCAGAACCAGCCGAAGGCGGCCAGCCCGCCGAAGAACCACCACTGAAGCGCGTAGAAGAAGTGCGGACCCTGGCCGAGTTCGGGCCTCGGCTCGAGGTCCAGCGGCTTCGCAGCGGCGGGGTCCTGGCTGCGCAGGTTCAGGTAGCCGACGATCAGGTCGTGCGGAACCGCTGACGCCATTCCCCGGCTCGAGATCGCCCGGACCTGCCCGTCGACGGGGCGCACGGCGCGTTCGTCGGCGCCGCTGTCCGGGCGGAGCCACCCCATGACCGTGACGTCGCCGGACGGTGGAGGCGGCACGTTCGTGGGGCGGGCGGTCGTGTTCTGGGTCTGCATCCACCCGCGGTCGACGAGGATCGCCGAGCCGTCCGGCAGCACGAGCGGCGTCACGACGTCCACACCCGGCGCGCCGTCACGAGTCGTGAACTTCACGGTGACCTCGCGCTCGACGTCGTAGGTCCCGGTGGCGCGGACGCGGGTCCACTCCGTTTCCTGGTCCACCGTGTCGCCCGGCCCGAGCACCGTCGCCAAGGGGACTGGACTTGCCGCCAGATGGCGCTTGACGATGGCGTTGTTGTCGGAGCGATCCTCGAGCCGCTCGAACTGCCAGAAGCCGAGACGGGCGCAGACTCCGGCCAGGACGAGCACGAAGAGAGCGAAGCCGATCCAGCGTCGGCTCAACAGGAAGCCGAGCTCGATTCTCCGCTGCTGACTGGGCACGAGATGACGGTAGTTCTCGTTGGCGCCCGGAGGTCGGCAGGGGTGGGAGGCACCACCTACGCTGGAGACATGGACCCCGTCGTCACGCCCCTCGTTGACGGGCACGGACGAGTGGCCACCGATCTGCGCGTCTCGCTCACCGACCGCTGCAACCTGCGCTGCCAGTACTGCATGCCCGCGGAGGGCCTCGACTGGATGCCCACGGAGGAGACCCTCACCGACGACGAGCTGATCCGGCTGATCGGCATCGGCGTGGAGCGCCTCGGTGTTCAGGACGTGCGTTTCACCGGCGGGGAACCGCTGCTTCGCAGCGGTCTGCCTGGCATCATCGCGGCCACGAAAGCGCTGCATCCCACCCCCCGTACGGCCATCACGTCCAACGGTCTGGGGCTCAAGCACACCGCGCGGGCTCTCGCCAACGCCGGCCTCGACCGCGTCAACATCAGCCTCGACACCACCGATCCCGAGACGTTCGCCCGCATCACCCGCCGCGACCGACTCAACGACGTGATCGCCGGCCTCGAGGCCGCGTCAGGCGCGGGACTGGACCCGGTCAAGGTCAACGCGGTCCTGCTGCGCGACATCAACGACCATGAAGCGGCCGACCTGCTCCGCTGGTGCATCAAGCATGGCTACGAGCTGCGGTTCATCGAGCAGATGCCGCTCGACGCGCAGCACGGCTGGGATCGCAACGCCATGGTCACGGCCGAGGAGACGCTCGCCCGTCTGGGTGTGGAGTTCCGTCTCACGCCCCTCGACGGGCGTGGTTCCGCTCCGGCCGAGAAGTTCCAGGTCGACGACGGGCCCCACGTCGTGGGCATCATCGGCTCGGTCACCCGTCCGTTCTGCGGCGACTGCAACCGTGTCCGCCTCACGGCCGACGGGCAGGTCCGCAACTGCCTGTTCGCCCGCGACGAGTCGGACCTGCGGGCGCCGCTGCGCGCCGGAGCGAGCGACGACCATCTCGCCGAGCGTTGGATGGCCGCGATGGCGACCAAGCTTCCGGGCCACGGCATCAACGATCCGTCGTTCCTTCAGCCGACGCGCCCGATGTCGTCCATCGGTGGCTGAGTCCTACTCGTCGAGCGGGAGGGTCTCGCGGTAGAAGCTGCGCTTGCCCAGGAACTCTCGCAACGTCGGCTCGTGCTCGTCGCACGCCAGCCAGGTCTTGCGGCGGTCCGGCGTGTGGATCTTCGGGTTGTTCCACTCGACGCGGTGCCGGGCCTCGTGCTGGCAGCCTTTCGAGGAACAGATCAGGTCGTCGGGCTCAGCCTCCGGGGCAGGATCAGTCACCGGTCGATCCGGGGCCGAGGGTGCCGTACGGCTCGGTCGTGATGATGTTGGTGCCGCTGCCCTTGCGGCGTACGCCCGCGTTGGCGAAGATCACCGACGTGTACGGCAGCACCAGGGCGCCCGCGATCAGCACCCACGGCAGCCATCCGCCGATCGTTTGCCAGGCCACCACGGCTCCGATGAAGCACAGCGTCCGGATGCCCATGGAGATGCCGTAGCGCAGCTCGCGGGAGCCGAGGTCGTCGCTGTGGCCAGAGCTGGCGGACGTGATCGAGTACACCTGCTCGCCCTTGGGCTCCTTGCCGGCGTCCCGAACCATGTCCCCAGCCTACGCTTCCCCGAAAGGGCGGCATGATGGGCGCATGAGCAATCGCACCTACCGCATCAGCGAGGTCGTCGGCACCTCTCCCGTCGGCATCACCGAAGCCGTCCAGAACGGCATCTCCCGAGCCGGTTCGACCCTTCGACATCTCGACTGGTTCGAGGTCACCGGCATCCGCGGCCAGATCGTCGACACCAACGTGTCGCACTACCAGGTCACGATGAAGCTCGGCTTCCGCCTCGAGGACGACGAATAGGTCAGTCCGCGGCGTCAGCCGCCTCCACCTCTTCGCGGGTGATGCCGAGCAGGTAGACGATCGAGTCGAGGTAGGGCACGTTCACCGACGTCCGGGCTTGGTCGCGCACGAGAGGCTTGGCGTTGAACGCGACTCCGAGACCGGCCGCGGCGAGCATGTCGAGGTCGTTGGCACCGTCGCCGATCGCCACGGTGTTCTTGATGGGGATGCGGGCTTCGGTGGCGAACCGTCGCAACGCCTCCGCCTTGCCGGCCCGGTCGATGACCTCACCGACCAGCCGACCGGTGAGCCGTCCGCCTACGATCTCCAGCTCGTTGGCAGCGACATAGTCGATGCCGAGCTCGTCGGCGATGGGCTGGATGATCGAGGTGAAACCGCCGCTGACGAGCGCGAACCGGTAGCCCAGCCGCTTGAGGGTCCGCACCATCGTCCGTGCACCGGGCGTGTACTCCAGCGAGGCTCGAACGTCGTCGAGTACCGAGGCCTCGACGCCCTCGAGCAACGCCACCCGCGCGCGCAGGGAGGCCTCGAAGTCGAGCTCGCCGTTCATGGCGGCTTCGGTGACCTTGGCCACCTCGTCGGCGCACCCGGCGTGCACCGCCAGCATCTCGATGACCTCTCCCTGGATGAGGGTTGAGTCGACATCCATGACGACCAGCCGTTGAGCATGGCGCAAGATGCCCCGCTCCTCGACGGCGATGTCGACACCGTGCTCGTAGGCCGCCGCCGCGAGATCGGCCTGCAGGACGTCGGGATCGGCGCCCGACACCTCGAGGCGCAGAGCCGTGACCGGATAGCGAGCGAGGCGCAGGATGCGGTCGATGTTGCCGCCGGCATCGGTGATGCGCTGCGTGATGGCCGCCATCGCAGCGGGTCGCAGCGGATGCCCCAGCAGCGTCACTTGCCCGCGGCCGACCCTGCGCGGCCGATTGTCGCCGGTGCCCTGCTCGAGCTCGACCTCCAGGCCGAAGTGCGCGCCGACCGCCCGCATCGAGCGCTCGAACGTCGATCCGTCGGGCGGCGCAGTGACCAATGCGCTCAGCACGAGACGGCCGCGGACGATGAGCTGCTCGACGTCGATGACCTCGATGTCGAAGCCTGAGAGCTGTTCGAACAGTCGCGTCGAGACCCCGCTCTGGTCGGCACCGGTGAGCGTGACGAGGACGGTTGGATCGGTGAGATGTGCGGCAGGCACGTGCTCGGTCATCGCCCCCGAGGCTATCGGCCGTGGCGGGGGTGCCGGGCCGCGGGCGGCCTTGAAGGAACGACCCCTGCCCCCGCGATAGGTTGGACCGGACGCGACCACGAAACTGAACAAGCGTGACTGGGAGGATGCATGTCGTCGGCTTTCGAGCTCACCAGGGTGAGTGTCGTCCGGCCCGGCAAGATCCTCCTGAACACCATCTCCTGGTCGGTCGAGGTCGGTGAGCGTTGGGTGGTTCTCGGCCCGAACGGCGCTGGCAAGAGCACGCTCATGCAGGTCGTCGGTGCCAGCATGTTCCCGAGCACCGGTACCGCCGACGTCCTCGGCCATCGTCTGGGTGCAGTCGACGTCTTCGACCTCCGCACCCGGATCGGGCACACCGGCACCGCCATCGCCGACCGAATCCCGCCGCACGAAAAGGTCCGCGACGCCGTCATGTCGGCGGCCTATGCGGTGCTAGGCCGGTGGCGGGAGCAGTACGACGACATGGATGCCACCCGTGCCGACCAGATCATGGTCGAGCTCGGCATACGCGGACTGGCGGACCGTACATTCGGCACTCTCTCGGAGGGCGAGCGCAAGCGCACCCTCATCGCCCGCGCACTCATGACCGACCCTGAGCTCCTCCTGCTCGACGAGCCCGGAGCCGGTCTCGACCTGGGGGCCCGTGAGGACCTGCTCGCCAGCCTCGAGGTGCTGTCCGAGGCCGACGGGGCGCCGGTGCTGGTCATGGTGTCGCACCACGTCGAGGAGATCCCGCGCGGCTTCACGCACGTGCTGATGCTGCGCGACGGCAAGGCCGTCGCCCAAGGTCCAATAGCTGAGACGCTCACCGCCCAGACACTCGGCCGGACCTTCGGGATGCGGCTGGAGCTGAGTGTCGATGGTGGACGCTACGGCGCGCGTCGGGCAGCATACGGTCACCGGGCCGATTAGCACGGCCACCAAGGGAGGTTGCACATGATCGACTGGTTGTCCGACCACTCGTGGGTCGGCTGGCTGGGCATCGCCGTGGCGCTGTCGGTCGTGGAGCTGATGAGCCTCGACCTCGTCCTGCTGATGTTCGCGCTCGGTGCCGTCGGAGCGGCTGTGGTCGCGGGCCTCGGCGGACCGCTCTGGCTGGCCATCCTCGTTTTCGTCGTCGTGTCGCTGGCGCTGCTCCTCCTCGTCCGGCCGCCCTTGGTCCAGCGCCTCCACGCTGGCCCGACCCTCAAGACCGGACACCAGAACCTCGTCGGCCGCGACGCCGTCGTGATCGAGCCCGTCAACTCCGAGACCGGGCGGGTCAGGCTGGCCAGCGAGATCTGGTCGGCTCGGGCCGACGGTGGCGAGAGTTTCGACACCGGCTCCGAGGTCCACGTCATCCGCATCGACGGGGCAACTGCCGTCGTCACAGGCAAGGAGTCCTGATGTCCGCCATCACCATCACCCTGATCCTCCTCGCGGTTCTCGCGATCGCGGTCGTCTCGATGACCGTCAAGATCGTGCCGCAGGCCCGTGCGGGCATCGTCGAGCGTTTCGGCAAGTACCGCACCACCCTGTCGGCCGGCCTCAACATCGTCGTGCCCTTCGTCGACAAGGTGCGCTACATGATCGACCTGCGCGAGCAGGTGGTGTCGTTCCCGCCGCAACCGGTCATCAACGAGGACAACCTGACGGTCTCGATCGACACCGTCATCTACTTCCAGGTCACCGACGCGGTGTCGGCGACCTACGAGATCGCCGACTACATCCAGGCCATCGAACAGCTCACGATGACGACGCTGCGCAACATCACCGGTGGCATGACCCTCGAGCACGCGCTCACCAGCCGCGACCAGATCAACTCCGGCCTGCGCGGCGAGCTCGACGGCGCCACCGGCAAATGGGGCATCCGCGTCAACCGCGTGGAGCTCAAGGGCATCGATCCGCCGCCGTCGATCATCGATGCGATGGAGAAGCAGATGCGGGCCGAGCGCGACAAGCGTGCCGCCATCCTCACCGCCGAGGGAGAGCGCCAGTCGGCGATCCTGACCGCCGAGGGCGACAAGCAGGCGCAGATCCTCACGGCCGAGGGGCAGAAGCAGGCACAGATCCTCACCGCCCAGGGCGATCGTCAGGCCGCGATCCTGCGCGCCCAGGGCGAGGGGCAGGCGATCCTCACCGTGTTCCAGGCCATCCACGACGGCAACCCAGACCAGAAGCTGCTCTCGTACCAGTACCTGCAGATGCTCCCGAAGATCGCCGAGGGTGAGAACGTCTCCACCTGGATCATCCCCGCCGAGGTCACCAAGGCGCTGGGCACGCTCGGAGGCACGTTCGGCAAGATTCCGGTCGACGGAGGCGGCAGCACCAAGCGCGTCGACCTCGACGAGCCGGTCGTGGCCGACGCCACGGAGGACGCCGACACCCAGGCTGCCGTCGAGCAGGCGCTCAAGGCGGCGAAGGACGCCGAGGGTCCGGGCGGCAGCCTCCGGGGCCCGGGCGAGGTCACGCCACCGTCAACGACACCGTCGGCGGAACCGCCCGCCGCCGATCCGCCGACCGCCTGACCGTCAGTGGTGGTACGTGCCGTGGATGATGGCGCGGCCCAGCGTCTGGAACGCGAGGTTGAATCCCACCACGGCAGGTGATGCGTCCGCGTCGACGCCGAGGCTCGGCTCGCCGACGGCGTGCACCACGAAGAAGTAGCGATGCACCTGGTCGCCCTCCGGGGGAGCGGCGCCCATGAAGTTCTTCCCGCCGCCGCCGTGGCGCACGTGGAACGCGTCGCCCGGCAGGCTGTCGTCGTCGGCGTCTGCGCCGCGGTCCAGCGACGAGACATCACCCGGGACATCCACGGCTACCCAAAGCCAGAAGCCCGACGGCGTCGGGGCGTCGGGGTCGTAGCACGTGACGACAAAGGACTGGGTGCCCTCGGGTGCTCCGCTCCAGGACAGCTGGGGCGACGTGTCGCCGAACGCATTGACCTGGTGGTCCTTGATCGGCTGACCATCGGACACGTCGTCGCTGATCAGGCTGAACGAGGGGACCTCTGGCAGCATCGGGTAGGGATCCGGCGTGACGGATTGATCGAGACTCATGCCACCTAGGCTAGTGCGGTGGCCGAGATGACACGGGTGGACGATCTCGACGACCCGAGGCTCGGCGACTACGTGCGTCTGCGCGACGTCCAGCTCCGCACCAAGCTGGAGACCGAGCGTGGCATCTACATCGCGGAGGGCGAGAAGGTCGTACGCCGGGCCGTGGAGGCGGGACATCGCCCACGGTCGTTCCTGATGGCTCCGCGCTGGCTCGAGGGGCTGGCCGACGTCCTCGAACGGTCGGACGCCCCGTGCTTCGTGCTGGAGGAGTCCCAGATCGAGCGGCTCACCGGATTCCACGTCCACCGAGGTGCCCTTGCAGCGTTCGATCGACCCGAGGGGGTGCCGGCCGAGGCCGTCCTTGCGACGGCTCGCCGTGTGGTCGTCGTCGAGGACCTCGTCGACCACACGAACATCGGTGCGGTGTTCCGCGGCGTGGCGGCGCTCGGGTTCGACGCCGTGCTGCTGTCGCCGCGGTGTGCGGATCCGTACTACCGGCGTTCCATCAAGGTCTCGATGGGTGCGGTCTTCGGCCTTCCGCATGCGCGCATCGACGACTGGTACGGCGCTCCCGGACTGTTGCGCGACGCCGGCTTCACGACGTACGCCATGACGCTCGCCCCCGACGCGGTGCCGTTGACGGACGTGGAGACCGACGTCGAGCGCCTCGCCCTCGTCGTCGGTGCCGAGGGCAGCGGATTGAGCGACCACTGGCAGCGGGAGGCCGACGTGCGCGTCACCATCCCGATGGCCGCCGACATCGACTCGCTCAACGTCGCCGCGTCCGTGGCCGTGGCCTGCTGGCACCTGCGCTGAACCTGATCTAGAACGTCAGTCGCCAGGGACGATGGGGGAGACGGGCCAGTCGTCCGGGTAGTGCGCGGCGAGGTCGTCGTGCTGCTTGCTCAGCTGCTTGCGCGATCGTGCGGACAGCCGGTCGCCGAAGACGGTGCCGTACAGGTGGTCGGTCTCGTGCTGAAGGCAACGGGCGAGGAGTCCAGTGCCAGTGAACTCCACCGGCTCACCGTGCTCGTCGAGACCGCGGACGTGGGCCTCGTCAGGTCGCGAGCACGCGATGTAGGCGCCGGGCAACGACAGGCATCCCTCGTCTGCTTCCTCGAGCTGGCGGTCCTTGCCCTCCGGCAGCGTGATCACCGGGTTGCACACGACCCCGGTGACCCGGCGATCGTCGGCGTCCGGACAGTCGAACACGAAGACCTTGAGGTCGACGCCCACCTGGTTGGCCGCGAGTCCGACGCCGTTCGCCGCCTGCATCGTGGCGACCATGGTGCGCACTAGCGTCAGGAGCCTGTCGTCGAACTCCGTGACGTCGGCCACCTCACGGTGCATCACCGGCGTGCCCCATCGGGTGATCGGGCGCACGTCACCGCCGGTGGGCAGCGGTCGGGGCTGCGAGTCGGGCACCGGATCTCCCATCGGTCCTGCTTCGGTCGGGCGCGGCACCACGCTATCGAGCGACGTGCCGACCTGAACGGGGCGGTGTGCCAGTGTGATCTCGAATACCATCGGTATGCGAAGTGCAACTCTGAGTTACACTTCAACGCGGTGGGCACCTCGGTCCAACCGTTCACAAGGAGCTTTCGTGTCGAATCGCAGAGACCCCATGGGGATCGGCCTGGCGGTCCTGAACCGCATCGCCAGCTCGCCGGCCATCGACCGACTCGGGCTGCGCAAGGCAGCCGAGAAGGCCGTCTACCAAGGTGCCAAGAGCGGCTTCCAGGCTGCCGGGGCCGCCGGGCGCACGTTCAAGCGGGTCAAGGGCTCAGGCCAGCCGACCCGGCTCAGCGCAGCGGCCGATGCCGGCGTCTTCGACCTGGCACCCACCGAGGACCAGGAGATGATCGTCGGCGTCGTTCGTGAGTTCTCCGAGGAGGTCCTGCGGCCCGGGGCCGCCACCGCCGAGTCCGCCAACGACACTCCCAAGGAAGTCCTCGCCCAGACGAGCGAGTTCGGCCTCACGCTCCTCAACGTCCCCGAGGCCCTCGGCGGGCTCTCCGAGGAGCGTTCGGCCGTCACCGGTGTCCTCGTGGCCGAGGCGCTCGCGGAGGGCGACATGGGCCAGGCCGTGGCCTGCCTCGCGCCGGCCGCCGTCGCCACCGCCCTCTCGTTGTGGGGCACCGATGAGCAGCAGCAGACCTACCTGCCCGACTTCACCGGGGACGACGTGCCCGCTGCGGCGCTCGCCGTGGCCGAGCCGCGTGCCCTGTTCGATGCCTTCGAGCTCCGGACCACCGCGACGAAGTCGGACGGCGGATTCACGCTGAACGGCATCAAGTCCGGCGTCGTGCGTGGCACCGAGGCCGAGCTGTTCATCGTCGCCGCATCGCTCGACGGCGATCCCCGCCTGTTCCTGGTCGAGTCGAGCACCGATGGCATCAGCCTGGCCGCCGACCCGAGCATGGGTCTGCGGGCCGCCGGCCTCACCCGGCTCGCCCTCGACGACGTCACGGTGCCCGAGTCGGCGCTGCTCGGCGACGGCGACGCCTACCGCGAGTGCATCCGGTTGTCGCGACTCGCCTGGGCCGCGCTCGCGCTCGGCGCCGGCAAGGCCGTGCTCGACTACACGTCCGAGTACGTCAAGACTCGTCAGGCGTTCGGGGAACCCATCGCGAACCGTCAGTCGGTCGCCTTCATGGTGGCCAACATCGCCATCGAGCTCGAGGGCATGCGACTGGTCACGCTGCGGGCCGCCTCCCGGGCCGAGCAGAACCTCGACTTCTCCCGCGAGGTCGCCCTCGCCCGCCGGCTCGCGTCCGAGTACGGCATGAAGATCGGCACCGACGGCGTGCAGCTGCTCGGTGGCCACGGCTTCGTCAAGGAGCATCCGGTCGAACGGTGGTACCGCGACTTGCGCGCCGTCGGCGTCATGGAAGGAGCAGTCCTCGTCTGAGGACGGACACCACGATGATCAATCTCGAGACCCCCAAGAAGTTCCGCCTGTTCGTGCAGCAGGCCAATCAGGTCGCCGACAACTTCCTGCGCAGCAACTCGCGCAGGTACGACCTCGCCGAGCACGAGTACCCCAAGGAGCTCGACCTCCTGGCGTCGCTCGTCGACGGCATGAGCGACTCCGGCCAGAGCCAGGGTGCCGGCGCGACCGGCGTCCGACGTGACGAGGAAGAGGATTCCGTCAAGAAGGGCAAGGTCAAGAACGGCACCAACATGTCGTCCGTGCTCTCCGTCATCGAGATGTGCTGGGGCGACGTCGGCCTGTTGCTCTCGATGCCGCGCCAAGGCCTCGGCAACTCGGCGATCGCGTCCGTGGCCACCGACGTGCAGCTGGAGCGTTACAAGGGCACCTGGGCCGCCATGGCCATCACCGAGCCCGGTACCGGTTCGGACTCGGCCAACATCACCACCACGGCGACCAAGGATGGCGACCACTACGTCCTGAACGGAGAGAAGATCTTCGTCACGTCCGGTGAGCGAGCCGACTCGGTCGTCGTCTGGGCGACTCTCGACAAGAACCTCGGTCGTGCGGCGATCAAGTCGTTCGTCGTCAGCAAGGACACGCCCGGCATCAGGGTCGAGCGTCTCGAGCACAAGCTCGGCATCCGCTCGTCCGACACCGCCGTCATCGTGCTCGACAACTGCCGGGTCCACGAGGACAACCTGCTCGGTAGTGCCGAGATCGACGACAAGCAGGGCTTCGCGGGCGCCATGGCGACGTTCGACAACACGCGACCGCTGGTGGCCGCGATGGCCGTCGGGTGTGCGCGGGCGTCGCTCGAGACGATCCGTGAGCTGATCGAGGAGGCCGGGGTCGAGATCGACTACGACCGCCCGGCCTCGACACAGTCACACGCCGCCGCCACCTTCATCCAGATGGAGGCCGACTGGGAGTCCGCGTTGCTGTTGACCCTTGCCGCCGCCTGGATGGCCGACAACCGCGAGCCCAACTCGATGGAGGCGTCCATGGCGAAGGCCAAGGCGGGCCGCATCGGCAACGACATCACGTTGCGTTGCGTCGAGCTCGGCGGAACCCTCGGCTACAGCGAGACCGAGATGCTGGAGAAGTGGTCGCGCGACTCCAAGATCCTCGACATCTTCGAGGGCACGCAGCAGATCCAGCAGCTGATCGTGGCCAGGCGCCTTCTCAACCTGACCTCGACGGAGCTGCGCTGAATCGAGGGCGGAACTGGACCCGAAAGGGTCCTTTTGGGCCAACGACCGGGGTGCTGCCGCAGCCCTAGGATGGCGCCATGACGACGAGTGAGCTGCCCGACGACTTCGACGTCGACTACCAGCTCGTCCGGTTCGTGCGGCGTGCGCGCGCCTATGCGATGAGCCATCTCGCCGAGATCCACGAGGAGCTCGACTACAACACGTTCTTGTTGCTGCTCGCCGTGTGCGACAGCAACGTCGGTGTTCGCGCCTCCGAGCTCGCCGAAGGCATGAGCGTGCACAAGTCCACGGTGAGCCGGGCCGTAAGCACCCTGGAGCGACTCGGGTTGCTCGATCGGGCGACTCACCCGGACGACGGCCGGGCCCAGCTGCTCACCGTGCCGCAGGACGCTCGTGAGCGGGTTGAGGTATTCCGCGTCCAGAGCCACGCGTGGCTCGCCGAGCTGCTCGTCGACTGGAGCCCGTCAGAGCTGTCGTCGTTCGCGCAGCAGCTCGCCCGACTCAACGACGCGGCCGAGAAGCAGCACTGATCTGGAACTAGAGCGACAGCATGGTCTTGACGGCGGTGCGCTCGTCCATGGCCTGGTAGCCGTCGGCGACCTTGTCGAGAGTCAGCGTCTGGTCGAAGACCTGCCCGGGCTTCACGGTGCCGTCGAGGACGTCGGGCAGCAGCTCCTCGATGTACGCGCGAGCGGGGGCGACGCCACCGGCCAGGCCGACGTTGCGCCCGAACATCGCCGGGACGTTGAGCTCGACGCCGTGCGGCACACCGACGTAGCCGACGCGGCCGCCGGGCCGCGTGCTCAGCATGGCCTGCTTCATGCTGTCGGCCGTGCCGACGCACTCGAGCACCTGGTCGGCGCCGATGCCGTCGAAGATCTCACGCACGGCGGCCGCACCTTCCTTGCCGCGCTCGGCGACGATCTCGTCGGCGCCGAACTCGCGGGCGATCCGCTGGCGGTCCTCGTGGCGCGACATCGCCACCACTCGGCTCGCACCGAGACGCTTGGCCGCGAGCACGGCGGAGAGTCCCACCGCTCCGTCACCGACGACCGCGACCGTGCTTCCGGTAGTGACTCCGGCACTGATCGCCGCGTGATGACCGGTCGGGAAGACGTCGGACAGGGTCAGCAGGTGGGGGACCAGTGACTCGTCCGGCTGATCCGCCGTGGCGACGAGCGTGCCGTCGGCGAACGGTACGCGCACGACCTCGCCCTGACCGCCGTCGACCGGATGGCCACTGCGGTCCGGGTTGCCCCAGAAGCCGCCGTTGACGCAGGACGTGTGGATGCCCAACCTGCACAGCGGGCAGGTGTTGTCGGAGAAGGCGAACGGCGCGATGACGAAGTCGCCCGGCTTGACCGTCTGCACGCTCGCGCCAACGTCCTCGACGATCCCGACGAACTCGTGACCGATGCGTTGCGGACCGGAGATCTCGGGCAACCCCCGGTAGGGCCAGAGGTCGGAGCCACAGATGCATGAGGCCAGCACGCGCACGACGGCGTCACCGTCCTCGATCAGCTGCGGGGCGTCGACGTCGTCGAGGCGGATGTCGCGGGTGGCGTGGAGAACGGTGGCTCGCATACGACCTTCCTATCAGCGGGGTCATGACCGTGCTCAACTTGCCGCCCGTGGCCCGGCACCCCCGCCGGGCCTGCCGCGAGCGCCGTGACAGGATCGCGGCATGAGCGAAAAGCCTGAAGTCGACTTCATCGAGGGCCCCGCGCCCACCCAGCTGCAGTCCACCGACCTCGTCGAGGGCGATGGCGCCGAGGCCGAGCCGGGAGGTGTCGTCGACGTCCATTACGTCGGCGTCGAGTTCGACACGGGGGAGGAGTTCGACTCGTCCTGGAACCGTGGCCAGTCCGCGAGGTTCCCGCTTCCGAATCTCATTCCCGCCTGGCAGGAGGGCATCCCCGGCATGAAGGTCGGCGGCCGGCGCCAGCTCGTGTGCCCGCCCGACCTCGCCTACGGCCCCGCCGGCGGCGGACACCGGCTTTCCGGCAAGACCTTGGTGTTCGTCATCGACCTGATCGGCGTCGGTTAGCGCAGACCCAGCTGCTCGGCCAGCAGCGCGTAGCCCACGAACGACACAACGTCGAGCAGGGTGTGAGCGATCACCAGCGGCAGCACCCGTCCGGTGCGTTGGAACCAGTAGCCGAACACCAGCCCCATCACGACGTTCCCGGCGGCCTGGCCGAATCCCTGGTACAGGTGGTACGCGCCCCGCAGCAGCGCACTCGTGACGAGCACGATCCACGGGCCCCAGCGCAGCTCCCGCAGGCGCGTCATCAGGAAGCCGACGACGACGATCTCCTCGAGTGCGGCGTTCTGGACGGCAGCGAGCACGAGCACCGGGATGGTCCACCAGTACGTCGTGTCCGGCACCGGGACGACCTGTGCCGTGACACCCAGAGCCCGGCCGAGCACGTAGAGACCGAGCCCCGGCAGCCCGATGCCGAGGGCGAGCAGCGCCCCCCACATCACGTCCCTGGCTGGTCGACTTCCGTCGAGACCGAGTCGACGCAGTGGACCGGGCTTGCCCGGGTCGAGGCTCAGCAGATAGAGCGCCAGCACGACCGGAACCAGCGCGAAGCCGATGCCCAGCAGCTGCAGTGTGAGGTCGAGCCACTGGCGGTCGCTCTGTGATCGGTTGAGGGTCGCGGTCGAGTCGCGGAGGGGACCTCGGGTCAGCTGCGCGATGAGGCTGACCGCCGCGTAGGCCGCCGACTGGCCCAACGACAGTCCGAGAACGATCCAGACCTCGGCGCGGGCCCGTCTGGGGACGGCCCCGTCGGCGGGTGTCCGGCTCGTGGCAGTGCTCACGGCGTCAGAGCTGGTCGGTGCTGAAGGTGTCGCACTGGTTGGGTGAGCCGCTCTTGTATCCGGTCAGGAACCAGCGCTGGCGCGACTCGCTCGATCCGTGGGTCCAGACCTCCGGGTTGACACCGCCACCAGCGGACTCCTGGATGCGGTCGTCGCCCACTGCCGCCGCTGCCGAGAGCGCCGACCGGACGTCGGCGTCCGTGAGTGGCTTGAGGAGCGTGTTGCCGTCGGCGTCCTCGGTGCGAGAAGCGTGGTTCGCCCACACGCCGGCGAAGCAGTCGGCCATCAGCTCGATGCGCACGCCTCCGCTGGTTGGCCCCGTGCGCCCGTCCTGCGCACGGGCGAGCAGCCCCAGGACGTTCTCGACGTGGTGGCCGTACTCGTGGGCGACGACGTACTCCTGGGCCAGCGCGCCGTCGTCGGCGCCGAACCGGTTGGTGAGGTCGTCGAAGAAGCTCGCGTCGATGTAGATGCGTTCGTCGGACGGGCAGTAGAAGGGGCCGGTCTGGCTCGAGGCCGTGCCACAGGCCGACTGCGTCGAGCCGGAGTAGATGACCGTCTTGGCGGCGCGGTACTGCCGGTTGAGGTCGGCCGGCAGCGCATCGTTCCAGTAGTCCTGCACGCTGTTGACGGTGCCGATGATGCGGCAGGCCACGTCGCGATTGGCGTCGGCGCCGGTCTTGCACTGCTCGAACTCCTCGCCCGACTGCTCACCACCGGGCGTGACCTGCCCGGGGTCGAACGGGTTGTTCGAGCCCGTGACACCGCTCAGGTCGACGCCGAAGAAGGCCCCGATCAGCACGAGGACGAGGCTGCCGATGCCGCCGCCGATGAGCGCGCCGCCGCGACCGCCGCCGGTCACCTGACTGGTGTCGAGGCCAGCCCCTTCCTCGAAGCTCATGCCGAGAGTCTACGCACGCGAGCGGGTCCACAGATCTGTCGTTACGCTCCCGATGTGACCCTTGCTGACGGCCGGAGCGGCCTCGCGATCCCGATTGCCGAAGGCGCGGGGGACGCCGCCCGACTGCGTGGGCTGCGCCGGATGAAGGCACTTGCCCTCTCGCTCCTCCTGCTCGCAGCACTCGTCTACCTGTACACCCGCGACCGCGATGGCGTGCTGGGCTACGTCAACGCCGGCGCGGAGGCCGCGATGGTCGGGGCGATCGCCGACTGGTTCGCCGTCACCGCGCTCTTCCGTCACCCGATGGGACTGCCGATCCCGCACACGGCGATCATTCCGAACCGCAAGGAGTCGCTCGGAGCGAGCCTGCAGGAGTTCGTCGCCGAGAACTTCCTGCGCGAGGACGTCGTGCGCGAGCGCATCGTCACGACCAAGGTCGCCGCTCGGGCCGGCAGCTGGCTCGTCGAGGGGGACCACGCGCAACGCCTGGTCGACATCGGCTCGCGGGTCCTTGCCGACGGACTCGGACAGGTGAAGGAGTCCGACGTCGCCGCAGTCGTCGAGCAGGCGATCATCCCGCGCATGCTCGACGAGCCGCTCAGCCCGATGGCCGGCCAGCTGCTCGGCGAGGTCGTGCGAGACGGGGCGCACGTCGGCGCCGTCGACCTGATGTTCACCGAGCTGCATCGCTGGCTGTCGACGAACCAGGACGAGGTCACGTCCCTGGTCGGTCAACGAGCTCCGTGGTGGACGCCGATCTGGCTCGACGATCGGGTCGCCGTCCGCATCCACGCCGAGGCGGTCGAGTGGGTCGCCGAGATCCGCGACACCCCGAACCACCAGGCCCGCCAAGCGCTCGACAACTGGCTCGAGCAGCTCGCCGACGACCTGCAGCATGACCCGGCGACGCAGGAGCGAGCGGAGCGGCTCAAGCACCGCTTGCTCACACAGCCCCAGGTCGCCACGACGTCGGTCGCGATCTGGGACGCCCTGCGACGGGCCTTGGTCGGCTCGCTTCAGGATCCGGACGGTCTGGTGCGCCGTCGAGCCGTGGAGGAGCTGCTGTCGCTCGGCTCCCGGTTGATGACCGATGACGCACTGGGGGAGCGCGTCGACGGCGTCCTGGCCGACGTTGCCGCGTACGTCGTCGATCACTATGGGCACGATCTGGCGACGATCATCTCGGCCACGGTGAACCGCTGGGACGGGAAGGAGACGGCCGAGCGCATCGAGCTGCACGTCGGACGCGATCTGCAGTTCATCCGCATCAACGGCACAGTCGTCGGCGGTCTCGCCGGGCTCGCCATCCATGCCGTCGCGTCGGTTCTCTGACGCTCCCGTTCACGTCCACATCGTGTGGAAAAGATGTGCACAAAGTCGGCCTTCTTGTGGGTGACTGGGCCCATGTTGTGGACGACTCGAGAAATGTGGCTGATCAGGCAAAAAAGGTTCAGAAAACTCTTGTGAACCCTGGGCGGAGGGGATACAAATAACCCACGCAGTTCTTCGGAATTGCGGGAACGAATCCCAGATTCGACTCCACGTCAGGGCTTCGGCTCAGGCATCTGCTGGTGATGCAGTCAGGTTCGGAATCGAGATCAGGATTCGGGATGAGAGAGACCATCACACTCACTCAAAGCGAGGCCCCGGGAACTCATACTTCCCGGGGCCTCATCCATGGTGCCAGAAGGCTCAGCCGAGGCGATTCGAGCGCATGAGAGGTACGCCACCCCGTTCGTCGCCCTCCGCCCGCTTTGCTAGAGTTCCTGTTTGCACCACGCTCCTTTGGAGCGACTCGTCCGGGTGGCGGAATTGGTAGACGCGCTAGCTTGAGGTGCTAGTGCCCGGTTACGGGCATGGGGGTTCAAGTCCCCCCTCGGACACAGCGCGACCAGGGTCGAAACCTTCGGGTTTCGGCCCTGCGACGTCTGAGCCTGCTGACGGTTCCGCAGGAGTTCGACCGTCGGGCGGCACCGCCCAGAGCCCGACGGTAGTCTGCGCACTATGTCGTCCGACGTCGAAGCCGGCGGAGCTGGCCCGTCGGCCGCTTCGAGGCGCGGCGCGCTCGTCGCCGGTCGATACCGCATCGAGAAGCCGATCGCGGCCGGCGGCATGGGCGAGGTGTGGCAGGGGATCGACGAGGTGCTGGGCCGCACTGTCAGCGTCAAGTTCTTGCACCCGCAGTTCGCCTCGGACGAGAACTTCCTGGAGCGGATGCTTCGCGAGGCCAGGGCGGCGTCGGCGGTGAACCATCCCGGCGTCGTCGCCGTCTACGACTTCGGTCGCATCGACCCGGACGACGGGCTGACCATGTCGTACATCGTCATGGAGCTCGTCGACGGACCGTCGCTCTCGCAGATCATGCTCGAGGACCCGCCGCCCGTCGAGCAGACCTTGAAGATCCTTCAGCAGACGGCGGCTGCTCTGCACGCCGCACACCAGGCGGGAGTCGTCCACCGGGACGTGAAGCCGGGGAACATCCTGCTGGCCCCGAACGGCAGCGTGAAGCTCACCGACTTCGGCATCGCCCGGTCGCACGATGCGTCGACGATCACCGAGTCGGGCTCGATCACGGGAACTGCGCACTACCTGAGCCCTGAGCAGGCAGCGGGGGAAACCGCGACCGAGCGGTCAGACCTCTACTCCCTCGGCGTCGTCATCTACTCCCTTCTGAACGGCGCTGTGCCTTTCGACCGCGACGGCCCGGTCGCGATCGCGCTCGCGCACATTCAGGACGCACCACCGCCCCTTCCGCCGGAGATTCCGTCCCTCGTGGCTGATCTGGTGATGTCGCTGCTCGAGAAGGATCCTGATGCCCGGCCGCGCGACGCAGCCGCCGTGGCTGAGCAAGCCGCGCTGCTGCTCGGCGGCGGCAGTCCGACCGAGCTGGTCGCCCCCGTGGGTGCGGGTATCGATCCCGAGGCGACTGCGGTCACCACGGTGAACCCCGATCTCTCCGGAGCGACCGTCGTCTCGCCGGCCCAGGACGAAGCAGAGGAGAGACGCCGGCGCTCGAAGCGCCCACTGATCCTGGTGGCGGCCGCCCTTGCCGTTCTGGGGCTCGTGGCCGCCTTCCTGCTGTTCGGCCGTGGTGGCGAACAGGTCGCGATGCCGTCGCTCGTGGGCATGTCGCGGGCAGACGCCGAAGCGGAGCTCGATGACCTCGGTCTCGACGCCAAGGTCGAGGTGAAGGACGTGGCCAAGACGAAGGCCGACGAGGTGGTCGAGCAGAGCGAGAAGGAGGGCGCTGAGCTCGAGGTCGGCACCGAGGTGACGTTGACGGTCGCCTCCGGCAAGGTCGAGCTGCCCGTCGAGGAGCTCGTCGGCGCCAGCTACAAGAAGGCGCGGGCGATACTGGAGGACCTCGGCTTACGCGCGAAGCGCGTGACGAAGCCGGCGCCCGAGGACTCTGGCACGGTGCTCGACGTCAGGGGCAACAAGACTCGCGTCGACGTGGGTAGCACGGTCGCCCTCGTCGTGGCGGTCGCTGAGGCTCCCGTCCCGGCACCCACCAGCTCGCCGAAGCCGAGGCCTAAACCGACGCCGACACCCACCACCGAGCCGACCGGAGCGGATGGTGCAGCGGTGGACGGTACGACGGCGGACGGTGCCACCGCTGACGGCGCTGAGACCGACAGTGCCGACGCGGACGCGGGTGCCGAGACTGACGGTGCGGGAACGACCGTCGACGGTGCCACTACCGGGTAGCGCGCAGAATCAGCGGGGTTCGCGCGGGGGGTCGACGCGGCGGTCACGGTGCTGATTCGAGACGACGAGCGAGATGAGGAGTCCGAGGATTCCCACCACCATGAAGATGTAGCCGACCATCACGAGGTCGATGCCGCTGACGCGGTCCGCGACGGCGAAGGACAGCACAGCGCCGACCGCGAGCAGGACGAGTGATCCACCGATGTACATACGCCAACTGTGACACGCCGGGGGTGCGCGCGCATGGCCAACGCCCGCTACACGGGCAGCAGGCGGGTGATGAAGCGGCTCAGCTGGTCGACGTTGCAGCACTCGTGCATCTCGACGACGTCGGCGTAGACGGGCGCGATCGAGTCGCCCAGGCCCCAGCGCATGTGGTGCTCGGGGTTGAGCCAGAAGATGCGACGCGCGTGCTGACCGATCGTGTGGAGGGCGCCGAGGTTCGGGTCTTGGTTGTTGTTGCGGGCGTCACCGAGGATCAGCACCGACGTGCGGGGCCCGACGGCGTTCATGAACTGCTCCGCGAAGTCGCCGAACGCCTCCCCGTAGTCGCTGCTGGTGTGCCACTTGGTGATGCGTGCCTCCTGCGAGATGCGTTGACCGAGTTCACCTGACGTGTCCTTGACGATGTCGGTGACCTCGTCCATCGCGTTGACGAACGCGAAGACGCGCACCTTGCTGAACTGATCGCCCAGCGCCTGCACGAGCAGCATCGTGAAGCTGGAGAAGCCAGACACCGACCCGGACACGTCACACAGCAGGACGAGCTCCGGACGGGCCGGGTGAGGCTTGGCGTACGCGGGGCGCAGCGGCACACCGCCGGTGCCCATGGATCGGCGGAGGGTACGACGGATGTCGATGCGTCCCCGCTGCGCACGCCGACGCCGCGCCGCGAGCCGGGTCGCGAGCTTGCGCGACAGCGGCCGCACCGTGGTGCGCAGCTCCTCGAGCTGCTGACGGTTCGCGCTGAGGAAGTCGATGCGGTCGGTGCCCGGGCGCACCGCGTGCCGGGTGACGACCTCGCGTCCTCGTTGCTCGGCGGTCCGACGACGCGCCTCGGACGCCACCATCGCGCGGAAGCGGTCGACGCTGCGACGGACCTCGTTGCGATCGAGTCGGTCGGTCACCTGCGGGGTGGCCGACTGAAGCGCCTGCGACTGATTACTGCCCCCTCGTGCCTGGAGGGCCTGCACGAGCAGCGTCTGGGGGCGCAGGCGCTCGAGCGTCTGGTACGCCGACCATCCGCCGGTCGAGCCGCCCCCATCGCCCACCTGGCCGAGGAGGTCGACTGCGATCTCGGCCACCTGCTCGAGGCGCGAGTCGTCGTCGGCCAGGGCCATCGCGAGCAGGTCGCGGAGATCGTCGAGTCCCAGCTCGTCGTCGCTGTCGAGCACGGCCTGCGTGGCACCGGTTCCGGCGGGGAAGTACAGGTCGAACGTCATGTCGAAGACGTCCCTCTGACCGCCCCTGCGCACCAGCGCGGAGGCAAGTCCCTCGCGCAACAGCTCTCGCCGGTCGAGGCCCAGCACCTCCATGACGGCCGCGGCGTCGACCGACTCGCTGCTGCCGGCAGGAATGCCCTTGCTGCGCAGAGCACCGACGAACTCGACCAGGCGGCCGGCGAGATCGGCGCCCTCCGCCGCCCGTGGCCGGGCACCCCCGCCGGCGGCGCTCGCGGTCGTGCTCATGAGTGAGTCAGAACCTCGTCGAGGTCGAGGCTGCTGCGCGCCTTGGCGACGTCGTCCGCGTGCTTGAGGATGACGCCCAGGCTGTCGCGCACGACCTCATCGTCGAGGATGTCGGCGCCGAGGGCGAGCAAGGTGCGGGCCCAGTCGATCGTCTCCGAGATTGATGGCGCCTTGCGCAGCGGCAAGGCCCGCAGCGCGTTGACGACGCGGACGACCGACGTCACGAGCGTCTCGTCGAGCCCCGGCACCTGGAGCCGGACGATGCGTTCCTCCAGCTCGGGATCGGGGAAGTCGATGTGCAGGAACAGGCAGCGGCGTCGGAGGGCCTCGGACAGCTCGCGGGTGGCGTTCGACGTCAGCACCACGAACGGCCGCGTGGTGGCCTTGACGGTGCCGAGCTCGGGCACCGTGATCTGGAAGTCACCCAGCACCTCGAGCAGCAGGCCCTCGATCTCGACGTCGGCCTTGTCGGTCTCGTCGATGAGCAGCACGGTGGGGCCGTCTTTGCGGATCGCGGTGAGGAGCGGCCTGGGGAGGAGGAACTCTTCGCTGAAGATGTCGGTGCGCGCCTCGTCCCACGTCTCGTTGCGGCCGGCCGTGATGCGCAGGAGCTGCTTGGCGTGGTTCCACTCGTAGAGAGCCCGTGCCTCGTCGACGCCCTCGTAGCACTGGAGACGGACGAATGCCGCGTTGCAGGCGTCGGCAACGGCGCGGGAGAGCTCGGTCTTGCCGACGCCGGCAGGGCCCTCGACCAGCAGCGGTTTGCCGAGCTCGCTGGCGAGGAACACCGTCGTGGCGACGGCGTCCGAGGCCAGGTAGCCGACCTTCTCGAGTCGCTCCTTGACGTCGTCGACCGACGTGAATCCCATCGTGGACATCTACATCCTTCCGCAGTACTCATACCATCGTGCCGTGGAACCCATTGAGATCGAGTGTGAGGTCCCGTTGTCGCAGGATGACGCATTCGCGCGCCTCACGGACTGGAAGAGCCACGGCGACGCGGTGCCGTTCACGACCGTGCGTCTGACCGAGACGGGCTTCGTCGCGCGCACCGCCGTCGGGAGGATCGGTTTCGACGATGCGATGGACATCGTCGAGTGGGACCCGCCGCGGTTCTGCCGGCTGGAGAAGCGCGGCCGCGCGCTGCGTGGCTGGGCCGAGATCTCGGTGCGGCCGACAGCGGGCGGATCGACGGTCGTGTGGCGAGAGGTGGCCCACGTGAGAGGTGTTCCGCGTCTTCTGGGGGGCGTCGAGAGGGGCGTCGGCACCATCTTGTTCACCCGCCTCATCAACGGCCTGACTCGCGCCTGAGCCGCCACTCGCGCTCGATCTGGCGCATCAGCGCCGGGTACACGATCAGGTGGCGCAACGGCTTGATCACGACCATGTAGGCGGCCCCGAGACGCCCACGCGGCTTCACGTACACGCCGAGCTGCCCTCGATAGCGCCGTTCACCCTGCGGCACCCAGGCCAGGTGGATCACGCCGTGGACGGTGGCGTTCGACAGCTCCGCGGCCCACTCGTCGCCGGTGCGGTAGAGCGGGACGAATGGAGTCGAGCCAGATGCGGGCGACGCCGAGCCGCGGAGGTCGTCGGGCAGGCGCGCGGCCAGCGAGGTCTCGTCGGTGCCGGGGATGGGCAGCTCGTTCTGCTTCTCGTCGAGCTTGAGGAGCGTGCCCAGACGTTCGCGCACGGCGAAGAGCAGACGGGTCGGTCGACTCGCGCCGGCCGGGTCGAGCGACGTCATCAGGTCGACCAGCGCCCCGAAGTCCTCGGCGTCGCCCTCGGCCGGAAGGTGCCAGGCGTCCTCCAGACGGAAGTCGGGCGCGATCTCGCGGATGCGCCACGGATGCGCCTCGTCGGCGTCGTCGGAGAACTTCATGTTGCTCTGATTGAAGCACCAGGCCGTCGGCTCGAGCGGTTGAGACTGGCTGACCCGCACGTAGGATCGGCCGCATGGGGTACGTACCGGAGGCGGAGACGCTCGAGATCTGTCGTGACCTGATCCGTCTCGACACGTCGAACTATGGCGACAGCTCCGGTCCGGGAGAGCGCAAGGCCGCCGAATACGTCGCGACCGCGCTGGCCGAGGTGGGCATCGAGTCCGAGCTGGTCGAGTCCGAGCCTGGTCGCACCAGCCTCGTGGCCCGCTGGGGCAACCAGGACTCGCCGAAGCCCGGGCTGCTGGTCCACGGACACCTCGACGTCGTTCCGGCACAGGCGGACGACTGGCAGGTCGATCCGTTCGCCGCCGAGGTCGTGGACGGGTACCTGTTCGGACGCGGCGCCGTCGACATGAAGGACTTCGACGCGATGCTGCTGTCGGTCGTACGCGCCCGTCAGCGCGCCGGCGCGATCCCGGACCGGCCCATCACCCTCGTGTTCACCGCGGATGAGGAGGCCGGCGGGCTGAAAGGCGCCCACTGGCTCGTCGACCACCGTCCCGACCTCCTGGAGGGGTGCACCGAGGCGATCGGCGAGGTCGGTGGCTTCTCGACCGAGATCGGCGGCGAGCGCTTGTACCTCATCGAGTCTGGCGAGAAAGGCATCGCCTGGATGCGGCTGCGGGCCCGCGGCACAGCCGGCCACGGCTCGATGGCCAACGCCGACAACGCGATCACCCGGCTCGCGCGCGGGCTCATCGCCCTGGGCGATCACCAGTGGCCGGTGGAGCCGGGGCCGTCCATGCACCAGCTGCTGGCGAAGATCAGCGAGCTCTCCGGCGTCGACGGATCCCCGGACGAGCTCCTCGAGCAGTTCGGCCCGGCCGTGCGCATGATCGGCGCCGGCATCCGCAACACCACCAACCCGACGATGCTCGAGGCCGGCTACAAGCACAACGTCATCCCGGGGGAGGCGGTGGCGTACGTCGACGGCCGCTACCTGCCCGGTCACCAGGAGACCTTCCACGAGGCCGTGCGCGATGTCGTCGGCGACGGTATCGAGGTCGAGCCCTACATCACCGACAAGGCACTGGAGTTCGGGTTCGAGGGCGATCTCGTCGACGCGATGACGGTCGCCCTTCACAGCCAGGACCCGGATGCGCACATCGCGCCGTTCCTCATGTCCGGCGGCACGGACGCCAAGGGCTGGAGCCGCCTCGGCATCACGTCCTACGGGTTCACGCCGCTGCGGCTGCCGGCCGACCTCGACTTCACCGCCCTGTTCCATGGCGTCGACGAGAGGGTGCCGGTCGACGCACTGGAGTTCGGCTCCACGGTCTTCGACGAGTTCCTCAACCTGGTCTGATCTTGTTCACGGCCGCCCGGGGCCCAGTACCCCGCCCGGGTCAGAGCGTGCTGCGCATGCGGATGATCTTTCGGCGGAGCCGCACGGTGCGCTTGCCGTCGGGATCCTTGCGGAGCCGTTCGAGCTCCCAGCCGTGGTACTCGGCGGCGTCGGTGAGCAGCCGGCACACGGCGTGCCGTGACTGGGTGCGGGGGAGCGCCAGGTTCCAGAACTCGTACTCGACCAACGATCAGGACTCCCATCCGTGTGGTGACGACACGTCGTCGAGGGCTTGGACGATCTCGTCGGGCAGCTCGACGTCCTCGGCGGCGAGGCTCTCGCTCAGCTGGGCCGTGGTGCGGGCACCGACCAGAGCGGCGGCGACGCCCGGGCGTCCGAGCAGCCATGCCAGCGCCACGTGCGACATGGTGACCTCGAGCCCGTCGGCGGCGCGCGCCACGGCCTCGACCACGCGGGTGCGGTCCGGGTCGAGGTAGGGCGTGACGAACTGCTCCAGGCCCGAGACGGCTGCTCGCGAGTCGCCGGGGATGCCGCCGCGGTACTTGCCGGTGAGCACACCGCGGCCGAGTGGAGACCAGGCGAGCACGCCCATGCCGATGTACTCGGCTGCGGGGATGACCTCGTCCTCGGCGTCCCGACGCAGCAGGGAGTACTCCACCTGGTTACAGATCAGCGGCACGCCTTCGGGTCGGCCGGCGAGCCAGGTGTGGGCGAGCGACATCTGCCATCCGTAGAAGTTGGAGATGCCGACGTAGCGGGTCCGTCCGGTGGCGACAGCGTGCTCGAGCGCGGCGAGGGACTCGTCGACCGGCGTGTTCTCGTCCCAGCGGTGGATCTGCCAGAGATCGAGGTGGTCGGTGCCGAGGTCGCGGAGGGAGGCGTCGAGCTGGTCGAGCAGGGTGCGGCGCGAGGAGTCGCGGACGACCTCGCCGTTGCGGAAGCCGAGGCCGGCCTTTCCGGCGAGGACGATCCGGTCCCGTGCGGACGTCTTGGAGAGCAGGGCGCCGAGCAGGGGTTCGGTTGTGCCGTCTCCGTAGATGGGTGCGGTGTCGACGAGCGTTCCGCCGGCGTCGAGGAACGTGGTGAGCTGTTGCTCGGCCTCGATCTCGTCGACCGCCGTGCCGAATGTCATGGTGCCCAACGCCAGCCGCGAGACCCTCAGCCCCGATGTCCCGATTCGGCGCTCCTGCATGGTCGACAGGGTAGTGGGGACGCCGAAGAGCGCCCGTTAGGCTCGCACGGTGGATTTCCTTCGTGCCGTGGTCCTGGGCGTCATCCAGGGCCTGACCGAGTTCCTCCCCGTCTCCAGCAGTGCGCATCTAGCGATATTCCCGAAGTTCTTCGGCTGGGACGATCCGGGCGCGGCCTACACGGCGGTGATCCAGATCGGCACCGAGGTGGCCGTGGTGCTCTACTTCTGGCGCGACATCTGGACGATCGGCTCAGGCTGGGTGCGGGGGGTCTTCTCGGCGGAGGCCAGGCAGGGGCGCGAGTGGCGGATGGGCTGGTTCGTCATCATCGGCTCGCTGCCGATCGTGCTGGTCGGTCTGGCGCTGGAGAGCCTCATCGACCGCGAGTTCCGCAACCTCTGGGTGATCGGCACGATGCTGGTCGTTCTCGGCTTCGTGCTCGGCATCGCTGAACGCGTGGGTCGAAGGTCCGCGCCCATCGACGAGCTCACCTGGGCGCACGCGGTGCTGCTCGGCCTCGCGCAGGCGGCCGCCGTCGTGCCCGGAGTCTCCCGATCTGGTGCGACCATCTCAATGGGCCTCTTCCTCGGGTATGAGCGCGAGGCTGCCACGCGGTACGCATTCCTGCTCGCCATCCCCGCGGTCGTCGGCGCCGGCGTCTACAAGCTGAAGGACATTCCGGGCGGCGAGAACGCCTACGGGGCGGCGCCCACGATCGTCGGCACCGTCGTGTCGTTCGCGGTGGGCCTGGCCGTCATCCACTGGCTGCTGCGCTACGTCAGCAACCACTCGTTCATGCCGTTCGTGCTGTACCGGGTCGCGCTGGGCGCGTTGGTGCTCGTCCTCGTGGCCACCGGCGTCATCGGCGCGGCGACGACCGTGGCGTGACCTACAGCCACCCGTTGCGACGAAAAGCGCGGAAGATGAATCCGCAGAGCACGACGGTGCCGAGCATCACCATCGGATAGCCGAAGGTCCAGCCGAGCTCGGGCATGTGCTCGAAGTTCATCCCGTAGACACCCGCGATCATCGTCGGCACGGCGAACAGGGTGGCGCCGGCGGCCAGCTTCCGCATGTCGTCGTTCTGCTGGATGCTCAGCTGGGCCAGATGGGCGCTCAAGGCGTTGTCGAGCAGCTTGTCGGTGGAGTCGATGCTCTCGGTCACACGGGCCAGGTGGTCGGCGATGTCGCGGAAGTACGGCTGGGCGTCCTCGGGCATCGCCCCGAGTGCGAAACGTTGTACCGGCTCGCGCAGTGGGGCCACCGCCCGCCGGAACTCCAGCGTCTCGCGCTTGAGCCGGTAGATGCGCGACGAGTCGCTCGTGCGCACGGCGGAGAACACCGAGGCCTCCACCTCCTGCACGTCGACCTCGAGCTCGGCGGCGACCTCCTCGTACTCGTCGACCACGGAGTCGACCACCGCGTACAACGCCGCGATCGGGCCGTGCTCGAGCTCGTGCTCGTCACTCTCGGCACGCTGGCGAACCTCGCGGAGGTCGTGGCCCTTGCCGTGGCGGACGGTGACCAGGTACCGCTGCCCCAGGAAGGCGTTGATCTCGGCCGTCTCGATGTTGTCGTTCGTGTACGTGATCGTCTTGATCGACATGAACAGGTGGTTGTCGTAGCGCTCGACCTTCGGCCGTTGGTGGGCCTCCACGGCGTCCTCGACCGCGAGCGAGTGCAGGTTGAGTGGTTCGGCGAACTGTGCGAGCTCCGCCAACGTCGGCTCGTAGAGGCCGATCCAGAGGAAGTCGTCCGTTCCCTCGAGGGCGTCGATCACCTCGCCGAGCGCGCGCGGGTCGTCGGACGTCTCCTCGCGATGGCCCTTGCGGTAGATCGCGCAGTCGATGATCACGCCGCCATTCTGCCGTTCCAGAGCGACCTGTGACCGTCGACAGGCCGCTGGCCGGTTGCAGATACGCTCGACAGCATGCGCAGCTGGTCGAGCCCGGAGGTTCCCTCGATCGGCGGACGGGCACCCGAGCTGCGCATCCACGACAGCCGCACCGGCGGCCTCGTCACGAGTGCTCCGGACGCGATCGCCCGTCTGTATGTCTGTGGGATCACCCCCTATGACGCGACCCACCTCGGGCACGCGGCCACGTACCTGGCGTTCGACCTGCTGCAGCGCCAGTGGCTCGACCGCGGGCTCGAGGTCACCTACACGCAGAACGTGACTGACGTCGACGACCCCTTGCTCGAGCGGGCCAACGACACCGGTGAGAACTGGGTCGAGCTCGCCGAGCGCGAGACGCAGCTCTTCCGCGAGGACATGGAGGCGTTGGGCATGCTCGCACCGCGCCACTACGTCGGCGCCGTGGAGTCGATCGACCTCGTCGTCGACCTCGTCGAACGGCTCGGGGACTCTGTGTACCCGGTCGCCGGTGACCTGTACTTCGACGTGCACGCCGACCCGGGCTTCGGGCAGGTCTCCGGGCTGGACGAGGACACCATGCGAACGGTCTTCGGCGAGCGTGGGGGAGACCCGGAGCGTGCGGGCAAGAAGCATCCGCTCGACTGCCTGGTGTGGCAGGGCCCGCGCGACGGCGAACCGTCGTGGCAGTCGCGGTTCGGGCCCGGTCGACCCGGGTGGCACATCGAGTGCGCGGCGATCGCCCTCGTACACCTCGGCACCGGCTTCGACGTGCAGGGTGGTGGGTCGGATCTCGACTTCCCGCACCACGAGATGTCAGCGTCGGAGGCAACAGTCGCCACAGGGGAGCCGTTCGCGCGGGCCTACGTCCACGCCGGCATGGTGGCGCTCGACGGCGAGAAGATGTCGAAGTCCAAGGGCAACCTCGAGCTCGTCTCGCGCCTCCGTGAGACCGGGCGCGACCCGATGGCCATCCGGCTGGCGCTGTTGGCTCATCACTACCGCAGCGACTGGGAGTGGTCTGACGAAGAACTCGTGTCTGCGGAGCAGCGACTCGAGTCTTGGCGCGCATCCGTTGGCCGGATGTCGACCCCTTCGGGCGAAGGTGTGGTCGCTGCGATGCGCGATGCGCTGTCCGATGACCTCGACGCCCCGGCCGCCCTCGCCGCGGTGGACCGATGGACAGCCGAAGACGGCGACCACACCGACGGAGCAGTCGTCCGGCGGGCCGTTGACGCCCTCCTCGGCGTCCAGCTCTAGTTGTGCGACTGACAGACACCTATGACAGCGGGTCTTGAGTTTTCTGTCGGAGGCGTTCGTAGGGTGTCTGGCCTGCGAGTGCGCCGTGGGGTCGATCGTAGTTGTAGTAGTCCTCCCACTCTTGG
>JBPCJE010000007.1:0-25071 GCA_051005615.1 Aeromicrobium sp.
CCAGGTCGGCCACCACGTCGTTGGCCTTGCGCAGGCGTGCGGCGAGCTGGTGCAGCACCCCAAGGTCGCGACCCAGCTGCTCGCTGCGCTGGCCCGCCGCCTTCGCCGCACCAACGAGGCGATGGCCGACCTGGTCTTCAGCGACGTGCCCGGACGGGTCGCAAAGGCGCTGCTAGACCTGGCCCGCCGCTTCTTGGCGCCGTCCGACGACGGGGTGCGGGTCACCCATGACCTCACCCAGGAGGAGCTCGCCCAGCTCGTCGGCGCCTCCCGCGAGACCGTCAACAAGGCTCTCGCCGACTTCGTCTCCCGCGGCTGGATGCGCCTCGAGCCCCGCAGCGTCGTCATCCTCGACCTCGAACGCCTCCAGCGCCGCGCGCGGTAGCGTCCCCGCGGCCCTGGGTACTTACCGAGTTTCCACCACTCCGCCGGCCAGCGGGTGGCAATTTTCAGTGGGGGACGTCGACCTCGGCACGGCGGCCGTCGACTTCATCGACGCCATCACCGGCAAGGTCTTGGCGGCCAAGGTTCCCGTGGAACCGGTCGACGGCGAGCCGAACGTGGGTACCGCGGACACGAGGATCACGCTCAGCACCGGCCAGTTCGGCTCCGAGTCGTACCTCATCCAGGTGGTCGCGACTGGCAGCTGCATCAACGACGACCAGGACGACGCCGACAAGACGGCCACCGTCGTCGCGATGAAGCGCCGGTGATCCCGACGAGGGCGTCACCTTCGGCATCGGGATGCAGTACGCCAACAAGGGCACGAACCTGAAGGGCAAGATCACCCTGTCGATCCCGCAGTCCCACGGCAGCATCATCTTCGTCAAGTCGAACTCCATCTCCTCGATGGCCGTGACGGGAACCAGCCCCAAGAAGTCGACCACCTACACGAAGCCGTCGATCTCCCGGTTGGACGGCGACAGCGTGACGGCGATCGAAGGTAGCGCCACGCTTCGGGTGGACGTCCTCGAACCCAGCACCGGCCCTCGAACTCAGAAGTGGGCTTCACGGTTCTCTCGTCCAGCAGCAATCTGCGCTACTCGAACCGCTGGGTCCTCGAGAACGACACCTGGAAGACCAAGACCCAGACGATCAAGACCGGGGCTGTCGACATCAACTGACGCCGCTCAGGCCGACCCGCTGGCCAGGTAGTCGAGCTGGGCGCGGACGCTCAGCTCGGCGGCGGGCCAGAGGGACTGGTCGACGTCGGTGTAGACGCGTTCGACCACGGCTCGGGCGTCGGTCGCTCCTGCGTCCATGGCTTCCTTGACCTGGTCGAGGCGTTCCTGGCGGTGCTCGAGGTAGAAGTCGAGGACGGCGCCGGGGTGGTCGATCACCGGGCCATGGCCGGGGAGGATGCGCTCGACCAGACCCTCCTCAACCAGCTCGCGCAACAGGGCGAGGGAGTCGAGGTAAGGGCCGAGCACGCCGTCGGGGTGGGCGACGACCGTGGTGCCGCGCCCGAGCACCGTGTCGCCGCTGAGCAGCGACGGCTCGTCGAGCAGCCGGAAGCAGGTGGAGTCGGAGGTGTGGCCCGGGGTGGCGAGGACGTCGACGCGCAACCCGTCGACGTCGATGGTCTCGCCGTCGCCCAGCGGGTCGGCGTCGAGGCAGAACTCCGGGTCGGTGGCCCGCGCCGATGCACCGGTGCGCCTCGCGACCTGTTGCAGGGCGTCGGTGTGGTCGAAATGACGATGCGTGAACAGCACGAGCGCGACCTCCCCGGCGGCACGGAGCACGCGGTCGAGGTGGGCGGAGTCGGCCGGGCCCGGGTCGACGACGATGGATCGTGACGCTCCGGGCTCGCGCAGGATCCAGGTGTTGGTGCCGTCGAGCGTCATGATGCCGGGATTGTCGGCGCGAACCACGGTAGCGCGCTCGGTGACCTCGACGACCTCGCTCACGGCTCCTCCAGGGGGTTCTCCAGGAACAGCTCACCGTCGACCTCGACGACGTGCGGCTCGATGGGGATGATGTCGCGCTCGGCCGCGGCGGCGAGGATCGTGGCAGCGGAGAACCGCCCGACCTCCCGGCAGGTGATCACCGTGGGGGGCAGCATCATCGCCTCATGGGCCTCGACCGCCTCGAGAGCCCACGGCACCGGCATCCAGTCGGCGCGGTCGGCCTCACCAGGCAGCTCGCCGACGACCTGTCCCTCCGGCAGTGCGGCCACGAAGAACCGGGTGTCGTAGCGCCGCGGTTCGAACGTCGGGGTGATCCAGTGCGACCAGGCGCCGACCAGGTCGGCGCGCAGCACCAGGCTGCACTTGACCAGGAAATCGGCGAAGCCGTACTCACCCTCCTCGAGGGCAAGCCGTGCGGCCTTCATCTCCGGCGCGCTGGTGTCGGCCACGATCGTGTCAGCATCGGGCCCGGCGAGCAGGATGCCGGACTCCTCGAAGGTCTCGCGGACGGCGGCGACGACGAGTCCGCGCGCCGTGTCGGCGTCACAGCCGAATCGCTTGCCCCACTCCTCCGGCGACGGGCCGACCCAGGCGTCGACGAGCCGGTCGGAGTCCTGGACCTTGCCGCCGGGAAACACGTACTTGCCGGGCGCGAACGCCATCGTGCTCTGGCGGCGCAGGAGGTAGGTCTCGACACCCGCGTCCCCGTCGCGCAGCAGCACGATCGTCGCGGCGTCTTGGGCGACTGGCGGCGGCTCGCCGGCTGGCGTCATGACGTGCTCGCGGAGCGACTCCGGCAGGGGATAGCGCATCACCCAACCTCGACCACGAGCTCGACCTCGACCGGCGAGTCGAGCGGCAGGGACGCGACGCCGACCGCGCTCCGGGCGTGGACGCCGGCGTCGCCGAATGCCGCGGCGAGCAGCTCGCTCGCCCCGTTGGCGACACCCGGCTGGCCGGTGAAGTCTGGTGCGGAGGCGACGAACACGACGGCCTTGACGACGCGGAGGACGCTGGCCAGCTCGCCCACCTCCGCCTTGACGGCCGCGAGGGCGTTGAGCGCGCACTGCTGGGCGCACTCGACGCCCTGCTCGACCGAGACGTCGCCGCCGACCTTGCCGGCGGCCACCAGCTCGCCGTCGCGCATCGGCACCTGGCCGGCCGTGAAGACGAGTGAGCCGCTGCGCACCGCGGGCACGTAGGCGGCGACCGGCGGCACGACGGACGGCACGCTGTGCCCGAGCTCGGCCAGGCGGTCCTCCGGGGACGTCATGCTTGCACCGGTCGCTTGAAGTAGGCGACCAGGTTCTCCGGGTTCATGCCCGGCACGATCTGCACGAGCTCCCACCCGTCGGACCCGAAGTTGTCGAGGATCTGCTTCGTCGCGTGCACCAACACCGGCGCCGTCAAGTACTCCCATTGCGTCATGGACCGACTGTATCCCCGGGTGGAACGGTGGGCATGGGCCTGTCTCGCTACCCTTCACATCGTGGCCACCGCAACCCCGCTTCATGTCGTCACCGGCAAGGGCGGCACGGGCAAGACGACCGTGGCCGCCGCTTTGGCCACGGCGCTGGCCGACGCCGGGCGACGTGTCCTGCTCTGCGAGGTCGAGGGCCGTCAAGGCATCGCCCAGCTCTTCGACGTCCCACCGCTCCCGTACGAGGAGCGCAAGGTGGGGGTCGGGCTGGGCGGCGGCGAGGTCTACGCGCTCGCCATCGATCCCGAGGCCGCACTGCTGGAGTACCTGCAGATGTACTACCGGCTCGGACGCGCCGGCAAGGCGCTCGACCGCTTCGGCATCATCGACTTCGCCACCACGATCGCGCCGGGCGTCCGCGACGTCCTGCTCACCGGCAAGGTCTACGAGGCCGCCCGCCGACGCAACGGCGGCGGCTTCACCTACGACGCCGTCGTCATGGACGCCCCGCCCACCGGCCGCATCGCCCGATTCCTGAACGTCAACGAGGAGGTCGCCGGTCTCGCCCGCGTCGGGCCTGTGCGGCGGCAGGCCGACTCGATCATGGCGATGATGCGCAGCAGGACGACCCGCGTGCACCTCGTGACGGTGCTGGAGGAGATGCCGGTCCAGGAGACTCTCGACGGGATCGGCGAACTGCACGACACGTCGCTTCCGGTCGGCCACATCGTCGTCAACCTCGTCCAGACGTCGTTGCTCGGCGACGACACCCGCGAGGCACTCGGGTCCGGCTCGCTCGGCACCAAGCAGGTCGCTGCGTCACTCGAGTCCGTCGGCCTCGACACCAGCGCCGCGACCGCGCTCATCGACGAGGGCGAAGCTCACCTCGAGCGGCAGGCCCTGCAGGACACACAGCGGGAGGTGCTCGGCAAGACCGACCGCCCCGTCGTCGAGCTGCCCACCTTGCAGGACGCGATCGACCAAGGCGCACTGTTCGAGCTCGCCCGACTGCTCCGTGACGATCTCCTGGGCGTGGGTGAGGCGGCATGACCGGGAGACCCACGACGTCGCCGAAGGCCAGGCGACGCACCTCTCGCTCCACCGGACCGGCTGCTCCGGGCTCGAAGCACGATGCCGTCGACATCGATGCCCTGCTCGCCGACCGCGGGACCGAGATCATCGTGTGCTGCGGCTCCGGCGGTGTCGGCAAGACCACGACGTCCGCGGCGCTCGCCCTGCGGGCGGCCGAGCAGGGACGTCACGTCTGCGTCCTCACGATCGACCCGGCCCGCAGGCTCGCCCAGTCGATGGGCCTCACCGAGCTGGACAACGCGCCCCGCCCGGTCGACGGCGTCAGCGACGCCGACGGTGGACGGCTCGACGCGATGATGCTCGACATGAAGCGCACCTTCGACGAGGTCGTCGAGGCGCACTCCACGCCCGAGAAGGCGGAGCAGATCCTCGCCAACCCGTTCTACGTCGCGCTCTCCAGCTCGTTCGCGGGCACGCAGGAGTACATGGCCATGGAGAAGCTCGGCCAGCTCCACGCGGAGGCCGTCGAGCCCGGCGGGGGTGCCGGGCCACGGGCGGCGGATGGGCAGAGCCGTCGTTGGGATCTGATCGTCGTCGACACCCCGCCGTCGCGCTCGGCCCTCGACTTCCTGGACGCGCCGGAGCGCCTGTCGTCGATGCTCGACGGTCGCTTCATCCGTCTGATGATCGCTCCAGCGCGCGGACCGGCACGTCTGCTGACGGCCGGGTTCGGGCTCGTCACCGGCGCGCTCAACAAGGTGCTGGGCGCACAATTCCTCACCGACCTGCAGGCCTTCGTCGCCGCGCTCGACACCCTCTTCGGTGGCTTCCGCCAACGAGCCGAGGCCACCTACTCACTGCTGCAGGCCGAGGGCACCGCATTCCTCGTGGTGGCCGCGCCCGAGGTGGACGCGATGCGTGAGGCGGCCTACTTCGTCGAACGGCTCTCGGCGGAGAAGATGCCGCTGGCCGGCCTGGTCGTCAACCGGGTTCACCTCGACGGCATCGACAGCATCACGGCGGCGGACGCGGAGTCGGCGGGGCACAAGCTTGCGTCCGGCAACGCCGGCCAGCGTGCGACCTCCGAGCTGCTGGCGGTGCACGCCGAACGAGCCCGACTGTCGAAGCGGGAGACCCGCGTCGCCCAGCGGTTCACCGCAGCGCACCCGCGGGTGCCGACGGTGTCGGTGCCGGCGCTTCCCGGAGACGTACACGACCTCGACGGACTCCGTCGGATCGGTACTCTGCTAGCCGGAGAATAGGGCTCGCGAGGGCTGGCTCAGGACGCGGCTGGCTGCAAGATGCTGCGCCAGGTCGCCACGTTCGGACGACGACGCAGAAGCGCACGGCGCTCGCGCTCGGTCATGCCGCCCCAGACGCCCCACTCGATGCGGTTGTCGAGCGCCTCGGCGAGGCACTCGGCGCGGACGGAGCAACCGCCGCAGACCTGCTTGGCGCGATTCTGCTCCGCGCCCTTGACGAACAGTGCGTCTGACTTGCCCTGGCACGCGGCGACCGCTGCCCAGTTGTCGTTCCACCCCATGAAGAACACCCTTCCCGAGAATCGGCCCCCGTGGCCGAGAAGTGACCTGGAGACAAACGTACGAATTTCTCAGGAATCACAGCAGACACATGCGAATGATTCTGTCTAGTCCTTTTGGACTACCGCTGACCTGCGCCGATGGCGGCGAGACACCCGGCGTCGACCAGCGAACTCTCAGGACGTTCACGTATCCTTTCCCTATGTCCTGGGACGATCTGACCGATTCGGTGCGCCGTCGCGTGCAGTCAGGTCCTCCCCCCGAGCACGACGGGTCGATCCTCTGGGCGATGGCGCGTCTGTCCGCGCTCGCCGGTCTCGTCGTCGCCGCCGTGTTCGTGCCGGCGGCGGCGTTCACGGCCGTCACGGCCAACAACGTGAGCGAGGCCGTGGTCGAGCTTCCCCTCGAGCTCAAGGACGCTCCAGCCGCACAGACCACCCGGCTGCTCGCCTCCGACGGCAGCCTCCTGGCGTACTTTTACGACGAGAACCGGCAGGACATCCCGCTCAAGAAGATCAGCGGCGACATGCAGGACGCCCTGCTCTCCATCGAGGACAGCCGGTTCTACCAGCACGGTGCCCTCGACCTCGAAGGCACGCTGCGCGCCCTCGTCAACAACGCCTCCGACGGCCAGACCCAGGGCGGTTCCTCCATCACCCAGCAGCTCGTCAAGCTGACGCTCGTGCAGCAGGCCACCACCAAGGAGCAGGTGCGCGCCGCCACGAAGGAGTCGATCGCCCGCAAGATTCGCGAGCTCAAGCTGGCCATCGAGTACGAGCAGGACCACTCCAAGGAAGAGATCCTCGAGCGCTACTTCAACATCGCGTACTTCGGCGACGGCGCCTATGGCATCCAGTCCGCGGCCAACCACTTCTTCTCGCAGAGTCCCGACAAGCTCGACGTGCTGCAGTCGGCCACGCTCGCCGGGCTCGTCAAGAACCCGGTCGAGTTCGATCCTCGCGTCTACCCCGAGCGGGCCTTGCAGCGACGTAACCTGGTGCTCGGCGCCATGGCCGCCAACGGCAAGATCGCGCAGGGCAAGGCCGACGAGCTCATGGCCGAGCCTCTCGATCTCGACATCACCTCGTTCCCCAACGGATGCGTCACGTCGAAGGCCGAGTTCTCGTGCGACTACGTCCGTCGATACCTGCTCACCGAGCCTGCCCTCGGTGCCACGGTTCAGGAGCGTCGCGCCCGGCTCGAACGTGGTGGCCTGACCATCAAGTCCACCATCGACACCCGCATGCAGAAGGCGATCAACAAGGCCGTCCGCAGCACGGTCGGCGCCAAGGACAAGGCGATCGGCTCCATCGCGCTCGTCGAGCCGGGCACCGGCAAGGTCCGGGGCGTGTCCCAGTCACGGCCGATGGGTCGAGACAAGAAGGCGGGTGAGTCGTTCATCAACTACGCGGTGCCCACCAGGTTCGGCGACTCCGGTGGATTCCAGGCGGGTTCGACGTTCAAGATGTTCACCACCGCCGCTGCGCTCAAGAAGGGCATCCCGGTCAGCCGCACCTACACCGCGCCGAAGTTCCTGACGATGCCGGCGGGCACGTACTTCGACTGCGAGGGGGGCGGCACCGGCACGTGGAAGGTCGCCAACTCGACGACGTCGGGCCGCAAGAACATGTACACCGGCCTGCGCGAGTCCGTGAACACGTACTTCGCCCAGCTCGAGAAGGAGGCCGGCCTCTGCAACACCGTCAAGGCCGCCGAGGCGATGGGCATCGAGGTGCCGTTCGACTCCAACACGGGCGTCACCGACCAGGTCGGTCCGTTCACGCTCGGCGTCACGTCGGTGAGCCCGCTCACGATGGCCGCGGCCTACGCCACGCCGGCCAGCGGGGGCATGTACTGCGAGCCGCAGCCGGTCGTCGCGATCGAGGACATGGAGGGCAAGATCCTCAAGGAGTACTCGAAGGAGTGCAGGCGGGTGATGACCGCGGGCGACGCCGCGCAGCTCAACGACATCCTCACCGGCCTGCAGAAGCCGGGCGGCTTCGGGTTCTCCAACGGCACGGGTCTGACCATCCCGTCGGCCGCCAAGACCGGCACCACCCAGGCCAACAAGGCCGTCTGGTACATGGGCTACACGCCCGAGCTCGTCGCTTCTTCGATGATCGCGGGCGCCAACGCGAAGGGTGTGCCCATCTCGTTGGCCGGCTCCACCCTCCGCGGAGTGCCGGTGAGCTTAGCCCAGGTCGGCGGCTCCTCGCTGGCCGGCCCGATGTGGAAGAAGGCCATGGGCACCATCCAGGCCTACCTGAGCCCGGAGCCGTTCGAGCCGCCGCCGGTGGGTCAGCCTCGGGCCGAGACGAAGAAGAAGGACAACGACTGACGGGGTCGATCGGGGCTGGGCTCAGGCGCCCAGCTGGCGCTTGACCTCGGCGGCCACGGCCTTGCCGTCGGCGCGGCCCTTCACCTGCGGCTGCACGACTCCCATCACCGCACCCATCGCCTTCATGCCGGCACCGGCCGAGCCGGTGGACTCGACGGCCGCGCTCACGATGTCGCGGACGTCGTCCTCGCCGAGCTGGGCCGGCAGGTACTCGGCCAGGATCGCCGACTCGTCGCGCTCCTTGGCCGCCAATTCCGGACGGTCGCCGGCGTCGAACGCCTCGGCGGCCTCCCGCCGCTTCTTGGACTCCGACGTCAGGACGCCGATGACGTCGTCGTCGGACAGCTCGCGCGCCTCCTTGCCGCCCACCTCGGCGTTCGTGATGGCGGTGAGCACCATGCGCAGGGTGCCGGTGCGCAACGAGTCGCGCGCCTTCATCGCGGTGGTGAGATCGGCGCGGAGTCGGTCCTTGAGCTCAGACATGGCGCCATCTTCTCACCGGGGCCATGGCTAGGGTGGCCACCATGCGTCCGATCGCCTGGCCCCTCGGCATCGCGGGGGCCGCCGCGGCCGGGTTGGCGTACGCGTCGCTGTACGAGGTGCGGGCGTTCACGTTGCGCGAGGTCACGGTCCCGGTGCTGCCCGCCGGTTCGTCACCCCTGCGTCTCCTGCACCTGTCTGACGCCCACCTGACGCCCACGCAGGACCGCAAGCAGGACTGGCTGCGCGGACTGGCCGATCTCGAGCCAGACCTGGTGGTCAACACCGGCGACAACCTCGGGCACATGGACGCGCTGCCGTCGGTGCTCGACGCCTACGGCGACCTGCTCCACCTTCCGGGCGTCTTCGTCTTCGGCTCGAACGACTACTACTCGCCGATCCGCAAGAACCCGGGGCTCTACCTGACGGGCGGCACGGGCACCGGATCCGGGCGCAACAGCTGGTGGAGCACGCGCCCCCGCGACCTCCCGTTCGAGCCGATGCGGCAGGCGTTCACGGCCCGCGGGTGGACCGACCTCACGAACACCCACGCGACGCTCGACGTCGACGGCCACCGGCTCGCGTTCGTCGGCGTCGACGACCCGCACCTCGGGTTCGACGAGCTCGACCACGAACCGGCCGATGCGTCGGCCGACCTCGCGATCGGGGTCGCGCACGCCCCCTACCTGCGGGTGCTCGACCGCTGGAACCAGCTCGGTTACCCGCTGATCATGGCCGGGCACACGCACGGCGGGCAGCTGTGCGTGCCGTTCTACGGTGCGCTCGTCACCAACTGCGATCTCGACCGCAAGCGCGCGAAGGGCCTGCACACCCACCGCGTGCCCGGGCACGAGCCGTCGTGGCTGCACGTGTCGGCCGGGCTCGGCACGTCACCGTTCACGCCCGTGCGCTTCGCCTGCCGCCCCGAGGCCACGCTGCTCACCCTCACGGCAGGGTGAGGCAGGATACGAGCGTGTTTCGCTAACGCGTCGCCGAGCCGGGCAGCGACGACCTCGACAGCTGGCGCCGGCTTTCGCACGGAGCTGTACCTCGAAACGGGCCTGATCACGGCCGCCGACGTCGACCGGGGCTCGGGCGTCTACGACGACGAGTACGACGACTACTCCACGCATCTCCTGGCCACCGATGATGCCGACGTCGACATCGGGTGCTCCCGGCTGATCGACGGCGAGGGCGTCCGGCCACTGCCGGTCACGGACCTGTTCGGGACCGACCCCTCCCCAGGTCGTCCGAGACGTCCGGCACCGCGGTCACCGCCCCGTACCGGAAGTCGTGGGTGTCGCTCGGCTTGGGATAGACTCGCCCGGGCTGCCCGCGATGGGCAGCGGGGTGTGGCGCAGCTTGGTAGCGCGCGTCGTTCGGGACGACGAGGCCGCAGGTTCAAATCCTGTCACCCCGACTCAGGTCGTCACGGCCCGCCTCGGTTCGCTCGCCGGGTGACGACGGCGTCAGGAGCCGGGTGAGGTCCGAGGGCGTCTCGACCATGGAGCTGTGACCGGAGCGCGGAATGACCTTCGGCTCGATCCCGGCGAGCTGATGCCCAGCGACGTTCGCGACGGTCGGCGTGAGACGATCCCGCCCGCCCCAGATGACGAGGACGGACCGGCGCAGGTCGCGAGGCGTTCGGCGATCGGACGCCTTCTCGTTCAGCCCCTTGGCGGCGTCCGAACGGCACACGGTGTGATGCGGCGCGACCGAGCCTAGCGAGATCCCACCGGTCGGGCGATGCTTTTCCTGGCCCGGACCGTCGACCTGCCCTGTGTCAGACTGGCCGCATGGTCGAGGAGCGGCGTCCCACCAAGAAGGTCGTCAAGAAGGTGGTGAGGAAGACCGTCGTCGTCCGCCCTGCTCAGACGGGTACCGCCAAGGTGCGGCCTGCGTCTTCGCACCCGATCACCTCCCCGATCGCGAAGCTCAGGGCGAAGTCGTCGACGACACGTCGGCGTCCTTCCATCCGCATCCCGACGCCACCGCGGCGGCCCGGAGCAGGCCTCGCCGCGCGCGCTCGGTTGGTGGGCACCCGTGTCGGCGAGCGGGCAGAGGACGCGCGTTTCACCGCCGGCCGGAACATGCGACGTGGGTTTCGCTGGTTGCGTGATCTGCGACTCCCGCATCTGTCGCCTCTTCGCGGCTCTGCCATCACCGGCATCGTCGTCGGCCTGCTCGCCGTCGTGCTCGGCTGGTTGTCCTACCTGCTGCTGTCGACCATCGGCACCGCCTCGGCGGGCGGGGGCTGGGGCGCGCTGATTCTCGTCGTGGTGGCGTTCATGACGTACGCCGCCGGTGAGCTGCTGCTCGAGGGCTTCGGTGTGGAGCACGCTCGCGTCGTCAGTGCCACGTCGATCATGCTCATGCTGGTGCTCGTGCTGATGTTCTTCCTCGAGCTCGCCGCGGGCGGCGGCGCGTGGATCCTCCTGCCCCTGCTCGGCGTGCTCACGTTCGTGGTGTCGTGCCGGGTGATGCACCTCGCGGCTGACCAGCCGAACCCGCGTTGATGGGCCCACGTTGATGGGCAAAGTCCTCTGGCGCCCGTCGGGCGCACGCACCCGACTCGACGACTTCACCGACTCGGTGCGCGCGGGCGGCGGACCCGCGTTCGACTCGTACGAGGATCTCTGGCGCTGGTCGGTCGACGACCTCGAGGCCTTCTGGTCGGCAGTGTGGACGTTCTTCGACATCCCATCAGGAGGCGATCCCTCACCAGCACTGGCGAACGATGAGATGCCGGGCGCAGTCTGGTTCCCCGAGGTCCGGATCAACTACGCCGAGGCGATGCTGAACATGCCCGGCCGCGCCGACGACGCCGTCGTCGTGATCGCGCGCTCGCAGTCGCGCGAGGAGGTCCGCATCACGGCGGCCGAGCTGCGCGACCAGGTGGCCCGTGCCCGTGCCGGGCTCGTGCGTTTCGGCGTCCGACGAGGCGATCGCGTGGCCGCCTACGCGCCGAACATTCCCGAGACCCTCGTGCTGATGCTGGCCGCGGCGAGCCTGGGAGCGGTGTTCAGCTCGTGCGCGCCGGAGTTCGGGGTGCAGAGCGTCATCGACCGCTGGCGGCAGATCGAACCGACCTTGCTCCTCGCCGTCGACGGCTACATGTACGGCGGCAAGGCCATCGACCGACGCGCGGAGGTCGAGGCGATCCGGGCCCGCCTGCCGAGCGTGCACACCGTCGTCTGGCTGCCGTACCTGGAGGACCATGCCATCTACGTCGACGGCGCGAAGACCTGGGCCGACCTGGTGTCCGAGCCGGCATCTCCGGAGTTCGCGCGGGTGCCGTTCGCGACGCCGCTGTACGTGCTGTTCTCGTCCGGCACCACCGGCCTGCCCAAGCCGATCGTGCACGGCCACGGCGGCATCGCCATCGAGCACCTCAAGGTGCTCGCGCTGCAGAGCGACCTCGGACCGGCCGACCGGTTCTTCTGGTTCTCCACCACCGGCTGGATGATGTGGAACTACCTCGCCTCCGGCATCGGTGTCGGCGCCACCATCGTGCTGTTTGACGGCCACCCCGCGCATCCGGACCTCTCCATGCTCTGGCGGATGGCTGACGAGCTCGAGCTCACCTACTTCGGCACGTCCGCCCCGTTCCTGCTGCAGTGCCGCAAGGAGGAGCTGGTGCCGCGCGACATCGCCGACCTGATCCGTCTGCGGGCGCTCGGCTCCACCGGTGCGCCGCTGCCCGCGGAAGGGTTCCGGTGGGTCTACGAGGCAGTGAGTGACTCGCTGCAGCTCGCCTCGGTATCCGGCGGCACCGACGTGTGCTCGGCGTTCGTCGGCGCTGCCCCGACCGTGCCGGTGTACGCGGGCGCGATCTCCTGCCGCAGCCTCGGTTGCGCGGTCGAGGCGTTCGACGAGACCGGCCGACCGGTGGTCGGCGAGCTCGGCGAGCTCGTCATCACCGAGCCGATGCCGTCGATGCCGGTCAGCTTCTGGGGTGACACCGACGGCTCGCGCTACCGCGAGGCGTACTTCGAGGACTTTCCCGGCGTGTGGAGGCACGGCGACTGGATCACCATCACCGAGCTGGGCACCTGTGTGGTCACCGGCCGCAGTGACGCGACCTTGAACCGCGGCGGTGTCCGGCTGGGCACATCGGAGTTCTACTCCGTGGTCGAGTCGCTCCCCGGCGTGGCCGACAGCCTCGTCGTGCACCTCGAGGACGACGAGGGTGGCTCCGGAACGCTGATCCTGTTCGTCGTCTTGGCAGACGACCAGATTCTTGATGACGGCCTGCGCACGTCGATTGGCCGAGAACTCCGCACCAGGCTGTCACCGCGCCATGTGCCGGATGCGATCCATGCGGTTGCAGTGGTACCGCGCACCCTCTCGGGCAAGAAGCTCGAGGTGCCGGTCAAGAAGATCCTTCGTGGGGCATCCGTCGACGACGTCGCCGCCAAGGGAGCCCTCTCGGACCCGGACTCACTCGACGTCTTCGTCGACCTGCGTCGCTAGACCCCGGACGCGAGCAGCAGCTCGGCGATCTGGATGGTGTTGAGCGCCGCTCCCTTGCGGAGGTTGTCGCCGCTCACGAACAGCACGAGCCCGGTGCCGTCGTCGATCGACTGGTCCTGACGAATGCGTCCGACGAGGCTCGGATCGGCGCCCGCCGCCTGCAACGGCGTCGGCACGTCGACGAGGCGCACACCCGGCGCAGAGCCGAGGATCTCGGTCGCCCGTTCCGGCGTGATGGGCCGGTCGAACTGGGCGTGGATGGACAGCGAGTGCCCGGTGAACACGGGCACGCGGACGCAGGTGCCCGCGACCTTGAGGTCAGGGATGCCGAGGATCTTGCGGCTCTCGTTGCGGAGCTTCTGCTCCTCGTCGGTCTCGCTCCAGCCGTCGTCGACGATCGTGCCTGCCAGCGGCAGCACGTTGAACGCGATGGGCGCGGCGTACAGCACGGGTGCCGGGAAGTCGACCGCGGACCCGTCGTGGGTGAGTGCGTCGGCCTTGTCGACGACGGCGAGCGCCTGCGAGTGCAGTTCCTCGACGCCGGCGACGCCCGAGCCCGACACCGCCTGGTAGGAGGCGACGACGAGCCGTACCAGTCCGGCCTCGTCGTGGAGCGGCTTGAGCACCGGCATCGCGGCCATCGTGGTGCAGTTGGGGTTGGCGATGATTCCGTGCTTCAGGTCGCGGAGGTCCTGGGGGTTGACCTCGCTCACGACCAGCGGGATCGCGGGGTCCTTGCGGAACGCCGAGGAGTTGTCGATGACCGTGGCACCGGCCGCGGCGAAGCGTGGCGCCTGGGACCGCGACGTCGCGGCGCCGGCGGAGAACAGCGCGATGTCGAGCCCGGACGGATCGGCGGTCGCGGTGTCCTCGACCACGATCTCGCCACCCTTCCACGGCAGCGTCCTGCCGGCCGAGCGCTCGGACGCGAAGAACCGGACCTCGTCGGCCGGGAAGTCGCGCTCGGCGAGGAGCTGGCGCATGACCGTGCCGACCTGACCGGTGGCACCGACGATGCCCACCCGGACTCCCTGAGCCTCTCGAAAGGTCATCGCCCGGTCCCCCCGTAGACGACGGCCTCGACCTCGTCCGAGCCGAGCTCGAACGCCTCGTGGGCGGCGTTGACGGCCGCGTCGACCTGGTTCTCGCCGACGACGACCGAGATGCGGATCTCCGAGGTGGAGATCATCTCGATGTTGACGCCGGAGTCGGCCAGCGCCTGGAAGAACGTGGCGGTGATGCCCGGCGACGACCGCATGCCGGCGCCGATGATGGACACCTTGCCGACGCCGTCGTCGTACTGCAGGCGATCGAAACCGACCTCGTCCTTGAGCCGCGCGAGAGCGGTCATGGCGGTCTGGCCGTCGGCGCGGGGCAGGGTGAACGAGATGTCGGTGAGCGCGGTTGCTGCGGCCGAGACGTTCTGCACGATCATGTCGATGTTGATCTGGGCGTCGGCGAGGGCACGGAAGATGGCCGCCGCCTCACCGACCTTGTCGGGCACGCCGACGACCGTGATCTTGGCCTCGCTGCGGTCGTGGGCAACTCCGCTGATGATTGCTTGCTCCATCGAGGTTTCCTCGCCTTCCGAGGTTGGTCCAGAATCCATGGTCGCTTTGGTGGTGGCGATGTCATCAGCACTCACCACCCACGTGCCGGGCCGGTCGCTGAACGACGAGCGCACGTGGATCGGGATGTCGTTGCGGCGCGCGTACTCGACGCAACGCAGGTGGAGGATCTTGGCGCCGTTGGCCGTCATCTCCAGGGCCTCCTCGTAGGAGATGCGCGGGATCTGACGGGCGCTCGGCACGATGCGCGGATCGGCGGTGAAGATGTCGTCGACGTCGGAGTAGATCTCGCACACGTCGGCGCCGAGCGCCGCCGCGAGTGCCGCGGCGGTGGTGTCTGAACCTCCGCGGCCGAGTGTGGTGATGTCCTTGGTGGTCTGCGAGACACCCTGGAATCCGGCGACGATCGCGACTGCTCCTTCGTCAATCGCGGCCTGCAGACGTCCGGGCGTGACATCGATGATCTTGGCGCGGCCGTGCTCGGCGTCGGTGATCACGCCGGCCTGCGAACCGGTGAACGACCGCGCCTCCTGACCGAGTGAGCCGATGGCCATCGCGAGCAGCGCCATGGAGATGCGCTCGCCGGCGGTGAGCAGCATGTCGAGCTCGCGTCCGGGCGGGAGCGGTGAGACGTCGTTGGCGAGGTCGATCAGCTCGTCCGTGGTGTCGCCCATGGCGGACACGACCACGACGACGTCGTGGCCGGCCTTCTTGGTCGCGACGATGCGCTGAGCGACCCTCTTGATGCTCATGGCATCGGCAACGGAGGAGCCGCCGTACTTCTGCACGACAATGCCCACGGGATTTCCTCGGGAACGAGTGGCTGACACGGCTGCGCTGGCAGCACGGCACCGGGCTGACAGGCGCAGCCCAGTCTACCGGTCCCTACCGGTACTCGGGATTGTGCGTGTAGTCGTGGACGCCCTCGTCCCAGACGGTGCGCTGGTTGCCGTAGGCCGGAATGCCGTCGCGGAG
The DNA here is from genome assembly GCA_051005615.1 of Aeromicrobium sp. GTDB lineage: Bacteria > Actinomycetota > Actinomycetes > Propionibacteriales > Nocardioidaceae > Aeromicrobium. Next base: position 15,735 of record JBPCJE010000007.1, read on the forward strand.
CATCGTGGCGAGATGCATCAGGTTGTAGGTCATGAACGTGGTGTTGCGGTTGGTGAAGTCGTTCTCGGGGCCGCCGGAGCCCTCGTCGAGGTAGGACGGACCCGGGCCGGCCGCACCGATCCACCCGGCGTCGGCCTGCGGCGGGATCGTGAAGCCCACGTGCTGCATCGAGTACAGGACGTTCTGGGCACAGTGCTTGATGCCGTCCTCGTTGCCGGTGATGATGCAGCCGCCGACGCGTCCGTAGAACTCGTACTGGCCGTCGTCGTTGAGCATCCCCGATGCCGCGTACAGCCGCTCGATGACCTGCTTCATGACGCTGCTGTTGTCACCCAGCCAGATCGGGCCGGCCAGCACGAGGATGTTGGCTGCCATGATCTGGTCGAGGATGCCCGGCCACTCGTCTGACTCCCAGCCGTGCTCGGTCATGTCCGGGTATACGCCGGTGGCGATGTCGTGGTCGATCGCGCGGATCGTCGTCACCTCGACACCGTGGCCGACCATGATGGCGGCGCTCTTGGTCACCAGGCCGTCGGTGTGGCTCGGCTCCGGCGAACGTTTGAGCGTGGCGTTGATGAAGACGGCGCTGAGCCCGCTGAAGTCTGGAGGTGGTTTCTCGTTCGTGGTCATGATCGCCACAGTGGCCCTCGCCGGGTCCGGGGCGCAAGCGGTCGGCGTCCGACGTCAGCGGTCCGTCACGGGCCGGGAGTGCTACCGCGTGCTGGGTACGCTCGACGACGGAGGACACGACGATGGCCGAGGAGCAGCGACCACGCGCGCAACGCACCGACGCCCGTTCCAACGCGCAGCGCATCGTCGAGGTGGCGCGCGCCGCGTTCCTCGCCGGAACGTCCCCGTCGCTGGAGGAGATCGCGGCGGCCGCCGACGTCGGCGTCGCCACGCTCTACCGTCACTTCCCGAACCGCGAGATCCTGATCAGAGCGGCGTACCACGAGATCTTCACCGAGCAGATCGTTCCGCAGCTCGCGCCCGCGATGGTGCTCCCGGCGTTCCGCGACGCCTTCATCCTCGTCTCGGTCCGCGTCATCGACCTGTTGAGCGCTGCTCCGACCTCGAACCTCGCGGAGCTGACCAGCGAGCTGGTGCACGAGCACATCGAGCTCTTCGCCATGCTGCTGGAAGCGGCGCAGGAGCACGGCGACATCCGTCCTGACCTCGGGATCGAGGACGTGCCGCACATCCTCGGCATGCTGGTCGTCGGCCTCTCGGCGCCGAGCCTGAACAACGAGAGCCGCGCGCGTTATCTCGCTCTGATGTTCGACGCGCTCAGGCCCGGTCACAGCGGTGAGCTGCCGCCGTTGTCCACGGTGAATTGACGCACCTAGCGCTGGCGAGCCACGTGCGTGACTGGAGCTCCACGAGCTTGACCAGCCGCTCGAGTCCGAGATTCATGTCGACCAGGTGCGTGCCCCACGTAGGTGGAAACTCCGCGAGCGTCCGCGAGCCGGGCGTCGGAGTGTGCACATGGATCTGGGCGCCATTGACGGTCCGGCAAGAACCCTGGGCGCGGTCGGCACTGGTCACCCCGTTCGTGTCGGCGGTCGGCACCCGTCCACCGGCCGAGACCTGGATCCGGTGCGAATGGAGCCCGGCGCGAACGGCTCGGACGGGATGGTGACTCCGACCGGGCCGTGCTCCCGCTCAGCGGCTCGGGGTTCGTGCAGGCGACCGAGTAGCGGGGCCCGGTCCGGTGCCCGATGGACAGGGAGAGAGGGTCGACGAGGCTGTTGCCGAAGAACGGCAGCAGGATCGGCAGGGTGCGGCTGTGGGTGGAGCAGGCCACCACGCAGCCCGCCTTGCCCTGACCGGTGCAGAGCGGGATGTTGCTGAAGTCGCCTCCACTGGTCTTCCCCTCGGCATGCGCAGCATCAGGGTGCCCTGCGAGTGCCCGATCAGCACCACACCGCGGCCGTTGTTGTCGTTGGCCAGATACTCGCGCCATGCATCTCGGACGTCTGCGTAGGCCTTCGGGACGGAGAGGGGAAGCGTGGCGATGCCGGCGAGCGGCGCTTGTCGGTAGACCGGCACGAACATCCGGCACTGCGAGGAGAAGCGGGACGCCTGGTCCTTGGCGATGGAGTAGAGCTCCGGATCCTTCGCCTTCGTGGCGTTGAACCCGAGCTGGTTGGAGACGGTCGGATAGACGTAGAAGCAGTCCACGGGACGCTGGTCCTGTGGCAGGCGAACCGGGGTGTACACGCGCCTCGTGCCGTCGAGACGCTGCTCCGTGGTGTCCTGCTCGATCTCGCACGGGTCGTCGGCCATGCCGGGCTTGCACGGCCAGACCACCGGATCGGGCTCGACGGCCGAGGCGCCGGATGTCCAGAGCAGGCTGTTCACGGCAAGGACGCAGGCCATCACCCTGCGCGCATCTCGTCTCCCTCGTGATTCGTCACGAACGGCGGGGTCGACGTCAGCCTGCGTTGATCGCCGTTCGGCCCTCGAAGGCGCGGCCAAGGGTGAGCTCGTCGGCGTACTCGAGGTCGCCGCCGACGGGCAGACCGCTGGCGAGCTTGGAGACGCGCACGCCGATCGTCGAGAGCATGCGGATGAGGTACGTGGCGGTGGCCTCGCCCTCGAGGTTCGGATCGGTGGCGATGATGACCTCGGTGACCGTGTCGTCGTTCAGCCGCTGGAGCAGCTCCTTGATGCGGAGCTGGTCGGGCCCCATGCCGGCGATGGGCGAGATCGCGCCGCCGAGCACGTGGTAGCGACCGCGGAACTCGCGGGTGCGCTCGATGGCGATGACGTCCTTGCTCTCCTCGACGACGCAGAGGACGGTCGGGTCGCGGCGAGGGTCGGCGCAGATGCGGCACTCGGTGTCGACGGTGACGTTGCCGCAGGTGCCGCAGAAGTGGACCTTCGCCTTGACGTCGACGAGCACCGCGGCAAAGCGCTTGACGTCGTCGGCATCGGCGTCGAGCAGGTGGAACGCGATGCGCTGGGCGCTCTTCGGACCGATGCCGGGCAGCTGCCCGAGCTCGTCGATGAGGTCCTGGATCACGCCGTCATACACGCGCTCCAGACTAGTCGGGCGGTGGGACGCGTCGGCATCGACTCGCGAGTGGCCAGCCGTCCGCCGAGTGGCGCAAATTGAACCGTGAGTGGCGCAGATTCGTCGCGGAAACCGTCAAGACATGCTGATCCGCGACAAGTCTGCGCCACTCGGCGTTCAGTGGGGCCGACGCTAGCTGGTGTGGGCGAGGAAGCGGGCGAGCATGTCGTGTCCGTGGGCGGTCAGGATCGACTCCGGGTGCATCTGCACGCCCTCGACCGGGTGCGTGCGGTGCCGCAGGCCCATGACGACGCCGGACGCGGTGCGGGCGGTGACGTCGAGCGTCGACGGCACGGTGGCGGGGTCGACGACGAGCGAGTGGTAGCGAGCACAGGCCAAGGGCGACGGCAACCCGGTGTAGACACCGAGACCGTCGTGATGGACGAGCGACGGCTTGCCATGAACGACCTCCGGCGCGCGGACGATCGTGGCTCCGTACGCCTCGCCGATCGCCTGGTGGCCGAGGCACACCCCGAGCGTCGGGGTGGTGGGGCCGAGCCGCCGCACCGCCTCGACGCTGATACCGGCGTCCGCCGGGGTGCCCGGACCGGGCGAGACGATCAGGTGCGTCAGGTCGCCTCGCTCGCGGACATCGACCAGCTGCTCGACGCTGACGGCGTCGTTGCGCACCACCTCGGTGCCGGCGCCGAGCTCGCGCACGTACTGGACGAGGTTGTAGACGAACGAGTCGTAGTTGTCGATGAAGAGCACGTGGGCCTGAGTCAACCTGCGTGGGTCCCCGCCACGGGAAACCAGCGTGTCGTCGCGCAGGCTGGCCGCGACCGGACCCGGCGACCAGCTGCCCACACCGTCGACGGACCTGATCGGCACGACACCCCGCAGGGCGTTGGTGACGAACACCTCTGAGGCACGGACGACGTCAGCGGTCGTGATGCGGCGCTGGACGACCGGGATGCCGGCATCGAGCAGCTGCGCGATCACCCTGGCGCGTGCCGTGCCCGGCAGGATACGTCCGTCGAGCGGCGGGGTGTGCACTCCGTCGTCGTGGACGACGAACAGCGAGGCGCGGCCGGTCTCGAGCACGCTGCCGTCATCGTCGAGCACCAGCAGGTCCAGGTCGGGGCGGGACTGGTGGGCGAGGGCGCGGCGGTCGACCCACTTGTGCGCGCCCAGGCCGCCGGGGACGAGACGTGGCACGAGCGTCCAGGCCTCGACGTCGTCGAGGATCGGGCGCACGGTCATGCGGACGAGAACATCGGTCCCCAGAGGTACTGCGTCGATGCGGAGCCGATGGCGACCATGGAGACCCTCTGCTTTCCTGTGCACCGCTTCCTCGAGGCCGGCCCGGACGGTCTGGCCGTAGACGGCGCGCACCGACGAGTCGAGCCGGGCGACATGTGCTTCCACGTCGACCGCCACGCCGTCGGTGACCAGCAAGGCGTCGCAGATGCCGAGTGAGAGCTCGGCGCGATCGACGCGAGGCTGGACCGCGACGTGCGGTGGCACGGTCTCGTCGGGAGCCTCGGCCTCCAGCTCGAGCCGCCCCCCGACGGCCCCGATCAGGGGGCGCGCCTTGACGAAGCACTCGGCGAGCTCACCGTCAGGGGTCGAGTCGGCGACGATGCCGCCGCCCACCCCGAGCCACACCCGGCCGTCCGCGATCTCGAACGTGCGGATCGCGACATTGAGCTCCAGGCCGGCGGCCGGGCTGACGTGACCGATCGCGCCGGTGTACGCCTCGCGGGCCGTGGGCTCCAGCGCCGCGGCGATCTCCATCGCCCGCACCTTGGGTGCCCCGGTGACCGACCCGGGCGGGAACGTCGCCCGCAGGAGGTCGGAGTCGCCGACGTCGTGGCCCAGGTGGCCGACGACGTCCGAAACCAGGTGCCAGACGGCGTGACGCTCGGCGCGGACGAGCGCCGGCACCCGCACGCTGCCGGGGGTGCAGACGCGACCGAGGTCGTTGCGCATGAGGTCGACGATCATCACGTTCTCGGCCCGGTTCTTCGCCGATACCGCGAGCTCGGCGGGGTCGGAGTCGAGGGGTGCAGTGCCCTTGATCGGCGAGGTGAGGACCTCGTCGCCCGTGCGGCGCAGGAACAGCTCGGGCGAGAAGCTCGCGATCGCGCCCTCGGGGGCGTCGACGAACGCGGCATAGGCCGGAGCCAGCGCCTCGACGCCGGCGCAGAACAGGTCGAGCGGGTCGCCTTCGAACGACGCCTCGAGCCGGGCGCAGAGGTTCACCTGGAAGATGTCGCCCGCTCGGATGTGCTCGAGCGCACGGGCCACGGACGCCCGGTGCTCGTCGGGCGACGGCGTCATCTCGAACGCTCCGACGGCGAACGTCTCCGAGTCGGCCGGCGTCGCGAGGGCGTGCACCACATCGGCGTCATCGGCGCGACCCAACGTCTCGAGCCACCACACGCCATCGGTGAGACGGATCACCCGGTCGTAGAAGGCGATGCGAGTCATGGGTTGCGGAATCGGCCGCGCGGCCGGCGGTGGCAGCTTCTCCACGAGGTGGCCGAGCTGATAGCCCCACGATCCGATCCAGCCGCCACCGAACGCGCCGGTCTGGGTGACCGGCTCGAGGTCGACGTCGTCGAACGGATGACCGTCGAGCACCCGGACCGGGTCGAACGCGATGAGCGCCTCGCCGTGGTGCCAGTCGCCGATCAGCGCGACGACCCGGTCGCGCCCACGGAAGCGCCGCAGGACCTGGACCGGCTCGAGTCCGATGTCGAGGCGGGTCCGACGGACGTCAGTCGCCGGACGGGCCATCAATGACCCGCGCTCCCAGCTCGCGGGAGAGCAGCTGCTCGGGATCGTCGCCGCTGTCGTCAACCGGGTCGTCGGGATGCGCGGCGGCGTCAGGATCCTCGGGCTTGGCCGGAGGCCCTCCGCGCATGGCATCGCGGACGGATTCGGCTCCCTTCACGCTCGGGGGTTCAGGTGTCTCGGCGGGCGCCTGATCCGTGGACGGTGCCTGGTTGCGGGTCGGATCGGCGGTCGGGTCGACGATCGCGTCGATGCGCCACGTGACACCGAGGACGTCGTGCAGCGCCTCCTGCACGTGCTCGTGGGAGTTGCTGCTGACGAACGAGTCACGGGCCCCCGCGTTGACCAGCGCGAGCGTGAGGGTGTCGTCGTCGAGCGACACGACCTGGGCGTTCTGGCTGAGCATCACCCAGGTGAACCGCCTCAGCTCCTTGACGCGGTCGAGCACTCCCGGCCACAGGCGCCGGACGTCGGCGATACCGAGGCTCCCGGCGATCTGCCCCGTCTCGGTCTCTTCGGTCGTTGAGCTGGGGGCTCCTCCGGCGGCGGAGCCGTGGGGGCGCGAAAGGACGTCTGGTTCGGGCAACTCCGTTTCGACAGGCTCAACGACCGGGGGTGGGCTCTCGGCTGGAGGCCTGGGCTCCACCCTCGTTGAGCTCGTCGAAACGACGCTTGGTTCGGACGCAGCATCCGTCGGGGCGTCGATGCTGAGGCGGCGCTCGAGGCGGTCGAGGCGGGCGGAGAAGCCGAGCGAGGTGTGGTCGGCGGCCGGGACGAGGATGCGGGCGCACATCAGCTCGAGCAGCAGACGCGGGGCGGTGGCGCCGCGGAAGTCGACGATCGCCGTGTTGACGACCTCGGCAGCGCGGGTCAGGTCGGACGGACCGAATCCGGACGACTGAGCCCGTAGCCGCTCGGCGCGGTCGCCCGGAACCTCGAGGAGTCCTGTGGACAGGGCATCCGGGACGGCGGCCACGATGACCAGGTCGCGCAGACGTTGAAGGAGGTCCTCGGCGAAGCGTCGGGGATCCTGCCCGGACTCGATGACCTTGTCGATGACGCCGAACACCGTGGCTCCGTCGCCGGCGGCGAATGCGTCGATGGCCTCGTCGAGCAGGGAGTCGGGTGTGTAGCCGAGCAGCTGCACCGCGAGGTCGTAGGTGACCCCGGCCGGCCCGGCTCCACCCAGGAGCTGGTCGAGGACGCTGAGGGTGTCGCGTACCGACCCTCCCCCGGCGCGCACCACCAGTGGCAGCGCGTTGGGCTCGAGCTGGACGCCCTCGCTCTCGCAGAGCCGGAGCAAGTAGTCGCCGAGCAGCTTGGGCGGCACGAGCCTGAACGGATAGTGGTGCGTGCGAGAGCGGATGGTGCCGATGACCTTGTCGGGCTCGGTGGTGGCGAAGATGAACTTCAGGTGCGGCGGAGGCTCCTCGACGAGCTTGAGCAGCGCGTTGAATCCCTGCGGCGAGACCATGTGCGCCTCGTCGATGATGTACACCTTGTAGCGGCTGCTGACCGGCGAGAAGAACGCGCGTTCGCGCAGGTCACGGGCATCGTCGACACCACCGTGACTGGCCGCGTCGATCTCGATGACGTCGATGCTGCCGGGCCCGCCGCGGGCTAGATCGCGACAGCTCTGGCACTCGCCGCAGGGTTCGGCGACCGGTGCCTTCTCGCAGTTGAGCGCGCGGGCGAGGATGCGGGCGCTGGTCGTCTTGCCGCAGCCGCGCGGGCCCGAGAACAGGTACGCGTGGTGCACCCGGTTGGCCGCGAGGGCGTGCCGCAGCGGTTCGGTGACGTGGTCCTGCCCGATGACTTCGTCGAACCTCTCCGGCCGGTACCGGCGGTAGAGGGCTAGGGGTGCGTCCACGTCGAAACCCTATCGACAGTGCCCGACACTGACGAGCGGTGCCGAACCCCCAGCCGTGCGAGGGTGACGGCATGACCGACCTCGTGCTCGGGCCGCTCCTACGCCACGTCGGGGAGCACACTGCCGCGATCTGGGTCGAGACCGCCGATCCCGCGACCGTCACCGTCACCGCCGGGGAGCACACGGCGACCGCACGGACCTTCTGCGTCCACGGCCACCACTACGCACTGGTGACCCTGGACGGGCTCGAGAAGGGCACCAAGACGCCCTACCGGGTCGAGTCCGACGGCGAACCGGTCTGGCCGCTGGAGGAGTCGATATACCCGGACTCGGTCATCCCGACCCTCGACCACGAGAAGCCGCTCCGCATGGCGTTCGGGTCGTGCCGCACGTCGGTCGCCCACGACAGCGCCGGCAACAAGCTGCACGGCGTCGACGCGCTGCGGGCCTACGCGCTGCGAATGGCCGGCGTCACCGACACCGACCACGACAACGACCCCGACCCGGGTCCGGGGATGCGGTGGCCGGACCTCGTCCTTTTCCTCGGCGACCAGGTGTACGCCGACGAGACGTCGACGGAGATGCGCACGTTCATCGAGGCGCGTCGCGACGTCGAGGAACCCCCGTGGGCCGAGCTGAAGGACTACGCCGAGTACGCCCACCTCTACAAGGTGGCCTGGAGCGACCCGGTGAACCGGTGGCTGCTGTCGACGCTGCCGAGCGCGATGATCTTCGACGACCACGACGTCCGTGACGACTGGAACACCTCGCTGGCCTGGAAGGACAAGATGGACGCCACCAGTTGGTGGCATGGCCGAGTCATGGCCGGGTTGTCGTCGTACTGGGTCTATCAGCACCTGGGCAACATGTCCCCTCAAGAGCGCGCCGAGGAGACCATGTGGCAACGGGTGGTCAGCTCGCAGGGACCTGAGGAGGTCGACCTCACCCCGTTCCTTGATGACCTCGCGGAGCGGGTCGACCGTGACCCCGAGGAGTACCGCTGGAGCTTCAGCCGCGACCTGGCCGGCGTCCGGCGGATCGTCCTCGACACGCGGGCCGCGCGGGTTCTCGAGCCGGATCGGCGCGCGATGCTGGACCGAACCGAGCTCTCCTGGCTGGACGAGAAGATGACCGGTGGTTTCCGCCACGTGCTGGTAGGCGCTTCGCTGCCGTTCCTGCTGCCACCGGGACTGCACCATCTCGAGGCCTGGAACGAGGCTGTCGCCGGGGGCGCGTGGGGGAGCCGGTTCGTGCGGTTCGGGGAGTGGATGCGCCAGACCGTCGACCTCGAGCACTGGGCTGCCTGGCAGCGCACTTTTCAGGATGTTGCGGCGATGACGATCGAGGTCGCAGAGGGCAGTCGGGGCCAGGCTCCCCAGAGCGTCACCTTCCTCTCCGGCGACGTCCACCACTCCTACGTCTCGGAGGTACGACGCCGGCAGGGGTCCCGGATCATCCAGGCGGTTTGCTCTCCGATCCGCAACCCGCTGGCGCCGTCGTTTCGGTTCCTCACCGCGGTGCTCGCCTATGCGATCGCCGGTCCGATGGGTCAGCTTGTGTCCCGCTCGTCCCGGGTGTCCAAGCCGCCGTTCCGATGGAAGAACGTTGCGGGCCCCTGGTTCGAGAACTCGATCGGGACGCTTGAGGACCGG
>JBPCJE010000008.1:0-62174 GCA_051005615.1 Aeromicrobium sp.
GCGCCAACGGCCTGATCCGGTCGGAGGTCGGCAAGCAGCTCGGCCTGCGGCACACGCCGTCGCTGGAGTTCTTCCTCGACGCCGTTCCCGAGACGGCGCGTGAGATCGAGGACCTGCTCGCGAAGGCGCGGGCCTCCGACGAGGCGGTGGCGGCCCAGGCTGCCGGCGCTCAGTACGCCGGCGACCCGGATCCGTACAAGAAGCACGACGACGACCCCGACCCCGACGACGACCCTGACCCCGACGACGACCCTGACCCTGGCGGGGCCGGGCCGCGGGCGGCAGACAGCACAGAGTGAGCGCGTCTGGTCTGGTCGTCGTCGACAAGCCGTCCGGATGGACGTCGCACGACGTCGTGGGTCGGATGCGCCGGATCGCCGGCACGCGCAAGGTCGGCCACGCCGGCACGCTCGACCCCATGGCCACGGGGGTGCTCGTCCTGGGCGTCAGGCGCGCCACCCGGCTGCTCGGGCACCTGCAGCTCGCCGACAAGGAGTACCTCGCCGCCGTCCGCCTGGGTCAGTCGACCGTCACCGACGACGCCGAGGGAGACCTGGTCGGCTCGGCCCCTGCGGGACACCTCGAGGAAACCGCGATCGCGGCCGCCATGACACTGTTCACCGGACCGATCGAGCAGGTGCCGTCGGCGGTGTCGGCGATCAAGGTCGACGGCAAGCGGTCCTATGCCCGCGTCCGTGCCGGCGAGGACGTCGACCTGCCCGCGCGGCCGGTCACGGTCGAGACGTTCGAGCTGGGTGAGGTGCGACGACATGACGACGTCGTCGACGTCGACGTGCGCGTGGTCTGCTCAAGCGGAACCTACGTGCGGGCGCTCGCGCGTGACCTTGGCACCGCGCTCGGTGTCGGTGGCCACCTGACGATGCTGCGCCGCACCCGGGTCGGCGGATTCGACCTCGGCGCTGCGCACACGCTCGAGGAGCTCGAGTCGTCGTTCGTCATGACGGATCTCGATGCCGCCGCACGTCTGGCCTTCCCTGGACGCGACATCGACGAAGCGCAGGCGGGCGGTGTCCGGTTCGGCCGGGCGATCCCCGGTCTCGACCTCGGCACCACTGGTCCGGTGGCTCTGTTCGACCCGGGCGGCCGCTTCCTGGCGCTGTACGAGCAACGCGGTGCCGACGCGCATGCGGTCGCCGTGTTCGCGGACCGACCTGACTAGTGGTGTGTCCCAGAAAAGGCTCTCCATGACGAGCGGTTTCCGGCGCTTGGCTGACAAGGCCGAGGAGGGAGGCAGACCGGGGTTGTCTGGCGACGACGAGAACGCCGTCAGGCACGATGCCGGGGACCGCAACGGGGAGCCATTTCTGAGACACATCACTAAGGTCGCACCATGATCTCGCGACGCCCGGCTCCGCACCGGCTGGTGTGGACCGTCGTCCAGGGCTGGTTCGCGGCCGTCCTGGTCGTCGTCGCCGGCTTGACGGTCCTCACGAAGATCCGGATGCGCAACCGGGCCAACCGTGGAGACGGCTTTCCCACCACGCCGCCGACGGCGGTGCCCGTCGGCGAGTCGACCACGATCACCGCCTACACTTACGGCGCCGACCTCTACGACGACATGCTCACCGCCATCGCTGGGGCCAAGGAACGCATCCTGTTCGAGTCGTTCATCTTCAAGGGCGACGCGATCGGCAAGCGGTTCAAGCGCGCGCTCATCCGCGCCGCCGAGCGCGGTGTGGACGTCCGGATCGTCTACGACGGGTTCGCGAACCTCGTCGTTCCGCGCAGCTTTCTGACGTTCCCGCCGCCGGTCCAGGTCCTGCGGTACCCGCTCATCTCCGGCTGGTTCGTCTTCAACCCGCGTCGCTGGGGTCGTGACCACCGCAAGATCCTCGTCGTCGACGACACGGCCGCGTTCGTGGGCGGGTACAACGTCGGCTCGGAGTACGCCACCGAGTGGCGCGACACGCACCTGAAGGTCGAGGGCGGGTCGGTCTGGGACCTCGACAACGCCTTCGTCGACTTCTGGAACCTGAACGCCCGCGGACTGCCGATCCTCAAGGATCGCGGCTCGCCGAGCTGGGATCCGCGGGTGCGCGCTCATCGCAACCTGCCGCGCCAGCTCGTGTTCCCGGTGCGGGGCATGTACCTCGAGGCGATCGACCGGGCCACCGACCACGTCTACCTGACGGCGGCCTACTTCATCCCGGACCACGACATCCTTCGTGCCCTCAAGGACGCACGCGCGCGGGGTGTCGATGTCCAGATCCTGGTGCCGTGGGTGAGCAACCACGTCGTCGCCGACTGGCTGTCGCGCGGCTTCTACGGTGAGCTGTTGCGCAACGGCGTGCGGATCCACCGCTACCGCGACGCGATGGTCCACTCCAAGACAGCCACGATCGACGGCCGCTGGTCGACCGTGGGCACGGCCAACATCGACCGGCTCAGCCTCACCGGCAACTACGAGATCAACCTCGAGATCCACGACGACGACCTGGCCAAGCACCTCGAGGCGGTCTTCGCGAACGACCTCGAGCAGGCGACCGAGCTGACCCTCGACGAGTGGGAGAGGAGGGACGTGGTCGTCCGCGCGTGCGAGCTTCTCCTCGCCCCGCTGCGCCCGCTGCTCTGACCGCACTGTCGATGGCTAGAGTGCGGCCGTGACGATGTGGCGAGACCTCGAGGGTGCCGAGACCGTGCCGCGCGACGAACCGGCCGCGGTGACGGTGGGCAGCTTCGACGGAGTCCACCGCGGGCACCAGCACGTGCTGGCGGCCACTCGCGCCGCGGCCGCCGGAGCGGCGGTCGTGGCCGTCACGTTCGAGCCCCATCCGCTCGAGGTGCTCGCGCCGGACCGTGCCCCCAGGCGCCTCACGACGATCGAACGGCGCATCGACCTCCTCCACGCGCACGGGGCCGACGAGGTGCGGGTCCTGGCTTTCGATCGGCACATGTCCGCCTGGACTCCGGAGGAGTTCATCCAGCGCGTACTCGTCGACGAGCTGCGGTCGTCGGCCGTGGTGGTGGGCGAGAACTTCCGGTTCGGCGCGCGCGCGGCGGGGGATGTCGACCTCCTCCGGAACGTCGGTGCTGAGGCGGGGTTCACCGCCGAGGGCGTCGCTCTCGACGGGGGAGCGGAGCCGTTCACGTCGACGCTCGTCCGTGCGCACGTAGCCGCCGGCCACCTTCCCGAGGCCGCCGCCGTGCTCGGTCGACCGCACGAGGTGAGCGGTGTGGTGGTCGAGGGTGACCGCCGAGGCCGATCGCTGGGGTTCCCGACCGCGAACGTCCCCGTGGACGACGTGTACGCCGTTCCGCCCGACGGCGTGTACGCAGGTCGTGTCGACGTCGGGGCCGAGGTGCTCTCGGCGGCGATCTCCGTCGGCACCAGCCCGACGTTCGACGGCAGCGACCGCCGGGTCGAGTCGTACGTCATCGACCGTTCCGCGGCCAGTGGCACGCTCGAGCTCTACGGGAAGCTGATTCGGATCGAGCTCGTGCGGTGGCTGCGGGGCATGGACGTCTTCGACACCGTCGACGCCCTGGTGGCGCAGATGCACGAAGACGTCGCCGACACCCGGGCGGTGCTCGCCGAGCTCGAATGAGCCCAGCTCCTAGACAACGCCGCCGAGCCTCTCGAGCCACTGGTCGAACGTCTGCGTCCCGCGTGGCCCGGGTCCCATTGGCAGCAACGATCTGTCGGGCCATGTCGACGATTTGCTCCTCGCGGGGGCCGGCCAGGTCAGGTACCCGGCCGGCGGGTTCGCCGAGAGCGTGCTCGACGAGGGTGTCGGCCACCTCGATCGGCGGCCACGGGCTGCGACAGCATCTGGGGGGACGAACGAGACCGGGCCTGCCGAGGCCTGTCGCAAGATCTGGCAGGGAACTCGTGGAACTGGGTCACCCGCAGGATGCTCCACGGGACAGGGCCTACGGCGACGACCTCTCCCTGCGCGATCTGCCCTGGTGGTATCCGAATTCGATGCCGTGGATGCCGACGATCGACCGCGTGAGGTGGTGTCACGCCCCGGCTTTCGCCTCGGGGTCGAGCAGGTTCTTGCTGGCGGTCGAGAAGAAGTCGACTGCGGCCTTCCGCCGAGTGGAACCGCGTTGGTGGCGTCGACGACGGCCTCAACATCGCGCAACGCGTCCTCGAGCCCCGACCCGACGTGAGGTCGGTCCCGCGCAATCGAGCGAGGACCACCGATCGTGGCCGCGTTGTTCGAGCCTCGCGCCCACCGTCCGTCCGACGACTCCGGTCCCCCCGGCTACTGCCACGCGCATGGTCACCATCCTTCGAATCGACTGGCCCTACGCACCGCGGCCGACGTGGCGAGTCGAATGTGACAGGTGATCTCAGATTCCCGGGGTCTTGCGAAGAGCCTTCACCACGGCCTTGGCGATGGCCCGCTCACCCGCCGCGTTCGGGTGGAGGACGACGCCGTCGCCTTTCGGCGGGTCCAGCCCGTTCACCCACGCGGCGTCGCCCGAGCACAGGTCGTGGCCCTTCGACGGCTTGTACATCGGCACGAACGGTACGGCTCGTGACCGGGCGGCGGTCGCCATCGCCGACGACAGCGCCGACTCCAGCGAGGAGATCCAGGCGACGTCCCCGCGGGCGTAGGGAGTATTCGGGCAGGTTCCGCCGTTGGGCATGAGACGGGGATACCCGACCAGCAGGACGGTCGCGTCCGGTGCCTCGCGGCGCAAGGCGTCGAGGGTGGCGCCCACCTGGTCGCCGATCGCCGGGACGAGCGCATCGACTTCGGACGCGAGTCCCTCCCGGCACGGTGCCCCGGAAGCTCCCGGGACCGACAGCCGCGAGCAGGTGAGGATCAGCTTGCCGTAGAGACCGAAGTCGTTGCCGCCGATGCTCACCGTCACGACGCGGGTGCGAGGCGTGATCGCCTCGATCTGGGCCGGCAGGCCCCGATCCCCCTCGAGCACGCTCGCCGTGGTGGCACCCCCGCAGCTGACGTCGGTAACAGGGAGGTCGAGGGTCGTGGACACGATCGACGGGTAGTTCTGGGCTGATCGCTGGCAGCGCTCGCCATCGGTCTGGAAGGACCCGATCAGGCCACCCGCGGTGTAGGAGTCGCCGAGGGCGACGTAGGTCGGACCCTGAGTGGGTGTGCTCGGCGTGGGACTGGTCGAGGCCGTCGGTGACGCGCGTGTGGGCGTCGGCCCCGGTTCGCCGGGTCCGCTGCACCCGGTGACGAGGAGGGCCAGGATGGCGAGCGCGACGCTTGCGGCCGCAGTCCTGGTCATGCGTTGAGAGTAGCCACGGGCACCCACGCGTCCGGTCGGCGATTCGCGCCCCGCGCGGGTGCGCTGATACGCTGGCGGTTGCCGTGCAACGGCCACGGATTCCAGTGCCCCGGTGAACCGGCCCGGGCGCGCCGTGCAACGAAACCTCAGAGGAGAACAGTGTCGAAGAAGACTGCTGCGCCCACCGTGGCGGAGCTTCCCAAGGCCGAGATCATCAAGCAGTACGCCCTCAGCGACGGCGACACCGGATCCCCCGAGGTCCAGGTGGCACTCCTGACGGGCCGTATCTCCCACCTGACCGAGCACCTCAAGGAGCACGACCACGACCACCACAGCCGTCGTGGCCTCTTGCTGCTCGTCGGTCAGCGTCGCCGTCTGCTGAACTACCTGCAGAACAACGACATCGAGCGCTACCGCTCGCTCATCGAGCGACTCGGCCTGCGCCGCTAGATCCCCGAGGCGGTCTCCCAGACCCGAAGCCGCCCCCACAACTTCATATCGCCCAACCAGGACGAGACACCTCAGGCACGACGTGCTCGGTCCTCGGTAGTGGCCCTCGGGACAGCCCTTCAGGTAGCCCCGCAGGCCTCGATCGAAGACCGGACTTCTCACCGCCCGCCTGCGTCTCGTCCCCACCGCAGGCATTCCGCCTGCAGAAGGGACTCGCATGAGCGACTCCACTTTGCACACCGCCGAGGCCGTCATCGACAACGGACGCTTCGGCACCCGCACGGTCCGATTCGAGACCGGGCTCCTCGCCCGCCAGGCCGCCGGAAGCGTGGCCGCCTTCCTTGACGACGACACGATGCTGCTCTCGGCCACCACGGCCGGCAAGCACCCGAAGGAGCAGTTCGACTTCTTCCCGCTCACCGTCGACGTCGAGGAGCGCATGTACGCCGCGGGACGCATCCCCGGCTCGTTCTTCCGCCGTGAAGGCCGTCCCAGCGAGGACGCCATCCTCACCTGCCGCCTGATCGATCGCCCGCTGCGCCCGACCTTCAAGAAGGGCCTGCGCAACGAGGTCCAGGTCGTGATCACGGTGCTGGCCCTCAATCCCGACACCCCGTACGACGTGCTGGCCATCAACGCCGCCTCCGCGTCGACACAGATCTCCGGTCTGCCGTTCTCCGGTCCGGTCGGCGCCACCCGCGTCGCCCTGATCGACGGAGAGTGGGTCGCGTTCCCGACGCACGAGCAGCTCGAAGGCGCCGTCTTCGACATGGTCGTCGCCGGACGTGTCGCAGGTGACGACGTCGCGATCATGATGGTCGAGGCCGAGTCCACCGACTCCACCTGGGAGCTCGTCCAGAGCGGCGTCCAGGCGCCCACGGAGGAGATCGTCTCCCAGGGCCTCGACGCCGCGAAGGGCGTCATCAAGCAGCTCTGCGACGCGCAGGCCGACCTCGCCGCGAACTCCGCCAAGCCCATCCAGGAGTTCCCGGTCTTCCTCGACTACCAGGACGACGTCTACGATGCCGTCGCCAACACCGCGTCCGGCCCGCTCGGGGAGTCGATGACCATCGTCAGCAAGGCCGACCGCGAGGCTCGCGAGAGCGAGATCAAGGCCGACGTCATCGAGCAGCTCGGTGAGCAGTTCGAGGGTCGCGAGAAGGAGATCGGCGCCGCGCTGCGGGCCGTCACCAAGACGCTCGTGCGCGAGCGGGTTCTCCGCGACAACGTGCGCATCGACGGCCGCGGCCTGGCCGACATCCGGGCCCTCTCGGCCGAGGTCGGCGTCATCCCGCGCGTGCACGGCTCGGCGCTGTTCCAGCGCGGCGAGACCCAGATCCTGGGTGTCACGACGCTGAACATGCTGGGTCTCGAGCAGAAGCTCGACACGCTGTCGCCCGAGACCACCAGGCGCTACATGCACAACTACAACTTCCCGCCGTTCTCCACTGGTGAGACCGGTCGCGTGGGCTCGCCCAAGCGTCGCGAGATCGGTCACGGCGCACTCGCCGGCCGCGCGCTGCTGCCGGTGCTGCCGACTCGCGAGGAGTTCCCGTACGCCATCCGTCAGGTCTCCGAGGCGCTCAGCTCCAACGGGTCCACCTCGATGGGCTCGGTCTGCGCGTCCACGATGGGCCTGCTCAACGCCGGCGTGCCACTGCGTGCACCCGTGGCGGGCATCGCGATGGGCCTCATCTCCGGCGAGGTCGACGGCCAGCAGCAGTTCGTCACGCTGACCGACATCCTCGGCGCCGAGGACGCCTTCGGCGACATGGACTTCAAGGTCGCCGGCACGCGTGAGTTCGTCACGGCCCTCCAGCTCGACACCAAGCTCGACGGCATCCCCGCCGACGTGCTGGCCGGTGCCCTGACGCAGGCCCGGGAGGCTCGCTTCACGATCCTCGACGTCATGGCCGAGGCCATCGACGCGCCGGACGAGATGAGCCCGTACGCGCCGCGCATCCTCACGATCAAGATCCCGGTCGACAAGATCGGTGAGGTCATCGGTCCCAAGGGCAAGGTCATCAACCAGATCCAGGACGACACCGGCGCCCAGATCTCGCTCGAGGACGACGGCACCGTCTACGTCGGCGCCGACAACGGCGACGCCGCCGAGGCCGCGCGGGCCGCGATCAACGCGATCGCCAACCCCACGATGCCCGAGGTCGGCGAGCGCTACCTCGGCACGGTCGTCAAGACGGTCGACTTCGGCGCGTTCGTGTCGCTGCTCCCGGGCCGCGACGGCCTGCTTCACATCAGCAAGCTGCGCGAGCTCAACGACGGCAGGTGGGTCGAGAGGGTCGAGGACGTCGTGTCCGTCGGCCAGAAGATCCAGGTCGAGATCGCCGAGCTCGGCGACCGCGGCAAGCTGTCACTCATCCCGGTGATCGGCGAGTCCGGCGAGATCGTCGACGAGCCTGTCGAGGAGACTGCCGACGAGTCCGCCGAAGTGGGCGCTGACGCCTGATCGACTGAACCACGACGAGGCCCTCGGACCGCAAGGTCGGGGCCTCGTCGCGTCAGGTGACGCTGAAGGGTGCGGTGCGCACGGTCTCGCGGCCGACGTAGGCGATCCGGTACGACCCGCGATCCCCGGCACGCCAGGTGATCGTCGCGTCCCAGCGCCGACCACGCCGATGCCACGTGATCGAGGTGTCGAACGAGCTGTCGTCGGCGACGATCTGCCAGCCGTCAGGCGTCGCCTGCTCGACCAGCAGGTAGGTCGGCCGCAGGACCCGGTTCGGGTGGTCGGCGGCGACCTCGACCCGCACCGTCCACCCGTGCGACACGGACTCCGGAGTCGAGAGCACGGCGATCGGCTGCTCGCGTTCCAGGCGCGGCGATCCTGTGGGGGCGTTCCACCGGAACCGATGCGGCCGGGGTGGTACGCCTTCGTCCACCACGCGGCCGTCGCGCATCGCCTCCGCGAGGCCGGCGACGACGCCGACGATCGCGGGCAGCTGCTGGCGCCCGAAGATGGTGCTGCCGCCCTCGTAGTCCTGCTCGTCGTACTCCTCGGGCGTGGTCAGGTAGTGCGCGTACCCGTTGGCGTAGCCCTGGACGATCACGTGCTCGACGTCGGTGGACATCACCGCGGCCACCGCGTCCCTCAGGCGAAGTCCGGCTGTGACGGTGACCTCGATCGGCAGGCAGATGAGGTAAAGGGCACCGATCTGCACGAGCTGCACGGGCAGTCGTTCCTGGGCCCAGCCGAGCACCCCAGCCGGGATCAGCAGGTCCTTCGGTGCGTGGCCGGCGCGAAGCCGGGGGAACCGGTCGTAGAGCCGCTCGCTGATCCACTGGGGTACGGGGTTGTGGCGACCGCGATGGAACAGCGGTGATCCCTCACCGTCCGTGGTGCCGGCCGCGAAGGACGCCCCGAGCACGGCGCGGCCCGTCGGCCCGGCCGGGGTGGTCCGGTGGGCGAGGTCGACGTAGGTCATCCGCGACTGCAGCAACGCGCTGACCTCCTCGCCGTCCTTCCCGGCCAGCGCCTTCGCGGCGGCCAGCTGTCGCTCGCCGATGATGCGCGTGTTCTCGCGCTCGTCGTCCGTGGGCCCGTGGCCCGCGAGACCACCGAGGTTGGGGGAGAGGTCGCCGGCGTTCGTCTGCGCGAACGACGTCACCAGCGACGCCCGCGGCGTCTGGGCGTCGGCGCCGTCGCGCTCCCAGGCGTAGGCGGCCCACCCCTTGTTGTCGGAGCTGATGAGGGTCGAACGGTTCGACATCGACGTGTTGTGCACGGGGAACCAGCTGATCGCTCCGACCAGCAGGTCGTCCCGCTCGACGCGCAGCAGGGTCATCAGCGGGTCGATGGCGTCCGGGAAGTGCTCACGCTCCATCGCGGGGTTGCGCTCGAACGCCGCCCGACTGCGGTTGGTGCTGGCGTCGGTGAGGTGTCCGCGGGTCACGGTGGTCATGGCGGGTCGGACGTCGTCGTGTGCGCGGGCGACGGCGTCGACCACACCGGAGACGAGACGCTCGAACGTGCGCGGGTGGAAGCCCGCCGTGGTGATGTTGTGGAGCGCGTGGCGTCCGTGTCCGCCCGGCCCGCAGTGCGTGTGCGTGGCGGTCAGCACGACGTTGCGCGCGGTGTAGCGGTCACCGAAGAGCGCGGACAGGCGGGCGAGGATCTCAGCGACCGCGGCCTGGAAGAACATCCCGATGTCGGCCACCACGTGGACGACCTGCTCGGAGCCGTCGTCGAACACGAAGGCCCGCGCGTACTGCCGGGTGAGGATGCCTTGGGTCCATTGGTCGGGCATCCCGTACCCCATCATCCCGACGCCCCACGGCTCACCGGTGATGTCGGCGATGGCCCGGCCGACCTGGAGCGTCATGGCCGTCAGTATGGCGCCCGCAGGTGCTTCGTGTCGTGAGAAGATCGCCCCGTCATGGACGACCCTCGGAACCGCGCCACGGCGCTGGACGACGCGGATCCGCTGGCGCCGTACCGCGAACGGTTCCTTCCCGCCGACGGAGTGACCGCCTACTTCGACGGCAACTCGCTCGGTCGCCCGTTGCGCTCGACCGCCGATCGGTTGGCCACGTTCGTCGCCGACGAGTGGGCCGGGCGCCTCATCCGTGGCTGGGACGAGGGCTGGGTCGAGCTGCCGGTCATCGTGGGGGACGAGCTGGCGGCCGGAGCGCTGGGTGCGGCGCCGGGCCAGACCATCGTCGCTGACTCCACGTCGGTCAACCTGTTCAAGGTGCTGAGCGCGGCCTGCTCCTTGCGGCCGGACCGGGACGAGATCGTGATCGACACCACCGACTTCCCGACCGACCGCTACCTCGTCGAGGCGGTGGCCGATCAGCGTGACATGAGGGTGCGATGGCTCGAACCGGATCTGGTCGAGAGCGTCACGATCGACGCGCTCGCCGACCTGTTGGGCAAGCGGACGGCCGTCGTGGTGCTCAGCCACGTGAACTATCGGTCCGGCACGATCCTCGACGTTCCCGGGATCACGGCGCAGGTCCACGCGGCGGGCGGTCTCATGATCTGGGACCTGTGCCACTCGGCCGGGGTGCTGCCGATCGGCCTCGACGCCGACGGGGTCGACTTCGCGGTCGGCTGCACGTACAAGTACCTGAACTCGGGCCCGGGAGCGCCGGCCTTCCTCTACGTCGCGGAACGACACGTGCGCGAGGTCGTCCAACCGGTGCCGGGCTGGTTCGGCGCGGCGAACCTGTTCGCGATGGCCGACATCTACACGGCTGCCCCGGACATCCGGCGCATGCTCAGCGGCACCCCCAACATCATGGGCATCGTTGCCGTCCGGGAAGGTGCGCGGCTGGTGGCCGAGGCCGGGGTCGACGCGATCCGCGCCAAGTCGGTCGCGCTCACCGAGTTCCTCCTGGAGCTCATCGATCAGCTGGACGTCCCGGTCCTCTCACCGCGTGCCGTCGAGCGGCGGGGCAGTCACGTCACCATCCAGGTGCCCGACGCCGCGGGAGTCGCCCAGCGGCTCGGCGCGGCCGGTGTGATCCCCGACGTCCGCAACCCAGACCTGCTGCGTCTCGGTCTCTCGCCGTTGTCGACGTCCTTCACCGAGGTCCACGACGGCTGGGCCGTCCTCGCCGACGTCCTCGCGGACGACCACTAGGCTGGTCGACATGACGCGAGTGGCCGTGCTGGGCGCCCAGGGCCGAATGGGTTCGACGTCCGTGCAGGCCATCGACGAGACGGAAGACCTCGAGGTCGTCGCCCGGGTCGACATCGACGACGACCTGGAGACGATCGCCGGAGCCGGCGCGGAGGTCGCCCTCGACTTCACCCAGCCGGACGTCGCGCTCGACCATGTGCGCTGGTGCGTCGAGAACGGCGTGCATGCGGTGGTCGGCACGTCCGGCTTCGACGACGCCCGGATCGCGCAGGTCCGCGATCTCTTGGGCGACGAGCCGCGGGTCGGCATCATCATCGTGCCGAACTTCTCGGTCGGGGCCGTCCTCATGATGCGGTTCGCCGCCACGGCGGCGCCGTTCTTCGACTCCGTCGAGGTCATCGAGATGCATCACCCGGACAAGATCGACGCGCCGTCCGGCACGGCGACCCGCACGGCGGAGGCCGTCGCGGCTGCTCGACGTGAGGCTGGATCACCGCCACCTCCGGACGCCACGACGATGGACCCCGACGGTGCCCGCGGCGCCCTGGTCGACGGGGTGCCGGTGCACGCCGTCCGCGCCCGTGGATTCGTGGCCAGTCAGGAGGTCGTCATGGGCGGGGTGGGGGAGACGTTCTCGATCCGTCACGACTCGCACGACCGCGTGTCGTTCATGCCCGGCGTGCTCGCCGCCCTGCGCGCCGTCGCCGACCGCCCGGGTCTGACCGTCGGCCTCGACTCCGTTCTCGGTCTGGAATGAGCTGGGGATGACGCCATGAGCACTCGCCGGACGATCATCGCACTGTTCACCGACATGGTCGGCTCGACCGAGCTGATGACGTCCATGCCGGCTGAGGATGCCGAGGAGCTGCGCGCGCACCATTTCACGGTGATGCGGGGAGCGCTCGCCGTTCACCGAGGTCTCGAGGTCAAGACGATGGGCGACGGCTTCATGGCGGTCTTCGAGTGTGCCGGGGATGCGCTCGGCTGTGCGGTGACGATGCAGCGAACGGCCGAGCGGCACGCCCGTGAAGCGAACCAGACGCTCGGCCTTCGGATCGGCATCAGCGCCGGCGACGCCGTCACCGAGGAGAGTGACTTCTTCGGCGTGCCGATCGTCGAGGCCAGCCGGCTCTGCGCCGCGGCCGAAGGCGGCCAGATCATCACCGCCGACATCGTCAGCCGCCTGGCCGGGGACGAGGAGACCCGGCGACTGGAACCGTTGACACCGCTCAGTCTCAAGGGGCTGCCGAGGCCGGTCGAGGCGTCGATGCTCAGGTGGGATGACGAGGGCGACTCGGGTTTGCGCGTTGCCCTGGTCGACGACTCCGCTCTGCTGCGACAGGGGATCGCGAAAGCTTTGACCTCTGCCGGGGTTCAAGTTGTGCTCGAGGCAGGCGACACCGAGACGCTCCACGAGCGGCTCCCTGCCGCGAATCCGCATGTGGTCGTGCTCGATGTCCGGATGCCTCCGACGCACACCACTGAGGGACTGGAGGCCGCGCGGCGTATCAAGGACGAGCACCCAGGCATCGGGGTACTGTTGCTCTCGGCCGAGATCCAGCCCGCGGCAGCCAAGCGGCTGCTCAGCGGTGCCACCGAGGGCGTCGGTTACCTGCTCCAGGACCGGATCGGCGACATCGACGAGCTGATGTCCGCGATCCGCACCGTCGCCAGCGGCGGGTCGGCGATCGACCCGACGGTCGTCGCCATGCTCAAGGCCTGAGCAAGACCTCCGGCGCGGCGCAGGCTAGTGCTCCTCGCGCAGGAAGGTCAGCACCGCGACCACACGACGGTTCGCGTCATCGGTCGCCCCGAGGTCGAACTTCTGAAAGATCGTGCGGACGTGGCTCTCGACCGTCCGGGGGCTGAGCGTGAGTCGGTCACAGATGCCCTGGTTGGAGAGACCTTCGGCCATCAGGGAGAGGATCTCGCGCTCGCGTCCGCTCAGCTGCCCGAGTGGCCCACCGTCGCGATCGCGACCGACGAGTGCGGACACCACCCCTGGATCGACCACGGACCCGCCGGCACCGACCCGTCGCAGCGCCGCCGCGAACGAATCGAGGTCACCGACCATGTCCTTGAGCAGGTAGCCACGCCCGGCGTCGCCTTCCTCGAGCAGCTGAACCGCGAAGCCGGACTCGACGTACTGCGACAGGACCACGACACCGAGGTCCGGATGAGTCTCGCCCAGTCTCGCCGCAGCGTCGATGCCCTCGGTCGTGAAGGTCGGCGGCATCCGGATGTCGACGACCGCGAGGTCGGGATCGAGCCCGGCGACCAGCTGAAGAAGGTCGTCTGCGCTCGCGGCCTGGGCCACCACATCGAAACCGAGCTCGTTCAGGACCCGGACCAGCCCTTCGCGAAACAGCAGCGAGTCGTCGGCAACAATGACCCTCATCGGGTCAGACGGTACCGAGAAGCTCGGTCAGGGCCTTGCCGCTGAGGTCCTCCTTCGAGACGAAACCTCGCACGGGAGCATCAGTCAGCTTCGACCCGTAGGCCGAGGCTTCGCGGCTGGACGCGAGCACGACCTGCGGTGGGTGCGGCAATGGGGCAAGGCGGCGGGCTACCTCGAACCCGTCGATGCCGTCACCGAGCTGGATGTCGAGGAGTACGGCAGTGGGCTCAAGTCGTTCAGCTGCCTCGACAGCCGACTCACCATCGGCGACATCGCCGATCACGTCGTAACCCTCGGCGACGAGCATCGAACGGGCGTACGTGCGAAACGTAGCGTGGTCGTCGACGATCAAAAGCGTCATGCGATCAATCTTGTCAGCCATCTGCGAGCCTCGCCTCAGTGACAACGCTGAATTTGCACGTTTTCAGTGACAATACTGAGTCACACCAGGGTCCTAGGGGGCAGAATGCTGTGGGGGCCTGAGGACACCGAAGGACTCTGGATGCCAGACGTGAAGAGTCGTTTCGACCGTTGGGTCGAGTCGGTCTATCATCGCACGAGGTCGCGCTACCACTGGATGCTGATCGGCGCCACTATCCTCAGTGCACACCTTCTTCTCGCCCCTTTGTTCGTCCTGCTGCTCGGACCGCTCTGGACCGAGAACGTCGAGGAGTGGCCTGGAATCCTGCTGATCATGGAGATCGCGACGCTCGCCGGGACGCCGGCTCTGTTCTGGGTCGTGGTGGTCCACCACCGGACTCTGATCAGTCATCTCCGGGGCGACCCCGACGTCGATCCGGTGACGTTGTGGGTCACCTCGGTGGCGGAGCTGCCGAAGGGGTTCTGCAGGGGCTTGTCGGCTATCTTGTGCCGCTCCTCGCGGCCAACGTGTACGTGGGTGTACGTCGGAGCTCTTCGGCTTTCGACATCGTCGCCACGAGCCTTGCTGTCGTCATCATGATGCTCGGCGCCGGCTCCATCATTTACCTGCTCTGGGAGATCGCCCTCCGTCCCGTCGTCCGCGAGATCGCACCGCGGCTACCTGACGACCTGGTCCTCCGAGAAGGTGGGCTGTCGCTCGGCAGCAAGCTCCTCTTCCTCTTGGTCAGCTTGAGCCTCTTCAGCGGGATCGCGGTCGGATCCGCCTCCTCGAATCCGTCGTTGAGCCAGGACGCCAGACTGGTCGTCACGATTGGAACGGCGATCCTGCTCAGCTCGACTCTCGCTGGTGCCTACGTCTGGATGATCGAGCACTCCTTCGTCAGCCGGATCGACGAGCTTCGACGAGCGCTCCAGAGCTTCAGCGGTGGCGGTCGACGGGATGTCAAGCTGCCGCCGCTCGCTGGCGACGACCTCGACCAGGTGGGCCACGCCTTCAACGAGATGGTCCAGCGCATCAATCGCCACAACAGCGAGATGCAGGCGTCGCGGGCGCGCATCTGTCGCGGTGACAGACGGCGAGCGGCGACGGATGGAGCGCGACCTCCACGACGGCGCCCAGCAGCATCTGGCGCTGCTCAACCTGCAGCTGTCCGTGCTCGAGCGGAGCACCCACGAGCATCCGGCGCTCGCGGCCAACGTCGGTGAGATGCGGTCGACCCTCGCCGCGGCGTTGGTCGAGATGCGCAACCTCGCCCACGGTATCTACCCGGCGGCGCTGGAGAACGACGGGCTCACTGCTGCCTTGGCCGAGGCCGCGGCCCGGGCGAGCCTTCCCACCAAGCTCGAGGTCGGCGACCTCGCACGGGCCTCTCGAGACGTCGAGACGGCGGTGTACTTCTGCTGCCTCGAAGCGCTGCAGAACGCGAGCAAGCACGCCGGGGACGGGGCGAGCGCCACGATCACACTCGCTCAGCAGAACGGGATACTGAGATTCACGGTTGCCGACGACGGCGCCGGCTTCGATCAGGCCACCGATGGCCACGGCCTGCACAACATGCGCGACCGGATCGGCGCGCTCGGAGGTGAGGTGTCGATCGACTCGACGCCCGGACGCGGAGTCACGGTCAGTGGCAGCGTGCCGGTGGCACGTGCCCGCGTTCTCGGCTGACGGTCAAAGCAGGCGCAGGAGTGCTGCGGTGGCCGCCGCGGCGAACACCATCGGAAGGAACGGCACCCGCAGCCTCAACAGCACGGCGGCGACGGCGAGTCCGGCGAGTCTCGCATCGACGACGAGCGCGTGGTCGCCGCCCAGCACCTGGACGGCGATCAGCGCGCCGAGGAGGGCCACCGGGATGAGGCCGGCCGCGTGCTTGGCGACCGGATGATCCAGTACGCGCTCCGGCACCAACAGACCGGCCAGCTTGAGCGCGTAGCAGCCGGCAGCCAGGATCGCGATCCCCGCCCACGTCGCGGTCACAGCAGGCCCTCCGGAGGACGGGCGTGTCGCTGGAGACCGACCAGCACCGCCACGGCGCCGCCGAGGATGATCGGCACCCCGGCTGCGGTGAACGGCACCAGCCCCAGAGCCACCGCGGCCGCGAGCAGGGAGATTGCTCGTGCTCCCCATGTCGAGAGGTGTGGCCACAGCAGTCCGAGGAACGCGGCCCCCACGGCCGCGTCGAGACCGTAGTCGCGCGGGTCGCCGATGGCAGTACCGGCCACGGCTCCCAGGAAGGTCGTGAGGTTCCAGAGCACGAAGATGCAGATGCCGGTTCAGTAGAAACCGAGTCGCGCCTGACGCATCGAGTCCCTGGTGATGGCCATGGCCGTCGACTCGTCGATGACGAGGTGGGCCGAGGCCAGGCGAGCGGGCCCGGTCAGGCGCAGCATGGGCGCGAGACTCAATCCGTAGAACGTGAGACGGCTGCCGAGCAGGATCGCGGTGAAAGCCCCGGTCAAAGGGTTTCCCCCGGATGCGACGACGCCGATGAAGGCGAACTGAGAGGCACCGGTGAACACCGCGAGGGAGATGACGCAGACCTGCCACACGTCAAGACCGGCGGTCGTGGCGAGTGCCCCGAACGAGAGGCCGTAGGCACCCGTCGCCACTCCGACGCCGAGGGAATCGGCGATGACCGACCGGTCGGAGCTCATGGGGCGGGGGCGAGAGTGGTGTGCAGTCGTACCTGTTTGACGGTGGTGCCCGTGTCGTCCTGGAGCTCGCGATGTGCGCCGTCGGCCGCCCAGCCGGAGCCGGTCACGAACTCCCGCAGGGCGTCGTCAGTGCTCGTGATCCACCATCGGACCCGGGTGAAGCGGTCGGCCGCCATCGTGTCCATCGCCGCTTGCAGAAGGCGGGAGCCGTGGCCTTCTCGGCGGTGGCCGGGGTCGACGACGAGCTCACCGACCTCCCCGTCAGCCACGGGGTCGGCGTCGGGGTCGAATGACGGATGGACGAAGGCGAACCCGCACACGTCCGCCCGTTCGAGCGCCACGAGCACGCGCATGCGCGCGTCTTGCGGTTTCGTCAGGGAGGCGGACCAGCGCTCGGCGAACTCGTTGAAGTCGAGGGACGCCAGCACCTCCGGAGCGAGGAGGTCGGCGTACATGTCACGCCAGGCGGCGATCTGGACCCGCGCGATGGCCGCGGCATCGTCCGGCCACGCCAGACGGGCGCTGACGTCGGCGGTCACCACGAACGGAAGGACTCCACGAGACCGGACTCGGCGCCCTCGGCGTCGAGCATCGCCTCGGTGATGGACGTGTTGCGCAAGGACGGCCATGTCTCGAACGCGATCAGCACGAGGCTGGGCAGGCCGCCGATCAGGACGGGCCAGCCGCCGTACGATCCGACGAAACCGACGAGCACCGCGAAGACGACGCTGACCGTGCAGTACGCGAGCTTGCGCACGGTCTGGCCGGCGAAGACGTTGACCGCCTGCGACCGGAGCTGATCCGGCTCGACTCCGGGGCTCAGGGGCCGGGCCGACAACCAGACGCGCTCGGCGAAGAGCCCGGAGATCGCGACCATGAGCAGCAGTGCGACGATGATCCACCACGGTGGGAGGTCGGCGTCGGTGCCGCCCAGGGCCCAGAAGAGCAGGCCGAGAAACACGGTCGTGAGGCCCAGCTGGAGCAAAGCGAAGGTCCGGACCTCCGACGGCGAGGTCTCGTACTCCGAGGTCGGCATGACCAGAGTTTCGCACACGGTCCTGTCCACTTCCGTTGGTAGTCTGCCGACATGCGGGCGTACCTCGATCTGATGCAGCGGATCATCGACGACGGTGTCGAGAAGAGCGACCGCACCGGCACCGGAACCCGCAGCGTCTTCGGTCACCAGATGAGGTTCGCCCTCGTCGACGGGTTCCCTCTGGTGACGACCAAGAAGATCCACCTGAAGTCCGTCGTCGGCGAGCTGCTGTGGTTCATCTCCGGCGACACCAATGTGCGCTGGCTGCGCGACAACGGCATCTCCATCTGGGACGAGTGGGCCGACGACGACGGCGAGCTCGGCCCCGTCTACGGACACCAGTGGCGCTCGTGGCCTGCGCCGAACGGCGACACGATCGACCAGCTCGCCCGCGTCATCGAGGCGCTCAGGGCCGATCCCGACTCCCGGCGGCACATCGTCAGCGCGTGGAACGTCGCCGACCTCGACGCCATGGCGCTGGCGCCCTGCCACGCGTTCTTCCAGTTCTACGTCGCCCCCCACGAATCGGGCCCTGCACGCTTGTCATGCCAGCTGTACCAGCGGTCGGCCGACGTCTTCCTCGGCGTCCCGTTCAACATCGCGTCGTACGCGCTGCTCACTCATATGGTCGCGCAGGTGGCGGGTCTGGAGGTCGGCGACTTCGTGCACACGCTCGGCGACGCCCACCTCTACCTCAATCACCTCGACCAGGCGCACGAACAGCTCACCCGCGAGCCCAGGCCGCTGCCGGACCTGTGGCTCGACCCGGCCGTCACGTCGATCGACGACTTCACGATGGAGTCGGTCAAGGTCACCGGTTACGACCCGCACCCGCTCATCAAGGCGCCCATCGCCGTATGACGGTCACGCTCGTCGTCGCCATGGGCGCGAACGGGGTCATCGGTGTCGACGGCGGACTGCCCTGGCGCCTGCCCGAGGATCTCGCCCACTTCAAGCAGCTGACGATGGGGCATCCGATGGTCATGGGCCGCACCACGTTCGAGTCCATCGGCCGTCCGCTGCCCGGGCGCACCACCATCGTGCTCACCCGCGACCCCGACTGGTCCGCCGACAGGGTGGAGGTGGTACCGACGATCGAGGCAGCACTCGCGCGCGCCCACCAGCTCGACGACGAGGTCTTTCTCGTCGGAGGAGCGCAGGTCTACGCCGCCGCGCTCGAGGCCGGACTCGTCGACCTGATGTGCGTCACCCGCGTCGCGGCCTCGCCCGACGGAGACACGTCGTTCCCCAAGATCGACTGGATGGAGTGGCGTGAGGTCGGCAGCGCCCCGCACGGCGGCGACCCGTCCTTCGACATCGTCACCTACGAGCGAATCACGTAGTCGCAGGCATCTCCGGACCAAGAATCCGGGCATGAAGCCGGAGCGAACAGTGCCGGCGTCCACACCGGCGAGGTGGAGCTCCTCGGCGACGACATCGGCGGGATCGACGTGCACATCGCCGCGAGGATCGCCGGATTGGCCGGGGCGGGCGAGGTTCTCGCGTCGTCAACGGTCCGCGATCTCGTCGCCGGCTCAGGACTCGTGTTCGAGGATCGCGGCGAGCAGACACTCAAGGGTGTGCCCGAGCCGAGGCGCGTCTTCGCGGCTACCAGCCGGTGAGACCAGACCGACACTCATCACTGAGGACGCACGCCAGTAACTTGCATATGGTAAGTTACCTAGTATAAGTTGCTCACATGGTGGACCGACTGGAGCAACCCGCGTACGCGTTGCACGCCTTGGTGGCGGTGCTCGACCGTGCAGCAGACCGAATCTTGCAGGAGCGGCTCGGCATCACGTTCAACCGCTACCTCACGCTGCTGACCTTGCAGCGCCTCGGCCAGGTCACCCAGCGTGAGCTCGCGGCCGAGCTCGGCGTGAGCGAGCCGTCGGTCAGCCGCTCGCTCCCCGTCCTCGCCGACGAGGAGTTCCTGACGGTCACGTCGGTGGCCGGCGGCGGCAATCGTCGCAGCGTCGCGCTCACCACCGTCGGCGAGAAGCTCGTCGACGATGCAGCCGACATCCTGGAGAGCTCTTTCGCCCAGCTGATGAGCGCGGCCGGCGTAGAGCCGGACCAGATCCTCGGTATCACCAGTCCGCTGCTCGGCGTGCTCGCCGGCAGCACCGACGACCAAGGAGATCCCTCATGACCTGGTCCCTCCTCCTCGCGACGCACGCCTTTGCGGCGGCGGTCGCGCTCCCACTCGGCGTGTGGCAGCTGTTCCGCCCGACGAAGGGTGATCACCAGCATCGGCTGATCGGTCGCACCTGGGTCGTGCTGATGCTCTACGTGTCCTTCACGTCGTTCTGGATCAAGGAGCTCGATCCGGGCGAGTTCAGCCTCATCCACATCCTCTCGGTCGTCACGATCGTCACGGTGAGCTTGGGGATGGCGGCGGCGATCCGTGGTGACGTCCGGTCGCACCGCGCGAACATGACGGGCAGCTGGCTCGGCCTGCTCGGAGCGTTCATCGGGGCCGTGGCCGTGCCGGTTCGTCACATCCCGACGTTCGTGCTCGCCGAACCGGCGCAGGCGCTCGCGGCGTTCGTCGCGGTACTCGCCACCACTGCGGCCGTGGTGGCGGCAGCCAGGGTCCTCTCGGGTGCACTGCCTCAGCGCAGGATGGCCAGCTGACGGCTCTGGGCGATGAGCCGACCCTCCTCGTCCCACAGCTCCACGTCCTCGTCGTGGAACCCGTCGATCACGTGGTGGGTGACGATGCGCGTGAGCGCCCAGCCGGTCGCGGGCCGGCGGCGGAAGTGGATCGTCAGCTGGACGGTCGCCGACTTGAGCTGACCGATCTCGACCGAGACCGGCGGATACGCGTCCACCAGCACCGCGCAGGCCAAGGCATCGATCGGGCGGCCGTCCTTGGGGCGAACCCAGTATGTCGCGGTCATGTCGCCTGAGGGCTTGCCCTCCATCCAGCCGGGCACGCTCTCGTGCCGGTAGTCGAAGCGATCGACGATCGGCACCGTCCCCATCGGCAGCACGGCCATGACGTCGATGCAGGCGTCAGGATCGGCATACGGGGGATGCTCCGGTGACGGATGGTTGATGTCCCCGGTGGCGCCGGCGTCGTGCAGGCTGACGACCGCGTGCGCCATCGGCTTGTCGTCCTGGCTGAGGACCGCCTCGAACGTCGCGACCCGCTTGCCGATCCGCAGAGCCGTGACGTCGATCCTCGCCTCACCCGGCGAGGGCGGCCGGAAGTAGGTGATCGACGCAGTGAGGGGGTCGGGCAGCGGTGACTCCCAGATCACCGCGCGCAGGACGAGTGCCAAGACATAGCCGCCGTTCGGGGTTTGGTTCGGGGTGTTCCAGTCGTCCGTCACGGTCACGGTGTGGATACCCTCTGCCACGCGCGAGGACGCGACCGCCCGATCGAGCTCGAACCCGGCTTCGGTGGATCCCATGGCGTCAATCGTGCCCGGTCTTCCCGACACACCGGCGCCGGGGTCCGAGGCAGCCGGTCGCGGTAGCCTCGATGCATGACGTCCCCGCTCGCCTCCGAGGCTGCGCCGTTCGGCCGTGTGCTGACCGCCATGGTCACGCCGTTCACGCCCGACGGCGAGCTCGACCTCGACGCCGCCCAGCGGGTTGCGACGTATCTCGTCGACCGCGGCAACGACGGACTCGTCATCAGCGGCACCACGGGGGAGTCGCCCACCACCACGATCGAAGAAGATGGACGTCTCCTCACAGCGGTGATTGAGGCCGTCGGACATCAGGCGACCATCGTCGCGGGCGTTGGAACGAATGACACCCGGCACAGCGTCGAGCTCGCCGAGCAGGCCCGCAAAGCCGGCGCCCACGGACTCCTCCTCGTCACGCCGTACTACAGCAAGCCGCCCCAGTCCGGAATCGTGCAGCACGTCAACGCGGTGGCCAACGCCGGCGAGGACGTTCCCGTGATCCTGTACGACATCCCGGGACGCACCGGCGTGCAGATCGCCGAGGCCACCTACCCCGAGCTGGTGCGCAACCCGCTCGTCGTGGCTGTCAAGGACGCCGTCGGCGACCTCGAGCGTGGCGCCTGGCTCATGCGCGAGACCGGCATCCGCATCTACTCCGGTGACGACGCCCTCAACCTCGGCTGGCTGGCCATCGGCGCCAGTGGTGTCGTGAGCGTCGTGGCGCACGCCGCCGCCCGCGAGTATGCCGACATGGTCGCGGCCGTCGACGCCGGCAACCTCCCCGCAGCCCGAGCCATCAACGACCGACTCCTGCCCGCTGTGCGGGCCATCATGACCCACACGCAAGGTGCGATCACCGCCAAGGCGGCGCTCCAGCTGCTCGGCGTTCTCGAGCACGGCACCGTGCGTGGACCCCTGCTCGAAGCCACCGACGACGAGATCGCCATCGTGCGAGCTGGTCTGGTGGCCTCGGGCCTACTCGAAAGCTGATCAGCCTGTGAGCCACATGCACCTGGAGCTCGACCCACCGCCGAAGCTCCGACCCGGTGGCCTGCGCGTCATCCCGCTGGGCGGGCTCGGCGAGATCGGGCGAAACATGACCGTCTTCGAGTACGACGGCAAGCTGCTGATCGTCGACTGCGGCGTGCTGTTCCCGGAGGAGCACCACCCGGGCGTCGACCTGATCCTTCCCGACTTCAGCCCCATCAGGCATCGCCTCGAGGACGTCGTGGGCATCGTGCTGACGCACGGCCACGAGGACCACATCGGGGGAGTGCCCTACCTCCTGCGCGAGCGCGACAACATCCCGGTGATCGGCTCCCGGCTCACCCTGGCGCTGCTCGACCCGAAGTTGCGCGAGCACCGCCTCAAGGAGGTGCCGAAGCACGTTGTCTCCGAGGGGGAGTCGCTCGACTTCGGGCCCTTCACGTGCGAGTTCGTCGCCGTCAACCACTCCATCCCGGACGCCCTCGCCGTCGCCATCAAGACCCCGGCCGGAGTGGTGCTCCACACCGGCGACTTCAAGATGGACCAGCTTCCGCTCGACGGTCGCATCACGGACCTCCGGGCCTTTGCTCGTCTCGGTGAGGCTGGAGTAGATCTGTTTCTCACCGACTCCACCAACGCCGAGGTGCCGGGTTTCACCACGCCCGAGCGCGACATCACCCCGGCCATCGACGCGGTGTTCGCGCGCAGCGAGAAACGCATCATCGTGGCCTCGTTCGCCTCGCACGTGCACCGCGTCCAGCAGGTGCTCGACGCCGCAGAGCGGCACGGGCGCAAGGTCGCCTACGTCGGACGCTCGATGGTGCGCAACATGCAGATCGCGCGTGAGCTCGGCTACCTGAAGGTCCCCAACGGCGTCGTCGTCGACAAGATCGACGCGGCGCCGCCCAAGAAGATGGTGCTGATGTCGACCGGGTCGCAGGGCGAGCCGATGGCCGCCCTGTCACGCATCGCGAACAGCAGCCACCAGCAGGTGCAGATCGAGCCGGGCGACACCGTGCTGCTGGCTTCGTCGCTCATCCCCGGCAACGAGAACGCCATCTACCGCGTCATCGACGGGCTCACCAAGCTCGGCGCGAACGTGGTGCACAAGGGCAACGCGCTCGTGCACGTCTCGGGTCACGCCTCGGCCGGCGAGCTGCTCTACTGCTACAACATCGTCAAGCCCACGAACGTGCTTCCGGTGCACGGCGAGATCCGTCACCTGCACGCCAACGGCGCCCTGGCCCGCAAGACTGGAGTGCCGAACGTGCTGCTGGCCGAGGACGGCTTCGTCATCGACCTGGTCGACGGGCACGCCGCCATCACCGGCGCCGTCGACTGCGGCTACGTCTACGTCGACGGCTCGTCGGTGGGCGACCTCAGCGAGACCGAGCTCAAGGACCGTCGCATCCTCGGCGACGAGGGTTTCATCTCCATCGTGGTCGTCATCGACTCCACGACCGGCAAGATCGTGTCCGGGCCGGAGATCCACGCCCGCGGGCTCGCCGAGGAGGACTCGGTCTTCAACGAGGTCCAGCCCCGTCTCGTCGCGGCCCTGGAGGAGGCGCTCAGCGAGGGCGCGCACGACTCCCGTCAGCTGGAGCAGGTCATGCGCCGCACGCTCGGCTCGTTCGTCGGCCGCACGCTGAAGCGCCGCCCGATGATCGTCCCGATCGTCCTCGAGGCCTGAGACCCCGCTCACGTTCCTCACACGGGACGTGGTCGTGCTGTGCAGTAGGCGTTACCCGGGACGTCGCTGGCTTCGCTCGTCCTGAAACACCGGGTCCCTCGGGCGACCTCGTGGATGCCTGGGAGGCCGGTGCGACCAGCGTGGAGGACCTCGCGAAGACGACCCTCGCGACGACCGGGTGCGGCGGGTGCAGCTCTGGTCTGTGGCCTCGTCGACTGGCTGAGCGAGGTCGATCCGTCGGTCGAGAGCTCAGACGTCCTCGTCCCGTGAGCGGGACGGGAACGGCTCAGCCCTGCTCGTCCTGCACGGCCGCGGCCACGCGACGGTGGGCGTCCTTGATCTCGTCGGGCAGACCGTCGAACTGGTCGAGGTGCTCCTCGCGGTTGCCGATCTCCTGGCGCCAGCGGTCCGCGTCGATGCTGAGGATCTTCTCGAGGTCACCGGCGGTGATGTCGACGCCTTCGAGGTTCAGCTCGTCCTCGGTCGGCAGGACCCCCACGCTGGTCGGACGGCCGGCGACCTCGCGGTTCTTGAGCTGCATGAGCCACAGCAGTGGCCGCAGGTTGTCGCGGTAGCCCGGCCACAGGAAGTGACCATCCTCAGGGTCGCGCTGGAACCAGTTGACGTGAGCGAATATCGGCTGCTCAGCGGCCCGGCCGATGATCTTCAGCCAGTGGGCGGCGTACGCGCCCTCGGGGTAGGCCATGAACGGTCGCATCGACATCGGGTCGTACCGCAGCTGGCCGTCGACACCCTCGGCGGCGAACGTCGCCTCGGCACCCAGGGTGAGGCCGTCGTACACACCCTCGGCGAGGTCGGCGATCGCGCGGACGAGCGGCTCGCGGTCGCGGGTGCGACCACCGAAGATGATGCCGTCGATCGGCACGCCCTTGGGGTCCTCGAAGTCGCCGGCAACGTTCGGCACGTTGGCCAGCGTCGTGGTGAAGCGGCTGTTGGGGTGGGCCCATGGCGAGTCGTCGCCCTCGTCGCGGTCGGCGATCGGCTCGCCCTTCCAGTCGAGCCAGCCGGTCAGGTCGGTCGGCGGCTCGGGGGTCTTGCCCTCCCACCAGACCTCGTGAGTGTCCTCGTTGTAGGCGACGTTCGTGAACAGGGTCCCGGTGCCTTCGGCGATCGAGTCGAGGGCGACCGGGTTGGTGGACGCGTTGGTGTCCTTCGCCACGCCGAACACGCCGAACTCCGGGTTCAGCCCGTAGAGCCTGCCGTCGTCGGGGTCGACCCAGAGCCAGGCGATGTCGTCGCCGTAGAACGTGACGCGGTAGCGGTCGCCGAGGACGTCCGGCGCCAGCATCATCGCCAGGTTCGTCTTGCCCGACGCGCTCGGGAAGCCGCCACAGATGTGGTGGGTCGTCCCGGTCTCGCGGTCCTCGATGCCGATGAGCATGAACTGCTCGGCGAGGAACTCACCCGACGCCCAGCCGTCGTAGCAGGCCTGACGCAGACCGTGGGCGATCTTGCCCAGCAGGGCGTTGCCGCCGTAGGACGAGCCGTAGTGCAGGATCATCCGCTCGTCGGCGACCGTCACGAAGTAGCGCTGGTCGTCGGGCGTGCCCTGGCCGAGGTTCTCGAGGTCGCCGGTGACGTGCACCGCGCGGACGAAGCTCTCGGGCTCGGCGAGGTTGTCGATGTGCTCCACCCCCACCCGCGCCATGCGGATCATGTGCAGCACCACCGTGCGGTGGTCGGTGAGCTCGACTCCTGCGGCGTACTTCTCCAGTGGAGAGCCGGGAGGTGCCATGAGATAGGGAACGACGTACATGGTCTTGCCGGCCGACGCTCCGCGCATGCGGTCGGTGAGCATGGTCTTCATCTCGTCGGCGGGGCGCCAGTTGTTGTAGACGCCGGCATCGTCCGGGTTGCTGGTCGCGACGATCGTGCGCTCCTCCGAGCGCGCCGTGTCCTTGTGGTAGCTGCGGGAGTAGTAGCGGCCCTCGCCGGCCGGCAGGATCTCCCCGGCCGCGAGCGACTCCTCGATCAGCCTGGCGTCGTCGCCCGCGCTCACGACCTCGATGCGCTCCGCGCCGGTGAGCTCGGCCCACTGCTTGACGTACTCGCGCACGTGGGGGTTCTTCAGTCCTGCCTCGTCCAGAGCTGCTTCGACGTCTGCCATGCCCGTAGTGTCCTCTCCGGCCGTCGCCCGCGCCACCGCGTCACCGCGGGTCGGGTCACACGGCCGCAGGCTACATGGATCCGACCTCACGCCGGCGCCCCGCTGCCCGTGAGCGAACCGTTCCGGCGAGGAAACACGTGGCTCGTGGTCTCGAAACGTCGACTTCCTACGGTCGGTGCATGGCTGAGAAGAGGAAGCTCGTCGTCGGCGCCGGCATGGTCGCGCAGCGACTCGTGGAGGCGCTGGAGTCCCGCGGAGCCACCGCGGCGTTCCCCGTGACCGCCGAGCCACTCCGCGTCGCAGGTTTCGCCCCGCTCGTTCCGGAGCGCGCTCGGCTCGGCGCGCTCGTGCGGCTCATCGTGGCATCTGGGCGACGATTCGACCAGCGTCCCTACTCCGGCGGGCGAGCTCCGCGTCCGGGCAACTACCGCCGCGTTACGAGTCGATGCCCGGCGCCCGGCAGCAGCTCCAACGGGCCTCGTGATGGTTACCTTCCCGAAACCTGAAGGCGTTCGCCGCGAAACATGGCACGCCTAGCGTGGATGACGTCCGACGACGGGGTCGGATCACACGGTATGACGGTTGCGGCCGGTCAGAGGACGTCACGCACGTGCTCGGGCTGGCCGCACCTGACCGGGGCTGTGCCGAGATGGGGGCAGTGACCTGTGACGACCAGACGCACGGGTGAGACGTTGCTGGCGTGCTGGTCCGGGACCACCGACCCGAGCGGACGTGCCGCCCTCGGGATCCTCGTCAACGCCGTACGTCGTGACGCTCCGTCCGTCGACGTCCACGACGTCCCGGCGGACATGATCCATCCCGACGAGTCCTGGCCTCCGGTGCGTGTCGCCGTTCCGCTCACGCTCACCGACGGCACCGACGTGGCCGACGCCTTGGCGATCGCCCAGCGGCACGACCCGACGATCCGGGTCGCTTCGCCGCTGGGCCCGGACTGGGCCTTGGCGGAGATCTGCGTCCAGCGGCTCGTCGAGGCCGGGGCCCGCAAGGACGACACCCTCGTGCTCGGCGTCGCCGGCTCCCACCACCAGGCTGCGATCGACGGCTACTCCCGAGCCGCACGGCTGCTCAGTGCCGTCTGGGGCGGACCGGTGCACGTCGGCTCGGTCGGTGGGCGCGACACTCCTTTGATAGACGCGATCGACATCGCTCGGGCGTACGGGCGTCGCGTCGTCGTGGCGTCGTACGTCCTGACGCCTGGGCATCGCGCCGACATGCTGCGGCACGGCGGGGCCGATCTCGTCACCGCCCCGCTGCTCGACGGCGGCCCGCCGGACCAGCGGCTGGTGTCGCTCGTCATCGACCGCTTCCACAGAGCCCTCGGCGTCGGGGTCCCCACGCTCTAGTCTGGACCGGACATGACACGGGGCCGGTGGCTGATGCTGACTGGCTGGGTCGGGATCGCCGGCCCGGTTCTGTTCACGCTGGCCTTCGTCGCCCAGGAGCTCTTTCGCATGGAGGAGTACAGCCCACTTGCGGAACAGGTGAGCGCACTCGAGGCGGGACCGAACGGCTGGATCCAGCAGGTGAACTTCGTCGTCTTCGGCGTCCTCACGATGGTGTTCGCGCTCGGCCTTCACCAGGGCCTGCGGCCGATGAGGGCCGGTGTGGTCGGCCAGCTCTGTTCTTCCTGACGGGGATCGCCGCGATCATGGCCGGCGTGTTCCCGTTGCGCGAGGACGCCGCAGGCGTGACGTACGACCCGGGCGGTCACGCACCGGCGGGCATGACGTTCTTCCTCGGCAGCACACTTGCGCTGATCGTCATCTCGTTCCGGATGGCCCGCGACCCGGGGTGGCGCAGCCTACGGATCGGCATCATCGCGGCTGCGGTCGCGATGGTCGTCGGGAACGTGATCATGGTGCGCTTCGTCATCCCCGATGACGCGCAGCTTCACGACTGGGCCGGGCTCGGGCAACGCATCCTCGTGGTCGGTCTGCTCTTCCCGGCGCGGATCGCGCTGTCGCACCGCTTGATCCGCACCGGGAAGGCTGCCACCTGAGTCCGACTAGCCGACTGGCTGCGCGGGCGGCACCTTCATGACCAGTAGCTGGCCCTTCTGGACGATGGCCGGATCGGCGACCGCCGCGTGGTCCTGGACGTCGAGCAGGTACTTGCCCTTGCCGAGGAACGGTGCCGGGATGATGCCCGACGACTCCTCGTCGATGGTGTCGAAGGACGTCCCACCCGTCGTCCACCGCTGCGGGTCGTGCACCGCGATCCGTCGCAAGGCGCGACTGGCGATGTCGAGCTGGAAGACGCCGGCCAGGTAGGCGTCAACTCCCGGGTCCTCCTGGATGAGGACGTGACCACGGTCATCGATCGTGAGGTTGTCCATCATCTTCGGACCGGGGGAGGCTGGGGTGCTGTCGGACGAGCCCTCGAGCACCTTGGTGATCGTGCCGCCGAGCTCCGGCTTGCCTGCGTCCTTGAAGCGGAGTTTCCACCATCGACATGAAATCTCCTCATCAGACCTCGTCCGCGGGGTGCGGACACGCGCGACGCCACGCATGCACCGCAAGCAGTGGTCGTCGTCCAGACGTCGTGTGGGTGAACACCGCGAAGCAAGACCCCACCGCCGTACACGGCGTGGGAGGGCGGCAAGGCTCGACTTCTCCTTTAGGCTTTCGCCATGGCGACCCGAACGTCTTCCCCGCCGCGCAAGCGGCCGTCCGGCAGCCAGGCCCGCAAGAAGAAGCCTGCAGCCCGCAAACGTCCTGCCCAGAATCGCTCGAGCCAGAAGCGGAGGCCGGCGCAGAAGCGTCGACGGGCCCGCTCGGGTCCCGGTCCGATCGCCACGGTCGTCACCGGGTTCTTCTCCGTGCTGCGGGCCATCTGGCTCGGCCTGGCCGGAGCCGTGGGAGCCCTCGCGCGCAGCATCGGCCGCTCGGCCGGCGATCTCGAGAAGGAGCAGCGGCGCGACGGCGTCGGCTTCGGTCTCCTCGGACTCGCCATCGTCGTGGCCTCGACGGTCTGGTGGCAGATCCCCGGGTCGGTCGGCGATGCCGTTCGCACCGCGTGCACTGGCAGCGTCGGCCTGCTCGCCTGGGCCATCCCGGTCGTGCTCGCTGTCATCGCCTGGCGCACCCTGCGCCATCCCGACCGCAACGGCCCTGCCGGACGTCAGGTCATCGGCTGGGCCGCGACCTGTGGCGGCGTACTCGGACTCGTGCACCTGTTCCACGGCGTGCCGCGTCCCGATGACATGCTGGCCGTCCGCGAGGCCGGCGGAGCCGTCGGCTTCCTGTTCTCGGCGATCCTGATCGACCTGCTGAAGAGTGCCTACGTCGTCGCACCCCTGCTGGTGCTGGTCATCGTGTTCGGTCTGCTCGTCGTCACCGGGACGCCGCTGCACGTGGTGCCGGAGCGCGTGCGCGCCGCGCGCGACAAGGCACTCGGTCGCGGCTCCCACGAAGCCGGCGCGACCCCCGAGCGCAAGCGCCACCCCCGCACGTCGGCCACCGACGAGCCGTTCGAGAACCCGCTGGTCGACGGCCCGGACGAGGACCGCCAGGTGTCGGTCAAGCCCACCAGGCCCGGGACCGACGATGCGGAGGACACGGAGCAGGTCCGCCCGCCGATGGAGCCGCTGCCGAGCCGCGCCGAGCAGCTCGCACTCTCCGGGGACGTCGTCTACACGCTCCCCGACAGCAAGGTGCTGCGCGAGGGAAGTCCGCACAAGGCGCGCTCCAAGGCGTCCGACGAGGTGGTCGAGCGACTCACCGAGGTGCTCGAGCAGTTCGAGATCGACGCGCAGGTCACCGGTTACACCCGCGGCCCCACGGTCACGCGGTACGAGGTCGAGCTGGGATCGGCCGTGAAGGTCGAGAAGGTCACCGCTCTGTCGAAGAACATCTCGTACGCGGTGGCGTCCAACGAGGTCCGCATCCTCTCGCCGATCCCGGGCAAGTCGGCCATCGGCGTCGAGATCCCCAACATCGACAAGGAGATGGTCTCGCTCGGTGACGTGCTGCGATCCGCGAAGGCGCGCAGCGACCACCACCCGATGGTCATCGGCCTCGGCAAGGACGTCGAGGGCGGCTTCGTGGCGGCCAATCTCGCGAAGATGCCGCACCTGCTCGTCGCCGGTGCCACCGGGTCGGGCAAGTCGAGCTTCGTCAACTCGATGATCGCGTCGATCCTCATGCGCTCCACGCCCGATGAGGTCCGCATGATCATGGTCGACCCGAAGCGCGTCGAGCTGACGGCCTACGAGGGCATCCCGCACCTGATCACGCCGATCATCACCAGCCCCAAGAAGGCCGCCGAGGCGCTGCAGTGGGTCGTGCGCGAGATGGACATGCGTTACGACGATCTCGCCAACTTCGGCTACCGCCACATCGACGACTTCAACAAGGCGGTACGCACGGGCAAGGTGCAGGTTCCGCCCGGGAGTGAACGCGTCCTTGCCCCGTATCCGTACCTTCTGGTGGTCGTCGACGAGCTGTCCGACCTCATGATGGTTGCTCCGCGAGATGTCGAGGATGCCATCGTGCGCATCACTCAGCTTGCCCGCGCGGCCGGCATCCACCTCGTGCTGGCGACGCAGCGGCCCAGTGTCGATGTCGTCACCGGGCTGATCAAGGCCAACGTGCCGAGCCGGCTCTCCTTCGCCACCAGCTCGATCACGGACAGCCGGGTCATCCTCGACCAGCCGGGTGCCGAGAAGCTCGTCGGCCAGGGCGACGGGCTGTTCCTGCCGATGGGCGCCAACAAGTCGATGCGCATGCAGGGTGCCTGGATCACCGAGGTGGAGATCAAGCAGGTCGTCGAGCACTGCAAGCAGCAGCTGCAACCGGTCTACCGCGACGACGTCACCGCTCCACAGCAGAGCAGGCGCGAGCTCGATGACGACATCGGTGACGACCTCGACCTCGTCCTTCAGGCGATCGAGCTCGTCGTCACGACGCAGTTCGGTTCGACGTCGATGCTCCAGCGCAAGCTGAGGGTCGGTTTCGCCAAGGCCGGTCGCCTCATGGACATCCTCGAGAGCCGTGGCATCGTGGGCCCGAGCGAGGGCTCCAAGGCACGCGACGTGCTCATCAAGAGCGACGACCTCGACGACGTCCTTGCGAGCATCAGTGCGGCGCCCGGCGGGGGCGCCGGGCCGTGGGCGGCGGACAGTTGAATGAGGGGACGGCCTCGATGACGTTGCAGCACCCGGACGCGGCCTCCAGTCCGATGCCGTTCGTCATCCTGCGTCGCAGCGGTCTCTACATCGGCCTCACGGTCGCGTCGCTGCTGATCGCGGTCGGTTTCGGCGTCGTCGCGGTCGTCCGGGAGAACTACTGGCTCGCCATACCTGCCGCCGTCCTCGGAGCACTCGGCCTCATCACCCTGCCCGGGGTGGGCGACTCCCGCACCCCACTGTTCGTCGCCGACGACCACGGCGTACGGATGCGCCATGGCGACGGCTGGATCGGGCTGCTGTGGAGCGAGCTCGGCGAGATCCGCGTCGAGCCCCGGGAGGGCCTGCGGCACGACGCCCGCGTCAAGGTCATCAGCCGGGACGGGCTGCGCATCTACGAGGCTCCGGTCGGCTTCGCGACGAACGTCTCACCGGCCGAGGCAGAGGTTCAGTTGGCGCGACGCCGCTCGGCTGCCGCATACTGAAACGACTGCTCACGTCACCGAAGGGCTTCCATGGAGACGGCCGCGCCGCCCAGCAACCTCAACATCGCGAACGCGTTGACGGTGCTGCGAATCCTGGGTGTGCCGGTGTTCGGCTGGCTGCTTCTCACCGAGAGCGGCTCCGCCGTCATGGGTGGGGATGTCGGCTTCCGCCTCTGGGCGTTCGTCGCGTTCGTCCTGCTGATGATCACCGACCGGATCGACGGCGACATCGCTCGCAGCCGCGGCCTCGTCACCAACTTCGGCAAGCTGGCCGACCCCATCGCCGACAAGGCGCTCACCGGCATGGCCTTCGTCGGGCTGTCGATCATCGGGGTGCTCTGGTGGTGGGTCACGATCGTGCTGCTGATCCGCGAGTGGGGCATCACCCTCATGCGGTTCGTGATCAAGAAGTACGGCGTCATGCCGGCCAGCCAGGGCGGGCGCATCAAGACGACCCTGCAGGCCATCGCGATCGGCGGCTACCTGCTGCCGTTCGAGATCTGGGACAACACCATCAGCACCGTGATGCGCTGGGCCACCCACGTCGCCATGGGCGCGGCCCTGGCCATCACGCTCCTCACGGCCGTGCAGTACGTCCGCGACGCCGTCGTCATGCGGCGGGAGCAGAAGTCGCTCGCGTGAGTGGCGCATGACCTCGAGCGTCTCGGCGCTCGACGCCGTCGATGCCCTGCGCATGGCCGGCCAGACCGTCGCGACCGCGGAGTCCCTCACCGGGGGACTGCTCTGTGCCGCGTTCGTGGACGTCCCCGGCGCCTCGGACGTCCTGCGCGGTGCGGTCGTCGCCTATGCGCCCCAGACCAAGATCGACGTCCTCGGTGTCGACCCCGATCTGGTCCGGCGGGTCGGCTCGGTGCATCCCGCCGTGGCGGCCGCGATGGCCGGGGGAGTGGCGCGGGTGCTGGGCGCAACCTGGGGCGTGGCGACCACCGGGGTCGCCGGGCCGGAGCCGAGCGAGGGCCGACCGGTGGGCACCGTCCACGTCGCCGTGGCCGGCCCCGACGGTGTCGTCACCCGTGATCTGTCGTTGCAGGGCGATCGACGCCTCGTCCGTGAGCAGGCGGTCGACGCCGCCCTGTCATTGCTCGTCGGTAGGCTGGGGGAATCAACCGCCGCATCCCGCGGTTGAGTTGATGTGGATCCGCTGCAGGGAGGTGCCCGATGACCGCGATGCGACAGCTCGTCGGCGAGGTCCTCCGTGCCCGGCGCATCGCCCAGGGGCTCACGCTCCGCGACGTCTCGGCTCGTGCCCGCGTCAGCCTCGGCT
This sequence comes from Aeromicrobium sp., assembly GCA_051005615.1. Lineage (GTDB taxonomy): Bacteria > Actinomycetota > Actinomycetes > Propionibacteriales > Nocardioidaceae > Aeromicrobium. Next base: position 32,893 of record JBPCJE010000008.1, read on the forward strand.
ACATCTCCGAGGTCGAGCGGGGCCAGAAGGAGCCGAGCTCCGAGCTGCTGGCCGCGTTGGCCGGCGCCCTCGGCGTCCCCCTCTCCAGGCTCCTGCTCGACGTCAGCGCCCTGCTGGCGGTCGAGGAGGCGACCGACCTGGCCAGCGTCTCCTCCATCACGCCCGGCGACGTCTCCGTTTCTGCCGCGTGATCCTCTTCTGAGTCACCGAGTGCGACACAGCGAGTTCTGGGATCGCATGGAACACCATCTCGGTGTCGGCTATGCGCGGGTGTGGGCCGACACCCAGGTGATGCGTGCTCTCGGCGGACGCACGGCACGTGAGGCCCTCGACGCCGGCGATACGCCCAAGTCCGTGTGGCGAGCCGTGCACCAGACGCTCGAGCTCCCCGCCTCTGAACGCTGATTCTCGTGTCGGCGTGTCGCCTCTGGTCGAACACGTGTTCGTACTAGGGTCGTGCACAGGTTGACGCCACGAGGTCGTTCTTCCACAGGCGGGTCGACGAGGCCCATGAATGTCTGCGGGTCCTCCTAGCGTCGTAGACAACCGGCCGCCCACCGAGAGAACGGACCCACGCCATGCCTCCCAAGACCCCCGGACGCGACGTCCCCACCCGCGACAGCAACGGTCGCGAGAACCCCGACCGCGACAACGCCGACCGCGACAAGGCCCTCGACAACGCCGTCGCCCAGATCCACCGGGCCCATGGCAAGGGCGCGGTCATGCGTCTGGGCGAGCGCACCCGCGCCCCCATCGACGTCATCCCCACCGGATCCACGGCGCTCGACATCGCCCTCGGCATCGGGGGGCTGCCGCGCGGTCGTGTCGTCGAGATCTACGGTCCGGAGTCCTCGGGCGAGACCACGGTGGCCTTGCACGCGGTCGCCAACGCCCAGAAGGCCGGCGGCGTCGCGGCGTTCATCGACGCCGAGCACGCCCTCGACCCCGAGTACGCCCGCAAGCTGGGCGTCGACACCGACGCGCTGCTCATCTCCCAACCCGACAGCGGTGAGCAGGCGCTCGAGATCGCCGACATGCTGATCCGCTCCGGCGCGCTCGACATCATCGTCATCGACTCCGTCGCGGCCCTCGTGCCACGCGCCGAGATCGACGGCGAGATGGGCGACAGCCACGTCGGCCTGCAGGCCCGCCTCATGAGCCAGGCGCTACGCAAGATGACCGGCGCCATCAACGGTTCGGGCACCACGGCCGTCTTCATCAACCAGCTCCGCGAGAAGATCGGAGTGATGTTCGGAAGTCCGGAAACCACCACGGGCGGCAAGGCGCTCAAGTTCTACGCCTCGGTCCGGCTCGACGTCCGGCGCATCGAGACGCTCAAGGACGGCACCGACATGGTCGGCAACCGCACCCGCATCAAGGTCGTCAAGAACAAGTTGGCGCCGCCGTTCAAGCAGGCCGAGTTCGACATCATGTACGGCCAGGGCATCAGCCGCGAGGGCAGCCTCATCGACGTCGGTGTCGAGACGGGCTTCGTCCGCAAGGCCGGCGCCTGGTACACGTACGAGGGCGACCAGCTCGGTCAGGGCAAGGAGAACGCCCGCCAGTTCCTCACGGACAATCCCGACCTCGCCGACGAGCTCGAGAAGCGCATCAAGGAGCACATGGGTGTCGGACCGCAGGTCGACCAGCCGGCGGACGCTCCCGTGGTCGCCCTTCGGCAGGCTCAGGATCCGCAAGAGCCGACCGACATCGAGTTCTGATGGCCCGTCCGGTTCCCGAGCTCGATCCGGACGCCGATCCGGAGAGCATGGCCCGCACGATCCTGCTGCGGCGGCTGACCGATCAGCCCCGCAGCAGGGCCGAGCTGGCCGAGTCGCTCGCGAAGAAGCACGTGCCCGACGACGTCGCCGACCGCGTCCTCGACCGGTTCGAGGAGGTCGGGCTCATCGACGACGCGGACTTCGCCCGATCGTGGGTGCAGTCGCGTCAACGCAGCCGGGGCGTGGCTGCCAAGGTCCTGGCCATGGAGCTGCGGCGCAAGGGCATCGACGACGACACGTCGCGCGACGTCCTGGCCGAGCTCGATCCGGACGTCGAGCGGCAAAACGCCCACCGGCTGGTGCAGAAGAAGCTCCGCTCGATGCGGGGGCTCGACTCCACGACGCAGATCCGACGACTCACCGGCGTGCTCGCCCGCAAGGGCTATGCACCACAGGTCGCCTTCGACGTGGTGCGTGCCGAGCTCGAGGCGGTCGAGATGCAGGAGCCGGAGAGCACCTGAGGGAGCAATGGGCCGCGGCTATTCGTTGAGGACATGGGTGACGGCGGCGAGCGGCGCCTCGAACCGCCGGGCGGGAGAACGGTCCGACGCCGGTCGTTCCTCATCGGTGCAGGCCGAAGGGCCAGGATCCCGGCGAGGGTTCCGCCCGCCATCCCCGAGATCCGTCGAGCAGGGCCCATCGTGCGGCCAGCGTAGGCCCGCGCGACCAGCAAGGGCAGTCAGTCGAGGTCTTGGAGGAGCCGTTCGACGATCTGGGCCTCGGAGTCGTAGTACGCGAGGCCCCAGCCGGCCACACGTGCCGGGAATCGCACCTCATGACGGTCGGCGAGCCGTTGACGGACGGCCTCGAGCTCGCCGCGGCGCTCGGCCAGCTGTTCGAGGTAGTCGTCGAGCATGGCGCGCACTTCATCAGAACCCATCAGGCTGCCCAGCATGAGCCGGAGGGCGATCGGATGCTTGAGCACCGGGAACTCGGTCGCCGAGGTGCGCAGCCAGTCATCCAGGGCCTGGCGACCGGCTTTCGTGATCGCGAAGCGTCGCGTGGTCCGCTTGCCGTCCTCGACCTCGGTCGAGGCGACGTAGCCGTGACGGTCCAGGCGCTCGAGCTCGGTGTAGATCTGGCTCATCGCGGGGGAGACCCAGTAGAAGCGCAGGGTGTTGTCGGCCCGTTGCTTGACCTCGTAGCCGGTCATCCCACCCTCGGCGGTCTCCTGGTCGAAGACGAGCAGGCCGAGGAGGGCGTACGAAGTCGTTGACAGGCTCGATGGCACATGGCGAGCGTACTGTTCCAAGTAGGAATAGTCACGGGAGGAGTCGCGCGATGGCCGAGACCGTGTTGCTGGTGGGCACCCGGAAGGGTCTGTTCGTCGGGCGGTCGGACGCCGACCGATCCGCGTGGACCTGGGACGCGCCGCAGTTCCCCATGCACGAGATCTACTCGGTCGCGCTCGACGTCCGTCCGGACCCACCGCGCCTGCTGGCCGGCGCTACGAGTCCGCACTGGGGTCCGCAGGTGTTCCGCTCCGACGACCTCGGTCGATCCTGGGGCGAGACGCCGGGAGGAGCGATCCGTTTCCCGGAGGAGACCGGCGCCGCGCTCGAACGTGTCTGGCAGCTCCGGCCCGCTCCCGAGGGTCAGGACGGCGTCGTCTTCGCAGGCACCGAGCCGTCGGCCATCTTTCGCTCCGACGACGGCGGCGAGCACTTCGAGCTCGTGCGCGGTCTGTGGGACCACCCGCATCGCCCCACCTGGCAGCCCGGCGGTGGGGGCCAGGCGATCCACACGATCGTCCCGCACCCCACCGATCCTCAGATCGTCACCGTGGCGATGTCGACCGGCGGCGTCTATCGCACCGAGGACGGCGGAACCAGCTGGACGCCGTACAACCGCGGTATCGGCGCCGAGTTCATCCCCGGCGAGTCGCCCGAGTACGGCCAGTGCGTCCACAAGGTCGCCATGGACTCCGGCGACCCCGACCGCTTCTACGCCCAGAACCACGGCGGCGTGTTCCGCAGCGACGACGCCGGGCGGTCGTGGACATCCATCGCCGAAGGCCTTCCGGCCGACTTCGGGTTTCCCATCGTGGCCCACCCGCACCGACCCGACACGATCTACGTCTTTCCGCTGGTGGCCGACATCGAGCGCTTCCCGCCCTCCGGCAAGCCCGCGATCTGGCGGTCCGACGACGCGGGGGAGACCTGGCGCGAGACCGGGCCGGGCCTCCCGGCCGAGGCTCACACGGCAGTGCTCCGGGACGGCTTCAGCGCCGACACGGCCGACCCGGTCGGGCTCTACGTCGGCACGCGCCACGGCGCGGTGTGGGTGAGCAACGACGAGGGCGGAACCTGGGCCGAGGTCCGCGCCAACCTGCCCGACGTGCTCTGCATTCGCGCCGCCGTCCTCGACTGACGTGACGAGGAGCGACGCTGACAGCAGCAGTGTCACGGTCCTAGACTCCGGGCATGCCCTCAACCCTCGACCTGTACAACAAGACCGTCGCCCTCCCTCAGGGCCGGCGTCTGTTCTCGATCATGTTCAGCCAGAGGGCGCCGTACTTCGCGTCCATTCACCTGACCGTGCGCGAGATGCGCCCGCACTACGCGGAGATCAAGATCCCCAAGCGCCGCAGCGTGCAGAATCACATCGGCACCGTGCACGCCATCGCCGTGTGCAACGGGCTCGAGGCGGCCATGGGTCTGCTCGCCGAGGCGACGACGCCCGAGGGTCACCGCTGGCTGCCCAAGGGCATGGAGGTGGAGTACCTGGCCAAGTCGACGACCGACCTGATCTGCACCGCCGAGACCACCGAAGCCGACTGGGCCGGCGCACCGGAGGTGCCGGTGACGGTGAAGGCCACCCGCAAGGACGGCACCGTGGTCGTGCAGGGCACCATCCGTCTCTGGGTGACGCCGAAGAGCTGACTCAGACGCCGATGTTGTCTGCGGTTCCCACCGGTTGGCTCTGCACGATGCCGCCGACGAGGTCGAGCTTCGACTCGCCGCCGAATCGCTTCTGCAGATACGTCCCGAGCCACGACAGCAGCACGTTGAGCACGATGTAGATCGCGGCGAGGACGATCGCCGTCGCGAACTTGTTGTCGAACGTCCGCCAGATCTCCCTGCCCGTGACCGTGAGCCCCGTCGCGGCGATATAGAACCCGAGACTCGTGTCCTTGAGCGCGACAATGCACTGGCTGACGATCGCTGGAAGCATGATCTTGATCGCCTGCGGCAGCTGGATGATCCGAGTCACCTGGTTCTTGCGCATGCCGATCGCATACGCCGCCTCGGCCTGACCCCTCGGGACGGCGTTGATGCCGGCGCGGAAAACCTCGGCGAGCACCGAGCCGTTGTAGAGGACCAGGCCCACGACCAGAGGAGTGATGGAGTCGAGCGGGTAACCCGTCATCGCCCAGATGAACAGGATGAGCATCAGCAGCGGAACGGCGCGGAAGAACTCGACGACCGTCCAGGAGGGCCATCGCACCCAGGCATGATCGGAGAGCTTGCCGACGCCGAACAGGACACCGAACACGACGGCTATGACGATGGCCAGACCCGCGGCCAGAAGGGTGTAGAGGAGGGCGACGAGCAGGAGCTCGATGATGACGGGCGTGGCGAACGGTTCCCACTTCTCGGCGGTGAACTGGTCTTCGACGGCCAGCTTCCAGATCACGGCAGCGAAGATCGCGATCAGACCGATCACCGTGGCGATGGCGATCAGTCGATGACGCCGGAGCGCCGCTGGACCGGGGGCGTCGAAGAGGACGGAGCTCATCGCGGATCCTCCGCCCAACGCCGCTCGAGCCGGTTCGCGCCGAAGGAGATGAGTTCGACGATGATGATGTACCCGAGGGCGATTCCCAGGAAGATCACGATGCGATCCGCGGCGTAGTCGTTGAACAGGCCCTTCGACCGGAATGTCGCCTCCGCGATGCCGAATCCCGCGGCCAGCGACGTGTTCTTCGTCAGGGCGATGAAGACGCTGGCCAGCGGTGGCACGACCAGACGAAACGACTGCGGGAGGATGACCTGCGTCATGGTCAGGCCGAACGGCATGCCGATCGATCGGGCCGCCTCGGCCTGTCCGAGCCCGATCCCGTTGACGCCGGAACGGATGCACTCGGCCACGAACGAGGCGGTGTATACGCCCATGGCCATCGTGATCATGATGAAGAAGCCGAAGTCGATGCCGATCTCGGGCAGCCCGTAGTACGTCAGGATGATGAGGACGACGAGCGGTGTGTTGCGAAAGATCGTGACGTAGGCGAGTGCGGCCCGGCGCAGGATCGAGACCGGGCTCACACGTGCGACCCCGATGACGGTACCGAGCACGAGGGCGATGCCGCCCGCGACCAGCAGCAGCTTGATCGTCTCCCAGAACCCCTTGAGGATCAGGTCCCAGTTCTCGGTCAGGGCTTCCATCGGCACCTCCTCCCCGCCGTGAGGGTGTCGTGCCGGGCCCGGGGGTCACGGACCCGGCACGACCTGGTGGTCAGCCCTCGCAGGGATCCGACTCGGGTGCCTCGGGCACATCGTTGCCGGACTTGCCGAGCGTCGCGTCGAACGCCTTCTCGAACGAGCCGTCCTCGAACGACGTCGTGATCGTCTCGTTGAGGAACTCGCACAGCTCCGGGTAGTCCTTGTTGTACCCGATGCCGTAGCGCTCCTCCGAGAACGGCTCTCCGACGACCTTGAGTGCGTCGGGATCCTCCGCGGCATAACCGAGCAGGATCGCACCATCGGTCGTGACGGCATCGACGGAGCCGTTCTTCAGCTGGTCGACGCACTCGGAGTACGTGTCGAACCCGGCGGGGTCGGCGCCGTACTTCTCCTCGACGGTCGCGATCGACGTCGAGCCGGTGACCGAGCAGACCTTCTTGCCCTTCAGGTCGTCCGGACCCTTGATGCTGCTGTCGTCCTTGGCGACGAGCAAGCTCTGACCGGTGACGTAGTACGGACCGGCCTGGCCCACCACTTGACGACGCTCGTCGGTGATTGAGTACGACGCGAGCACGAAGTCGACCGTGCCCTTCTGCAGGAACGGCTCCCGGTTGTCCGAGATCGTCTCGACCCACTTGATCTTGTCGGCCTTGATGCCGAGCTGGCCTGCGATGATCTTGCCCATCTCCGGGTCGATCCCCGTCGGCGTGTCGGATGTGGCGGACTTGAAGCCGATGCCGGGCTGGTCGTACTTGACGCCGATCTTGACGGTGCCGGCCTCGGCCAGCTCCTTCATGCGGGTGCCGTCCTCGAACTTGGCGGCGGCGTCGTTGGCCACCTTGGCATCGCCACCACCCTCGTCTTCGCCGGCATTGCCGCAGGCCCCCAGGATCAAGGCCGCGACAGCGCCGATGACGGCCAGTCGTGTCCGTTTCATGATCGTTCCCTTCGTCAGTGCTTCAGGATCTTGCCGAGGAAGTCCTTGGCCCGATCCGTCTGCGGGTTGGTGAAGAATTCTTGCGGAGTGTTCTCTTCCACGATGCGCCCCTCGGACATGAACAGCACACGGTGGGCGGCGGTGCGGGCGAACCCCATCTCATGCGTCACCACGATCATCGTCATGCCGCCTTCGGCGAGATCGATCATCACGTCGAGGACTTCCTTGATCATCTCCGGGTCGAGCGCCGACGTGGGCTCGTCGAAGAGCATCACCTTGGGGTCCATCGCCAAGGACCGTGCGATGGCCACGCGCTGCTGCTGACCGCCGGAGAGCTGGGCCGGTAGCTTGGACGCCTGTGCTTCGATGCCGACCCGGGTGAGGAGCTCCATGCCGCGCTTGTTCGCCTCGTCCTTGCTGTGACCGCGGACCTTGATCGGGCCAAGCGTGACGTTCTCCAGCACCGTCTTGTGGGCGAACAGGTTGAACGACTGGAACACCATGCCGACGTCGGCCCGGAGCTCGGCGAGGGTCTTGCCCTCCTCGGGCAGCTTCTTGCCGTCGATGGTGATGGTGCCCTCGTCGATCGTCTCCAGCCGGTTGATCGCGCGGCAGAGCGTCGACTTGCCGGAGCCCGAGGGGCCGATCACGACGACGACCTCGCCCGGCGTGATCTCGAGATTGATGTCCTGCAGGACGTGCAGGTCCCCGAACCACTTCTGGACGTCTTGCATCGAGACCATGAGTGTCGGGTCCGCCATGCGCTTCAACCTAGCGCCGCTGATGGGTACTCCCGCAAGTACCAGCCGGATTGACACCGGATCGACACCTGGATAACGGGCTGGGTTTCGGATAACCCATGACCCGCATTCCGATAACGTGATCCCTTGTTCGTCCTTTTCTCGGTGTAACTTTCCTCAAAGGAGCAAGCCATCATGGCGAGACAGGAAATCATCCAGAAGCCCATCGTGAAGGTGGTCGACGACTACGACGGCGCGGAGCTGCCTGTGGACACGAAGCCCGTCCGTCATCAGTTCAATGGGCGATCGTTCGACCTGTACTTGAGCGCGGCCAGCCGAAAGGCGGTCGACACGTTCATCGCCGACCTGACGGACGGTGCCGAGGAGACCGGGAACACGCGGCGCGGTGACCAGATCAAGCCCCCGCACACCATCCACGACCTGCGGACGTGGGCCAAGAAGAACGGGCACGAGGTCAGCCCCAACCGTCGTGCCCCGGGCAAGGTCATCAGGGCGTTCAACGACGCCCACTGACTCCTCGTAGAGTTGGTCCCTCGATGAAGACGTACGAGGTGCGCACCTACGGGTGCCAGATGAACGCGCACGACAGCGAACGGCTGAGCGGACTGCTCGAGACCGCCGGCTATGTCCGTGCGCCAGGCGGTGACGGAGCGGGCACTCCGGACCTCGTCGTGTTCAACACCTGCGCGGTGCGCGAGAACGCCGACAACAAGCTGTACGGGAACCTCGGTCGCGTCGCGAGCGTCAAGGCCGCGAACCCGGGCATGCAGATCGCCGTCGGTGGATGCCTGGCCCAGAAGGACCGCGACACCATCATCCGGCGCGCGCCCTACGTCGACGTGGTGTTCGGCACCCACAACATCGGCTCGCTGCCGGTGCTGCTCGAGCGGGCCCGCATCCAGGAGGAGTCGCAGGTCGAGATCCTCGAGGCGCTCGAGGTGTTCCCGTCGACGCTGCCCACCAAGCGCGACTCGGTGTTCGCGGCCTGGGTTTCGATCAGCGTCGGTTGCAACAACACCTGCACGTTCTGCATCGTGCCGAGCCTGCGCGGCAAGGAGAAGGACCGCCGGCCCGGCGAGGTGCTGGCCGAGGTCGAGGCGCTCGTCGCCGACGGTGTGGTGGAGGTGACGCTGCTCGGGCAGAACGTCAACTCCTACGGCGTCGCGTTCGGCGACCGGCTGGCGTTCGGCAGGCTGTTGCGCGCGTGTGGCGACGTCGCAGGACTGGAGCGGGTGCGGTTCACCAGCCCGCACCCCAAGGACTTCACCGACGACGTCATCGCCGCGATGGCCGAGACGCCCAACGTCATGCCGCAGCTGCACATGCCGCTGCAGAGCGGGTCCGACCGGGTGCTCAAGGCGATGCGGCGCTCATACCGCCGCGAGAAGTACCTCGGCATCCTCGATCGCGTTCGCGCCGCGATGCCGCACGCCGCCATCACCACCGACATCATCGTGGGGTTTCCCGGCGAGACCGACGACGACTTCGAGGCGACGCTCGACGTCGTCTGCCAAGCCCGGTACGCCAGTGCGTTCACGTTCCAGTACTCCCAGCGTCCCGGTACCCCGGCCGCCGAGCTGGCCGACCAGGTGCCGAAGGACGTCGTGCAGGAGCGCTACGACCGGCTCACCGCGCTCGTCGACGACATCGCGTGGGAGGAGAACCGTCGGCTCGTCGGCTCGACGGTCGAGCTGCTGGTCGCGGACTCCAGTGGCAAGAAGGACGGCGCGACGCATCGACTCACCGGCCGCGCCCGCGACAACCGGTTGGTGCACTTCGTTCGCGGCCCACATGAGATCCGTCCGGGCGATGTTGTGGACGTCGAGATCACGCGCGGAGCTCCGCACCACCTGCTCAGTGACCTCCCTCCCGCGGCGTACCGGCGCACGAGGGCCGGCGACGCCTGGGAGTCACGCCAAGGTCAGACCGTCCCTCGCAAGCGGGAGGTGCCCCCAGTGAACACGGTCGGCCTCGGGATGCCGTCGGTCGGCGTGCCGGAACCGCTCGGTGTCGCGTCGTCAGCCGGTTGCTCGTGCTGATGGGGTGGACGCCGGAGGCCGGACGGTGACGACGGGCGCGCGATGCGGAATCGCGGCTGCCATCGAGAACGTCGCGAGCAGGCCCCAGTAGAGGAGTGCGGCCCAGGCTCCGTGGGCGTTCCCGAGCGACATCGTCGACCCGCCCACGTCGGTCGCGGTGAGCGACCAGATCGGGATCGTCAACAGCAGGACCAGGCCGCACGCACCCCGGACCCAGAGCGGCCCGCGACCCGCGATCGCATAGCCGCCGAGCATGCAGATCGCTGGGACGGCGACAGCCGCGAGGCCGATGCCGCCCTCGAAGCCGCTGGCGAGGTCGAGCGGGTTGTGCACGAGGACGGCCGTGAACAGCATCGGCGACCAGATCAGCCAACGCCGGTGGGGCACCGAGCCTGTCCACCGTCGATGCTCGGCCCGCGCCAGCAGCCAGCCGATCACCGCGCCGGGTAGGAGAACCCACGCGAAGGTCCCCACCCAGTCCGCGCCTGCTTCGTCGCCGGCAACCTCCCACATGAACGCGCGCAAGGCGGCGGCCCAGGCGAATCCGGCCAGCGCACCCACGATCCCCGCAATCCAGCGTGTGGGGACCAGCATCGGCCGGCCGATCCGATGCGGGATGGCACCGGCCACGCAGAGGAGCGCGAGCAGCGACGCGGCGTACAGGCCGACCCAGAGGCCGTGCGCTGTCTCCAGCGGCGCGGTGTCGGACGCCAGGACCATCATGAAGAGCACACCGATGACGGCGAAGACGCCGCAGCTCCGACGCCACCACGCACGGCCGCGTCCGGACAGGGCGTGACCTCCCGCGAGCCCGAAGAGCACCACCCCGATTGCACCGCCGCCGATCCCCTGGGTGATCAACTGCCTGAAGATCGTCGGGTCGGCCAGCGCCGCGAAGAACAGGCACGGGGCGAGGGTGAGCCACAGGTTCCGCGCCCCGCCGGTCCGGCGGCGGTGCTCGGCCAGGCCGATCAGCGCGCCGACGAGGAGCCCCGGGGCGAGGACCAGCGCGAACGTGCCGAACCAGTGAAAGCCCGTCTCGTCGCCGGCCAGCTGGATCATCCAGCCGCGCAAGGCGGCCGCCCAGGTCAGCCCGATGACCGCCCCGGCGACCACGAGCGGTCGCGGATCGGATGCGGGCGTGTAGGTGGGGTCGCTCGGCTCCGGTTGCCCCTCGTTCATGGTAGGAGTGTGCCACCAGGCGGGGCCCGATGTTCGCGGATTCATTCGTCCGAGCAGAGTGTCCCGATCCGGTGGCAGGATGGTCGTATGCCGCTCACGATCGCTCAGGACCCCACAGCCGACAAGATCCTCTCCGAGAACCCGTTCGCCCTGCTCATGGGCATGCTGCTCGACCAGCAGTACCCGATGGAACACGCGTTTCGCGGCCCGGCGAAGCTGCTCGACCGCTTCGGCACCCTCGACCCCGCCACCATCGCCGCCGCGGAGCCCGAGGAGTTCGCGGAGCTGTGCTCGACGCCACCCGCCATCCACCGCTACGGACGCTCGATGGCCGGTCGCGTCCAGGCTCTCGCCCGGCACGTCGTGGCCGAGTACGACGGCGACGCCTCGAAGCTGTGGACCGAGGCCCGCAGCGGCACCGACTTGATGGCGCGGCTCAAGGCGCTGCCCGGCTACGGGGAGCAGAAGGCGAAGATCTTCACGGCGCTCCTGGCCAAGCAGCTCGACGTGAAGCCGCGCGGCTGGACGACCGTGGTCGGCGACTACGGCAAGAAGGGCTACCGGTCGGTGGCGGACGTCGTCGATGCGGAGTCGTTGGGCAAGGTGCGTGCGTTCAAGAGGCAGAAGAAGGCGGCCGCGTCCGCGGGCTGACCGTCAGACCGGTTGCGCGCCGGCGAGGTCGGGACGCAGCAGTGTCTTGGGCACCGGGCAGGCCTCGCCCCCGGCGAGGTCCATCCGCTCGTTGATCGGCTCGCCGTCGGGGGAGCGTGGCATCCGGAAGTCGGCGTCGGCGCCCCGACGTTGCAGGCCGATGTAGTCGGCGCGGCCGGAGACCAGTGCCTCCCAGTCCGCCAGCCACGCGTCGAGCGGCTGGTCGGATGCCCGCGTCTTGGGTCCGACTGACCGGATGCGATCCACCATGTGCTCGATGGCGGCGTTCTGGTCTTCCAGCGAGTCGAGCCGGTCCGACGGCGATCCGTCGACGGGAAGGCCCTCGATCGTCGATGTCATCAGCCGGCACTCGCGAACCGCGACCTCGACGACGTCCCGGTCGTCGATCAGCCCGGGAAGGTCGCGGGTGGCGTTGAGGGCCAGGTAGGCGGTCGCGCCGCCGAGCGCGAGAATGCCCAGAAGACCACCGAGGATCGCTGCGACCAGCCAGAGGCGCGAGATCGGGGACGGCGGGAACCTCCAGATCCGGTCGGGCGGGTATGGCCCGGGGTCGGGTGGGGGTTCGAGCACTGATCCATCGTGGCACGGGCGTTGATCAGCGGGGAGCGTCAGCGGCGCTCGGCTAGCCTCGGGGCGTGATCGTCGCTGTTGCGGTGTGCCCTCAGCCGCCCGCGCTCGTGCCGGAGGTGGCGTCCGGTGCCGCCGGCGAGCTGGACGACGTCCGCGAGGCTGCGCTGGCCAGCGTCTCGGCGCTCGTGGGTGTTCGCCCGAACCGCGTGGTCGTGGTGGGAACCGGCTCGCTGTCCGGTCAGGTCGACGAGTCGGCGGGCGGGACGATGGCCGGCCACGGAGTGGGCGTCGTCGCCGGCGGCGATGACGAGGTGCTTCCGCTCAGTCTCACGGTCGGCGCCTGGCTGCTCGACCGGGCCGGCTGGCGTGGCCCGCGGACGTACACGACGTCGGCCGTCCCGGCGGACGATCGGGTGGCGCTGCTGGTCATGGCCGACGGCAGCGCGCGGCGCAGCCTGACGGCGCCGGGCTACCTCGACGATCGGGCCGCGGCGTACGACGACACGATCGCCGCCGCCCTCGCCGCTGGCGATGCCGATGTGCTCGCCTCCCTCGACGTCGACCTCGGCGACGACCTCCTGGCCGCCGGTCCGCGCGCGCTCGTGGTGCTCGGGGAGATGACGAAAGGCGCCGCCGTCACCGCGCGGTTGCGCTGGGACGGGGCGCCCTTCGGCGTCGGCTACTGGGTGGCCGACTGGTCGATCACGTGATCTACGGCCGCGGGTCCTGCGCCGGCGGCGTGTCCTGCGGCTTCTCGTAGGCGTCCTTGGCCTTTTCGGCCGCATTGTCGATCTTGTCCGTGTACTTGCCCTTCGTGGCTTTGTCGGCGAGGTCGGACGCCTTGTCGATGCCCTGGTCGAGCTTGTCGTCGTGCTGCTTGGCGAGGTCGATGGCCTTGTCCTTCAACCCGCTCTTGCCCTTCAACTTGTCGAGAAATCCCATGGCTGCTCCTGACGAATCGCTGTGGGCGCAGTTGGCCCCGGATGCCTCGCACGCTACTGAAAGACTGAGGGCATGTCGCCGACCGATCGCATCGTGGTCGTCGTCGGTCCGACCGCATCCGGCAAGTCCGACCTCGCCATCGCCCTCACGCAACGTCTCGCAGCCGCGGAGATCGTCAACGCCGACTCGATGCAGCTGTACCGCGGCATGGACATCGGCACGGCAAAGTCGCCATCGGTCAGCCGCGGCAGCGTGACACATCACCTCCTCGACGTCCTCGACGTCGCCGAGGAGGGCAGTGTCGCGGAGTTCCAGCGTTCAGCCCGTGCGGTGATCGCCGACTGCCTGGGCCGCGGTGTGACACCGGTCGTCGTCGGCGGGTCGTCGCTGTACGTCCGGGCGGTCATCGACCCGCTCGACTTTCCCGGCACGGACGCGGATGTGCGCGCTCGATGGGCTGCCGAGCTCGAGGCACGGGGTGCGGCCGCGCTTCACACGGTCCTGGCCGAGCGCGACCCGGAGGCGGCCGGCCAGATCCTCCCCTCGAACGGACGACGCATCGTGCGTGCGCTCGAGGTGGGTGAGCTGACCGGTGAACCCTTCGTCGCGTCGATGCCGCCGTACGACTCGATCTACCCGGGACTGATCATGATCGGTCTCGGCGTCCCGAGGGATGTCCTCGACGCGCGGCTCGAGCGTCGGGTCGATGACATGTGGGAGCACGGGCTCGTCGACGAGGTCCGCGCCTTGGTCGAGCGCGGGCTGGCGGACGGCCCCACGGCGTCACGTGCACTGGGCTACCAGCAGATCCTGGCCCACCTGCGCGGTGACATGACCGAAGCCGAGGCCCGGGTGGCGACCGTCGTCGGGACGAGGAGGTTCGCCCGGCGTCAGGACCGGCTGTTCCGCAAGGACCCCCGAATCCAGTGGCTGCCCTTCGATGCACCCGATCTCGCCGAGACGGCCGAGCAGCTCGCGGCCCGTAGACTGGAGGCATGACGTTTCCATGGCTCAAGGGGCACGGCACGGAGAACGACTTCGTGCTGCTTCCAGACCATGACGGCACCATCCACGGCGAGCTCGACGGTGCCTTCGTGGCCGCACTCTGCCACCGTCGGCGCGGCATCGGTGCCGACGGCGTCATGCGTGTCATCAAGTCGTCCGCGCTCGGTGAACGCTCGGACGGCGAGTGGTACATGGACTATCGCAACGCCGACGGATCCGTCAGCGAGATGTGCGGCAACGGCATCCGGGTCTTCGCCCTGCACCTGCTGCAGGAGGGACTCGTCGACGCCGGGGCACCGATCGTGATCGGCACCCGCGACGGCGACAAGACCGTCACCGCCCAGGTCGACGGAACGCTCAGCGTCGACATGGGCGTGCCCGAGGTGCGTGGCACCTCCAAGATCACCACGGCAGGACGCACGTGGGAGGCGCAGGACATCCGCACCGGCAACCCGCACGCGGTCGCCTTCGTCGACAGCCTGGCCGACGCCGGTACGCTGCTCGACGCGCCCGAGCACGACGCCGAGGTCTACCCGGACGGCGTCAACGTCGAGTTCGTCGTGCGCGCCGGCGACCGGCATGTCGCCATGCGCGTGCACGAGCGTGGGTCCGGCGAGACCCGTTCGTGCGGAACCGGTGCGTGCGCTGTGGGTCTGGCGGCCGCACTGGCCGACGGAGTGGAGCGACCGACCACGTACCGCGTCGACGTTCCCGGCGGCACCGTCCACGTCACCTGGACCGCTGACGACCACCTCGTTCTCACCGGCCCCGCCGTGATCGTCGCCCGCGGTGACCTTGATTGGATCGCATGACGTCCACCGGATCCGAACCGGAAGGTCTCGACCTCGAGGAGCGGAACTCGCTGCGCCGGGTGGCCGGCCTCTCCACCGAGCTCGAGGACATCTCCGAGGTCGAGTACCGCCAGCTCCGACTCGAGCGCGTCGTGCTCGTGGGCGTCTGGACCGAGGGCACGGCCGAAGACGCGGAGAACTCCCTCACCGAGCTCAAGCTGCTCGCCGAGACGGCCGGCTCCGAGGTGCTCGACGCGCTCATGCAGCGCCGACCGAAGCCCGACCCGGCCACCTACATCGGCCGCGGCAAGGTCGACGAGCTGCGCGACGCGGTGCAGGCCACCGGCGCCGACACCATCATCTGCGACGGCGAGCTCGCGCCGAGTCAGCTGCGCAACCTGGAGGACCGCACGAAGGTCAAGGTCGTCGACCGAACGGCCCTGATCCTCGACATCTTCGCCCAGCACGCCAAGAGCGCCGAGGGCAAGGCGCAGGTCGAGATGGCGCAGCTGCAGTACCAGACCCAGCGCCTGCGCGGCTGGGGTGGCCAGCTGTCCCGCCAGGCCGGCGGACGCGCGGCCGGCGGCGAGGGCATCGGTGGCCGTGGTCCCGGCGAGACGAAGCTGGAGACCGACCGTCGCCGCATCCAGGCCAAGATGACGAAGCTGCGTCGTGATCTGGCAAGTCTGGCGACCGCGCGGAACACGAAGAAGAAGGAGCGCCAGTCACGCAAGGTGCCGTCCGTGACGATCGCCGGCTACACGAACGCCGGCAAGTCGAGCCTGCTGAACCGCCTCACCGGCGCCGGTGTGCTCGTCGAGGACGCGCTGTTCGCCACACTGGATCCCACCACCCGGCGCACCCAGACCTCCGACGGACGCATCTACACGTTGTCCGACACGGTCGGGTTCGTCCGGCACCTGCCGCACCAGCTCGTCGAGGCGTTCCGGTCCACGCTGGAGGAGGTGGCCGAGTCCGACCTCGTGCTGCACGTCGTCGACGGCTCGCACCCGGACCCGGAGGGCCAGGTCGCGGCCGTCCGCGAGGTGTTCGCCGAGATCGGCGCCACCGGGGTGCCCGAGATCATCGTCGTCAACAAGGCCGACGTCGCCGATCCGCTCGCGGTGAAGAACATCCTGTCGCGTGAACCGCACGCGGTGGTCGTCAGCGCTCACTCAGGCGAGGGCATCGCCGAGCTGCTCTCGGCCGTCGAGGCCGACCTGCCGCGACCGGCGGCCCGCGTCGACGTCGTCGTGCCCTACGCCCGGGGCGACCTGCTCAGCCAGGTCCACGAGACCGGAGAGATCGAGTCCCTCGACCACGCCGAGGACGGCACGCACATCGTCGCCCGCGTCTCCGACGACCTCGCGCACCAGCTCACCCAGCTCTGAGCCTCGGAGCCAGTGCCGCCGGGTCGGCCGCCGCGGATCCGCCCTCCACCTCGTCCGCCAGGCCGCGCCCCCATGAGCACAGGCCCACGATGTCGATGCCATGGGGAACCGCGTCGGCGAAGACCTCGATGTTGTCCACGCCCCGGCGCAAGAGAGTCGCGGCACCGGCCGAGTTGCCGCGGGCGGCGTGGGTCAGACCGACCGCGAGCTGGGCCAGGCCCTTCCACAGGCTTTGCCCCTCGGCGGGCCCGGTCTTCCAGGCGTCCTCGAAGACCTCGTGGGCGTGAAAGGGCATGCCTTCGTCGAGCAGGCGCTGCGCGTCGCGAATCGTTTCGTCAGGAGTGCGCTCGATGCCCTCGGGCTGCCGCTCCACCCCCGCCGATCCGTAGGGGAGCGGCCGGCCGAGTCCGTCGCGCGGGCGGGCGTTGCGGGCCCGCCCCTCCTCGTCTCGATCGCGATCGGTGGCCACCACTCGATCGTGCCACGCACCGCTGTGGAAGCGCGTCGAGGAGACGTCATCAGCCGCGACTAGGCTGCGCGCATGCCCGCGAAACCCGACGTCCACGACGTGCTGCACGCCGCCGTCGAGGCCATCGGAGGCACGGAGCGCCCCGGCCAGGTCAAGATGGCCGAGGCGGTCCGTGAGGCGCTCGAGTCGGGCACGCACCTGCTGGTCCAGGCCGGCACCGGCACCGGCAAGTCGCTCGGCTACCTCGTGCCCAGCCTGCTGCGCGGCAAGCGCGTCGTCGTGGCCACGGCGACGCTCAATCTTCAGCACCAGCTCGTCGAGCGCGACATCCCGGCCTTGAAGGACGCGGCCCGGGCCACGCTGGACGATGTGCCTCATCATGCGGTCGTGAAGGGCCGCGGCAACTACGCCTGCCTGCACCGCATCCGCGAGGGTGCGCCCGACGACCAGGGTGTGCTCATCGAGGTTCCCGAGGGTTCGCTCGGTGGTGAGGTCGTCGAGCTTCGCGAATGGGCCGAGGAGCAGGCCACCCAGGGTCACATCGCCGATCGTGACTCCGCGCCCGCGCACACCGAGCGCGCGTGGCGACAGGTGAGCGTCAACCATCGCGAGTGTCTTGGTGCGTCGCGCTGCGCTCATGCGCTGGAGTGCTTCGCCGAGCGGGCCCGCGAAGACGCCCAGCACGCCGATCTGGTGGTCACCAACCACGCGCTCCTCGCCATCGACGCCATCGACGGCGTACCGATGCTGCCCGAGTACGACGCCGTCATCGTCGATGAGGCCCACGAGCTGGCAGCCCGCGTCACCCAGGCCGCCACCGACGAGCTCGATCCGGCGATGATCGAGCGGGCGGCCAGGCGGGCCCGTGCTCATGCCGACGGGAAGGAGGTCGACGACCTCACCGATGCCGCGGACGCCTTGTCCGAGGTGATCGCCCGCTCCGAGCCCGGCCGCATCGACATGCCGGAGCAACCGCTCGCCGACGCCCTTGCCCTCGTTCGCGACTCGGCTCGCGCCTGTATGTCGGCGTTCCCCAAGGAGAAGGCCGACATGGAGGCCGACGCCGCGCGCCAGCAGGCCCGAGGCATGGTCGACGACGTCCGGCAGATCGCCGAGCGGATGGCCGTCAAGGCCGAGACCGAGGTGCTCTGGCTCGACGAGAACCGCACCGGTCCCCGGCTGCACGTCGCTCCGATCGATGTCTCGACCCGACTCCGCGACAAGCTGTTCGACGAGAAGACCGTCGTGCTCACCAGCGCGACGCTCACCCTCGGCGGTGGGTTCGACCCGTTGGCCGCGTCCCTCGGTCTGGAGCCGGGCGACGAGTCGTGGACGTCGATCGACGTCGGCTCACCGTTCGACTACCGCACGCAGGGCATGATCTACGTCGCCCGCCACCTGCCCGCGCCCACTCGTGACGGTCTCGGCGACGCCCAGGTCGACGAGATCGCCGCGCTCGTGGAGGCGGCCGGCGGACGCACGCTCGGCCTCTTCTCCTCGCGCCGTGGCGCGGAGGCAGCGGCCGAGGCGGTACGCCTGCGCCTGCCCGACCTCGACATCTGGTGCCAGGGCGACGCCCAGCTGCCCGAGCTGGCCCGACGCTTCGCCGGCGATCCGGCCACCTGCCTGTTCGGCACCCTGAGCCTGTGGCAGGGCATCGACCTGCCCGGTCACACCTGCCAGCTCGTCATCATCGACCGCATCCCTTTCCCGCGGCCCGACGACCCACTGATGAGCGCCCGCCAACGTCTGGTCGAGAAGCGGGGCGGCAACGGCTTCATGACGGTGGCGGCCGGCCACGCCGCGCTCCTGCTGGCCCAGGGAACCGGACGACTCATTCGCCGATCCACCGACCGGGGTGTCGTGGCGGTGCTGGATCCCCGCCTGGTCACCGCGCGCTACGGCTCGTTCCTCGCGGCCTCGCTTCCGGACATGTGGCGCACCACCGACCGCGATACGGTGCTCGCCGCCCTGCGTCGCCTCGACGAATCCGCCTCAGACGCGTCGTAGGACCGCGGTGACCTTGCCCAGGATCGTGGCGTGGGTGCCGTCGATGGGGGAGTAGTCGTCGTTGTGGGGGAGCAGCCACACCTGGCCGTCCCTGCGCTGGAACGTCTTGACGGTGGCCTCGCCGTCGAGCATGGCGGCGACGATCTCGCCGTTCTCGGCGACCGGCTGCTGGCGCACCACGACGTAGTCGCCGCTGCAGATGGCGGCGTCGATCATCGAGTCGCCTGAGACCTCGAGCAGGAACAGCGTGCCGTCGCCGACGAGCGACTTCGGCAGCGGGAACACCTCTTCGATGCGCTCCTCGGCGAGGATCGGGCCGCCGGCGGCGATGCGTCCGACCATCGGCACGTAGGTGGCGGCGGGCATGGCATCGCCGATGCCGGTCTCGTCGACCGTGCTCTCGTCTGCGGAGCTGAGCGTGCGACGCGCCTTGAGGACGTCGGGCAGGAAGATTTCGAGCGCACGCGGCCGGTTGGGGTCGCGCTTGACGTAGCCGAGCTTCTCGAGCACCCGCAGCTGGTGCGCCACCGACGAGGTGCTGGCCAGCCCGACGGCAGCGCCGATCTCGCGCATGCTCGGGGGGTAGCCACGCTGCTCGATCTCCTCGCGCAGGAAGACGAGGACCTTCTGCTGGCGCGGGGTGAGGCCGGTGAGGTCGTCGACCGGTCCGTCGGGGAGCTCGCGGACGGAGTTGGGCGAGCCGGGAGGACGCCCTCGGCGGTGCTTGTCGGCGCTGGGCTGGGTGTCATCGCTCATGGGTTTCACCGTAGACCCGCGGAACCGAATCTTCAAACATATGTTCGATGGCGTGTCGTCATGCCCCGCCCCTAGATTGTGAGCCGTGACGAAGACGCTCGTGAAGCCCGGACACCCGCGCTCCGCGGTCGTCACGGGAGCTGCGCGAGGCATCGGCCGGGCCATCGCCACCGAGCTCGTCGGACGTGGATACCGGGTCGTCGTCACCGACATCGACGCCGAGTCGGCCAAGGTGACGGCCGGCGAGATCGGTGCCCCACTGGGCCTCGGTCTCGATGTCGCCGACCCCGAAGCGACCCGCGGCGTCGCCGAGGAGGCGCGCATCCTGGCCCCGCTCGGCGCGTGGGTGTGCAACGCCGGGGTGGGGTTCGACGGTGAGCTCAGCCACCTCACCGAGGCGCAGATCCGCACGCTCGTCGACGTCAACATCCTGGGCGTCGTGTGGGGATCACGGATCGCCACCGATGTGTTCCGGGCCCAGGCGCCCGAGGGTGTCAAAGGTGGGGACATCGGCGTCACGGCGTCGCTCAGCTCGCACGGCCCGGTGCCCGGTCTGAGCATGTACGCCGCCACCAAGGCGGCGGCGCTGTCGCTCGCCATGTCGCTGAGCGTCGAGCTCAAGCGCGACAAGATCCGCGTTCATGCGATCTGCCCGGACGGCGTCAACACCCAGATGGTGCGCGACATGGAAAGTGGCGGCCAGGCCCAGGTGCTGGTCGCGTCGGGCACGTTCTTCCAGCCGGCGCAGGTGGCCCGCGAGCTGGTCGACATGTTCGGCACCCGCCGGGTCTACCGCACGATGCCGGTGTGGCGCGGGGTCCAGACGCGATTGACGGCACTGGCACCCGGTCCGGCCATGCGGCTCGAACCGGTGCTGGAGCGCGTGGGCCGGCGCAAGATCCGTCAGGGCAAGTTCACGTGAGCTACCTCGTGGTGGGTACGCGCGACGGCGAGCGGTGGCAGCTCGACGTGAAGGACGTCGGCACCACCTCGGCCGACGACCTCCCCGGCATCGAGCCGGCCGTGCGCGAGCTGCTGCGCGAGCACGGCGTCGACGGTGCATCCGACGTCGACCTGCAGCTGCTGATGCCCGACTTCGAGGTCGACCTGTCCGAGCGCCAGGTGCCGCGCGGATCGTCCTTCGACCGGTCCATCGTCAGCGGTGTCATCCTGCTCGTCGTGGCGGTCGCAGCGATCGTCCTGCTGATCACTCTGCTTCTTCGCTGACCTCGGACTTCTCGACCTCCACGACGTGCTCGCGCACGGCTTCGATCGCGGAGCCGAGCAGCAGCGCGTAGACGCCGATCCACAGCCAGAGCAGCAGCACGACCACGCCGGCGAGTGCGCCGTACGTCTCGCCGTAGCTGCCGAAGTTGTCGACGTAGAGGCTGAACCCGACCGACACCAGGATCCACATGGCGCTCGCGATGAGCACGCCCTTGCCGACGAGTCGGGGCGGGTCGTCCGGGCGGTCCGGAGCGACGCGTAGCAGCACCCCGATGCCCACGACGACGGCAGCGAGGAGCAGGAGCCAGCGTCCCGCCTCGAGAGCGAGGCGGAGGCCCGGCACGTCGATGAGCGCGTCGAGAACCGCGGGCACGACGGCGACGAGCGTGAGCGTCACGGCCATGAAGACGATGGCCCCGAGGGTGAGGCCGAGCGCGAGCGCCTTGCGCTTCACGAAACCGCGGGTCTCCTCGAGACCGAACATCGTGTTGACGGCGGTGACGAGGTTGCCCACTCCGCCGGACGCGCTGTAGAGGGCGAGGACGAGCGCGATCACCAGGCCGATGCCGAGCGATTCGGTGTCAGTGGTGGTGAGGGTGTCCATCTGGCCGGTCACGATCGACGCCGCATCGGCGGGCAGCGTCTCGGAGATGAGCTGGGACTGTCGAGCCACCGTGAGCGGATCGGCGATCAGCCCGTACGCGAGCACGGCCACGATCATCGCGGGGAAGAGCGAAAGGAAGGCGTAGAAGGCGACGCCGGCGGCCAGGAGTGGTGCCTGCTGCGCCGAGGCCTGCTTCCAGGCGCCGAGGGCGGTCCGGCGTGGCGAGGGCATGCGTTCGACCGTAGTGGGCTGCAACGACACGCGCGACTCGACGACGTGTTCGAACGAATTCCGCCTGTGGTTTCAGGCCAAATCGTGTGTCTCTCGTCACGGTGTTCGATTACCTCTGGCTTTTGTCGGAGGCGCGCCCTATCGTCGTACATGTGTTCGATCGAACGTCTGTTCACCATCGAATGACATCGAGAACGACGTCCGGCCGAGCACACCAACGCCATATCGAGCACCACCAGATTCGATCCGTCTCACTTCCCCCTCGGAGGCACTCATGAGCAGCATCCTTCTCGACGACGTCGGCACAGCTCGTCATCTCCAGCTGGTCCCTGCGATGCCACGCCCGTCGCACCTTCAGCTGACGCGCCGCGGACGCCTCGCGGTGATCGTCGCCGCACTGCTGACGCTGGCCGTCCTGGTGGTGGCTCTCGGGTCGTCGACGACGGCAACCGGTGACGCCGGTGCCGCGGTCGCCACCCGCACGGTGACGGTCGAGCCCGGCGACACGCTCTGGAAGGTCGCCACTGCGGCCAACCCCAACGGCGACATCCGCCAGACGGTCGACGACATCATGCGGCTCAACTCCCTGCCGAGCGCGGGAGGCCTGCAGATGGGCAGCGAGATCGCGGTGCCCGTCTACGAGTGACACTCACGCAGCGTCACGACGCCCGGCACCGACAGGGAAGCGGTGCCGGGCGTCCTTCTGTTCCGAGCTCGTCCACTGGCACCATGGAGGAATGCGCATCTACGTGGTCGCTGACGAGGCGGACCGTGACGGCGGGTTCGTCGTCGAGCGCCTCGTCCAGCTCGGCGGCGAGGTCGTCTGGCTCGATCGCGATGATCTCCCGGTCTTCGTCGACCTCGAGGACCCGTCGATGCTGTTGCTGCTGGGGTCCGCCCGGGGCGCTCATGAACCAGCGAGCGCCGACCCGGTCGTGCGTGAGTCGGCACTGGCGCGAGCATCGTTGCGAGCCGGCGTCCCGGTGATGGCGATCTGCTACGGAGCCCAGCTGTTGGCCCGCGCGCTGGGCGGCACGTCGTACGAAGCCGACGACCCCGAGCTCGGCTGGCTCCGCGTCGACACGATCGACTCCGTGCTGTGCCCCGAGGGGCCGTGGGCGCAGCTGCACACCGACGTCTTCACCCCGCCGCCGAACGCCCAGGTGCTCGGCAACTCCTGGTACGGCCCGCAGTGCTTCGTCGACGAC
The DNA here is from genome assembly GCA_051005615.1 of Aeromicrobium sp. GTDB lineage: Bacteria > Actinomycetota > Actinomycetes > Propionibacteriales > Nocardioidaceae > Aeromicrobium. The sequence continues at coordinate 55,872 of JBPCJE010000008.1, forward strand.
AGCCTCGGCGCCCGGTCGATCGCCTGGCAGTTCCACCCCGAGGTCACCACCGAGACGTATCACCGCTGGATCGACGAGGACGAGGGCATGATCCGCGCCGCCGGCCAGGACCCCGACGAGCTTCGCCGCCAGGCGCTGGCGAACGCCGCGCGCAGCCGCAACTCCGCCCATCGACTCACCGACGACGCTCTCGAATACCTGGGAGTCGACATCGCCTCGGCCGTCTGAGAGTGCCATACAACATGTATTGATCAAGTGGTACTATGCATGCATGGCTGGGTTGGTGCAGATTCGCAATGTCCCGGATGGGGCGCGTCGCGCTCTCAAGGCGCGCGCAGCCGAGCGCGGCGAGTCATTGAACGAGTACCTGTTGCGTTTGCTCGTCGAAGACGCTGCACGTCCTACGGTGGCTGAGGTACTACGTCGTGCGGCGGCCCGTTCGGAGAAGTCGTCCGTGTCGTCGGTCGACATCATCCGGGCCGACCGCGACGCTCGCGGATGATCGTCGTCGACTGCTCGGCGATCTTGGACGCATTGGTGGGCAGGGACGCCGAGCCTGTGCACGACGTCTTGGTGGATGAGCGGTGTGCCGCGCCGACCGTCATTGACTATGAGGTGCTGTCCGCATTGCGCGGTCTCGTCAGAGGCCGCCGGCTGTCGCCGCATGCCGCCCATGATGCCCTGTCCGATCTCGACCAGCTGCCTGTCGAACGATGGCACCTGGCCGAGCCGTTGCGGCGTCGAGTCTTCGACCTACGGGCCAATCTCACCGCCTACGACGCGGCGTACGTCGTGCTGGCCGAATCACTCGACTGTGCCCTGCTGACACGGGATCGCAAGCTTGCCTCGGCGGCCGGCCGTCTCGTCGACGTGACGGTGGTCTGACCACGCTCTCGGTCCGGCGACACGCCGTTGATCCGGGCCGCGTCAGTGCTCTGACCAGCGGGTACGGCATCCGCACGAGAAAGTGTCGGCGCCGTCCACGAAACTGTTGTCCAACCCCGATCTCCGGCGTACAGTGACACTAGATCTAGTAGTTACAGAGATGTTCTTCATCCACATCTAGTGCACAGGATGAAGCCCGTCGCCCACAGGTCTGACCCAGATTTCCACACGGTTTCCACCATCTCGTCCACAACACCCGTACTTCGGTATGAGAGGAGCACGCGATGCACTGCCCGTTCTGCAAGCACACCGACACCCGCGTGCTCGACAGCCGCATCGCCGACGAGGGTGGCGCCATCCGGCGTCGTCGGGCCTGCTCCTCGTGCGAGAAGCGCTTCACCACCATCGAGCAGATGCAGCTCACGGTGCTCAAGCGTTCGGGAGCCACCGAGCCGTTCGCCCGCGACAAGGCGATCGCCGGAGTTCGCAAGGCCTGCAAGGGCCGGCCGGTCTCCGACGACGACCTCGCTCACCTCGGCCAGCAGGTCGAGGACACGCTGCGCGAAGGCGGTTCGGCAGAGGTCGCCGCCCACGAGGTCGGCCTGGCCGTCCTCGAGCCGCTCAAGGCGCTCGACGAGGTCGCGTACCTGCGCTTCGCCAGCGTCTACAAGGCGTTCGACTCCGTGGACGACTTCGCCTCAGAGATCGCCGGCCTCATGGCCGCAGGCGCCGACCACGAGCTGCGAGCAGCCACCAAGAACAGCGACAAGTAGAACCACCCACCGCGAAGAGAGATCAGGAGCACAGCATGACGGAGACGGTCGACGGGACCACCGGGACCCGCAAGAACTCGAAGAAGGCCGGCAAGGGCCTCACCATCGAACGCGTCTACACCACCGAGGGCGTGCACCCGTACGACGCCGTCACGTGGGAGCGCCGCGACGTCGTGCAGACCAACTGGCGCACGGGTGAGAACGTCTTCGAGCAGCGCGGGGTGGAGTTCCCCGACTTCTGGAGCGTCAACGCGTCCACGATCGTCACCACCAAGTACTTCCGCGGTGCGGTCGGCTCGCCCGAGCGTGAGCAGAGCCTGCGTCAGCTGCTCGACCGCGTGGTGCTCACCTACACCGCGGCCGGCAAGGAGCACGGCTACTTCGCGTCCGGCGCCGACGCCGAGATCTTCGAGCACGAGCTCACGCACATGCTGCTGCACCAGGTGTTCAGCTTCAACAGCCCGGTGTGGTTCAACGTGGGCACCAACAGCCCTCAGCAGGTCAGTGCATGCCAGCCTTACGACGCGCTGGTCAGCACGCCGGCCGGCATGATCCCGATCGGCAAGCTCGTCGAAGACAACGCGGTGGGAACCAAGGTCTACGACGCACACGGCATCACTCGGGTCCTGGCCACCAAGGCCAACGGTGTGAAGGACGTGTTCCGCCTCCACACCAAGGCCGGCCACGCTCTCGACGTCACCGCCGACCACCTGGTCTGGAAGAGCAGCGGACAGGGCTCAGGTCAATTCGTCGAGGCCGGTTCGCTCAAGCCCGGCGACAAGCTCGAGTGGCACCGGCGCGAGTCCCATGGGGACGCCGAGATCACCTCTCTCGAGATCGCCGAAGCTGCGCTCGCGGGCTGGCTGCAGTCCGATGGTTTCGTCGGCCAGTACCAGGGCACGAACAAATCACTGACCATCGAAGCGATCACGGTGACCCCGGACGAGCTGGCCTGGGTGACCAAGGCGCTCGACGCGGTCTTCCCAGACGTCCATCGCAAGGAGCGAACGGTCGAGACGCAAGATCAGAGCCTGGACTGCCGGCGCACCCGGCTTTACGGCAACGTGCTGAGCGACTACGTCGACGAATGGGATCTGCGCACTCGCGGCACTGAGATGACGGTTCCGGCCAAGCTGTACGAGGCACCGCTCCCTGTCGTCGCGGCCTACCTGCGCAGCGTCTTCCAGGCCGAGGGTTTCGTGTCAGCGCGTGAGCGCTCCACGGTCGTCGAGGTCGACATGATCAGCGAAGGCATCATCCGCGGGATGCAGTCGCTGCTGGCGCGATTCGGCATCTTCGCGCGCGTCGGCTTCAAGACCGACACGCGAGGCAAGCGCAAGGGCACCTGGACGCTTCGCATCCAGTCCGCTGGAGAGCGACGGATCTTCGCCGACGAGATCGGCTTCGTCGACCCGATCAAGGCAGGCAAGCTCGAGGCGAGCTTCGACAAGCCCGGACTCGCCGCGCATGACGTCAAGCGACTTGAGATCGCTCGAGTCGAGGAGCTCGGCGCGATGGAGGTCTACGACATCCAGACCGAGTCGGGCGAATACCTGTCCGGCAACCTGCGCGTACACAACTGTTTCATCCTCGCGGTGGATGACTCGATGGACTCGATCCTGAACTGGTACCGGGAGGAGGGCCTGATCTTCAAGGGTGGTTCCGGTGCGGGCCTCAACCTGTCGCGCATCCGCTCGTCCAAGGAGCTGCTCCGCTCCTCCGGCGGCACCGCGTCCGGCCCGGTCTCCTTCATGCGCGGGGCCGACGCCTCGGCGGGCACCATCAAGTCCGGCGGCGCGACGCGACGCGCGGCCAAGATGGTCGTCCTCGACGTCGACCACCCCGACATCGTCGAGTTCGTCGAGACCAAGGAGCGCGAGGAGGAGAAGATCCGCGTCCTCCGCGACGCCGGGTTCGACATGGACCTCGGCGGCGACGACATCACCAGCGTCCAGTACCAGAACGCCAACAACTCCGTCCGCGTCACCGACGATTACATGCGCGCGGTCGAGGAGGGCAACGAGTTCGGCCTGCGTGCTCGCACCTCCGGCGAGGTCATCGAGTCGATCGACGCCGCCGAGCTGTGGGGCAAGATGGCGCAGGCCGCGTGGGCGTGCGCCGACCCGGGCATCCAGTACGACTCCACCATCAACGACTGGCACACCACGCCGGAGACGGGTCGCATCACGGCATCCAACCCGTGCAGTGAATACGTTCACCTCGACAATTCGAGCTGCAATCTGGCCAGCCTCAACTTGATGACGTTCCGGAACGACGACGGCTCCTTCGACGTCCAGCGTTTCGTCAAGTCGGTCGAGCTGATCATCACCGCGATGGACATCTCCATCTGCTTCGCCGATTTCCCGACCCAGGCGATCGGCGACACCACGCGGGCCTACCGCCAGCTCGGCATCGGCTTCGCCAACCTCGGCGCGCTGCTGATGGCGTCGGGCCTTGCCTACGACTCCGACGGCGGTCGAGCATTCGCCGCGTCCGTCACGTCGCTGATGACTGGCACCGCTTACCGCCGTTCGGCGGAGTTGGCGGGTGTCGTTGGTGCGTACGATGGCTACGCGCAGAACGCCACCCCGCACACGCGGATCATGCGCAAGCACCTGGCCGCCAACGACGACATCCGCACCCAGCACGCGATGGACATCGCCGTGCACCGCGAGGCCACCCAGCAGTGGGCCAGGAACCTGAAGATCGGCGAGAAGAACGGCTGGCGCAACGCCCAGGCGTCCGTGCTCGCGCCGACCGGCTGCCTGACCGCAGACACTATGGTGACCACCGATCGAGGTCTCGTGCGCCTCGGTGAGATCGGTGACGTCTGGGGCGATCGGTGGCAGGACCTTGACGCGCAGGTCTCGACCGATGAGGGGCCGCGCCAGGCCACGAAGTTCTTCGTCAACGGCGAGGAGCCGACCCGCAGGATCGTCACGCAGGGCGGCTACACCATCCAAGGCACGCTCGCTCACCGCATCAAGGTCGTCGATCCGGACACCGGTGCGTGGGAGTGGAAGCGGATGGCCGAGGTGAGCCCCGACGACGTCGTGCCAGTGCAGATGGGCACGCTCGTGGGTGACCCGCGGATTGTGCCATTGCCGATGCTCGACCAGGCGTACTACGCCGGTGACCGCACCATCGAGGTTCCCGAGACGGTCAGCCCGGAACTGGCAGAGCTCGTCGGCTACTTCATGGGCGACGGCAGCCTGCACGCCAAGGGCATCCGGCTCTGTGTCTCCGACACCGATCTCGATGTCATCGAGCGTCTGCGGGTCCTGTCGAAGGAGCTCTTCCACCTCGAACCGCACGTCGAGGCCAAGCAGGGATACCAGCAAGTCACGCTGCAGTCGGTGCGCCTGGCCCGTTGGTGGAAGGCCGCCGGCTTTGCCAAGGTGCTTCCCGGCGTCGATCACACCGGCAAGGGATGGACGCCGCGGATCCCGTCGGCGATCCTCGAGACCAACGATTCCGAGGTGTATGCGAGCTTCGTCGCCGGTCTGTTTGAGGCCGACGGCACGGTGCTCGACAAGGTGCCGTCGCTGAGCACGGCATCGGAGAGCTTCGCCGCGGAGGTTCGCACGCTGGTGCTGGCGCTCGGCATGGCGACGACGACCCGCGAGACCGTCAGCGGATGGGGTGGCCCGGTCTACCAGGTGCGTCTGCGCGACATCGACCACGCGCTGCGCTTCGACGAGCGCGTCGGATTCATCGGTGCGCGCAAGAACGGCCTCATCGCCTCGCTCGAGTCGCCGCAGGCCGGCAACCGCGACCGAATCTTCCTGCCACGTGCGGTGTGGGACGAGATCGTCCCGATCGGCTCGGAGTTCCGTTCCGTGGTCGTGTCGTCGCTCGGCAAGAGCGGCGCGGTGTCGCGGCAGACGGCCCAGCAGATCCATGCGGAGACGTTCGACCCGCGCCTGGCCCACGCACTCGGCTACCTGTTCGAGCGCGTCGCGGTGAACGAAGACGGTGGCGTCCAGCCGACGTACGACCTGTCGGTGCCCGACAACGTCACGTATGTGGCGGGCGGTTTCGTCAGCCACAACACCATCGGCTTCATGATGGACTGCGACACCACCGGCATCGAGCCGGACTTCTCGCTGGTCAAGTTCAAGAAGCTCGTCGGCGGCGGTTCGATGCAGGTCGTCAACCAGACCGTCCCGGCCGCGCTGAAGAAGCTCGGGTACACCGGCGAGACCATCGAGGCGATCGTCGAGTACATCGCCGAGCACGGCCACGTCATCGACGCGCCCGGCCTCAAGCCTGAGCACTACGACGTGTTCGACTGCGCGGTGGGGGAGCGGGCCATCAAGCCGATGGGCCACGTGCGGATGATGGCGGCGGCCCAGCCGTTCCTGTCCGGCGCGATCTCCAAGACGGTCAACATGCCGGAGAGCGCGACGGTCGGGGAGATCGCCGACATCTACTACCAGGGCTGGAAGCTCGGCCTCAAGGCACTGGCGGTCTACCGCGACAACTGCAAGGTCGGCCAGCCGCTCTCGGACGCAAAGGCGAAGTCCAAGACGGTCGAGCCCGAGGTCAAGATCGTCGAGAAGCCGATCCGCAAGCGGATGCCCCGGGCCCGCCAGTCGATCACCACGTCGTTCAGCGTCGGCGGCGCCGAGGGCTACATGACCTC
>JBPCJE010000009.1:0-60471 GCA_051005615.1 Aeromicrobium sp.
GAAGGCGAGAGTCTCGGCACCGTTGTCGGTGAGGAAGTCTCGAACCACCGCCTCGGACTCGCTGGGGTCGATGTCGACTGCGACATAGCTGACGCTGGGGACGCCGGCTTGTGCCTCCGCGACGGCCTGGGCGCCCGACCCGCAGGTCACGCACGAGGCGGCGAAGAAGAACACCACGCTGGGCTTGCCGCCAGGTATGGAGACCTTCTCACCGGACAATGTTGTGGCGGTGAATGCGGTCGCTGCTGTGCTGGCGGAGCCTGCGGCCGAGGACGCGGCACCAGGGGCGGGAGCCGGCTGGGAGCCGAACGCGGTGTAGGCGACCGCGAGCACCAGCAGGGTGGCTCCTGAGGCACCCGCGATAGCCAGCCAGCGCCGCCGCGTGCCGCCGACAGGCCCCGGACCAGAGGCCGACGTGGGTGCGGACGTTGAGGTGGGGGTCATGGCTGCTCCTGCCACTCTCGAAACGAGGTTTCGGACGAATCGTGGGGGCGGGACAGGTTCTCTAAAAAGCACCGGTCGCGCGCCGGCGAGGTAGGCGTCACGCTTTCGATGTGGCGGCGGCGTGCGCCGCGCCGCGTCCCCCAGAAGACGAAGACTGCGACTCCGGCCAGCATCAGCACACCCCCCGTCACCCCGCCGAGTACGGCGCCGCTGCCAGCGGTCACACCGGCCACTAAGAGCAGGGGCAAAGCGCAGCAGGCGATCGGCAACAGGGCCAAGAGCCCGAACCACCATCCGGACGGGCCTCGTGGTGCTCCCTGGCCCACCGGGGTGGTCATGTCATCGTGCGGGTGCTGTTGGTCGATGGGCGACGAGAAGTGCTGTGCCATAGGGGTTCCTCCAGGTGTGACGTCTACGTGGTCGTTGGGCACGGTGTCCCCGGCGTTGTCCATGGACGGCGTCCCCGCTGTTGGTCCGGACGCGAACCCGACGACTGCAGTGACTTCTCGCCCGTCGGGGTCCAGGTACGCCAGTTCTTCTTCGCGCGATGGCGCAGAGCAGCTTGTTCGCCGCAATCCGGCGGCCCCGGTGAGGGTCTGGGCTGGTGAAGTCACTAGATCTCCGATCGTCGTGTCGCGGCCGGGCGAGCCTGGGGGTCAGAGCATGGAGCCGAGGTCTGACCCGACCGTGGGGTAGGTAGCGGTCATGGACTTCAGCTGACGGGTGGTCAGGTCGAGCTTCATCGCGAGGGCGAGGAAGTTGATCAGTTCGCCGTACTCGGGGCCCAGCAGGTGCGCGCCGACGACCCGGTCGCTGGTTCGGTCGACCAGAATCTTGGCGGCAGCGGTGGTCTCGCCGATGCGGTAGTTGGAGTACCAGCCACTGGTGTCGCTGTAGCGAACAGCGACATCGATGCCCTGGTCCCGGGCCTCCTGTTCGAGCATCCCCACTCGGGCGAGCTCGGGAATCGTGAACACCGCGGTAGGGACCCCGGCATAGTCAGGCACGGTGGTGGTGCCCTTGAGCATGTTGGACGCGGCGACCTTGCCTTCGAAGACCGCGACCGGGGTGAGGGGCATCCCCGGGGTGTTGGCTGAGTCGCCGGCGGCATAGACCGCCGGGTTGGTCGTGCTCTGCAGGTGACCGGCGACGTGTACACCGTGCTCGTCCCACTCGACGCCGGCAGCGTCAAGGTCCAGGCTGGCCAGTTCGGGTGTTCGACCTGCTCCGTGAACAACGAGGTCGAACTTCATGGTCTCGGGCTTGCCGGCTCGTTCGACACCGACCAGGTAACCGGTCGGGGTCTTCTCGATGGACTCGATGCTGGTGGAGCGTTCAAGCTCGATCCCCGCAGCTGTGCCTCGGCTGATCAGGAGCTCGACGAGGTCGGGGTCGAACGCTTTGAGTGGGCGCGGCCCGCGGTCAATGATGACCGGGTCGCTGCCGGCACGCGCCGAGATGTGGGCGAATTCGAAGGAGATGAAGCCACCACCGACGAACAGGATTCGCCGCGGGAGCATCTCAAGATCCAAGAAGTCGGTGCTGTCGATCAAGTGCTCGTGGCCGGGAAAGTCCAGCGGTCGTGGGCGCGCACCGGTGGCGATCAGAAGATGCTTCGCCTCATAGATGGTGCCGCCGATCTCGACGCTGCTCTTGTCCGTGAACCGGGCTTCCCCGTGCAGGGTGTCGACGCCGTTTCCGGTGAGGCTGTCCTCCATGTTCTGCGGGACCGGATCGGTGAAGCCGTGCTTGTGCTTCATCAGGTCGGCCCAGTTGACTGACAACCCTTCGTCGTCGATGCCCTTACCGCGCATCATGCGGGCGCTGTCGATGATCTCGGCACCACGGCGCAGGATCTTCTTCGGGTCACACCCGCGCAACGCGCATGTGCCGCCGTACGGCAGCGCGTCGACAATCGCGACATTCCAGCCCTGCGACGCGCATTTGTTGGCCGCCGAGACACCGGCCATGCCGGCACCGATGACGATCAAGTCGTAGTTGTGGGTCATTACGCGGTCCCAGTTACGACGGCGAGCGCTGTGCGGAGTTGCTCCACCGTGGGAGATCCCGCCAAGCCGTCCGGAGTGCGGTAGACCCGACACGACAATCCGACCCCGGCATCCGGCTCGGCGAAGACGTCGACACCATCCACCAGGATGCTCGGCGAACCGTGGAAACCAACCCGCTCGGCTTCCTCCAACGTGTCGACCACGTGACGCGTCACCGTGAGGTCGGCGCGCTCCGCGACGATCGCGGCAAGACGTTCGTCTGCGACTTTCCAGTTCGGGCAGTCGTCGAAGTACAACAAGGCGATGTCCATGCGCACGACCGTAAACCTTGATCCGTGGTGCAAGGTCAAGCGTTAGGATGGAAGAATGCTGATCGGAGAACTCGCAGACAACGTCGGTCTACCCAGCCAGACCATCAGGTTCTACGAGCGCAGAGGCCTCCTGCCCGAACCCGTGCGTGGTTCCAACGGCTACCGCATCTACGACGAATCCACGCTCACCCGGTTGAACTTCATTCACACCGCACAAGCTGCGGGCCTCACCCTCGCCGAGATCGGCAGCATCATCGATCTCCGTGACGACGGCAACGTCCCGTGCACACATGTGGCGAAACTGGTCGACAGCAAGATCGCCGACGTGCGTGTGCGCATCGGGAACCTTGCCGTTCTGGAAGGACAACTCGAAGAACTCATCGAACGCAGCCACCACCTGGACCCCGCCGACTGCACCGACGCCGACATCTGCCACATCCTCTCGTCACGTGAGTAGCAAATCCACCAAAATCCCGCGTCCGCCGTAGCCGCCTCGGCCAAGAGCGCCTCCCACCGGTCCCGCCCGACGTACCGGAGCGGTCGCGTCAAACTGGTCGCCATGGGCGCCCGTGGGGCCCGGTGTTCCGGTCGAGGATCGGCTTCCGGGCAGGTGAGCGGTAACGCAGTCGCTGTGGTTTCACGCGCTGGGTGTCCATGGCTGGGGTTGGCGCTGCGGGACCGCTGACGGCCGGTTGGCGTGGTCATTGGACGTGTTTCGTTGGTGGGTGGCGCGGTCATGCCAATGTGATGATCCTGCGAACACGGACTCTTTGCGATCCGCCTACCGTGGCGTGCGGCTATGCATCGGACTTCAAGACCTTATTGAGCAGCACCGCGACCTGTTCGAGTTCCTCGTTGGTGAGTGCGGCAGCGAACTTGTCCTCAATTGCTTGAAGGTAAATCGGGGCGGCAGTTCTGAATGCCCTTCGACCCTGATCAGTGATCACCGCGTACGCGGATCGTCGGTCCCCAGGGTAATCCTCCTTCACGGCGAAGCCGCGAGCAACGAGCTCATCGGAGACACGGCTGACGCGGGTCCGGCTGAGAACTACGCGATTGGCAAGGTCGCTCATCCGCAGCCGGCCATCTGGTTCGGCGGCGAGCTCGAGCAATACGTCGTACCAAGACAACGGCAAGCTCGCGGCCTCCCGCACCACCTTGTCGAGGGTGGGCACGAGAGCCGCGTGGACCTGAAGGAGCGCACCCCAAGCATTCGCTGCCTGTCTTCGTCGCGAGGTCATGCTCGAACCTTACCGGTTGCGTGCGTGCGGACGCATTCAGTATAGTTGCGTGCGCACGCACCTCTATTGGAAGGAAAGACACGCATGACTACACTCATCAGCCGTGACGAACTCAAGGCAGCAATCGAGACGGGTTCCGTGACCGTGGTGGATGCCCTCGGGGGCATGTACTACGAGCAGCAGCACCTACCCGGTGCTTTGCCACTGGTAGCAGCTGACGTCCCTACTCAGGCTTCGCAGTTGCTCCCCGACAAGACCGCTGAAATCGTCACCTACTGCTCCAACGAGGCCTGCCCGAACAGCCAGAACGTGGCGAACTTGTTGAACGCTGCGGGATACACGAATGTTCGCAAGTACCGCGAGGGCATTCAGGACTGGAACGAGGCCGGGCTGCCGGTCGAGTCCGGCGTCTTCGCCGACGCCTAGGCAAGGCCCCCAATTGCGGGACTCCGCGGGCCCGCCACAGAACGGGTTCGCGGAGTCCACCTTGAGGTCATCGACGGCATGGCGCCCTGTTCCGTTAGCGGATCCGTCAACGGTCAGAGGCGGCAACTGAAATCACAATCGTCCGGTGCCCGTTCTTTGGTCCAACCTCCCTTTGCGGACTCGATGCGACGCCTCGGGCAATCGGTCGGACGCGTGTGCCCCCGGCGTGCCCCCATCACAGGATCGGTGTGAGGGATGGGCTAGAAATAACTGAAATGACAGGGCGAACCAGCACTCGAAGTCACTTGCAGTGAGGATGTCGCTGTTGGGCTAAGGAGGTCGCGACCACTCCGCCCAGCGAATGGATCCTGTGAGCACATTTTGAGCACAATCGCTTGTGATACAGGTGCACCTAACCACAACCCTCGTGAGGTGCGTTCACTGGAATTGCAACGCGAAACCATGACCGCGCGTGTCAGTGCGTCGATCGAAGAGGGTTCGAGTCCCACCGGGAGCACGCCGCAGATCAGTCCTCAGGCCCCGAACACGTGTCCCATCAGCGCCGTGTCGAGATTCGCCTGGAATGTCGATCTTCCCCGTCGAGCTCAGCTGCCAGCGGCCGGGTGTCACCGATCAAGATGCATCGAAAGCATGCTGGGTGTTCTCCATCAGTTCCTCACCGGCCACGGTGCCCACCTCCAGGGTTGTCCCCGTGTTTCGTTCCTCCGCGCGAGATGTTCCGCAACCAGGCCGTCGAGTCGATGATCACCCTCGGCATCATCGGCACGGCCGCGCTCGTGCTCGGCGTGGTTGTCGCGTCCACGATGGCGCGGACCCCTGAGCGAGCCAAGGTCGGAGCCATCCTGCTCGGGGCCTTGTCAGTCCTGACCGTGATCGTGTTCTGGTCAGGTGCACCCGGAGTCCTCGGCGCGTGCGCGGCATGGCTCGCCGGCCTGACGCGTGGGGGCCGTCCGCTCGACGGTGCCGCCAGGGTGGCTGGACTCGTCGGCGCGTTCATCGCCCTGCTCAACGTCGTCCTCATGATCGGCGGCTTCACACTCGATTTCATCGCCGGCTGACTCGAGCGCCGCGCGCGGCCTAGGTTGGTCGCATGGACGTCGCCCGATGATCCTCGCCACGCCGGACCCGGCTCTCGACCCTTGGTTCGCACGCGAGCTGCTGCGGCTGCAGCACGCGGCCTACCGCACCGAGGCCGAGCTCGTCGGCGACGACCGACTCCCGCCCCTGGAGGACGACGACGTGACGCTCCCCGCGTGGCGCGGCCGCTACCTGGTGTCGTGGCGCGGGGTCGAGCTGGTGGGCGCGATCGCGTGGCGCGACCACGGCGACCATCTCGACATCGATCGGCTGATGGTCGACCCCGGCGCGCACCGGCAGGGAGTCGGCACGGTGCTGCTGCAGGAGGTTCTCGACCGGTCCGACGGACGTCCTGTCGTCGTCTCGACAGGCCGCGACAACACACCCGCACTCGCGCTGTACGTCCGGTGCGGCTTCGAGGTCGACGGGGACGAGCAGGTGCCGCCGGGCATCTGGATCACCCGTCTGCGACACGTCGGGCCGGGTCAGAGCTGACGCAGGCGAACAGCGGTCCAGGTCTCGTCGAGGCTCACCTCGGGGCCGAGGCCCCAGCCGTACTCGTCGACGAGGGCGACGAGGGCATCGCGGTCGAGCTCGCGCGGACTGCCGGTCGGGTAAGCGATCCAGGCCACCGGGGTGGAGCCCAGCGACGGAAGCACCTCGTCCAGCCGGATCTGCAGGCCGGCGAGGTTGTCGGCGAGGAGCACGGCGGCGTCCATCTCGTCGACGGGCTCGTCGACCGTCTCGACACCTGCGGGCAGCGGATCGAGCAGAGCGGTCTCCTCGACGGTGTCGGCGACCACCCACACGATCGATCCCTCGGTGATGCCGAGGGTCTCGGCGTGGGTGGTCTCGCTCATCTCGTCAGTGTAGGGCGGCCGGCGAGGTCGTGGATCGCGCGCCCGGCTACCGCGCCCTTGCTCTCGAACCGGGTGAGCGCCCGTCCCGGGTAGCGCTCCACCGGCCCACCCTCGACGTGTGGCGACGCGGTCAGCACCTCGGCGGCCACCTCGGCGTAGTCGTCCCAGTCGGTCGCGAACCGCCAGGTGCCACCCGGCTCGAGCACCCGGGCGACGAGCGCCGTGAACGGCACGCTGACCAGACGCCGCTTGTGGTGCCGCTTCTTGGGCCAGGGGTCCGGGAACCACGTCCAGAGCTCGCGGACGGACACCGGCGCCAGCATCGTGGCCAGCGCCTCGGCCGCGTCGACGACGGCCAGCCGCACGTTGGTGACGCCCTCGTGGCGCATCGTCACGAGCGTCTGGGCCACACCAGGCACGTAGACCTCGAGGCCCAGGAAGTCCTGATCGGGGTGCGCTGCGGCGGCGGCCACCAGCGCCTCGCCGCGTCCGCTGCCGATCTCGACGACGAGAGGCGCCGCCCGTCCGAACACCGCCTCGGCGTCGAGGCGGAAGGCCGGGTCGACCGACGTGCTCAGCCCGTGCCGGGGCAGGTCGAGGACGCGGGAGAGGTTCAGGTCGTCCCAGGCGCGCTGCTGGCGCGCGGTCAGCCGGCCGCCGCGCCGGGTGAACGACACCGGCCCAGATCGGAACTGCCCGGCGCGGTACGTCGCGTCACCCATGGCGGCTAGCGTAGGCGTGTGATCACTCCTGAGACGAAGGACTGGACCTGGGTGCTGCGCGAGCCGTGTCCCGAGTGCGGGATGGCGGCCGGGGAGGTCGACCCCACCACCGTCGCCGACCGCACCCGTGCGACCTTGCCGCGCTGGGAAGAGGCGCTCGGACGCGACGACGCCCGTGAGCGTCCGGACGACGACACCTGGTCGCCGACCGAGTACGCATGCCACGTGCGCGACGTGTTCCGCGTCTTCGCCGCCCGGGTGTCGCTGATGCTCGAGCAGGACGACCCGGAGTTCGAGAACTGGGACCAGGACGAGACGGCCGTCGCCGACCACTACGACCAGCAGGACCCTTCCGACGTCGCGCCCCAGCTCGTCGAGGCGGGGGAGCGGGTGGCCGGCGTCTTCGACGTGGTGCCCGACGATGCCTGGTCCCGGACCGCGAGGCGCAGCGACGGCTCGAAATTCACCGTCGCGACGCTCGCCCAGTACTTCCTCCACGACGTCGAGCACCACCTCCACGATGTCGGCGCCTAGCCGGTCGTTGAGCTTGTCGAAACGACCCGAGACCGCCGCACCATGGGACGCGATCGTGCTCGCCGGCGGGCGGGGGGCGCGCCTCGGGGGAGCGGACAAGGCCGGTGTGGTCGTCGAGGGGCGCACGCTCCTCGACCGTGCGCTCGACGCCGTGTCGGGTGCGGTACACGTCGTGGTCGTGGGTGACGTCGACGCGCCCGGGGCCGTCGTCGTCCAGGAGAGCCCGAGGTTCGCCGGCCCGGCGGCCGCGATCGGTGCCGGCCTCGATGAGGTCACCGCACCGTGGGTGCTGCTCGCCGCCTGCGACCAGCCGTTCCTCGGCGAGGCACTCGCCCCGCTGCTGGCCGCGCGCGACGGCGACGGAGTCGTCGCCGTCGACGCGAGCGGTCGTCGCCAGCATCTCCTCTGCGTCGTGTCCACGGCCGCACTTCGCGACGCGGTGGCCGCCCAGGAGACACTCACCGACCTCGCCGTGCACCTGGTGCTGGCACCGCTCGACCTCGTCGAGGTCGCCCTCCCGGACCGCGCGACACGAGACGTCGACACGTGGCACGATCGAGAGGTGGCAGAGGACCGAGCCGATGGCTGACATCTCCCTCGACGACTGGGTGGCCGCCGTGGCCGCCGAGCTGGGTCTCGACGAGGTCGACGTCGACGTCGAGCAGGTGCTCGACCTCGCCGCCGCCGCCGCTCACGCCGTCGTCCGACCGGCGGCACCGCTCACCACGTTCGTCGCCGGTCTCGCTGCCGGACGTGCCGGCGGATCCGCCGACGACCTCCGCGAGGCGATCGACGCAGCCAGCGCCCTGTGCGTTCGCGTGGCCGAGGAAACCTGAGTGGCCGGACGTCGCACCCGCCGCGTCCGCGTCGAGCGCTTCGACGTCGGCGGTTCGACGGTGCGCGAGGACGTGCTGGCGGTGGAGGAGCCGCTCGAGGTCCGGCTCGACGACAAGCCTTATGTCGTCACGATGCGCACTCCCGGCGACGACTTCGACCTCGTGGCCGGATTCCTGGTCTCCGAGGGCGTGGTCTGGTCGCCCGACCATCTCACCGCCATGCGCTACTGCGCCGGCACCGATGAGGACGGCCGGCAGGCGTTCAACGTGGTCGAGGCGGTGCTCGCCCCGGGTGTGGCCCGTCCCGACGCATCGTTGGAGCGGCACGTCTACACGTCCAGCTCGTGCGGCATCTGCGGTACCGCGTCGATCGAGGCGGTGCACAAGGTGGCTCACACGTCCGTGGTCGACGACGACACCACGTTCAGCCCGACGCTCGTCGCCGATCTCCCCGGTCGGCTACGCCAGCACCAGACCGTGTTCGACCGCACCGGAGGCGTGCACGCGGCGGGCCTGTTCGACGCGACGGGCGACCTGCTGTGCCTGCGTGAGGACGTGGGGCGACACAACGCCGTTGACAAGGTGGTCGGATGGGCCCTGCGCGACGGCCGTCTGCCGCTGCGCGGCACGGTGCTCCAGGTGTCGGGACGCGCGTCCTTCGAGCTCGCGCAGAAGGCCCATCTGGCCGGGATTGCGGTGCTTTCGGCCGTCTCCGCGCCGTCTTCGCTCGCCGTGGAGCACGCAGACTCCGCAGGCATGACGCTGGTGGCGTTCAATCGTGGCGGTCACTTCAACGTCTACGGCCGAGCGCACCGCATCTCCGCCTGATCCGGTTGCAGCGGTCAACATGTTTTCGCGGGAGCAAATCCGTGTGCAAAAGCGTTGTATAGGGTGAAGTCAACGACGTCGGCCCGGCGTCTCATCGATGGAGGAGCCATGCAGAGCAGCAACCCGGTCTTCGCCCGCAACGACGGTTTCAACGGTCGTGGCGGCGCTGTGACCACCGATCCCTCGCAGTGGAAGGTCGACCTCGACGGTCAGGGCTCGTCCCCGACCCACACCGAACGCGGCCAGGGACGTATGACCCTCGACAGCGTGGTCGAGAAGACCGCCATCTCCCTGGGTCTCCTCGTCATCGCGGCGGCCGCCGCGTGGTTCTTCATCGGCGACCTCGGCGATCCCACCACCGGCGACGCGGCCTACGGCACGGCGTTCACGCTGGCCATCGGCGGTGCGCTGCTCGGCCTCGTGCTGTCGCTGGTCAACTCCTTCAAGAAGGTCGTCAGCCCGGCCCTGGTCATCGCCTTCGCGGTGGTCGAGGGCGTGTTCGTGGGCGCGTTCTCGAAGGTCATCGCCGCGTACGTCGGTGAGCCGTCGATCGTCTTCCAGGCGGTCATGGCCACGATGGTCGCGTTCGGCGGAACCTTGGCCGCGTACAAGTTCTTCAACATCCAGGTGACCGACAAGTTCCGCAAGGTCGTCACGATCGCGATGTTCAGCTTTGTCGGCGTCATGCTGCTCAACTTCGTGCTGAGCCTCACCGGCGTGTTCGAGTCGGGCGGCCTGCGCGGCTTCAACACGCTCGGCCTGGTCGTCTCGGCCATCGCCGTCGTGCTCGCCGTGTTCATGCTGATCCTCGACTTCGACTTCGTCGAGCGGGGCGTCGAGGCCGGACTGCCCGAGCGCGAGTCGTGGCGAGCGGCCTTCGGCCTCACCGTCACGCTGGTCTGGCTCTACATCGAGCTGCTGCGGATCCTCGCGATCCTGCGCGGCAGCGACTGACGCAGCGCAGCACTCACGAACGGCCGGTCCGCACAGGGCCGGTCGTCTGTGCGTCCCGCGAGGTCGACCGCCGGCGCCGGAGCACCGTCGTCCAGCGGCCCTGCTGCGACACCTCGGTGCCGGGATGGAGCTCGGCCTGCTCGGCTGCCTCCTCGAGCGGCATCAGGTCGCGCGGCGGGTCGGTGACCGAGGATGCCACCACGGCACGCTCACGGATCGCCGCGGCCAGCGAGGGCACCAGCACCGAGATCATGTTCGCGTAACCCGTGGCGGACGGGTGGAACCGGTCGGTGCCGAACATCAGGTCGAACTTCTCGGCGAAGACCGGTCCGAGGAGGTCGCCCAGGGACACCGCCCGACCCCCGGCGGCGACGGCCGCCATCATCTGACGGCGGGCCAGGTTGCGGCTGCGACGGCGGGCCACCCAGCGCAACGGCTGAGGGATCGGCCGGATGGTGCCGAGATCGGGGCACGTGCCGACCACGACTTCGCAGTCGGCCGCGACCAGACGGCGCACGGCCACGCCGAGCTGGCGGGCCGACACGACGGCCGGCACGTTGTGGGTGACGTCGTTGGTGCCGATGACGATGACGGCGATGTCGGGCGTGTACGTCAGGCCGCGGTTGATCTGTTCGCGCAGGTCCGCGGTCTGGGCGCCGACCACCGCCTCGCTGTGGACGTCGACGGGAGCGTCGAGCACGTGCGCGAGACCGAGGCCGATGAGCGCGGGGGGCGTCGCGTCGGCCACCTCCAAGCCATAGCCGACGGCGGCCGAGTCGCCCAGCACCAGGCAATGGATCGGCCGGCCCGGGAGGTCGTCACCGTAGACGCCGTCCGCCGACGGTGGCCGCTCCTCGGTCATGCCGATGGCCCGTCGGGCGAGCAGGCTCTCGCCGTAGAGGACTCCGAGGTACCCCCCTGCCGCCGCCCCGGCACCGACGGCAGCGGACACGGCAGGTTTCGGGAATGTGCGCACGGCTCCATTTTAGTTGCCCGGGCAACAGATCCGGGGAGTTCACGCACCTGTCACACGACGTTGACCCGCGCGACGCAGGTACTCCTTACCGTGGATCTCGTGATGGGGATTCAGCAGCTCCTCCGGTTCGCCACCCGAGGCACCCCGCGGTGGCCCATCGGCATCGATCAGGCGTCCCGCCGCAACGCCATGGTGGCGTGCACGGCGCTCGCGCAGCGCCGCCTCGAGTACGTCGAGGTCGAGGAGTTCCTGGCTCTCCATCAGCGTCAGCTCGACGCCCGCCGCAGTGTCGCGATGCAGCGCACCGGCTGATCCCGACCCCGAACGCCGGACCACCCTGTCGGACCACCGACCTAGGATGAATGTCGTGCCAGTCGATCTGCCCAACCTGCGCGACGTCGCGGGTCTCCTCACTGATGACGGCCGCCGCGTGCGGCCGGGCGTCCTGCTGCGCAGCGCGCTCCCGGCGCCCGACGACGTCGTGCCGTCCGACCTCGCCTGGCCGCCGGAAGTCGTCATCGACCTCCGCGCTCCCTACGAGCTCCGCCACGGGCACCCGCTCGAGCACCTCGACGCGCGCTTGGTCAACCTGCCGCTCCTGCAGGCGCTCCGCCCCGGCAACCAGGACTCCGACACGCTCACGGTGCTCTATCGCGTGGTGCTCGAGGACGCCGCCCACCTGCTGGTCGACGTCGTCCACGAGGTCGCCGACGCGGACGGCCCGGTGCTCGTGCACTGCGCGGCCGGCAAGGACCGCACCGGCGTGAGTGTCGCGCTCGTGCTGCGGCTGATCGGCGTACCGCACCACGACGTGATGGCCGACTACCTGCTCACCGAGCACGCCCGCGCAGCCATCGATGCTCGGCTGCGCCGCGACGACATCGAGCCCCTGTACCCGGAGTCGTTCTACCTCGTCGCGCCCGAAGCCCTCGACGCCGTGCTCGACGCCTGGGACGAGCACCCCGGTGGGGTCGAGGGCTGGTTCGCCGACGCGGGCGGCGACGTCGCGGCCCTGGATCGCCTGCGCAAGCGCATGCTCGACTGAGGCGTCAGCCGGCCATCGCGCGCAGTGTGTCGTCCTCGAGGCGGTAGGTGAGCCAGTCGTCGAGCGGGCGGCCGCCGAGCCGGTCGTAGAACGTGATGGCATCGCTGTTCCAGCGGAGCACTGCCCACTCGAGGCGAGTCCAGCCGCGATGCACGGCGATACGGGCGAGTGCCGACAGCAGTGCGCGGCCGAGCCCGGAACCGCGCTGGCCCTCGGCCACGTAGAGGTCCTCCAGGTAGAGGCCGGGCACGCCCTCCCAGGTCGAGAACGTGCGGTACCAGAGCGCGAACCCGGCCGGTTCGGCATGCTCATCGACGGCGAGCAGGGCCGACGCGGCCGGATCGGGACCGAACAGGGCTTCGTGCAGCAGCTCCGGGGTGGCCTTGACGGCGTCGGGCTCGCGCTCGAACTCAGCCAGGTCGTGGATCATCCCCAGAATCGCCGGGACGTCATGGGGCGTCGCCTCGCGGATCCGGGCGGGCAGCTCGGGAAGGTTCACGGACGCGACTCTACGTCGGTGCCCCGCGTACATTGACCGCCATGACTGGGGACCGCCTGCTCGAGCCTCGCGAGGTGCCCCTCGGCGGCATCCGTGGACTTGCCGTCCACCGCACGCTCCCGCACCGCGGCCTACCCACCGTTGGTGCCTGGTGCTTCGTCGACCACTTCGGGCCCACCCGCGAGCCGATGACGGTGCTGCCGCATCCGCACAGCGGCCTGCAGACCGTCACATGGCCGCTCGCCGGCGACATCCGTCACCGCGACAGCCTCGGCAGCGATGTCGTGCTCAAGCCGGGGGAGCTCAACCTCATGACGTCGGGCGACGGCGTCTCCCACTCGGAGTTCTCGGTCGGAGGCCGCACGATGAAGCACGGCATCCAGCTCTGGGTGGCGCTGCCCGACGGCATCAGGAACGGACCGCCCGCCTTCGAGCACCTGCCCGACCTGCCCCGCACCGGTGGCAAGGGCTGGCGGGCCATCGTGCTCGTGGGAGAGCTGGCCGACGTGAGGTCGAAAGCCGTCACCCACACACCGTTGCTCGGCGCGGAGCTGACGCTGGGCTCCGACGTGACCGCCACCGTGCCGTTGAGGCGGGAGTTCGAGCACGCCCTCCTGGCCGTCGACGGATCGGTGCGCGTGGACGGTTTCGGCCTCACGCACCGACAGATGCGCTACCTCGAGCCCGGACGATCGTCCGTGGATCTGCGGGCGCCTCGAGACGCGACGGTGCTGCTCATCGGTGGCGAGCCGTTCACCGAGCCGCTGGTCATGTGGTGGAACTTCATCGGCCGGACCCACGAGGACATCGTGCAGGCGCGCGCGGACTGGGAGCAGGCCGCCGAACGCTTCGGCCACGTCGACGGCCACGAGAGCCGGGTCATTCCGCCCCCGCCGTTGCCACGAGTCCATCTCACGCCGCGCCGCCGCCGCATGTGACGAAGCCGACTCTGGCGCGGCGATCACCGATGGGGTACCGTCAGTTCGGATACCGCGGGTATCTGAACAACGAACTCGTACCGTGAGGACCCCGATGACCCACTTCACCGACAAGGTCGCCGTCGTCACCGGGGCCGGATCCGGCATCGGTCGCGCCCTCGCGGTCGAGCTCGCCCGCCGCGGAGCCAAGCTCGCCATCAGCGATGTCGACGACCAGGGTCTCGAGGAGACGAAGGCGCTCGTGAAGGCGGAGGGCGCCGACGTGCGGGTGGACCATCTCGACGTGGCCGAGCGGGAGCTGATGCTCGGCTACGCCGATGCTGTCGCCGAGCACTTCGGCCGGGTCAACCTGGTCTTCAACAACGCCGGCATCGCCTTCACCGGCACGGTCGAGGAGATGTCGTTCAAGGACGTCGAGAGGGTCATGGACGTCGACTTCTGGGGTGTCGTCAACGGCACCAAGGCATTCCTTCCGCACCTGATCGCGTCGGGCGACGGGCACGTCGTCAACATCTCCAGCGTCTTCGGCATCTTCGCCGTTCCCACCCAGAGTGCGTACAACGCGGCGAAGTTCGCGGTGCGCGGCTTCACCGAGTCGCTGCGTCAGGAGATGCTCACCACGAATCGACCCGTCAAGGTCACCTGCGTGCACCCGGGTGGCATCAAGACCAACATCGCCCGGAATGCGGACCAGACCGAGGGGCGCGATCACGACAAGCTGTCGAAGGAGTTCGACAAGCTGGCCCGTATGAGCCCGGAGAAGGCGGCGAGGATCATCCTGCGCGGTGTCGAGAAGGGCAAGGCACGCGTGCTGATCGGCGCAGACGCCTACGCGCTCGACGCTTTCGTCCGGGTGGCGGGGCCGGCCTACCAGGGTCTCGTCGCGCGATTCGGCAAGAGCCGCGGACTCTAGGATGTTCGTCAGGAGTGCGATGAACAACGACTGGGCCGGCCAGACCTTCCCGCACCCGTCCGGGCGACGCCCGGTGATCGGCGACGTGGCGGGGGTCGACCGGTCCAGGCCGCTGCAGGACACGATGCGGCGCGCCGCCGACCTCCGGCCGATCTTCGAGATGCACGTCTTCCAGCAGAAGTTCGTGTTCGTCGGCGGCGGTCGTCTCGCGGCCGAGATGTGCGACGAGTCGCGGTTCGCCAAGGGGCTCTCCCCGGCGCTCGAGGCGCTGCGCGACTTCGTCGGCGACGGTCTCTTCACCGCTTACAACGACGAGACCAACTGGCACCTTGCGCACGACCTGCTGAAGCCGGCCTTCACCCGCGAGTCGATGCAGCGGTACCACCCCACGATGCTGCAGACGATCGGTGAGCTGTTCGCCATGTGGGAGTCGCACGACGGACCTGTCGACGTCTCCCAGGGCATGACGAAGCTGACGATGGAGACGCTCAGCCGGGCAGCCTTCAGCCACGACTTCGGCTCGTTCACCGAGGAGGAGCCGCACCCGTTCGTCCCCGCGATGATCGCCGCGCTGTCGACGGGCCAGCGCATCGGGTCGCTCAACGCCATGCCGGGGGCCAAGTTCTTCGCCGGCCGCTTGCGCAGCAAGAACGTGCACCACCAGGAGTACATCGACTCGATGCTCGACGGAATCATCGCGGATCGTCGGGCCGCCGACGACACCGACGACCGGGATCTTCTCGGACTGATGCTGGGTACGGGCCACCCGGAGACGGGGGAGCGGCTCGACGACGTCAACATCCGCCACCAGATCCTGACGTTCCTCGTCGCCGGCCACGAGACGACGTCCGGCGCGTTGTCGTTCGCGCTCTACTACCTGTCGCGGCATCCTGAGGTGATGGCGAAGGCGCAGGCCGAGACCGACGCCATCCTGGGCCCCGATCCGGAGACGGAGCCCACCTTCGAGCAGGTGCCCAAGTTCCGCCACCTCCGCCGCGTGCTCGACGAGGCGCTGCGGCTGTGGCCAACGGCACCGGCGTTCACGCGCAGCCCGCGGGAGGCGCTGACGCTCTCGACCGGGCACCGCATGCGACCGGAGGACTGGGCGATCGTCATCCTGCCGATGGTGCATCGCGATCCGGAGGTCTGGGGCGACGACGCCACGCTCTTCGACCCCGACCGCTTCACTTCAGAGCGCTCTCGCGGCCGGCCGCCGCACGTCTACAAGCCGTTCGGCACGGGGGAGCGGGCCTGCATCGGGCGCCAGTTCGCCCTGCACGAGTCGGTGCTGGCGCTCGCGCGTCTCGTGCACCGCTACGACCTCGCCGGCCACCCCGACTACGAGCTCCGCATCAGCGAGCGCCTCACGCTCATGCCCGAGGGATTCGAGCTCGTCCTCACGCGGCGCACACCGACATTCGCGTCGGCGGCGCCTCTTTCGACCCCGACAGGCTTGCCTTGAGCTTGTCGAAAGGAGCACCATGACCGCACGCATCGACCTGCGCGGAGCCCGCGCCCTCGTCACCGGAGCCACCGGCGGCCTCGGCCAGGCCATCGCCCGCCGTCTGGCCGAGGAGGGTGCCGAGCTGGTGCTCAGCGGCCGCCGGCTCGACGTCCTCGAACCGTTCGCGAAGAAGCTCGGTGCCACGACGATCGCCGCGGAGCTCGGCGACATGACCGAGGTGGAGCGCCTGATGCACGAGGCCGGCCCGATCGACCTGCTGGTCGCCAACGCGGCCCTGCCCACGAACGGTGATCTGCTGGAGTACACCCCCGAGCAGCTCGACCGCGCTCTCACCGTCAACCTGCACGCGCCGATCTCCATGGCCCGGACGGCCGCCGCGGGCATGATCGAGCGTGGTCACGGCCACATCGTCCTGATCGGATCGATGTCGGGCAAGGTCGCGTCGGTGGACGCCTCGCTCTACAACGCCACCAAGTTCGGGCTGCGCGGCTTCGCGCTCGGCTTCCGGCAGGACCTCGCCGGACGCGGGGTGGGCGTGTCGATCGTCGAACCGGGCTTCGTTCGCGGAGCCGGCATGTTCGTCGAGTCCGGGGCCAAGCTTCCGGGGGGTGTGCGCACCGTGACTCCCGAGCAGGTCGCGTCAGGTGTCGTGAGAGCGGTGCGCCGCGATCAGGCCGAGGTCGTCGTGGCACCGGTCGAGCTGCGTGCGGGCGCCGCCATCGGCGCCGTGTTTCCGGAGCTCTCGGCGAAGCTTCAGGAGATGGGCGGTGCATCGAAGGTGGCGCGCTCGATGGCCGAGGGGCAGCGGGACAAGCGATGAGCGCCCGAGCCGATCTCGGACCGGCGACCCGCCGGCAAGGAGCTCGGAGCCATTGACCGACACCCCGCCGGGTGGGCCCATGACGCTGGCCAACGGCTGGCGTGAGCGGATACCGGCGCAGCTGGACGCACTGGCGAAGGCGTGGGGCGATCCCGCTGCCTGGCAGGGCATGACACGGGCCGGCGGCATCGACATGCCAGGCGAGATCGCCGCGCTGGTCACGTTCGACGAGGTGGTACCCCACGGCTGGGACCTCGCGACGGCCACGGGCCAGACCTACGAACCCGACGACGCGACCGTCGCGGTGGTCACCGGATTTCTGGTCGAGAGCCGCAAGGACGAGGTGCCCGAGGAGCTGTTCGGGCCCGTCGTGGAGGTTCCCTGGCGCCCACGACAGCCTTCGACCAGGCGCTCGGTCTGGCCGGCCGCGACCCCGGGTGGTCCGGAGAGCCAGGCCTGCAGGAGGACGCCGGCGGCAATCGCGACCTCTCGGTAGGCCGCCGCCAGGGTCGCGATCGTGGCGTGGACGCCTTCGTCCGGGCCCTCGTCGGTTTCGTCGAGATCTACGTCTTCGCCGGGGCCTCCGCCTTCCTGTCCGCCCTCACCAGCTCGCGCGGCAGCGACTCGGCGACTTCGCTGCCGCACCGACGTCGTCCGCGAACGGGTGACGCTGCGGCTCGCCCCACCGGCGGCCATGCCGCCACATCTCGCGTCCTGGGCGGATCGGGCCGACATGGCGTCGCTGCCCACCGGTCTGATGCTGGCGGTGCGCCAGTTCCTCTCCCGGTTGGCGACGATCGATCCGGTGTCGCGCACGTCGATCGGCGGCAGGCTCGCCGACGAGGTCGCCAAGTTCGTCGCCCCCGCGCCGCCTCCCGGAACCACCCCCGACGACTTCCTCGCCGCGGTGATCGCGTCGCGCCGCCAGCGCGACCTCGCCCGCCTCGACCGCGAGGCCCAGCTCCGCGACCGCCTCGTCCCGCGTGGTTGACGTTCGCCGCTAGCCGTCGTAGCTGATCCCGGTGGCGTGCAGCGGGCAGTAGCCGTCAGGGTTCTTGACGAGGTACTGCTGGTGGTGCTCCTCGGCGTAGTAGTAGTCGCCGAGCGGCTGGATGCTCGTCGTGATCTGTCCGTAGCCGGCGGCCGTCATCTGCTCCTGGTAGTGCCCGCGCGACTTCTCGGCCAGCTCCTGCTGCTCAGGGGTGGTGGTGAGGAGGATCGAGCGGTACTGGGAGCCGCGGTCGTTGCCCTGGCGCATGCCCTGGGTGGGGTCGTGGTTCTCCCAGAACACCTGCAGGAGCTGCTGGAACGACACCTCGGAGGGGTCGAAGATGATGCGCACGACCTCGGCATGACCGGTGCGTCCGGTGCACACCTCTTCGTACGTGGGGTTCGGCGTGACGCCGCCGGCGTAGCCGACCGACGTCGACCAGACCCCGGGCACCTCCCAGAATGTCTTCTCCTCGCCCCAGAAGCAGCCGAGTCCGACGACGACGGCCTCCATGCCCTCGGGCGGGTCGGTCTCGATCGGGTGGCCGAGGACCAGGTGCCGGTCGCCGACGGTGTGGGGCCGCGTCGCACGCCCAGGCAGGGCGTCGGCCGCGTCGGGGAGCTGGGTCTTGCTCTTGCCAAAGATCATGGGGTCCACCTCTCACGTTCCAGCCTACGGACGTCCGTGACGCGATGCCCGTGTGTCGTGGTGACGGGCCGGTGACGGTTAGGCTCGGCGGCGTGACTGGTGACGTGGAACGCAGGTACGAGGTGCCTGTCGGGGTGGAGATCGCCGCAGGCTGGGCGTGGCGTCTGCTGCTCATCGCGGCCGCGGGCGGGATCGTCATCTGGCTGCTCCGCTACTTCTCCGAGGTCACCGTCCCGATCGCCGTGGCCGTGCTCGGCACCGCGCTGACGATCGGTGCGGTCGACTGGCTCGTCGAGCACAAGGTCCCGCGTCTGCTGGCCACGTTCATCGTCGTCCTGACGATGTTGCTGGCCTTCACCGGCATGCTTGCGCTGGTCGGGCAACAGCTCTCGACCCAGGTCGACGACCTCAAGGCCAACGTCGTCGAGGGCATCTCCCAGGTGCAGGACTGGGCTCGCACCGGACCGCTCGCGCTCAGCGACGCCCAGCTCGAGAGCTGGATCGATGAGGCCAAGGCCACCATCTCGACCACCGACAGCTCGGTGCTCACCCGGATCTCCGCGGTCGGGACGACCATCACGCACGTCGTCGCCGGCTTCTTCATCGCCCTGTTCTCGGCGTTCTTCTTCCTGTACGAGGGCAACCGCATCTGGGGCTGGATCGTCGCGCTGTTCCCGCGTGCGGCCCGTGAACGGGTGAACTCGTCCGGTCAGACGGCGTGGCGCTCGCTCACCGCGTTCGTCCGCGCCACCGTGATCGTTGCGCTCATCGACGCCATGGGCATCGCCTTCGCGGCGTGGGCGCTGGGTGTGCCGCTGACCCTCGCCATCGGTGTGCTGGTGTTCATGGGCGCCTTCGTGCCGATCATCGGTGCGCTGATCTCGGGGATGGTGGCGGTGCTCGTGGCTCTCGTGGCCCAGGGCCCGTGGACGGCACTGTTCATGCTCCTTGCCGTCATTGCCGTTCAGCAGCTGGAGTCGCACGTGCTTCAGCCCTTCCTCATGGGTCAGTTCGTGGCCGTGCACCCGCTGGCCATCATCATCGCCATCGCGGCCGGCGTGGTCGTGGCCGGCGTGGTGGGTGCGCTCATCGCGGTGCCGCTCGCGGCCTGCCTCAACGGCGTCGTGCGCCACCTCGCTGAGGATGCGCGCGAGTTCCAGGCGGACCCGGACGAGCTCCCTCCTGAGCCGGAACCCGCCTAGGGTGACGAGCGTGGATCTCTCCGACGCCATAGCCGCGCGCAGCGTCCTCGACGGGGTGATCGAGGTGACGCCCTCGCTGCACTCACGATGGCTCACCACGCGCGTCGGCACACCGGTCTACCTCAAGTGCGAGAACCTCCAGCGGGCCGGCTCGTTCAAGATCCGGGGCGGCTACCTGCGCATCTCGCGGCTGAGCCCCGAGGAGCGCGCCCGCGGTGTCGTGGCGGCGAGCGCCGGCAACCACGCGCAGGGGGTGGCGCTGGCAGCGTCGATGCTCGACACGAGAGCGACCATCTTCATGCCCGAGGGCGCGGCGCTGCCCAAGATCGCCGCCACCCAGGGCTACGGAGCGGAGGTCGAGTTCTCCGGCACCGGCGTCACGGAAGCGCTCGTGGCCGCGCAGGAGTTCTCCGACCGCACCGGGGCCGTGCTCATCCATCCGTTCGACCACCCCGACATCGTCGCCGGCCAGGGCACCGTGGGGCTCGAGATCGTCGAGCAGGTTCCTGACGTCCAGACCATCGTCGTGCCCTTGGGCGGCGGCGGACTCGCGGCGGGCATAGCGCTGCTGCGCGAGCAACATCCACACGTGCACATCGTGGGGGTCCAGGCCGAGGACGCAGCGGCCTATCCCGGCTCACTCGCCGAAGGGCATCCGCTCACGGCTGTCATGGGTCCGACGATGGCCGACGGCATCGCGGTCGCGAGACCTGGCGACATCCCGTTCGGGATCGTCTCGACCCAGCTCGACGGCGTCATCACCGTGAGCGAGGAGTCGATGAGTCAGGCACTCCTCGGCCTGCTCGAGCGCGGCAAGATGCTCGTCGAGCCTTCCGGCGCCGCCGGCGTGGCTGCCCTGCTCGACCGCCCGGGCCAGTTCCAGGGACCGGTCGTCTCGGTGCTGTCCGGCGGCAACATCGACGCGCTGCTGCTGCTCGACGTCATCCGGCACGGTCTTGTGGCCGCCGGTCGCTTCATCCACCTGCGGGTGCGGATCTCCGACCGGCCCGGAGGGTTGATGCGCCTCCTGACCGACCTCGCGAACCTGCAGGTCAACGTCATCAACGTCACGCACGACCGGTCAGAGGAAGGGATCGGCGTGCGCGAGGTGGACGTCGCGATCGAGGGCGCGACCCGCGGACCCGATCACCGAGCCGAGGTCAGGCGTCGTCTGCTCGAGATCGGTCACGCCGTCATCTAGCCGGGAACGCGCTCCCGGTGGACTCGGGAGTTCGTCCCCCCGCATTCGGGATCGGCGACCCATCCCCCGAGATGGGGTCGACGCGAGGCTTCAGGTGCAACCAGCTCACCTGGAGGTCTCATGTCCAATCGCGCTCAGTCCGGCCTCGCGGAAGGCGTCGACCTCCGTCACGCTTCCCGTCTGCTCGCCGCCGTCATCCTGCCGATCGGCCCCTTCGCGGTGGCTGGTCTTCGCTACGTCTTGCCGTACTTCAACGCGTCGACGCCTCGCGAGACGGCCGCCGACGTCCTGATGGCCGACGGTCGCCAGTCGGCGGTGCTCTGGCTGGGTCTGATCGCAGCCTTCACGTTGCTCCCGGGTGTCCTGGCCGTGGGTCGGCTGACCCGTCGGCGGGCGCCGAGAACGACGGCCGCGGCCCTGGTTCTGGTGGTTCCCGGATACCTCGCGCTGATCTACATGCTCGGCAGCGATCTCGTGCTGTGGACCGGAGCGAATGCAGGACTGGACGCCTCGATGCTGGGCCGGCTCGCGGGAACGATCCATCCGACGTCAGACATCGCCGTCGCGGTGTTCGTGCTGGGTCACGTCATCGGCACGGTGCTGCTCGGGATCGCACTGCTCCGAGCCCGGGCCGTGCCCGTCTGGGCTGCGATCGCGACCATCGTGGCGCAGCCGCTGCACTTCGTCGCGCTCGTGGTGCTCGGCAGCCCGACCCTGGATCTCTTGGCCTGGTCGGCGAACGGTGTGGCCTTCGCGGCTGTGGCCGTCGCGATCCTCAGGATGCCCGACGACGAGTGGGACCTGCCCCCGATTCGGAGGTGACGGTCGTCAGAACGGCTTGGCGTCGACGATCTCGACCGTGATGGTCGAGCCGGTGGGGGCCACGTAGGACGCCTCGTCGCCGACCTTCTTGTCGAGGATCGCCGCACCCAGGGGGGAGGTGGGGGAGTAGACGTCGAGGTCGACCGCGCTGTCCATGCTCAGCAGCTCCCGCGAGCCGAGCAGGAACGTCTCGGTGTCGGTGTCGCCCGCGAATCGGATCGTGACCTTCATGCCGGCCTCGACGAGTCCGTCGTCGGCGGGCTTGTCGCCGACCTCGGAGAGGCGCAGCAGCTCCTCGAGCTGACGAATGCGGGCCTCGGTCTTGCCCTGCTCCTCGCGGGCGGCGTGGTAGCCGCCGTTCTCCTTGAGGTCGCCCTCGTCGCGGGCGGCGGCGATCTTGGCGGTGATGTCGGCGCGCACGTCGGTCTTGAGGTGCTCGAGCTCCTCCTGCAGGCGCTCGAAAGCCTCCTGAGTCACCCAGATGGTGTCGGTCTCAGTGGGCTGAGTCATGAAGCTCACTCCTCTACGTGCGGCACCCCAGGCATCTGCCCGGGGTGAGACACCGAGATTAGCACTCAATCCAAGGATTCACACCTGCGCAGCACGCCCGTGACGGCTCGTCGCTCGGTCAGCAGCGCGATGCTCACGCGCGTCGTCTCGCGGTCGCCGGCGGGCACCGTGACGGTCTTCTCACCCACGATCGCGTGGTCCTGCGACTGTGCGTAGACGGTGCACCTGACGGGCAGCGGTTCGGGCCGGTGGACGTTGAGCGTGACGTTGACACGGTTGTCGTCCATGACCTCATAGCCGTAGAGCTCGGCCGTGACCGGCCGCGGCTGGAACGCGACCCATGCCGCCCAGGCGACGCCGAGCGTGACGCCGATGGCGGCGACGACCGGCCACAGCCAGCGCGGGCGCCCCTGAGTGCCGTAACGGTCGGACAGATCGGTCACGCCGCCCAGTCTCTCAGGCGCGCCAGATGCTCGGCGCCTCGCCGTGCGCCCGCTTGAAGGCGCGGCTGAACGCCTCTCGGACTCATAGCCGACCCGATGCGCGATGGAGCCGACGCCGAGGTCGGTCGAGGTGAGCAGGTCCTGGGCGACATGCATCCGCCACCCGGTCACGTAGCGGATGGGCGGCACCCCGAGCACGCCGCGGAACCGTCGTCCAGGAGGGAGACAGACACGTTCACTCCCGCAGCCAGGTCGGCGACGGTCCACTTGCGTCCCGGGGTCTCGTGGATCAGCGCCATGGCGGGACCCACGACGGGATCACGCAACGCCGCCACGAAACCCTGCTCGGAGGCCGGGGCACTGGCCAGATGCACCTTGAGGACCTCGGTGAGGAGCATCTGCGGGACCTGCGGCGGCACCTCGAAACGATCCTCGCCGACCAGCGTCGTCTGATGCATGGCGTACTCGATGCTGGCCCTGACCCACGTGCGAGCCGCACCGGTGGGGCTGATCACGAACACCGGAGGCAGCGCGCGCATTCGCGGATCGAACAGCGGGTCGTCGCAGAGGAGATGTCCGCAGATCACGTGCGTTCTCGCGCCGCCCTCGCCGTACTCGATGACCGGCATCCGGTCCCACGGTGGATCTGCGACCAGGGTGGCGGCCGCGGCCAGGACGGAGGCGTCCGCGGAGCCACCCATCCGATGGCGGTCGCCGTACGGCAGCACGATCACGTCTCCCGTCCTGGCCCAGTGCTTCTCGCCGTCCTCGGTCGCGACCCAGCACCGGCCGGCCGCGATGACGTGGAAGTCGATGACGCGCTTGGCGTCGGGGATGAGGAAGCGCGGCGATGTCTTCGGTGGGGATGGAGTCGTAGGCCCAGCTCTCCGAGTAGAGCCTCGGTCAGGAAGATCGCGCCGCGGATGCGGAGCTGGCCGAAGGCGTCGGACGGTACCTCCGTGGCGTCCCGATCAGGAGTGGCGGGGGAGCGGTCATGGCCAACGGCGGAACCCGGCAAGACCATCGGTGTGTCAGATGAAACCGCTGGAAGAAGAAGGACGATGCCACCCTTCATGGACGTTCACGACGAGCTCCCCGAGGGTGCAACGGCCGCTGACGTGGCCGCCGCCCACCAGGAGGATCTCAAGACCCAGGGCAAGCACGGCGTCAACTACCAGTCGTGCTGGGTCGCCGGGACCGACGGCAAGATGTTCTGCCTCGTCGAGGCGCCTGACGCCGAGGCCGCGGCCATCGTGCACAAGGAGGCACACGGACTCTCGCCGACCACATCTACCCGGTCGTCGAGGGTTGCTGACTCACGTCACGCGTTGCGCATGTAGCGGAGCACGAGCCTGTCGAAGGCCCGGTAGGGGACCAGGTTGGACGCGGTGGCCATCATCTTGGCCTCGCGTCCGATCAGGTACTCGGCCTTCGGGCGGCGCGCGAACAGGGCATGGTGAGCGGCGCCGGCGACCACGGACGGCTCGATGCCGGCGTCGTTGGCACCGGCGACGATGCTCTGCATCGATCGGATCGCGTCGCCGTAGAGCTCGACGCCGCGGGGTGGAAGGCCGTCGATGACCTCCACGACCTCGCTTCTCGCCT
This sequence comes from Aeromicrobium sp., assembly GCA_051005615.1. GTDB lineage: Bacteria > Actinomycetota > Actinomycetes > Propionibacteriales > Nocardioidaceae > Aeromicrobium. The sequence goes on from JBPCJE010000009.1 coordinate 24,342, forward strand.
TCTCCCAGATGGGAGTGTTCACGGTGGCCGGAGCGAGCACCGAGACCCGAAACCCCCACGGCAACAGCTCGCGGCGCAGCGACTCGGCCATGCCGTTGAGCGCGTGCTTGGACGCGGCGTATGGCCCGATGAACGGTGAAGCCACCCGGCCGCCGATCGAGCTGGTGAACAGGATCCGTGGGTCCGACGGGCCTCGTTCGCGCAGGATGGGCAGGAAGGCCTGGACCACGGCGATCTGCCCGACCAGATTGACCTCGAACTGACGGCGCACCTCGTCGAGGTCGACGAACTCCAGCGGACCTCCGATGCCGATGCCGGCGTTGTTGACGACACCACGCAGCCGCATGGAGCCGAGGGCGTCGCGGACGGTGTCGGCGGCCTCACGGGCCTCCTGGTCCGACGTGACATCGAGGCGGACGGGGGTGAGGCGGGGGTGTTCGTCCACGGTGGACAGGTCGCGCACGGCGGCGAACACGTGAGTGCCACCTCGGGCGAGACGTTCGACGATGGCCCGGCCGATGCCGGTGGAGGCGCCCGTGACGAGCACCGCTTCGGGCGATGGCATGGCCTCATCATGGCGCGGCTTGCCGCGACTCACATCCGACCACGGTCGTCATTGTGCGCAGTGACAGGATGGAAAGATGGCTGAACAACCCCTGTCAGAACAGCTCAGGCTCATGCACGTGCACGCCCATCCCGACGACGAGTCGAGCAAGGGCGCGGCCTCCACCGCCAGGTATGTCGCCGAGGGGGTCGACGTCCACGTGGCCACGTGCACCGGTGGTGAGCGCGGCGACGTGCTCAACCCGAGCTTCGACCACCCGGGCATCATCGACAATCCCGCACTGATCACCGAGATCCGCCGTGACGAGATGGCGCGGGCGCGCGACATTCTCGGCATACGACAGGACTGGCTCGGCTTCGTCGACTCGGGCTGGCCCGAGGGCGACCCCAAGCCTCCACTGCCCGAGGGCTGTTTTGCGCTGGTGCCGATCGATGCGGCCGCGGAGCCGCTGGTCCGCCTCATCCGTTCCTTCCGTCCGCACGTGCTCACGACGTACGACGAGAACGGCGGCTACCCGCACCCCGACCACATCAAGTGCCACGAGGTGAGCGTGTACGCGTTCGAGGCGGCCGCTGATCCGGAGCGGTACCCGGATGCCGGCGAGCCGTGGCAGGTCGCGAAGCTGTACTACCACCTCGGCTGGAGCTATGCCCGCATGGAGGCGATCGGTGCGGCGGCCGAGCGACACGGCCTCACCAACCCGTACGCCGAGCGGTTCAAGGACTGGGAGCGAAAGCCCGAGGACGAAGCGCGGCTCACCACCCGCGTCGAGTGCGCCGAGTACTTCCACGTGCGCGACGAGGCACTGCTCGCGCACGCCACCCAGATCGACCCGGACGGCTGGTTCTTCGCGATCCCCCGCGAGGTGCAGGCCGAGGCCTGGCCGACCGAGGACTACCAGCTCGTCACGAGCCACGTGGAGACGTCGATCCCCGAGGACGACCTCTTCGCCGGGTTGCGGTAGCCCACCACGATTCGGTCGACATTCGCCCGAAGTCGGGCGGCGAACGGGCCAGGATCGACCGAATCGTGGTGGTCCGGGGTCACCGCCTAGGCTGGAGCCATGCACGATCTCCTGCTCGCCTTCGCTGCGGCCGACGTCCCCCTCACACCCGAGAACGTCAGGCCCGGTTGGCTCGCCATGCTGGTCGTGTTCCTGCTGATCGTGGCGACGGCCATCCTGATGCGTTCGTTCGTCAAGCACTCCCGCCGCGCCCGCGAACCGTGGCCCGGCGACGAGGACGACCCGACGCCGTAGGTTCCGGGTCCAGATTTGCGCCCTTCTGCACCGTTCCGGCGATGGGATTCGGTGCACGAGGACGCTTTTCGGGGCCGGATGCTCACAGGACCAGGTACATCACGTGCAGGCCGACCGGCCCGCGCTGCGGGTGGATGAAGGCACCGGGAACCGTGCCGATGATCTCGAAGCCCAGCCGCAGGTACATCGCCACGGCGGGGTTCGCCTCGACGACGGCGTTGAACTGCATCCCGACGTAACCGTCGGCGCGCGCTCGTGCGATCGTGCCCTCGACCAGGGCGGTCCCGACCCCGAGCCCGCGTGACTCCCGCCCCACGACGAAGTTGGCGTTGCAGACGTGCGAGCCCGGACCGGCCTGGTTCGGACCCACGGTCGCGGCGCCCAGCACTCGCCCCGCCTCGACGGCAACCGTGGTGCTCCACGGTGAGGGCGCGAGCCACTTGGCCCGTGCCTCGGTCTCGGTCATGTCCGGGTCGTAGGTGTAGGCATCCCCTTCGGCCAGCACTTCGGTGACGATCGCCCAGATGCCGGGCCAGTCGTTGGCGCGGGCGTCACGAATCTCCATACGTGCAGTCTTCCCGACCACCCGGTTCGGGTGCCATGATCGCGAGATGCAGGGCACGAGGAGACCCGCGGTGACGATCGCGGCGATCGCTGCCGGCGCTGCCGTCAGCATCGTCCTCGGCGTCTACGGCCGAACACATGATCCGACGTTCGAGGCGATCTCCACCTTCGGCTTCGACTCGATGATCGCGATGAAGGTGTGGTTCGCGACCACCGTCGGAGTCCTGGCCGTGGGCCAGCTCGTCGGAGCGCTGTGGATGTACGGCAAGCTCCCGCTGGCCGCCCCGTCGTGGCTCGGCACCGGCCACCGGGTCGCGGGCATCCTGCTCGTGCTCGTCAGTCTTCCGGTCGCGTACCACTGCCTGTGGTCGCTCGGGTTCCAGACGACCGACACCCGCGTCGTCATCCATTCCCTCGCGGGCTGCGTGGCCTATGGCGCGTTCGTCACGAAGGTGTTCACCGTGCGGAGCCGTGCCACGCCCGGCTGGCTCCTCCCGGTCGCGGGTGGAGCGCTGTTCACGGCCTTCGTCGTGGTGGTCCTGACCTCGGCCGGGTGGTATCTCACCTCGATCGGTCTTCCCGCGGCCGACGCTTACTGACCGACGCGCGCCTTTCGGCCCGGCCACTACGTTTGAGGCCATGGCCAACCGACTCGTCGACTCGACCAGCCCCTACCTCGTCCAGCACGCCGACAACCCCGTCGACTGGTGGGAGTGGGGCGAGGAGGCGCTGGCCGTGGCCAAGGAGCTCGACCGGCCGATCCTCCTCAGCGTGGGCTACGCGGCCTGCCACTGGTGCCACGTGATGGCGCACGAGTCGTTCGAGGACGCGGCCACGGCGACCTTCATGAACGACCACTTCGTCAACATCAAGGTCGACCGCGAGGAACGCCCCGACATCGACGCCGTCTACATGCGTGCCACGCAGGCCATGACGGGCCAGGGCGGATGGCCGATGACCTGCATCCTGACGCCGGACGGGGAACCGTTCTTCGCCGGCACCTACTTCCCGCCCGAACCGCGTCAGGGGATGCCGGGGTTCACGCAGGTGCTGCAGGCGCTGGCGGATGCGTGGAAGAACCGACGCGACGAGGTGAGCGCGGTCAGCGCCGACGTCATCGATCACCTGCGGCAGGAGGTCGACCACGGCGGTGATGCGCTCAGCGCCGACGACCTCGACGCCGCGGCGGCCGCGCTCTCGACGCAGCACGACGATCAGGCGGGCGGGTTCGGGGCCAGTCCCAAGTTCCCGCCGTCGATGGCGCTGGAGTTCCTCCTGCGTCAGCACGCGCGCACCGGAGACGCCCGCTCGCTGGACATGGTGGCCACGACGTGCGACGCGATGGCGCGCGGCGGCCTGTACGACCAGCTCGGCGGCGGCTTCGCCCGCTACGGCGTCGACCGCTTCTGGCGTGTCCCGCACTTCGAGAAGATGCTCTACGACAACGCCCAGCTGCTGCGCATCTATCTCCACCTCTGGCGCGCAACCGATTCGCCGTTGGCCGAGCGGGTGGCCCGTGAGACGGCCCGATTCATCGTCGACGAGCTCGGCACCGACGAGGGCGGTTTCGCGTCCGCCCTCGACGCCGACAGCGACGGCCACGAGGGCACGTTCTACGTCTGGAACCCGAATCAGCTCATGCGGGCGCTTGGTCCACTGGACGGAGCTTGGGCGGCGACGCACTGTGGAGTCACGAGTACAGGAACCTTTGAACGCGGCTTCTCGACGCTGCAGCTGCTCGAGGATCCCGACGACGCTGATCGCTGGGCGGACGTCCGCGCACGCCTGCTCGCGTCGCGTGCCGAGCGCACCCACCCGGCGCGCGACGACAAGATCGTGGCCGCGTGGAACGGACTGGCGATCACGGCGCTCGCCGAGGCGTCCGTGCTGCTCGACGATCCTGACCTCGGCGAGGCAGCCTTCGCCGCCGCGACGTTGCTCGTCGAGACCCATCACGCTGGAGAGAAGCCGGGCTTCGTGCGGGCCTCGCGTGACGGCGTTGCCGGCCGGCATGGCGCAGTCCTGGAGGACCACGGTTGCGTGGCCGAGGCGTTCATCGCCGTGCTCGGCATCACCGGCGACCCGGTCTGGCTCGACCGTGCCAGGGTGCTGCTCGACGGCGTGATCGAGCGTTTCGCGGACCCGGGCGGCGGCTTCTTCGACACCGCGGACGATGCCGAGGCCCTGCTCGTGCGGCCCCGGGACGTCTCGGACAACGCCTACCCGTCCGGCACGTCGTCAGCGGTCACGGCGCTCGTGGCCTTCGCCGCCGTCACCGGCGAGCACCGGTATCGGGACGCGGCCGGGGCCGGCCTCGTGTCGGCCTCCACGATCGCGCGTCAGGTTCCGCGGTTTGCCGGCTGGAGCCTGGCCGCGGCCGAGGCGATGGTGGACGGTCCTGCCGAGGTCGCTGTCGTGGGGCCGCGCCCGGAGCGGGACGATCTGCACCGCGCCGCTCTCCGGCTCACCGCACCGGGCGCCGTGGTGGTCGCCGGCGAGGCGGGCACACCGCTGGCACTGTTCGAGGGACGTACCGAGGTCGACGGCCACGCGGCCGCCTACGTGTGCCGTGACTTCGTCTGTCAGATGCCGGTCACCGATCCGGCAGGGCTGGTCTGAGGAGTGTCAGGCCGTCGCGGGCAGACGGTCGCGCAACGCCGCGATGCGCGTCAGGTGAGGAACGTGAGCGTGCTCCGCGGCGAAGTCGTGCGCCAACCGGAGGTGCTCGGTGGCTTCGTCGACGTCCGTGGCCCCGCCGCGATCCAGCAGCCACTCGGCGAGCAGCACCCGTGAAAGCACCATCCCCGCAGCGACGCCTTGACTCTCGGCGACCGTGAGCGCCTGACGGGCGGTGTCGATGCCTTCGTCGATCCGCCCGGATGCCACGGTCGCCATCGCCAGGCCATTGCGGAACCAGGACTCCGACTCGCGCCCGGATCCGCTCTCGCGTATCGCTGTGAGTCCTCGTGTGAAAGCGTCGATGGCCGCCTCGGTCTCGCCACGTTGCAAAGTCGCGTAGGCGATCCAGAACCGTGCCCATGTCCGCGAGAAGGCATCACCGAGGCGTTCGGCGATCTCCCAGGCGATCCGCACATGTTCGAAGAGCTCGTCCAGTTCGATCGCCTCGTCGAGGATGTGGAACATCGCGGCGAACATGTGGGCCCACCCGAGGGTCTCCTCGTCGGTCTCGGCCAGCGCGAGCCCATGCTCGATGCTCTCGTGCGCCTCCTCGCTCCGGCCCAGGGAGACGAGGCCGACCGAGCGGGCGATGAAGGCCCAAGCACGCGGACTGGCCACCAGCTCGGCGAAGGGGATCTGCGGGTCGTCGACCGTGAGGTCGAGGATCTCCTCGCACATGGCGATCATCTCCGCCGCACGGCCCTGCTGCCACAGGCAGTAGGCCGGGAACGTCTTGGTCAGAGCGCGCAGGCCCGGGTCACCGCCGGCGTCGGCGAGCCGGACCGCCTCCATGGCGATCTCGAGACCTTCGGCGAGGCGACCTTCGCACGTGACCGGGCAGGCGGCGAAGGCGGCATGCAGGAGGGTGAGGAACGTGTCGTTGCCGATGCGCGTGGCGATGACGACACCTTCGTCGTAGGCCCGTCGGATCGTCGTCGTGTCCGCGCCCACCCGCCATCCCATGGTCGCCACGTACAGCCGGGCGGTGAGACGCATCGCGTCGCCGTCGGGATCGCCCGGCAGTCCCGCATCGAGGTCGACGATCTGAAGAGCGTGGCGGATGGAGGCCATGGGGTCGCGCAGGCCGGCCCAACCGATCGCCCGCAGGTGCCATTGGGCGGCCTGCATGGCGTCGCCGGCGCGCTCGAAGTGCTGGGCGATCAGGCCGGCGTTCTCGTCGACGCGTTCGGGGTCGGTGGCCTGTAGGCCCATCGCCACCGCGTTATGCGCGCGGGCGCGTGCCTGGGCGAGCTGTGAGCCGTAGGCGACCTCCTGGGTCAGGGGGTGGCGGAACGCGAGGATCTGCTCTGGGTAGAGGGCGGTGACGTGCAGGAACTCGGTCTCGATCAGAGCCCGGATGGCCCCGTCGAGTGCGTCGTCGTCGAGGTCGACGACCTGGCTCAGAAGCCCCCGGCTGCTCTCGGACCCGATTGCCGCGGCCGTCTGCAAGGTCACCTTGGCGTGCGGTGGGAGCCGATCGATGCGAGCGGCCAGAATGGCCTGGACGGTCGGTGGCACCGGCAGCTCGTCGATCTCCCGAGCCATTCGGTAGTCGCCCCGTTCGCCAGCCAACGTGCCGGACTCGTCCAGCTCCCGGACGATCTCCTCGACGTACAGGGGGTTGCCTCCGGTGCGCTCGGCGATCAGCTCGCCGAGACCATCCAACGATCGGTCGGGGCCGAGCAGCTCGCCCAGCAGGTCCTCGAGCGCATCCTGCGGCAGGGTCGTGAGGGGGACCTGGCGGTAGTGCGAACCTGACATCCAGCTTGCCCGGTACTCGGGCCGGAAGGTCGCCACGACGAGCCCACCGCTGGCTGGGATGGCCTCCACGAGCGTCTCCAGGAAGAGGGCGCTGGCCGCATCGATCCATTGCAGGTCCTCGACCAAGACGACGCTCGGCTCCCGGTTCGTCACCTGGACGAGCCTGCGGACGAGGTCGCGCAGGCGCCGGTTCCGAGCGTCGCCCTTCATCGGGATCTCCGGTGCGTCCGCGTCCCGGACCCCGAGGAAGTCGTAGACCAGCTCGAGCTCCTCGGCGGTGCCGAAGTCGGACCCGAGGGCCAGCAGCTCCGACAAGATCTTGCTCCGGGCCTCGGTGACGGTATCGCCGGCCGCGATACCGAAGCGGGACCGGAGTAGGTGTAACACGGGGACGAGCGGGATCTCGCGGGTGTGGGCCTCGCACTGCGCCTCGTAGACGCGGATCCCACGCTCGCGGCACTGGTCGGCGAACTCCTGGCAGAGACGACTCTTGCCGACGCCAGCGGGTGCGACGACACCGATCACCTCTCCGGAACCTCCCAGCGATCGCGCGAAAGCAGCCTGGAGCTCGGCCACCTCGTCCGAGCGTCCGACGAAGCCCGAGAGTCCTCGGGAGCGCGACACGTCGAGGTGGCCGTGGGCTGTGCCGGCACCCTCGAGTCGGAAGACCTTGATCGGCTCGCTCGCTCCCTTGATCTCCCGCTCGCCGAGATCGCTCAGCTCGAAGAAACCCTCGGCGAGTGCTGCCGTCCGCGCCGTGAGGTATGCCGTGCCCGTCTCGGCGGCCGTCTCCATCCGCTGCGCCAGGCCGACGGTGTGCCCGATGGCGGTGTACTCCATCTCGCCCTCGTCGCCGATCGACCCGACGACGACCTCGCCGGAATTGATGCCGATCCGGACAGCGAGGTCGATCCCCTCGGCGCTGACCTCGGTGGCAAGGGCCGCGACGCCGTCGATCATCTCCAGGGCGGCCCGGCAGGCGCACTGGGCATGGTCCTCGCGGGCGATCGGGGCTCCGAACAGCGCCATGATCCCGTCGCCGGTGAACTTGTCGACCGTCCCGTCGGCGCGGTGCACGGCGTCGGCGAGCACCTGGAAGAAACGGCTCATCAGCTCGCGCCACGACTCCGGGTCGAGCCGCTCGGCCAGGTCCATCGAGCCACGCACGTCGGCGAACAGGACGGTGATCTGCTTGCGCTCGCCCTCCAGCGACTCGCGTCCGGCGTCGATCTTCCAGGCGAGGTCCTCGGGGATCGCGAGAACGGGTTGCACGGGTGCGCCGACGGGTGTGCCGCAGTGGTTGCAGAACTTGGAGCCGGGAGGAACGATCTCGCCGCAGCCGGAACACGTCGTCTCGGCCGCGAGCGTCTCACCGCAGAGTCCGCAGAAGCGGGACCCGTCGGGGTTCTCGTGGCCGCACTGTCGGCAGACGATGCCCACCTCACCGTGCATGCGCTGATGCTACGTGCGCGTCGCCGTCGCCGCAGGCGATTCGCGCGTCAGAGCACCACGCCCTCGAACGGCAGGACGGCGCGGCATCGCGGCTTCTTCGCGGTCGACGGGTCGAGGGCGTTGAGGACCAGCTGCGCCGTGATCGGGTCGGCGACGATGGCGAGGTGCTCGGCGAGGTCCAGCGCGCACACCTTCTGCACGACGATGTTCGTCATGCCGGGCTCGATGCCGCTCCTGTAGGGGACCACCAGCTCGTCGTACTGGGTGACGAGGTTCGTGTACGTGATGCCCGGAACAGCCGGCGTGCCACCGGACCGGAGGTTGTTCATGAAGTCGGAGCCGGCCAGGAGCTGCGGCCCCGAGGCGAAGAACGGCTGGAAGAGCTGGCTGATCGCCGGCGTGAAGCCGAACGGTGTGCCGAGGGTGCTCAGAGTGGCCAGCCCGGCGGGATTGGTGCCGTGCCAGAGCGGCGCTATCGAGACGTAATCGTCGATGAACTGGCCGCCGCCGAGGAACTTCGCGTAGTAGTTGGGCACCACCGTGCCCTCGGAGTGACCCAGGATGTCGACCTTCCGGGCGCCAGTGCTGTCGAGGACCTTCGCCACGAACTCCTTCACCTCAACGGCGCTCTCCTCCATCGCGGTGAGCCCGCCGAAGACGTTCCTGTACTGCGCCGGCGCCAGGCCCGAGGTGCCGTACGTGACGGCGAAGACGCAGTATCCCTCGTTGTGGAGCAGCGGGCCGTACGTCTGCCAGTTGGTGGCCTTGTTGCCGGTGAGGCCGTGCACCAGGACGACCGGTTCGGGATGTGCTGCGCTGGGCTCGCAGTCCCAGTCGTTGGTGCCGGGTGGGTCGGCATCGATCTGCAGCCCGGCGAGCACCGCCGCCGAGAGGAACCGGTACGGCACCGGCAGTGGTTCGTCGGTCTCGGCGGACGCCGCACCGGGCAGCCCGGTGAGCAGGAGCGCGACGAACGTCAGAAGGGCAGCCAGTCGGGACGAATGAGCGCGCACGTGGACTCCGAGATCGTGAGGGGGGCATCACCGTAAACGAGAGTTACTCTCGCGGGCTACGGTCAGCGCGAGTAGGCGAGGAAGCTGACGCCGATGTAGTGCACCACGAACGCCGCGATCGTGAGCGTGTGGAACACCTCGTGGAAGCCGTACCAGGTGGGCCACGGGTCGGGCCACTTGAAGCCGTAGACGAACGCGCCGAGCGTGTAGAGCCCGCCGCCGACGATCAGGAGCACCAGCACGGGCGTGGATGCCTCGCGCCCGAACTCCGGGAAGTAGAACACCGCGGCCCAGCCGAGCAGGATGTACAGGGGCACGTAGAGCCACCGCGGCGCACCGACCCAGAAGATGCGGGAGGCCGCGCCGAGGAGTGCTCCACCCCACACGACCGAGAGCAGGATGGTGGCGTGCGACGGCGTCAGGAGCAGCAGCGAGAACGGCGTGTAGGAGCCGGCGATGAGCACGAAGATCGTCGCGTGGTCGACGCGCTTCCAGATGACGAGGGAGCGTTCGCTCCAACGTCCGGCGTGATAGACCGCGCTGACGCCGAACAGAGCCAACGCGCTGAACATGAACACGGCTGCGCCGGCGCGCACGAGGACGTTGTCGGAGAGGACGAGCAGCACCAGGAACGACACGAACGCGAGCGGCCAGGTGGCGGCATGGAGCCACCCTCGGAGCTTCGGCTTGACGTCGCTGACGGTGTCGCGGATGGCCTCGGACGCCTCCTCCCTCAGCGTCTCGGGGCCGTGGTTCGTCATGTGATGAGATTAGCGGCATGAACGTCAGCGACGTCCTCTACGGTGCCTACGAGCGCCGGCTGCTGCGTAGCCTCGACGCCGACAAGCTTCCGCGGCACGTGGGGGCGATCATCGACGGCAACCGCCGGTGGGCCAAGGGCACTCGCACGGACCTCGAGAGCGGTTACCAGGCAGGAGCCGCCAAGGTCGATGAGTTCCTCGACTGGTGCCACGAGCTCGGGGTCGGCACGGTGACGTTCTGGGTGCTGTCCACCGACAACCTGCAGCGCCCGGCCGCCGAGCTCGCCAGCATCCTCGACGCCGTCGAAATTCTCGTCGACCGCCTCGCCGCCGACGGTCGCTGGCGACTGACGCTGATGGGCAGCCTCGACCTGCTGCCTCCTGAGTCGTCCGGCCGGCTCAAGGGTGCGGCCGACGGCACGGCCGGCATCGACGGCATGCAGGTGAACATCTGCGTCGGCTACGGAGGCCGGCAGGAGCTCACCGACGCCATCCGGTCGCTGCTGCTCGAGAAGGCGGCGGCCGGGTGCGACCTCGAGCAGGTCGCCCGCACCCTCGAGGTCGACCACATCGCCGAGCACCTCTACACCAAGGGCCAGCCCGATCCCGACCTCGTCATTCGCACGTCGGGGGAGCAGCGGCTCTCGGGCTTCCTGTTGTGGCAGAGCGTCCATTCGGAGTTCTACTTCTGCGACGCCCTGTGGCCGGCGTTCCGGCGCGTCGACCTGCTGCGCGCCATGCGCTCGTACGCCTCCCGCGAGCGCCGGTTCGGCACCTGAGTCGCGCGCCCTCGCCCGCGTGTCGATCCGCGGTTGGTCCTCGCGCCGGACGTAGCGTCGAGGTGTGTTGATGCTCGCCCCTGAGCCCGGCCGCCCCACTCGCACCGACGACTAAGGGCCGGCGCAGGGCGCGCGCGGGTTCACCGAGGAGACAGCAGTGGCTGTGAAGAAGAGCGCGAGCAGGCACCACACGTTCGTCCTGGACACCAGCGTCCTCCTGGCCGACCCGGCGTCGGTCAGCCGGTTCCACGAGCACGAGGTCGTCATCCCGGTGGTCGTGATCACGGAGCTGGAGGGGAAGCGGCACCATCCTGAGCTCGGCTACTTCGCGCGGACGGCGCTGCGATTCCTCGACGACCTGCGCGTGCAGCACGGCACCCTCGACGCCCCGCTCCCGATCGGCGACGAGGGCGGCACCATCCGGGTCGAGCTGAACCACACCGATCCCGCGTCGCTCCCGGCGGGATTCCGACTGGGCGACAACGACACGCGCATCCTGTCGGTGGCGCGCAACCTCGCCAACGAGGGGCACGACGTCACGCTCGTGTCCAAGGACCTGCCGATGCGGGTCAAGGCGTCCGCCGTCGGCCTCGCGGCAGAGGAGTACCGCGCGGAGCTCGCGCTGGAGTCCGGCTGGACCGGGATGAAGGAGATCGACGTCGACAGCGCCGACCTCGACACCCTCTACGAGGCCGGCGAGATCGATCTCCCGGAGGCGCGTGACCTGCCCTGCCACACCGGGCTGGTGCTCGTCTCCGACAAGGGCAGCGGGCTCGGGCGCGTGACGCCCGACAAGCACGTCCAGCTGGTGCGCGGCGACCGCGACGCCTTCGGCATCCACGGGCGCTCCGCCGAGCAGCGCGTGGCCCTCGACCTCCTGCTCGACCCCGAGGTCGGCATCGTCTCGCTCGGCGGCCGCGCCGGCACCGGCAAGTCGGCGCTGGCCATCTGTGCCGGCCTCGAGGCCGTGATGGAACGCAGCCAGCACAAGAAGGTCGTGGTGTTCCGCCCGCTGTACGCCGTCGGCGGCCAGGAGCTCGGCTACCTCCCGGGCAGCGAGTCCGAGAAGATGGGCCCGTGGGCGCAGGCCGTCTTCGACACCCTCGGCGCCGTCACGTCGTCGCCGGTCGTCGAGGAGATCCTCGACCGCGGCATGCTCGAGGTGCTGCCGCTCACCCACATCCGTGGGCGCTCGCTGCACGACTCGTTCGTCATCGTCGACGAGGCCCAGTCGCTCGAGCGCAACGTCCTGCTGACCGTGCTGTCACGCATCGGCGCCAACTCGAAGGTCGTCCTCACGCACGACGTCGCGCAGCGCGACAACCTGCGGGTCGGGCGGCACGACGGTGTCGTCGCCGTGGTCGAGAAGCTCAAGGGGCACCCCCTGTTCGCACACGTCACCCTCACCCGCTCCGAGCGCTCGCCGGTGGCCGCACTCGTCACCGAAATGCTCGAAGACGTGACTCTCTGAGGTTCGCCAACAGCGCAGGCACGCTCCCTTCTCTGTGGCAGAGTTGCGCCCGTGAACAGGAGGGGAGTCGTCGGCGCGCTCGCCCTCGTGGCGTTGACGCTCTCCGGCTGCGTCGGCTCCGACCCCGCGACGCCGCGGGTCCTGCACTGGTGGGTGGTGCCCGACCGCGTCGACGCCGACGCGATCGCCGAGGCGTGCAGCAGCACCGCTGGCGACTACACCATCGAGATCGAGCAGCTCGCGCCCGGCATCGACCAGCGACGCACCGAGATCGTGCGCCGGTTCGCCGCCGGTGACGACTCGATCGACATCCTCAGCCTCGACACCTCCCTGACCGCCGAGATCGCCGGTGCCGGCTATCTGGCCACGGTGCCGGCCGCCGTGGAGGCGGAGGTGAGCGGCGGTGCGCTGCCGAAGGCGGTGGAGGCGGCCAGCCTGGACGGCCGGCTCGTCGCGGCTCCGTGGTGGCTCGACCCGCAAGTTCTCTGGTATCGCGGCACCGCGGCCGAACGGGCCGGCATCGACACCACCAAGCCCGTCAGCTGGGACGATCTGCTGGCCGGCGCGGAGCGACTCGGCACGACCCTCCAGATCGACGACACCGACGGCAACGGCCTCGCCGACTGGGTGCGGGCGCTCGTGGCCGGCGCGGGCGGCACGTTCCTCGAGGGTGCCGGACGCGAGCCCGCCCTCGGGCTCGCCACGGACGCCGGCCGGATCGCGGCCGGCATCGTCCAGTTCTACGCCGGAGCCGGCATCGGTCCCGGACCGTCGCCGGACGCCCTCACGGAGTTCGCCGGTCCACGCGGCGGGTTTCTCCTCGCGAGCAGCGCCGTCGTCACCGACCCGATTCTCACCACCATCTCGTCCGACATGAACGCCGTGGCCTACCCGGTGATTGAAGGCGAGAGCATCGCACCGTTGTCCGGTGTCGTCCTGGCGGTGCCCAAGGACGCTCCGGACCCCGGGCTGGCCTTCGAAGCCGTCGCCTGCCTGACCTCGGCGGAGTCGCAGCAGCAGATGATGATCGGATCGGGCCACGGCTCGACCCGGGCCGCCTCCTACGAGGTCGACGAGGTCAAGAGCGCCCTGTCGTCGAGCGAGCTCGCGCTGAAGGCCGTGGGCTCGGGCGTGAACGTGCCGTCGACCCCTTACTGGCACCGGGTGCGGACAGGTTTGCGGGACACCTGGACCCCGATCTCGAGCGTGAGTCCGTCGACGACTCCCGACGAGTCGCAACGCGCCGTCGCCGATCTGGTCGGGGGTGGTCTGCGATGACCCCTCACGCGCACGTACACGCGCGACGACGTCCGGTCCGCGGTGGGTGGCTGCTGGTCGCACCGGCCGTCGTCGTCCTCGCCGCCGTGTCGCTCTGGCCGCTCGGCCGAGCGGTCTACGCCTCCCTGTTCGCCGAGTCGCTCACCACTCCTGACGACACGGCCTTCGTCGGACCCAACAACTACCTCGAGGTCGTCACGAGCGCGGAGTGGTGGGTGGCCGTGGCCCTCACGCTCGTGTTCGTGGCCTCGGTCGTCGTCGTCCAGCTCCTGCTCGCGGCCGGCTTCGCGGCCGCCCTACGGAGGATCACCTTCATCGCCCCGTACACGCGCGTGCTGGTACTCGTGCCGTTCGCGTTGATGGCCACGGTCGTCGCGCTGGTGTGGCGTGAGGGAGTCACGGCCGGTTTCGCGCCGATCTGGTTCCACTACTCCGGCGACGGTCAGGTCGCGGCGCTCGCCTCGGTCGCGGCCGGCGAGATCTGGCGTGGCACCGGCATCACGACGCTCATCCTGCTCGCCGGCCTGTCGCGCGTGACGCCCGGGCTGCTGGAGGCCGCGGTCGCCGACGGGGCCACCGGACGTCAGCGCCTCACCAGGATCGTGCTCCCGGCAGCCGCTCCGGCCATCGCCGTGGCCGTCGTCTACCGCTCGCTCGACGCGTTCCGGGCGTTCGAGGGGCCGCTGCTGGCCGAGCCCTCGCTGCCGCGGCTCCGCACGGCTCCGCTGCTGCTCTGGGACACCACGTTCACCTCGTTCGAGATCGGGCTCGGTGCGGCGATGTCGATCGTGCTGCTCGCCCTCGCGGGCGTCCTCGGCATCATGCTGATGCTGCTCCTGCGCGTGAGGAGGGTGCTGTGAGACCGTCCATCCGGTCCCGCGTCGTGGCCTCGGCCACGGCTTTCGTGCTCGGTTTCGGCGTCGCCAACTACGGGATCCTGCGCGTGCCTGGCCGTGACCGCTGGCTCTGGTTCGCGGTCGCCATCGTGCTGATGCTCACCAGTGTCGTGGGCGTCCTGCTGGCCGACTCGCGTCGACGGATCTCGGTGTGGGCCGTCATCGGGCTGGAGATGCTGGTGGTCTTCACCGTCCTGCCCCTGCTCTGGACGTTCACTCTCGCCACGTCGACCGGCGCCGCCACGTCTTCGTCGTTGCTGCCCCAAGACGTCCGGTGGTCCGTGTTCGGCGACGTGATCGGCACGGACTCGATCCGTCAGGCCGCGACCACGTCCGCCGTGGTGGCACTGATCGCCACCGCGGTGGCGTTGCTGCTCGCGGTGCCGGCCGCCTACGCGCTGGTGCGTCGCCGGGTGCGCGGACGCCGCCTCATGTACTTCTTCGTGCTGGCCGTGCTGCTCGCCCCTGTGGTGGCGCTCGCCGGGCCCTTCGGTGACCAGCTGAGGACGTTCGGCATCTTCGGCTCCCGCTACGTGCTCGTCGTCCCCACGCTGATGATCACGTTGCCGCTCGCGCTCTGGCTGAGCGTCACCCTGATGCGCGACGTCCCATGGACCCTCCGCGACTCGGTGCGCGCCGACGGCGCCACTCGCGCGCAGGCGTTCCGCGCCTTCGTGCTTCCCTCCGTCGCGCCGGCGGTGCTCACCGTTGCCCTCATCACCTTCATCGCGGCCTGCAACGACGCCGTCATCGGCGCCACCCTGACGGCCAGCGAGGGGTCGCGCACGCTGCCCGCCACCCTCCTGCTCGCCGCCGACCAGCTCGATCAGCCCTCGGCCGCCGTCGCGGCCACCGGGCTGCTGTGGCTGGTCCCCGCTGTGCTCGTGCTGCTCGCCCTGCCCCGCCGGACGATTCGACTCCTGGGAAGGACGTACTGATGACCAAGATCGAGGTCCGCCACGTCAGTCTCGACGCCGCCGACGGACGCCGTCTTCTCGACGACGTGAGTCTGACCGTCCCGTCGGGCACGCGGCTGGCGGTCTGCGGACCGGCCGGCGCCGGCAAGTCCGCGCTGATGCGGGTGCTCGTCGGCCTCGACGACCACACCGACGGCGACGTGATGATCGACGACGTGGTCGTCAACGCCGTCAGCCCGCGTCAGCGCGACCTCGCCCTCGTCTTCGCCGACTACGCCCTGCATCCGCACCTCGACGTCTACGACAACCTCGCCTTCGCGGCTCGTCTGCGCCGCGGTCGCGACGAGAACGCGATCGACGACCGGGTGGAGGAGGTCGCGGAGTTCCTGGCGCTCGGCCACCTGCTCGACCTCAAGCCGTCCGAGCTCGACGACGGTCAGCGCCAGCGTGTCGCCATCGGCCGCTCCCTCGTTCGTGACGCCCTGGCCTACCTGTTCGACGAGCCGTTCACCGCACAGGACGACCGCGTCCGCTCGCACGTCCGCTCCGTCACGACCCAGTGGCAGGCCGACCGCAACCGCACCTCCGTCTTCACGACGTCCGACGCGAGCGAGGCGCTGACGCTCGCCGATCGTGTGGCCGTCATGCACCAGGGCTACGTGCACCAGGTCGGTGCACCGCGAGAGCTCTACGACCGTCCGGCTGACATCTTCGTTGCCGGGTTCCTCGGTTCGCCTTCGATGAACCTCGTCCCGGGCCGGGTGTCCGGAGACCAGCTGGTCCTGCCCTTCGCCAGCATGGCCCTCGCCGACTCGGTCAGGCGTCGCATCGGGGAGAGCGAGGTCGTCATTGTGGGTGTCCGTCCTGAGCTCTGCTTCGACGCCACCACGCCCGAGGGACGCGACGTGAGCGACCGGGTCGACTTCACGACGCGGATCGACGACGTCGAGTGGCGACCCAAGACCCAGCTCGTCTACCTCGGGTACGAGCTCGACGAGGAGGTCGAGGAGATGCTCACCGACATCGAGGACGTCCTCGACCTCGACCTGTTCCAGAACTTCTTCGTGGCCGAGCTGGCCGCGGGCTCGGGGCTGCGTCCCGGCATGACGGCCCGCATCGTCGTGCCCCGTCACGCCGTTCACGTGTTCGACGCAGAGACCGGCGAGAACCTGACGCACGGGTGATGGGCGCTCGTGCGGTGCCCATGAACGGCGCTCGCCGAGTGGCCGCCGCCTGGGCGGTGCTGTGCGGCGCCGGCTACGCCACGTTGTCGTTGACGCGCTTCGACCGGTTCGAGCCGACGTCCTACGACAACGCCATCTTCGAGCAGGCGATCCGCGGGTATGCCCATCTGGACGCGCCGATCGTCGCGATCAAGGGGCCCGGCTTCATCTTGCTCGGCGACCACTTCTCGCCGGTGATAGCGCTCGTCGCCCCCGTGTACCGCCTGTTCCCGGCGGCACAGACGCTGCTCGCCGTCCAGGCCGCCCTGATCGCCGTCTCGGTGTACGTGGTCGCGTCGCTGGGCCTGCGCCGGCTGGGGGTGTGGGCCGGTGGGGGAATCGCGCTGGCGTACGGGCTGTCGTTCGGGCTGCAGTCGGCGGTGAACGCGGACTTCCACGAGGTGGCGTTCGCGGCCCCGCTGCTCGCCCTCGCCGGCGCGGCCTACGTCGAGGGTCATTTCGGGCGGGTGGTGGCGTGGTCGCTGCCGCTGCTGCTCGTCAAGGAGGACCTGGGTCTCACTGTCGTCCTCATCGGGCTCGTGCTCTGGCTGGCGGGTGAGCGACGACGCGGAGCGGGTCTGGCGCTGGCCGGCGGCATCGGATTCCTGCTGGTGATCCTCGTGATCATCCCCGCGTTCAACCCCGAGGGCGCCTACGCCTACGCCGGTTCGGTGGGCGGCGACCGCGGCCTGCTGGAGACGCTGCTCGACGGCCCGGGGCGCAAGCTGCTGACGGTCGTGATGACGTTCGCCGTCGCGGGTTTCGCCGCACTCGCGTCGCCGTGGGCCCTCCTGGTGCTGCCCACGTTCGCGTGGCGCTTCGCCGTCGACAACCCGTACTACTGGGGCACCGACTTCCACTACTCGATCCTGCTGATGGCGGTCGTCGCCGTCGCGGCCATCGACGCGATGGACCGGCACCCGCGGCTTCGCCTCGCAGCGGTCGTGGCCCTCGCCTTCACGGTCGCGATGCAAGTGGGCTCACCGCTCGCGTCGCTCGCCGATCCCGACACGTACGACCGACCGGCCCGCGCGGACTCGGCCGAGCGGGTGCTCGGCCTCCTACCTGCAGGCTCGACCGTCGACACCGACATCGGACTCATGACGCACCTGACGACGGATCACGACGTCACCTGGATCGGCACGCCCGGCAACGCGACACCCGACTACGTGCTGCTCGACCTCGGCTCCGGCATCGGCTCCCCACCCGGAGCCGTCGCCTACGCCGAGGACCGCTACGACGTGCCCTTCACGCTCGTCGAGGAGGTCGACGGCTACCAGCTCGCCGTCAGGGGTGGGTCATCGACATGACGTCGAGGGCGGTGTCGAGGTCCTCCTCGGAGATGTCGCCGCGCTCGACGTAGCCCTCCTCGATGACGACCTCGCGGATCGTCTTGCGTTCCTTGACCGCCTTCTTGGCGATCGCGGCGGCGTTCTCGTAGCCGATGTGACGGTTGAGCGGCGTGACGACCGATGGGCTCGACTCGGCATACTCCCTGCAGCGCTCGACGTCGGCGGTGATGCCGTCGATGCAGCGGTCGGCGAGGGTGCGCGAGGCGTTGCCGAGGAGGCGGATCGACTCCAGCAGGTTGCGCCCGATGACCGGCAGCATCACGTTGAGCTCGAACGAGCCGGAGGCTCCGGCCGTGGCGATGGTGGCGTCGTTGCCGATGACCTGAGCGGCCACCATGAGGGTGGCCTCCGGCAGCACCGGGTTGACCTTGCCCGGCATGATGCTGGAGCCGGGCTGCAGGTCGGGCAGGTGGATCTCGGCCAGGCCGGTGCGCGGGCCCGAGCCCATCCAGCGCAGGTCGTTGCAGATCTTGGTGAGGCTGACGGCGATGGTGCGCAGCTGGCCGGACATCTCGACGAGCCCGTCGCGTGCGCCCTGCGCCTCGAAGTGGTCGACCGCCTCGGTGACCGGCAGCCCGGTGCCCTCGGCGAGCAGCTCGATGACGCGCTGCGGGAACCCGACCGGCGTGTTGATGCCGGTGCCGACGGCAGTGCCGCCGAGCGGAACCTCCGCGGTGCGGGGAAGCGAGGCCTCGACCCGCTCGATGCCGCGGCGGATCTGCGCGGCGTAGCCGCCGAACTCCTGGCCGAGCGTGACGGGCGTGGCGTCCATCAGGTGCGTGCGGCCGGACTTGACCACCTCGGCGAACTCCTTCGCCTTGGCCTCCAGCGACTGCGCGAGGTGGTCGAGAGCCGGGATGAGCTCGTTCGTCGCCGACGCGGCGGCGGCGACGTGGATCGACGTCGGGAAGACGTCGTTGGACGACTGGCTGGCGTTCACGTGGTCGTTGGGATGGACGTCGCGGCCGAGCGTCCTGGTCGCCAGCGAGGCGAGGACCTCGTTGGTGTTCATGTTGCTCGACGTGCCCGAACCGGTCTGGAACACGTCGATCGGGAACTGGTCGTCATGCGCGCCGGTGGCGACCTCCTCGGCAGCGGCGACGATGGCGTCGGCCATGTCCTCGTCGAGGATGCCCAGCTCGGCGTTCGCCTTGGCGCAGGCGGCCTTGATCTGGGCGAGGGCACGGATCTGCGCCGACTCGAGGGGGGTGCCAGAGATCGGGAAGTTCTCGACGGCGCGCTGGGTCTGCGCACGCCACAGGGCGTCGGCAGGCACCTTGATCTCGCCCATGGTGTCTCGCTCGATGCGGTATTCAGTCATGTCCCGAACGATAGCGCCGGGCGTCCGGTGCGGACGTGGCAGCATGACGACATGAAACCGGTCGGTTGGATCTTCCTGGGTGGCGGTGCGTTGTTTCTCGTGGCGGCGCTCGTCCTCCGCGAGCTGCCGTACGAGGGCGCCAAGATCACCGCCCTGACGTTCACGATCATCGGGTTCTGCTGGATCGTGCCGCAGGTCGTGATCATGCTCGCCGGGCAGTGGTCCGCGGCGCGGCGCGCGCAGAAATGATCCAGTAGGCCTCGTCGCGACTCTGCAACCGCACCGGCACCGATTCAGCCCGGACGTCGGTCAGGTGGGAGCCGAGCGTGGCGCGCAGGGCCGGGGAGTCGGCCATCGACCACACGGCGAGGGTGCCACCGGGACGAAGGACCCGCGCGCACCCGGCCACGAACTCGTCGCCGTAGACAGCCGCGTTGCCGGGGTGAACCAGGAATCCCGGGCCGTTGTCGACGTCGAGCAGGACCGCGTCCGTGGAGGCGTCGGGTTGTGCGGCGACGAGGTCGCAGACATCACCCACCACGACCTCGAGGCGAGGATCATCGAACCGGTGCGCCACCGCCACCTCGTCATGCAGCTCGGCGACCAGCACCCGTTTCACGCTGGTGTCGGCGAGCAACGTGCGGACGGTGAAGCCGAGTCCCAGCCCGCCGACGAGCACGTCGTCGGCTCCATGTTCGAGCGCGACCTGGGCCAGCCGTCGTTCCGACGTCGTCTCGAGGTCGTCCATGACGAACATGCCGTTCACCCGCAGCTCGGTGGCACCGTCGTCGCGGCGCCGAAACACGACCTCGCTGCTCAAGGGTGTCCGCGTCTGGCCCGGGCCCGCTCCATGTCGTCCGCCAGGTCGGGATCGGAGTAGGGACCGGGTTCCCGCAGGTGGTCGATGACGTTCTGCCGGCTCACCGGGTCCTTGTCGAGGCTCATCTTGACCTGGGTCTGGAACCGCGTGATCGGGATGCGCAGGCCGACGGTGCCGCGCGAGAGTGGCCCGCCCCACTCGGGGTCGAGGTACATCGGCTCCTCGACGTGCTGCTCGAAGTGCGCCACCAGTCGGGTGAGAACGCGCAGGTTCTCGTCGGGATCGAGGATCTCGGGCACGCCGTGCGCGTGGACGACGCTGAAGTTCCACGTCGGTGCCGGGGTGGTGCCCGGCACGTACCAGCTGGGAGAGATGTAGCCGTGCCGGCCCTGGATGATCAGCAGCACCTCGGATCCGTCGAGGGCGTGGTTCTTGTCGTCCGGTCGACCGACGTGCGTGACGACCGTGAGCTCCTCCGCCCCATCCTCGGAAGACACGGTGTCGAGCAGCACCGGGTAGTGGGAGGCGACGAGATCGCCGTCCTTCTGGCTGACGATGATCGCCCACGGGTTGTCGCGGATCAGCTCTCGGACGATCTCCGGGTCGTCGTCGGTGTGGTGCGGGTTGTGGAGCACGGCTCAGCGAAACTCTCTCAATGGATGGGGGCGCGAGCGGCCGTCTTCGCGATCGCGTCGATGAAGGTGTCGTAGAGGGCCGGCGGAAGGTCGTGGGCCATGCCACTGATCTCCAGGTGCTCGGCGCCCGGGATGGCCTGGGCGGTGGCGCGCCCGCCGGACCGGTTGACGAGCGGATCGGACAGGCCGTGGATCACGGTGACGGGGATCTCGATCTCGGCCAGCCGATTGGTGCGATCGGGCTGGGTGATCACGGCCAGCATGTGCCGAGCGACGCCGCTGGCACTCCACCCGCGGTCGTACGTCTCGTGCGCGCGGGCCAGCGAGGCCTCGCGGTCGGGCGGGTAGTCGGGCGACCCGATCACCTCCGCCGAGCGGATCGCCCGTTCGGCGTAGGAGTCACGGTCGGGGCCGGCCGAGCCGAGCATCATCGGGATCAGTCTGGGGTGGATCCGCCCCACGGAACGGCGCCCGGTGGTCGACATGATCGACGTGAACGACAGCATCCGCTCACGGTGGTCGATGGCCAGGGTCTGGCCGATCATGCCGCCCATCGAGACGCCGACGACGTGCGCGCGGTCGACGCCGAGGTGGTCGAGCAGCTCGGTCGCGTCGGTGGCGAGATCCCCGATCGTGTACGGCGCACGTCCACGACCGACGAACGCCCGGACGAGGTCAGCCCGGGTGACGCGGTGCTGGCGGAGCTTCGTCGACCGCCCGGTGTCGCGGTTGTCATAGCGGATGACGAAGAAGCCGTGCGACGCGAGTCGCTCGCAGAAGTCGGTGGTCCACCAGTTCATCGGTCCGCCGAGGCCCATGATCAGCAGCGCCGCCGGGTCGTCGGGGTTGCCGAACGTCTCGTAGCAGAGGTCGATGCCCGAGGACAGCGTCGCGAACTCCTCGCCGGAACCGGTCATTCAGTGCTCGTAGTCGACGGTCGAGTAGGCCTTCAGCTTGTGCAGCTGGTGCTCGCTGGTGATCTTGCGGATGGTGCCGCTGCGCGAGCGCATGACGATGGACTCGGTGAAGGCCAGCCCGGCGCCGTAGCGGACGCCGGCCATCAGCTCGCCGTCGGTGATGCCGGTGGCCACGAAGAAGACGTCGTCGGCCTTGACGAGGTCGTCGGTGTCGAGCACGGCGCCGAGCTCGAGCCCGGCGTCGACCGCGCGCTGTCGCTCGTCGTCGTCGAGCGGCCACAACCGGCCCTGGATGATGCCGCCGACGCACTTCATGGCGCACGCGGTGATGATGCCCTCGGGTGTGCCACCCACGCCCACCAGCATGTCGACGCCGGTTTTGGGGCGTGCGGCGGTGATCGCGCCGGCGACGTCGCCGTCCATGATGAACTTGATGCGAGCGCCGGTGGTGCGGATCTCCTCGACCAGGTCGGCGTGGCGCGGGCGGTCGAGCACGCACACCGTGACGTCGCTGACCTGCACGCCCTTGGCCTTGGCCACGAGCGAGATGTTCTCGGCGACCGGCAGCCGGATGTCGACGACGTCGGCGGCCTCGGGCCCGGCGACGAGCTTCTCCATGTAGAAGACAGCCGACGGGTCGTACATGGAGCCGCGCGGCGCGACGGCCATGACCGACACGGCGTTGGGCATGCTCTTGGCCGCCAGGGTGGTGCCGTCGATCGGGTCGACCGCGACGTCGCAGTCGGGGCCGGTGCCGTCGCCGACGCGCTCGCCGTTGTAGAGCATCGGGGCGTGGTCCTTCTCGCCCTCGCCGATGACCACGACACCATTCATCTGCACGGTGTTGATGAGCGTGCGCATGGCGTTGACGGCCACGCCGTCGGCGCCGTTCTTGTCTCCGCGACCGACCCAGCGGCCGGCGGCCATGGCGCCTGCCTCGGTGACTCGAACGAGATCGAGGGCGAGGTTGCGGTCCGGGGCTTGGGCGGCGGGCTGCAGGCTGTCCACGGGCACAGACTACCGGGCGGCGGGGTGCCGGGCCGTGGGCGGCGCATCAGCTGGCGGGGTGCCGGGCCGCGTGCGGCGCATCAGCTGGCGGGGGTGCCGGGCCGTGGGCGGCAACCAACACAGCCCTACTCCCACGGATTCGTCAGCCACTTCTCGCGCAGGGCAGCGAGCACGAGCACGCTGAGGGCCAGCAGGACGATGCTGAGGGCGATCGCCGGTTCCGGGTCGGTCTGCAGCGCCGTGTAGATCTCGAGCGGCATCGTGCGGGTGACGCCGGGAGAGTTGCCGGCGAAGGTGATGGTCGCGCCGAACTCGCCGATCGACCTCGCCCAGGCGAGCACCGCCCCGCTGAGGATGCCGGGAAGCGCCAGGGGCACGTTGACGCGGCGGAACGTCTGCCACCGGCTCGCCCCGGCTGTCGCCGCCTCCTCGTCCAGCGTCGGGTCGGCGGTGCGGAACGACCCCTCGACGGCGATGATCAGGAACGGCATCGCCACGAACACCTGGGCGAGCACCACGGCGGTGGTCGAGAACGGGATCGTCACCCCGAACGCGTCGCGCAAGGGGGCGCCGATGAAGCCCTGGCGTCCGAACGCCGTCAGCAGAGCCACGCCGGCGACGACCGGCGGCAGCACGAGCGGCACGGTGACGAGCGCGCGGACGAGTCGTCGGCCCGGAAACCGCACGCGGGCCAGGATCCAGGCGAGCGGGACGCCGACGAGCACGCAGATGGCGGTGGCGATGGTGGCGGTGACGATGCTCAGCCTGAGGGCCGAGCGCAGGGATTCCGAGGCGAGGAGGTCGGCCATGCCGGTCCACGGCGCCCGCGCCAGCAGGGCGACGAGCGGGATGACGAGGGCCAGCGCCGCCAGCGCCGCCGGCACGGCGATCGCGGGCGGCACGGAGGTCGTCCGCGGCCCGCGGGCACGGCGTGAGTCAGGCGCGAGGTCCGAAGCCATGCGAGGCCAGCACCTTCTGTCCCTGTTCGCCCGTGACGAGCTCGATCCAGTCCTTCGCCGCGTCGGCGTTGTTGCTGCCCTTCACCGCGACGATCGGGTCGACGTTGACGATCTCCGACGCGTTCTCGGCCTGCACGACCTCGACCTTGTCGCCGGCGGACCTGGCGTCGGACGCGTAGACGAGGCCGGCGTCGACCTCGCCGGTCGTCACCTTGGTCAGCACGCCCTTGACGTTCTCCTCCTCCGTCGTGGCCTTCGCCGAGAGCTGGTTGATCGCGAACAGGCGCTGGGTGGCGTCACCGCACGGGGCGGCGGGAACGCAGGCGGCGAACGTCGCGTCGGCGAGGTCGTCGAGACCGGTGATGTTCGCCGGGTTGCCGGGCGGCGTCGCGATGACCAGGGTGTTCGTCGCGAACGTCACCGGCTCACCCGTGACGACACCGGCCGCCACGGCCTTGTCCATCGACTTCTGGTCGGCGGTGGCGAGCACGTCGGCCTCCAGCCCCTGGGAGAGCTGTTCGACCAGGATGGCCGACGAGTCGAACGACAGCGTCACGTCGACGTTCGGGTGCGACTTCTCGTACGTCTTCTCCAGCGCCGTGAACGACTCGGTGAGCGACGACGCGGCGAGCACTCGCAGGCTTGACCCGTCGGCAGGGTCGTCGGTGCCGCACGCCGCGATGACGAGCATGGTCGCGACGGCCGCCGCCACCGGACGTCTCATGGCGTGACCTCCAGCGAGACGTTCGTGGACTTGACGGTCGCCCAGACGAGGGAGCCGGGCTCGAGGGCGAGGTCGTCGGCCGCCTCGCGGCTGATCAGCGAGACGACGCGGTAGGGACCGCAGGTCAGCTCGACCTGCGCCATCACGGTGTCCCTGGTGACCTTGGTGACGATGCCGCGCAGACGGTTGCGGGCACTTCCCGCGGTGGGGCCGTGGTCGGGCGACTCCGCCACCTGGACGGCGAGCCGGGCGAGCTCCGGTCCGGCGATCGCGGTCATCCCCGAACCGCTTGTCGTGGTCGCGAAGCGCCCTTGCTGCTGCCAGCGTCGTAGGGTGTCATCGCTGACGCCAAGCAGGTCGGCCGCCTCGGACATCCGGTACTCGGTCATGCGATGACTGTAGCCGCAGGATCGGATGTTTTCAGAGTATCGAGCCGCAGATGCGGGTCACGTCAGCGTCAGGACAGGAGTGGACGCATGAGTGGCACCAGCAGCCACGGCAACCCGTCGATGGGTGACATCGCGCGGTCGCTGGGCGTGCTCGGCGTCATCATCCTGATCCTGTTCGGGGTCGGCCAGCTGCTGACGATCACGCCGGACAAGCCGACGACCAGCACGGTCGACTACCGCACCGCGGCCGAGAGCAGCCGAACCGTGGCCGACTTCGATCTCCTCGCGCCCTCCACCCTGCCGAAGGGTTGGCGCGCCACATCGGTGCGGTACGAGCCGGACTCGTGGCACCTCGGCGTGCTCACCGACGAGGACGCGTACATCGGCCTCGAGCAGGGCCGCATCACCGAGACACGGGCCGTCGAGCGGTTCGCGGAGGGCAGCAGGGCCGCCGGCACCGTCGTCATCGACGGAGCGACGTGGACGCGGCGCGCTGGGCCGGACGTCGACACGACCTACGTGCGCCGCGACGGGGACCTGACGAACCTCGTGACGGGCAGCGCCCCGCCTGCCGAGATCGAGCGTTACATCTCCTCGCTCTCGGCGTCCTGACCGTCCGCCTGGCCGGAGGCCTTCGCGAGGCGTTCGCGCGCACCGTCCAGCCACTGCTGGCAGATGACCGCGAGCTGCTCGCCGCGCTCCCACAGCGTGAGCGACTCCTCGAGGCTGGTGCCGCCGGCCTCGAGCTTCTGCACGACCGCGATGAGCTCGTCGCGGGCCTGCTCGTAGGGGATGGCAGCGTCATGAGGGGGTGGGGTCTCAGGCATGCGGGATCTCCTCGGTGACTCTGTCGTGAACGGGCTCCGCCCGCAGGGTGCGGACGTGGACGTTGCCGTCGGCCAGCCGCACTCCGAACTCGTCGGGCACCTGGTCGAGTGCCGTGATGACGCTGCCGTCGGGTCGCTGCGCGACGGCGTAGCCGCGTTCGAGGGTGGCGAGCGGCGAGAGCGTTCGGACCCGGGCGAGATGGTGACCCACGGCGTCGCGCTCACGGTCGAGCCGGTGCGCGACGTCACGGCGGGCTCGCGCGATCGCCTCGCCGACGACCGACTGTTGAACGTCGACCAGCGTGGTCGGGTCCGCCAGCACGGGCCGGGAGCGCATCTGGGCGAGGCCACGTTCCTCGCGGGTGAGCATCGCCTGAACGGCCACCATCGCCCGTTCGCGCATGGTGGCGACGGCGGTCAGTTGCTCGCGGACGTCGGGGACGACGCGCTTGGCCGCATCGGTGGGCGTGGAGGCCCGGACGTCAGCGACGAGGTCGAGGATCGGGCTGTCGGCCTCGTGGCCGATGGCGCTGACCACCGGCAACGAGCACGCGTGGACGGCACGGACGAGCGCCTCGTCGGAGAACGGCAGCAGGCTCTCGATCGAACCGCCGCCGCGAGCGATCACGATGACGTCGACCTTGCCGCCGGCCTCCAGCTCGCGCAGAGCGGTGATGACGCCGCGGGCGGAGTCGGAGCCCTGCGTGAGCGCGTGCCGCACGACGAACGGGACGGCCGGCCAGCGCAGGCGGGCGTTCTTGAGCACGTCCTTCTCGGCGTCGGAGTCGCGGCCGGTGATGAGTCCGACCGCACGGGGGAGCAGGGGCAGCGACTTCTTGAGCCTCGGGTCGAACAGCCCCTCGGCGGCCAGCAGCTGCCTGCGTCGTTCGAGCTGGGCCAGCAGCTCGCCCTCGCCGACCGGCCGGATCTCGCGCAGCTCGAGGGAGAGCTCGCCGCTGGGCTCGTAGAAGCTCGGCTTGGCGTGCACGATGACGCGAGCGCCCGCAGTGACCGGCGCCGGCGCCGCATCGAGGATGCTGACGTGGCAGGTGGCCCGGATCGACAGCGTGGCGCGCAGGTCGCGCAGCACCAGGAAGCACGTGCCGGGACGACGGTTGAGGGAGGCTACCTCGGCCTCGACCCACACCGCCCCGAGCCGGCCGACGTACTGCCCGATGAGGGTCGAGATCTGACGCAGCGGGGCGGGGGAGTCCGCGCTCGTCTCGAGGGCCATGGCGCCAGCCTAGGACCCCGCACGGACGGTCCTGCGCCCCGGCGGGGGCGCCCGGCCGTGGGCCGTGCCGGGCCGTGGGCGGCGAAGAGGGTGGAGTGGGGCCGATAGACTCGCCACCATGACCACGAACGTCGATCTCGGCATGCCCCCGGTGGGCGGCAGCGTGCTGCTCGCCGACCCGCGCGGCTACTGCGCGGGCGTCGACCGCGCGGTCATCACCGTCGAGAAGGCGCTCGATCTGTACGGCGCTCCGGTCTATGTGCGCAAGCAGATCGTGCACAACAAGCACGTCGTGAACGACCTGGCTGCCCGCGGCGCGATCTTCGTCGAGGAGCTCGACGAGGTTCCCGAAGGCGCCACCGTCGTCTTCTCCGCGCACGGCGTCTCCCCGGCCGTGCACACCCAGGCCGCAGACCGCAGTCTCAAGACGATCGACGCCACCTGCCCGCTCGTCACGAAGGTGCACCACGAGGCCAAGCGGTTCGCCCGCGAGGGCAAGCACATCCTGCTCATCGGCCACGCCGGTCACGAGGAGGTCGAGGGCACTGCGGGCGAGGCGCCGAAGAGCATCACGCTCGTCGAGCACCCCGACGACGTCGATGGCCTGGATTTTCCGGCCGATGCCCACCTGTCGTGGCTGTCGCAGACCACCCTGAGCGTCGACGAGACGATGGAGACGGTGCGCCGCCTGCGCGAGAAGTTCCCCCAGCTCGAGGACCCGCCCAGCGACGACATCTGCTACGCCACCCAGAACCGGCAGGTCGCGGTCAAGGAGATCGCCAAGGAGTCCGACCTCGTCATCGTGGTCGGCTCGGCGAACTCCTCCAACTCGGTCCGCCTGGTCGAGGTGGCCCTCGAGGCCGGGGCCAAGGCCTCCTACCGGATCGACGACATCAGCGAGTTCGACGATGCCTGGCTCGATGATGTCGAGCGCGTCGGCGTCACCTCGGGTGCCTCCGTTCCCGACGATCTCGTCCAGGACGTCCTCGCCTACCTCGCCGAGCACGGACACCCCGACGCCGACGCGGTGCGCACCGCCGAGGAGAGCCTCACCTTCTCCCTTCCGCCCGAGCTTCGCCGGGACATGAAGGCCGCCGGCGTCTGATCCGGTGATGGGATAGCGCCGTGGACGTCGCACTGACGGTGGTGACCCTGGTGGCGATCGCCATCGCGGTGAACGTCTTCTCGCAGCGGCTCACGATCGCCACGCCCCTGGTGCTCATCGTGGTGGGCTTCGGCGCGTCCTAGGTGCCGTTCATCCCGGACGTCGAGCTGACGCCCGAGATCGTGCTCGTCGGTCTGCTGCCACCCCTGCTCTACGCCTCGGCCATCCGGACCTCCCTGGTGGACTTCACCGCCAACAAGCGTCCGATCGCCCTGCTCAGCGTCGGGCTGGTCCTGTTCACGACGGTCGGGGCCGCTGTGCTGGTGCACGCCGTGCTTCCAGTTGGCTGGGCCGTGTCGTTCGCCCTGGGTGCGGTCGTGGCGCCGCCAGACGCCGTGGCGGCCACGACCATCGCCCGCCGGGTCGGGTTGCCCCGTCGCGTCGTGACGATCCTGGAGGGCGAGAGCCTGGTCAACGACGCCACCGCGATCGTCACCTTGCGCACGGCCATCGCGGCGATCGCGGGCACGGTCAGCGCCTGGGAGGTCGGCCTCGGCTTCCTGGTCTCCGTCGTGGGCGGCGCTCTGGTCGGTCTGGTGGTGTCCGTCGTCGTCGGCAAGATCCGCACCCGTATCGACGATGCCCTCACCGACGTCGCGTTCTCGCTGCTGACGCCGTGGCTCGCCTACTTGTCCGCCGAGCAGATCCACTTGCCGGGCCTCGGGGCACACCCGTCGGGCGTGCTCGCGGTCGTGGTGGCGGGTCTCCTGCTCGGCCACAAGTCACCGGTGGTGCTGTCGGCCTCGTCGCGGCTCTTCGAGCGCACCAACTGGGCCACCATCTCGTTCGTGCTGGAGAACGTCGTCTTCCTGCTCCTCGGCCTGCAGATCCGCGGCATCGTCACGGCCCTGGGTGACGACGAGCTGTCACTCGGCCGGGTGGCCGCGGCGAGCGCCCTCGTGCTGCTCGGTGTCATCGTCCTGCGGATGGTCTGGGTGTTCCCAGCGACGTATCTGCCCCGTTTCATCCCCGCGGTCGGCCGGGTCGACCCGAACCCTCCGTGGCAGTACCCGGCCGTCATCGGATGGGCCGGCATGCGCGGCGTGGTCACGATGGCCGCGGTGTTCCTACTTCCCGAGAACACGGAGCACCGTCCGGCCCTGGTGATGGTGGCGTTCGTCGTCACGGTCGGCACGCTGCTCATCCAGGGCCTGACGTTGCCCGCCGTCGTGCGGTGGCTCGGCCTGAGGGGCCCGGACCAGCACGAAGACCATCTGGAGGAGGCCAAGGTCCATCAGGCGGCGTCGGAGGCCGGGCTCGTCTATCTCGAGGAGAACGAGACCGACCGGGTCTCCGCGACCGTCATGCAGCGGCTGCGGGACCGCGCCACCGATCGCGCCCAGGCAGTCTGGGAACGGCTCGGCGGGACGGAGACACCGAGCGCACAGTACTCGCGCGCCCGTGCGGCGATGCTCGACGTCGAGCGGGCCGAGGTGCTCCGGCTGCGCGACGAACGGTCGATCGACCAGAGCATCCTCCAGCGGGTGCTCGACACCCTGGACGTGGAGGAGTCGATCCTCGACCGGTTGTCGGAGGACGAGACCACCGCCGACCGCGAGACCGAGCTTCGGCCGCTGATCAGCGGTGACTGTGAGCACTTGGTGGAGGCCCAGGCGTCACCGGCACCCGTCACGCCGAACGGGTGCGAGGAGTGCCTCCGCGATGGCGCCGACTGGGTGCATCTGCGGCTCTGCATGGCGTGTGGACACGTGGGGTGCTGCGAGTCCTCGCCGCACCAGCACAGCACGCGGCACTTCGAGGAGTCCGGCCACCCGGTCATGCGCAGCTTCGAGCCGGGGGAAGCCTGGCGCTGGTGCTTCGTCGACAACCTCACCGGTTGACCACCACAGATCGCCGTTCCGCCAGTCGCAGGTGAGATCGGCGTCGAGATCGATGCCCTTTGCCGACGCCGAAGACCAGCACGGAACCTTCGACGTCGGGCTGGTGGGTGATGCCGTCCGGGGTGAAGGCGTGCAGCGGGCCGTGCCACGGCTCCCAGCCACGGCTCTTGTAGAACGGCATCCCGATCTCGGTCGCCTTGAGGACGCCGAGGTCGTAGGCGCGGACGATCACCGACTCGAGAGCTTCGAGCAGCTCATCGCCCAGCCCGTCGCGACGGTGGTGCGCTGTGCACGGCGACGGCTTCGACGCCGCCCGCGCGCAGTGCTCGCCCGCGATGCGCCAGGCGTCGCTGGACGACCGCAGCGTGACCGATGACGGTTTCACCGTCGCGGACGATCGCGTGGAGGCCGCCGAGACCGTGCTCCCAGTCGTCGTCGGTGAACTCGCCGTCGAGCGCCTCGAACGTCATGGCCCGGGCTTCGGCGAGCATCGCCTCGCCGAGGTCGGCGGTGTGGATGAGTGCGACATCCGCCATGGGCTCAGCCCACGTGCTCATGTCGAGGCGCTGTGGCGACGCGGACACCGATGCCCGCGAGGGCGAGGACGTGCCCGACGACGAGCGTGATGCCGTGGTCGATCACCGCGGCGACCGTGCGGGCGAATGCGCCGGAATCTGCAGGGAGGCCGTCGACCACGATGGCCTCCGGGGCGGCGATCGCCACCACGAGGAGCGCGCCGATCAGCAGCACCGGCGGCATGACACCGGTGGTGAGGAGCGAGCGGACGTGGACGCTCAGGGGAGCGGTGCCGACGGCGAGCACGAACCCGAGCGAGAACAGGAACCCGAGGCGTCCGTCGGTGAGATCGAGGGCTGTGACGGCCCCGAGTGAGACGCACGCGAGGACGACGGCCCCCCGGGCCGTGAGGTCGCGCCGCGCCATCGCGACAGGTGAGCGAGCCGTCATCGACGACATACCCATCACGGTAGTCGCCCGACTCGCCCGGGCACCGGAGCCGCGCTCAACGAGGGTCATGACACCAGCGTGGCGGGATGCACCGACAGTTCGTCTAGCCCGGCTGCGAGCCGCCGGCGATCTCGTACGACCACACCTCGCTGTGCGTCGACACAGGCTTCGGCGCGTCGCCACCGGCCCGTTCCACGGCCGAGCGATGACCCTCGGCGAACGACGGCGAGTCGACCCAGGCCTGGAACGCCTCGTCGTCGCGCCAGCGGGTGAGCACGAGCCACTGGTCGCGGTCGTCGGTGGGCTTGAGCAGCTCGAAGCCCTCGAACCCCTCGGCGTCGTCGACGGCTCCCGCGCGCGACGCGAACCGGTGCGCGAGCTCGTCGCCGGCCCCCGCGGGCACGGTGATGGCGTTGATCTTGATCACTGTCACCTAGTGGACCCTCCGAATCCTGAACACGGCTTCACCCTAGTGGTACCGAAAACCCGGGTGAGGCCACTAGTCCTTGCGGTCCCAGGCGAGCTCCTCGACGAGCTCGCGGCTGCGCCAGCCGTCCGGCGCACGCACGAGCTTGTGCAGGTAGTAGCCGCCGACCTCCATGCGCCACGCGCTGCCGTCCGGCTGGGCGATCGCCATCGGGTTCATCAGGTAGACGCGTGCGTCGGCGCTGTCGCCGTCGAGCGTGACCTCCTTCTGGCACACGTAGTGCTGCATGGTCGAGAACATCGGGAGCGTCTGGGCCAGCCACTCCCGCACCTCGTCACGCGTGCCCTTGATCCCGCCGCTCGCGGTGTAGTCGATGGTCGCGTCCGGGGTGAAGACCGCGTCGTAGCGTGGCCAGTCCAGCGTGTCCACGGCTCGCGTGTACGACGTGATCAGGTCGTCGATCTCGATGCGGTCGGAGATCGTCTGCAGATCCAGCATGTTCCGACCCTAGCCCAAACTGGAACACGTTCTAGTATCGGCCGGCGGTCAAGGTCCCATCGCGGCACCGTGCACAATCGCAGCGTGGACGTCATCGACACCGAGCGGTTGCGACTGCGACCGTACGTCGTCGTCGACGCACCCAGGGTGCTCGACATCCACCGTCGTCTCGAGGTCATCCGGTGGCTGGGCAACCCGCCCTACGTGCCGATGGCCACCCTCGACGAGGCGCGGACCTGGATCGCGGGCAAGCACAGCAACGCGGAGTCCGACCCCTACGTGCGCGCCTACGCCATCGAGGTGCGTGCCACCGGGATCGTGGCCGGGACCGCACAGATCAGCCGGGCATCCCTCATCGGAAAGGAATGGGCCGGCGAGTACGAGGTCGGGTGGCACCTGCATCCCGACTCGACCGGCCACGGCTACGCCACCGAGGCCGCAGGCGCCGTGCTCGAGGACGCTTTCGCGCGTGGGCTCGACCAGGTCTGTGCGGGATGTTCCCCGACAACCAGGCGTCCGCGCGGGTCTCGCTCAAGCTCGGGCTGCACGAGCTCGGCTACGGTCCAGACCCCTGGTACGGCGGCATCGGACGACTCTTCGAGGCCGATCGCCACTGGTGGCTGGAGCGTCAGTCGCTGGCGTAGGACATCGAGCGGATCTCCTCGGCCACGCGGTCGGGCTCGTCGAGCGGCAGGAACGTGCGTCCGCCGGGGACCTCCACGAGCTCGGCATTCGGGCCGAAGGCGTCCCGCAGTCGACGGGCGAGCTCGACCTTGAAGAAGCGGTCGGCCGCACCCCACACCAGACGAACGGGCTTGCCGAACTCGCTGAGTCGGGTGGAGATGTCGACGAGCTCAGCCGGGTCGATGTTGCTCACGAACCGCGCCGTGTCGCGCCGGACGCCGGCGTCCTCGAGCACAGGGGTGACCCACCGTCGCGAGAGCTGCGGGTCGAGGGGTTGGTCCACGAGGCCACCGAACCCGAGGGCCGAGTGGCGCAGGAGGCGCGGTCGCATGGACTCACCCATGAGCCGAAGCCGCATCGGGCTGCGGGCGATCTTGAGGAGCAGGTCGAACGGAGCCGGCGGGAAGGCGTCGAAGGCGTCGCAGTTGGTGAGCACGAGGCGGCCGATCCGCGAGTGATCGGTGTCGATCAGGAACTGGCAGACCGCGCCGCCGGTGTCGTTGCCCACGAGCGTCACGTCGTCGAGGTCGAGCGCGGCGAGGAAGTCGTTGATCAGCCGGGCCACGCCGCGCGGGGACTGGTCGGCACCCGGCTTCAGGGCGATCGTGTGGGAGCCGAGCGGCAGGTCCGGCGAGTACGACCGGATGCCGTGGGTGGCGAGCTTGTCGGCGACACCGGTCCAGAGCCCGTGATCGACGAGGAAGCCGTGGACGAACACGACGGGGGGAGCGTCGCTCCCATCGGGTCCGGCGACGTGGTAGCGGATCTGTCCCTGGGGCAGGTCGATGGTCGGCATGGCACTCCTTGACCGGGTGTACGGTGTGATCGTGTTCCGACTAACATACATACAGTCTGTATGAAAAGCAACGCCCGAACCCAGGCACAGCGCTCGGCCGCGACGAGGGACGCGCTGCTCGGTGCCGCGCGCCCGCTGTTCGCCGCGGAAGGCTTCGGTCGCGTCAGCGCCGACGCCATCGCCAAGGCCGCCGGCGTCACCCGCGGGGCGATGTACCACCAGTTCGACGACAAGACCGAGCTGTTCGCGGCGGTGTTCGAGGCCGTCGAGGGCGAGGTCATGGCGCGCATCGGGTCGGTCGTGGCCGAGTCAGGACAGACCGACGCGATCGAGCTGATGAGGCTTGGCTCGCGCGCGTGGCTCGACGCCTGCGCAGAGCCCGCGGTGCACCGCATCATCCTGCTCGAGGCGCCGTCGGTGCTCGGGTGGGAGCGCTGGCGCGAGGTCGGCATGCGCTACGGAATGGGCCTGGTGCAGGGCATGCTCGAGCACGCGATCGAGTCCGGACGCATGCCGGCGCAACCCGTTGTCCCGCTCGCCCACGTGATGATCGGCGCGCTCGACGAGGCTGCGCTGTACCTCGCCCGATCCGACGGGTCGGCGAAGGCCCGTCGCGAGGTCGACGCCATCGTCGACCGCCTGGTCAATTCCCTGACCAGTCCCTGAGACTCAGGCGGACTCGAACCAGGGGTCGCGGAGGTCGTAGTACTGGACGTCGCGCATGAGCGTCTCGAACTCCTCCGGTGGATCGGAGTTCTTCTCGCCCTCCCGCGCACTCGCCTCGTCCGTGAAGGCGACCGTGTTGGTGAACGAGCCGTCGTCATCGATGGCCAAGGTGCCGCCGATGACGTCCGGTCTCCGATCGCGCAACTCATCCGTGTCCCCCGCCATGCTCTCCTTGAGCCGGGCGGGGTCGTCGGTCTTGCCCCGGATGACCTGCACGAATCCGGCGTCGTCGGATCCACCGTCCATCCACACGGTGACGTCGTCGCAGTCGTGGAACTCCGGTGGTCCGTCCATCAGGGCTGCCATCTTCTCGGCCATGGCGGTCGTCTCGGGACGTTCGGAGTTGGCCATGGCCTTCTCCTTGGACTCGAACCGGACCACGCCGATGTACGTGCCGTCGTCGGTGACGCCGAACGTTCCGCCGAGAAATCCGGTGTCGTCGTCGGGTAGGTCGCTCCACTCGTCCATCAGCTGACGAACGTCGTTCTTGCGGCTGGTCTTGGCCTGGATGACTTGGATGAACACGATGGCCTCCTTGGGTGTGGTCTCGACGCTATTCCTCCCGCGGCACGCGGTCCATAGCCCGGTGGGCCCTCCCTCTAGGCTGGTGCCTCGTGGCACTCACCATCGGCATCGTCGGACTCCCCAACGCGGGCAAGTCGACCCTCTTCAACGCCCTGACTCGCAACGACGTCCTCGCGGCGAACTACCCGTTCGCCACCATCGAGCCGAACGTCGGCGTCGTCGGTGTGCCGGACGCGCGTCTCGCGACGCTGGCCGGCATCTTCGGGTCGGCGAAGATCCTGCCGGCCACGGTGCAGTTCGTCGACATCGCCGGCATCGTGCGCGGTGCGTCCGAGGGCGAGGGCATGGGCAACGCGTTCCTGTCCCACATCCGCGAGTCCGATGCCATCTGCCAGGTCACCCGCGTGTTCCGTGACGACGACGTCACTCATGTCGACGGCAAGGTCTCGCCCGCCGACGACATCGAGACCATCTCCACCGAGCTCGTCCTCGCCGACCTGCAGACCGTCGAGAACGCGCTGCCGCGCCTCGACAAGGAGTCCAGGCGCGACAAGTCCTTGATCCCGCAGCTC
The DNA here is from genome assembly GCA_051005615.1 of Aeromicrobium sp. GTDB lineage: Bacteria > Actinomycetota > Actinomycetes > Propionibacteriales > Nocardioidaceae > Aeromicrobium. Next base: position 59,345 of record JBPCJE010000009.1, read on the forward strand.
GCCGAGGCACGGAAGGCGCAGGAGGCGCTCGCCGCCGGAACCGGCATCTTCCAGTCGGGCCTTGACTCCGGGCTGCTGCGCGACCTGCACCTGCTGACCGCCAAGAAGCTGCTTTTCGTCTTCAACTGCGACACCGACGAGCTCGCCGACGAGGACCTCAAGGCGCGCATGCGCGAGATCGTCGCGCCGGCCGAGGCGATCTTCCTCGACGCCAAGAGCGAGGCGGAGCTGGCGGAGCTGGGCGACGACGAGGAGTCCGACCAGATGCGCGCCGAGATGCTCGCGGACATGGGCGTCGAGGAGCCGGGACTCGACGCACTGGCCCGGGTCGGGTTCGACACCCTCGGCTTGCAGACCTACCTGACGGCGGGCCCCAAGGAGTCGCGCGCCTGGACGATCCGCAAGGGCGCCACCGCCCCCGAGGCCGCCGGTGTCATCCACACCGACTTCCAGCGCGGCTTCATCAAGGCCGAGGTCGTCTCCTTCGCCGACCTGATGTCCCTGGGCTCGATGCAGAAGGCCAAGGAAGCCGGCAAGGTCCGCATCGAGGGCAAGGACTACGTGATGGCCGACGGCGACGTGGTGGAGTTTCGCTTCAACGTGTAAAGGCGCAGGTCAGAGGCTATTTAGTGGTGTTTCGCCCACATCTCGCCCACATTTGGCGACAGCACTTGGCGCGCGAGGCTCGACGCCGCCCTGCGGGTACGGTCCTCACCCGATAGCCAGAGCTTGGCGTAGGTGTCCAATGTGGTGCTCGCCTTGGCGTGGCCCAGCGCTCGCTGGACGGTGACCACGTCGCAGCCGTCGGCGATCAGGCCGGAGGCGTAGAAGTGGCGCAGGTCGTGCAGCCGGATGCCCGAGACGCCGGCCCGACGCTGCGTGTTTCGCCATTGGTGCCCGATCGTGTTCTGGTGGGGCGGGTTGTCCTCACTGCCGGCGAACAGCCACTCAGTGACGTGGCCGAGCTCCTGGTGCCGTCGCAGGATCGAGGCCAGCTCGGCGGGCATCGGCACGCTCCGTTCGGAGCCGTACTTGGGTAGCCGGATCTCCACGTTCTTGCGACCGGCCCGTTGGACCTGGCGGCGCACGTGCAGCTGGCGGCGCACGTAGTCGACGTCGGCGAACTG
>JBPCJE010000010.1:0-47230 GCA_051005615.1 Aeromicrobium sp.
TTGGGGGGGATGTGGGGGAGATCTCTATGCGGAGGTCCGGGAGGACCACGATCCCGAATGGGGCCATGCGACCGGGCGCGCCGGTCGCGACGAGCTGTTCCGCACCCATCCGCAGTCGCCGTTGCCGGCCGGCGACCCACTCCGCGGGACCGGCCTGCCGTACTGGCCGTATGACCCGTCGTGGCGATTCACCGTCGCGCTGCAGCCGGCTGACGAGGACGAGCGCGGGCTCGACACGGGTGACGACGGCTCATTGACGATGCGCCGTGTCGCGGCGGTGGGCCTGCCGGTCGGAGGGTCGCTCGACGTCTGGACGATGCACCAGTACGCCGGTGGGCTGTTCGTGCCGATCAAGGACGGCACAGCTGGCAGTGCTGATCAGAACGGGGGAAGCTACGGCGCCGGTCGCTACCTGCTCGACACCGCCAAGGGCGCATGGCTCGGCGGCGACGATACGAGCCTCGTGCTCGACCTCAACTTCGCCTACCACCCGTCGTGCCGCTACGCCGACCGCTGGCGCTGCCCCCTCGCCGCCCTCGGCAACACGGTCGAGGTCCGCGTGGAGGCCGGCGAGCGGATGCCTCAGTAGGTCAGGGCGGTGGCGGGGTCGCGGAGGATCGCGGCGACGTCGGCGAGGAAGCGGGAGCCCTGCTCGCCGTCGACGATGCGGTGGTCGAAGCTCAGCGCCAACGTGGTGACCCAGCGGGCGACGATCTCGTCGTTCTCGCCGACCCACGGGCGACGATCGATCGCGCCGACGGCAAGGATGCCCGACTCGCCGGGGTTGATGATCGGCGTGCCGGCATCGACGCCGAAGACCCCGACGTTCGTGATGGTGAACGTGCCCCCGCTGAGGTCGGACGGTTGCACCTTGCCGGCTCGTGCGGTGGCGGTGAGATGGTCGAGCGCCTGCGCCAGCTCGAGCATCGTCATGCGGTCGGCGCCCGTGATGTTCGGCACCACGAGTCCGCGCTCGGTGGCCGCGGCGATGCCGAGGTTGACCGCGCGCTTGAGCACGATCTCCTGGTTGTCGCCGTCCCAGTGAGCGTTGAGCTCCGGCGTGCGGCGCATGGCCAGACACACCGCCTTGGCCACGATGAGCGTCGGCGACACCCTGACGTCGGCGAACGCGCGATCGCGGCGGAGCCGCTCGACGAGATCGACGGTGCGGCTGGCGTCGACGGTGACCCACTCGGTGACGTGCGGGGCCGTGAACGCGGAGGCCACCATCGCGTCGGCCGTCCACTTGCGGACGCCCTTGATCGGGATGCGGACGTCGCCCTCCACGGGACCCGTGAGCGTGGGCGACATCGGTCGGCTCGCCTCGCGGGTGGCCGGGACGGAGAGGCTCGGCGATGCAGGTTTCGCGGCGTACGCCTCGACGTCGGCCCGGGTGACGACAGGTCCTTCGGAGGGGACGTCGGCGAGGTCGATGCCGAGGTCCCTGGCGAGCTTGCGCACCGGCGGTTTGGCCAGCGCGTGGACGGTCGGCCGGGTCGTGGTCTCGACCGGCTCGACCTCCGGCCCGGACTCGACCTCCGCCTCCCCGGACAGCGGCGCGATCTCGTCGTCCGCCGCCGGCTCCTCCGGGAGTGGCGCCGACAGCTTGCGGCGGCGGGACACCTCGCCGGCGCGCGGGCCGTAGCCCACGAGCACGGGCTGGCGCTCCTCGGTCACGGCCTCATCGGTCTCGGCAGGCTCGACCGTCGACTCCTTGCCGTCGACGATCGCACCGGCGGTGGCGGTGCTGTTGAACGCGTCGGCGGCCTCACGGTCGCCGATGGCGATGATCGGGGTGCCGACCGGGACGGTCTTGCCCTCCTCGACCAGCAGCGCGGTGACCACGCCTGCGTACGGGCTGGGCAACTCGACGATCGACTTGGCCGTCTCGATGTCGACGATGATGTCGTTGACCTTGACGGTGTCGCCGATGGCCACCCGCCAGGTGACGATCTCGGCCTCGGTGAGGCCCTCTCCGACGTCGGGCAGCTTGAACTCACTCATGCAGGAACTCCTAGAACGCGCGGGCGGCGTCGACGGCGTCGAGGATGCGATCGATCCCGGGCAGGAACTCATCCTCGACGCGGCTGGGCGGGTAGGGCATGTCGTAACCGGTGACGCGCTGCACGGGCGACTCCAGGGAGTAGAAGCACTCCTCGGTGACGCGGGCGGCGACCTCGGCACCGAGGCCGAGGGTTCGCGCCGCCTCGTGCACGACGACCAGGTGGCCGGTGCGGCGGACCGACTCGAACACCGGGTCGAGGTCGAGCGGCGAGAGCGTGCGGAGGTCGATGACCTCGAGGTCGAGGCCGTCCTCGCGCGCCGCCTCAGCGGCCTGCAGGCAGGTGGTGACCATCGGCCCGTACGTGACGAGCGTGGCGTCGGTGCCGGGGCGACGGACCTGTGACTCCCACATCGGGGCGGGGTCGGTCTCCATGTCGACCTCGCCGGCCTCCCAGTAGCGTCGCTTGGGCTCCATGAAGACGATCGGGTCGTCGGAGGCGATGGCCTGCTGGATCATCCAGAACGCGTCGTGCGCGTTGGACGGCGACACGACCTTGAGCCCGGCGGTCATCGCGAACTGCGCCTCGGGGCTCTCGGAGTGGTGCTCGACCGCCCCGATGCCGCCGCCGAACGGGATGCGGATGACGATCGGCATGCGTACCTTGCCGGCGCTGCGGAAGTGCAGCCTGGCGACCTGGCTGACGATCTGGTCGTAGGCGGGGTAGACGAAGCCGTCGAACTGGATCTCGACCACCGGCCGGTAGCCGCGGAACGTCAGGCCGATGGCGGTGCCGACGATGCCCGACTCGGCCAGCGGTGTGTCCATGACCCGGCTTTCGCCGAAGTCCTTCTGCAGACCGTCGGTGACGCGGAAGACGCCGCCGAGCGGGCCGACGTCCTCGCCCATGATGAGGACGCGCTCGTCGCCCTCGAGGGCAGCGCGGAGTCCGGCGTTGATCGCCTTGGCGATGGGCATCTTCTCGGTCATGCCGGGCTCCCTTCGTACTGAGCACGCCAGGCGACGTAGGCGGCCTGCTGCTCGCGCAGCTCGTCGGTCTGCTCGACGTAGACGTTGTCGAAAAGCTGTCCGAGGTCGGGGTCGGGCAGGGCGGCACACATGGAACGCATCCGCTCTCCGAGCGCCTCGGCCTCGGCCTCCAGGTCCGTGAAGAACTGCGGCGCCGTGCCCGCGGAGTCGAGGTAGGCGCGGACACGGTCGATCGGGTCCTTGGCCCGCCAGGCCTCGACCTCGTCGGCGTCGCGGTAGCGGGTGGGGTCGTCGGACGTGGTGTGCGCGCCCATGCGGTAGGTGACCGCCTCGACCAGCATCGGGCCGCCGCCGTCGCGGGCGTGCTGCAGTGCGGCGGTCGTGACCGCGTGGCAGGCGAGGACGTCGTTGCCGTCGACACGCACGCCGCGGAAGCCGAAGCCGCTGGAGCGCTGCGCGATCGGCACCGCCGTCTGGCGGGAGATCGGGACGCTGATCGCGTACTGGTTGTTCTGGCAGAAGAACACGACCGGGGCATGATTCACGGCGGCGAAGTCGAAGGCCTCCATGACGTCGCCCTGGCTGCTCGCGCCGTCGCCGAAGTAGGCGATGACGGCGGCGTCGCGCTCGGGGTCGCCCGTGCCGACCGCGCCGTCGAGCGTCAGGCCCATGGCGTAGCCGGTGGCGTGCAGGGTCTGGGCCCCGATGATGATGCTGATCAGGCCGAACCCGTGCTCGGCCGGGTCCCAGCCGCCGAGCTCGACGCCGCGGTAGAGACCGAGCAGGAGGCCGGGGTCGATGCCGCGGCACCAAGCCACGCCATGCTCGCGGTAGGTGCCGAAGGCGAAGTCCTGCGGGCGGAGGGCCCGAGCGGAACCGACCTGGGCAGCCTCTTGGCCGAGCGCCGGTGGCCACAGCCCGATCTCGCCGTGACGCTGCAAGGCGAAGGCCTCGATGTCGATGCGGCGCGAGAGCACGAGATCGCGGTAAAGACCGCGGATCGACGCGTCGTCGCCGGCGTAGTGGAACTCAGGGTGCTCGACCCGCTGGGCCTCAGGCGTCAGCAGCTGGACGAGTGGCACATCGGTGGTGATCTGCTCTGGCATGGGTGCGCTCATGCGGCTCCCTCATCTCGGCCGGTCGCGGGGTGGCCGCTCCGGTTCGACTGGTGCCGATCGCTGCCATCACGGGGGTGGTGGACGACGGTGATCGGGCGGGACGTGACTGGTGTCACACCTGCCCTCCCACCGTATCCCGAGCGGGTGCTCATCTCCAATCTGACGCGACCGCGAGGAAGCGGTCGTTCACCGCAGGCTCGCCGATGCTGACGCGCACCCCGTCGCCGGGGAACGGGCGCACCGAGACGGGGGCACAGGCGGCGGCGAAGTCGAGGGCGTCGTCGCCGAGCGGGAGCCAGACGAAGTTGGCCTGGCTGTCGGGCACGTCCCAGCCCTGGTCGCGCAACGCGGCGAGCACCCGGACGCGCTCGGCGACGATCGCGTCCACGCGCTCGCCAAGCGCCTCGGCCGCGTCGAGGGACGCGATCGCGGCCGCCTGCGCGACGTCGGTGACGCTGAACGGCGCGATGGCCTTGCGGATGCTCTCGGCCACCGCGGGCGCGGCGATGGCGTAGCCGACCCGGAGCCCGGCGAGCCCGAACGCCTTCGAGAACGTGCGCAGGACGATGACGTTGTCGTGGTCGGCCAGGGCGAGACCGCTGGCTGCGTCGTCCTGGCGCACGAACTCCGCGTACGCCTCGTCGACGACGATGATCACGTCGTCGGCCACGGTGGCCACCAACCGCTCGAGCTCGGCGTGCGTCACGACCGGACCGGTCGGGTTGTTGGGCGTGCAGATGATGACGACCCGCGTGCGCTCCGTCACGGCAGCCGCCATGGCGTCGAGGTCGTGGGTGGCGTCCGGACGAAGCGGGACGCGGATCGTGCGGGCGCCGGTGAGGTCGGCCCCGATCGGATAGGCCTCGAAGGACCGCCACGCGTAGACGATCTCGTCGCCCTGCTCGCAGAATGCGGTCAGCAGCGAGAACAGCACCGCCACCGACCCGGTGCTCGCGGCGAACCGCTCCGGCGGGAGGCCGTAGGTGCGAGAGAGCGCTCCGTACAGATCGGTGAGGCCGGCGTCCGGGTAGCGGTTGACGCGGCCGAGCGCCTCGATCGCCCGCTCCATGACGCCGGGCAGGGGCGGGTAGGGATTCTCGTTGCTGGAGAGCTTGAGGTCGTCGCTCTCGGCGGGCTTGCCGGGCCGGTAGACGGGGATGTCGTCCAGGGCGCGGCGGGCAGATGGGGTGGCCATGGGGCGAGGCTAGCCAAACGATTCTGGAGCACGCTGCCAGAATCATCGGGTGACGGCTCGTGACGCCCGATGGGGCTACCCGCTCGTACTGCTCGCGGCCGCGCTGTTCGGTCTCAACGCCGGGGTCTCGCGCATCCCGCTGCGCTCCGGGACACCGACCGACACCTTCACCACCGTCCGCATCACCGCGGCGTTCCTCGCCTTCGTGCTGATCGCGGTTCTGGTCGACCGGTCCGCACTGCGTGTGCCACGGGGCCGCGCGCTGCTGCTCATCGCCGGCCTCGGCATCGTCGGCTTCGCCGGCGTGCAGTGGACGTACAACATCGCCATCAACCGGCTGCCGCTCGGCATCGCGCTGCTGCTGGAGTACCTCGGCCCGGTGCTGGTGGTGCTGTGGGTCCGCGTCGTGCGCCGTGAGCGCGTCCATCAGCGCATGTGGCCGGCCCTCGGTCTGGCGGTCGGCGGGCTCGCCGTCGTCAGCCAGGTGTGGAACGGGCTGACCCTCGACGGGCTCGGCGTGGTCATGGCGCTCGGCGCCGCCGTGTGCTTCGCGGCGTACTTCCTGCTGGGCGAGCACACGGGTACAGCCGACGCGGGTGACCCGCTGCACGTCATCCTGTGGGCGTTTGCCGCTGCCACGGTGGGCATGAACCTCGTGCAGCCCGCGTGGACCGTCGACTCGCTCGGCGCCGACGTCTCGATGCTCGGACGCTACGCCGACACCGCCGTGCCTGCGTGGAGCGCGATGGCCTGGATCGTCCTGCTCGGCACCGTGGCACCGTTCTTCCTGCTGCTGCTTGCGCTGCGGATGCTGTCCGCGACGGTCGTCAGCATCGTGGCCATGCTCGAGCCGGTGGTCGCCGCGCTCGTCGGCTGGGTGTGGTTCGCCGAGACGCTCAACGCCGTGCAGCTCGTGGGCATGGCCGCGGTGCTCACCGGCATCCTGTTCGCCCAGACCGCCCGCGACGTCGAGCCGTCCCTCCCTCCTCCCCAGTAGAGAGGCGAACCGCCGATGCCGGACCAAGCGCTGACGCTACGCTTGCCGACGGAGCGTCAGCTCTCGCGCGGACGTAGTTCAATCGCAGAACAGCGACCTCCCAGGTCGAAGACGTTGGTTCAAATCCAGCCGTCCGCTCCAACGCGTGTCCGAGACATGTCGAGCGCCATTCACCGTTTCGCGTCGGTAGACGTGCGTGGCGCGCAGCGTGTAGGTCCGCCTGTTGCCGTCGACAACCGCTTCGTTGTGTTGACCCGCGGCGAAGCCTGCGCAGGCGGGTTTCGTAGGAGGATCACGCCATGGTCCAGACCGGCCCGGAGGCGCCGAGCCGCCGTCGCGTGCGAACCGTTTCTGTCGTCGTCGTGGTCCTGTTCGCCTTTGTCGTGCTGTCTGTGGTGCTCCGGATCGTCGAAGACGTGCCGAACAGCCGGGACGCAACGATCCCGAGCGATGACTTCGCCAAGCGTTATGTCGCGCACCCGTGGCTGGCGAACCTCCATCTCGGGCCCGGCGTCGTCTATCTCTTGGGAGCGCCGCTCCAGCTGAGCCGCCGGTTCCGGACGCGGCACTACAACGTGCATCGACGTGTGGGCCGAGTCTTGCTCACCCGTGCGCTGGTCAGTGCGGTGTTCGCCTTGCTGTTCGGCATCCTGTTCGCGTGGGGCGGCACACTCGAGTCGATGGCCACGGTCGTCTTCGGAACGTGGTTCATCACCTGCCTCCTCCTTGCTTTCCGTGCCATCAAGAGCGACAACGTGCCACAGCACCGGCGCTGGATGATCCGCGCGTTCGCGGTCGCCATCGGGATCGGCACCATCCGCATCTGGATCGGTGTCTTCGAAGCCATCGGGCAGTCGATGTCCGGAGGGACGACCACCGCGTCACCCGACCCGACGATGTTCGGTGTGGCCTTCTGGTTGGGGTTCTCGATGCACGTGGCGTTCGGCGAGTGGTGGCTTCGGCGCACACCCGCGCTGAACGGGTGACCTGCCCCAGCAGCTGGTAGCCGTGCAGGTCGTCGACGGACCCGTCCCCGAGCGGTTCGGCGGCGCCCTACGCTCAACGTGAGCTGTCGTGACCGAGTCGACGGGTGAAGTCGTCCAGCGCCACCATGAGCGAGTCGCTCGAGACGCTCGCCTGGGCCGGCTTGCTGTGCTGGCGCTGCTGTTCTGTCCCGCTTGACCTCCTGATACGCCAAGGCCGCACCATCGCGGTCGACGTACTGCGTGGGCACCGGGTCCATGCTCGGCAGCGTCATCGGGTTGAGCCACGACCGCGGCCCCGTCGCTGACGTTGAGCGCATCGTGGAGTACGTCGACCAGTCGCGTGAGCGGTTCGGAGGACGGTTTCGCAGCACGCTGAGCACCTTCTGGCCAAGCAGGCGTCGCTGCGGCTCGATGTCAGTACGCTCACGCCATGACCACTTTCGTGTTGGTTCATGGGGCCTGGCACGGCGCCTGGTGCTGGGAACGCCTCGTACCCGAGCTCGAGACTCGGGGCCATAGTGCAATCACGATGGACCTGCCAAGCGACGACCCTGCAGCGACCTTCGAGACCTACGCGGACGTGATTGTCGAAACGATGAGAGACTCGCACACCCCCGACATCGTCTTGGTGGGTCATTCGCTTGCGGGTCTCACAGTCCCACTGGTCGCGGCTCGCCACCCCGTTCGCCGGCTCGTGTACTTGTGTGCACTGCCAGCCATCCCCGGCCTTAGCCTTGTCGACCAGATGGGCACCGAGAAGATGCTCAACATGGGATACGTCGCGGGGATGAGCGATGTCGATTCGAAGGGCCGGCGTGCGTGGATTGATGAGGACCTGGCGCGCCGAATCATGTACGCGGATTGCGACGACGAGGCAGCCGAGGGCGCCATCGCGAGGCTGCGGCCACAGGCTCAATCGCCCTACGCCATCCCGTGCCCGCTCGACAACTATCCCGACGTACCGACGACCTACATCGTCTGCAGCGAAGACCGGCTCGTGAACCCGGAATGGTCGCGTGAGTTCGCCCTCACACGACTGGGGGCGGAGTTGATTGAACTGCCGGGAAGCCACTCCCCCTTCATGTCTCGGCCCGCGGATCTCGCGGCGACTCTCGAAGGCACCATTCATCATTGATGAACGCGCGACCTCCCGCGGACTCGGGGGAGAGATACGCAGGTCGCCTCTCCCTCTAGAAGTTCGCGCGAAGGGGGCCAAACTTGAGACCAAAAGGCTATGAAAGAGGTTCCCGCATGTCAGACACGCAAAACATCGACGACCCGAACGAACGGCGCCCGTTCCAGGCCCACGGCCACATGGACGTCGTCACTATCGGTGATTTCACACTCGGTCGAGGGACCTTCGAGCCTGGGTGCTGGTCGCAGGACGTCAAGCCGATAGCCGGAACTGATTCCTGTCAGACGCACCACACTGGGTTCTGTGTGTCTGGCCAGATGACCATCCGGTTCGACGACGGCAACGAGATCACGGTCGGTCCTGGCGACGTGTTTGATCTCGACCCGGGGCATGATGCGTGGACGGACGGCGACGAGCCATGCGTGATGCTGGATTCCGGTATCAAGGCTTACGCCAAGCCCGAGTGAACTTGCGGCTCGCGGTCTGACTCAGGATGGGGATTCCAGGAGTTCACACAGCGTTCTGGCTTCCCAAAGGGGTGCGCGACTACTTGGACTGGCTGAACAAGGACCGCCCTGCGCACTAGGAAGCCTCGGTGGGGTTGCGCCCTGAGCAGTTGCGATGGTGCTGGCCACTGGGCACCTCGCCACGGTTCCGACGACAAAGACGGGACTCCTACGGCAGCAAGACGCACCACAGCGCCAGCGCCACGGCCGCGCTGCCGGACAGGACACCGGAGCAAGGGGCAACCAGCAACTCATCGGCGTGCGCGTCGACGTTCGATGGCGAAGGCCACTCTGACCGCAGTTCGTGCGTATCCCGGTGTGCGGCGGGCTGCCTGGAGCGCGAGTTCGTCCATGGGAGTCCGCAGGGCCTCCTCGGTCGCGTGGATCTTGTAGGCGTACGTGTCCCACACCGACCGGCGGAAGACCCCGGCCCGGTATATGAAGGAGGCCATGAGCGCACCACGGACCACGGGAGATGCCTTCAGGTTCGACGGCGACTGGAGCGGGCAGGTGATCGCCGCGTCCGTGCATGCCGGTCACGACCTGCGTCGCGAGATCGAGGAGGTGATGATCCTCGACGAGGAGGTACGCCGCCGCGAGGAGGACCCCTTCACCGACTTGATCGCTGGCCAGGTGCCGGCACGCGTGCTCACCGGACGGTCCCGATTCGAGGTCGATCTCAACCGGCCACGAAACGAGGCCGTCTACCGTGGGCCCGAGGACTGCTGGGACCTCCAGGTCTGGGCGGACTCCCCCCTCGACGACGACCTGACCGCCCGCAGTCTCGATCTGTACGACGCGTTCTACGCCGCACTGGGCGAGCGCCTCGACCGGGTGGGTGCGCGAGGTCCATTCGTTCTCCTCGACGTCCATTCCTACAACCACCGTCGTGACGGCGCAGACGCTGACCCGGCGCCGGTCGAGGAGAACCCGGGGGTCAACGTCGGCACCGGGACGCTCGACCGCGACTGCTTCGGTGGCGTGGTCGACGCCCTTATCGAAAGTCTGGGAGCACAGTACGTCGACGGCGAGCCGCTCGACGTACGCGAGAACGTCGCGTTCAAGGGCCGCGCAGTTGCGGCGTGGGTGCACGAGCGCTATCCCGGCGTCGGCTGCGCGCTGGCGTTGGAGTTCAAGAAGACCTTCATGGACGAGTGGACCGGCGAGCCCGACCACCGCGCGATCAGCGAGTCGGCGCGGGCTCTCGCGGCCACCATCCCCGACATCCTCCCGGCCCTGGACGTCCTGCGGTGAATGACATCCTCTCGGCACCCGACCTGGCCGTCGACCATGCTCTCGCCCAGCTTTCGGAGAGCTTCCGTTTCATCCTCGACATCACTCCCATCGACGCCCAGGACGTGAAGTTGGCCTTTCTCGAGGATGAGAAGGTAGAACCCGAGTTCGGCTACCGGGACCTCGAGATCGACCCCCGCGTCGTGCGGCAGATGCTCGACGACATCGACATCGACCTCGGTGCGGTCCAGGACGCCACGCTGGGCCACCTGCTACGCGCCAAGCACCGCGAGATGGAGATTCAGCTCGACATGCTCCAGGCGCGAGAGAGCGATGACTTCCTTCAGCTGAGTATCGAGCTGTACGGCTGTGTCTCACCGCAGCTGCGGGATCTGGCCGAGGCGCTCCTCGCCGCCGTAACCGAGTCGGAGCCGGCCGGCGATCCGATGGACGCCGACGAGTTCCTCGGGCTGGCCGAGACAGAGATCCGGCACTATCGACAGATCGACCCCGAGATCGAGATGCATGCTGAGATCCACACCGATGTCAACGGCGTGATGGTCTCCGGGGACACCTTGCTGGTCGGCGTCGAGTCGCGGGTGCAGCGACGACGCGCGCAGGCGCTGCTCCACCACGAGGTGGGCACCCATCTGCTCACCCAGGTGAACGGCGCCCACCAGCCCATGAAGGTGCTGGGCGCCGGCCTGGCGGGCTACGACGAGACCCAGGAGGGTCTCGCGGTGCTGGCCGAGATCGGTTGCGGTGGGTTGACGGCGTTCCGGCTGCGACAGCTCGCCGGCCGGGTGGTCACGGTGCATCGTCTGGTCGCGGGCGCATCGTTCGCCGAGTCGTATGAGGCGCTGGTGGATTCCGGCTTCCCCCGAGGTAGCGCGTTCAACACGGTGATGCGCGTCTACCGATCCGGCGGGATGACCAAGGACGCGATCTACTTGCGAGGCCTGGTGGCACTGCTGCATCACCTGCGCAATGGCGGCGACCTCGACCTGCTCTGGCTCGGCAAGTTCTCGCTGGAGGACTTCGCGCTGGTCGGCGACCTGAAGGAGCGGGGCGTGTTGAATCCGCCGCGGCTGCTGCCGCGCTACCTCGACGACCCGGACGCCGCTGCCAAACTGGAACACGCCGCAAGCATCGATGATCTCAGCATGCTCCTGGAGGGAGACACATGAAGATCGGATTCGTCGTCAACGACGTCGCCACCGAGAAGCCTGAGTACACCACGAACCGACTGGCCATGTCGGCGAAGGAGATGGGCCATGAAGCGTGGATCATGGGCATCGGGGACTTCGCCTACGACCCAGACGGTTCGCTGAGCATCAAGGCCAGGACGGGGCACGCCAAGAGCTACGGCTCGCTGAAGCGTCACCTCGACGACGTCAGGAAGCCCGACGTCGAGGAACTCCTCGGCCTCGAGGAGTTCGACGTGGTGATGCTGCGCAACGACCCTGCGGAGGACGCAGAGATAGCGCCCTGGGCCAACAACGCCGGGGTCGCGTTCGGCCAGTTGATCGCCTCGTCGGGTGTGCTCGTCCTCAACGACCCGACCAGTCTGGCCAACGCGTTGTCGAAGGCCTACTTCCAGCACTTCCCGGAGATCGTCCGGCCGCGGACCCTCATATCGCGTGACGAGGACATGATCTCAGCGTTCATCACGAACCTCGGCGGCAAGGCCGTACTGAAGCCCCTCCAAGGCTCGGGCGGCGCCGGGGTCTTCCTCATCGACCGCAAGGAAGGACCCAACCTCACCCAGATCATCGAGGCCATCTCGCGTGACGGATACGTCGTCGCACAGGAGTACTTGCCCGAGGCAGTCAAAGGCGACGTCCGGATGTTCGTGATGAACGGCCAGCCGCTCATACACGAGGGCAAGTACGCCGCCTTCCGGCGTACCAACAAGACCAAGGACATCCGTTCCAACATGTCAGCCGGCGGTAAGGCCGTGAAGGTCCAGGTCACCGACGAGATGCTGGAGATGGTCGAGATCGTGCGGCCCAAGCTGGTGTCGGACGGGATGTTCCTCGTCGGGCTCGACATCGTGGGCGACAAGTTGATGGAGATCAATGTGTTCAGCCCGGGTGGGCTCGGTAGCGCACACAGCCTCTACGAGGTTGATTTTGCGCCCGCAATCATCGGCGAACTGGAGCGAAAGTTGAACATCCGGCAGCACTACCCAGAGATCACCAACCGGACCCTGGCCACCGCCTGAGGCCGGCGGCAGCCCGCTGCCCGGCCACAGGGACTGAGGAAGGGACTCCGGATGGCCCGCTTTCGCGGTGAGGCGCCAGTCTTCCAGTCGTCAGAGAACGAGGACCAACACGACGACGACGACAATGACGAAGGCGAGAATGGCGATCATGCGAGTGTCCATGGAGGACGCCTCCTGAGCGGGGAATCGTTGATGCCTCAGTGTGGCACCGTGCAGGGTCCTCGGCGAGGCGTCAACCTCGTGCCCATGCGCCGCGGGCGCCGTTGCTGCGATTACCTGAGCATGAGACCAGAAGGCCCGCACACAACAGAGCTTGCTGTTTGAGAGCTGGGAGAGCCAAGTGTCGAGCTCGCGGCAGTCTTCCTATTTCGAGGGTGTCGCCGGGCGGTCCGACCCTTGCGCGGCTCCGTGCTGCTGTTGTACGGCTCGGGCAGCTGCGGCGTCACTCTGGAGTCGCTCCTCATCGTAGGAGCGCAGGACCGAACTCGCTTCGCGCTTGACGAAGCCCAAGAGCCAGCTAATGAGGGGGCGCCGGATCAGCATGATGATCACCGCACCGATGCCGAGCAACCAAGTAGGCATGCATCATTGTCGCGTCCCGGCGCGCACCAGGTCATCGAAACGAAGACAGACCTGACACCGCGACCCAGGCCTGGGTGAGCGTCGCCCTGCTCGCCCTGGCCGGCGGCGGGGGGGACGACGAGGACTCGGACGACGACGTGGCGACGACGGCAAGAATTCGCACCAGGACGCCGATGCCAAGGCCGTGCTACCCCACACCGGCGCCGACGACCACCTCAACCTCATCGGCGGCACCGGCATCGCCCTCACCCTCGCCGGACTCACCTTGGTCGCCGCCACGCGACGCCGCGGAGGCGCACACTTCGCCTGAATACGCGACCGTCCCTGCGCACTCGGGGGAGGTGAAGTCGGCAGCTCACCTCTAGGCTCGCCCCGTGAATGTCTTGCTACGCATTCTCGGGTTCAATCTGCTCGCCCACGTCGGGTCTCGATTGCCCAGTCGGCGGCCCGCACGACGACCTCGATCATCCTCATCGCCGCGAATCTGCTGCCGCTCGGGGCGGTCCTGAGCGGGGCCGCCGGACTCGGCTATGTCTTCGTCATCTACTGGTTCGAAAACGTCGTCGTGTGGTTCACCACCACGATCAAAATCTTGACCGCCCGCGGGCCAAACGAATCTACGGAGCGGAACGCTCAACTATTCGGCAACGCGATGTTCGGCAACTTGCTCGTCGCCGCGTTCTTTACGTTTCACTTTGGGTTGTTCACGTTCGTACACGGCGTGTTCTCCTTCACCCTTGCCCGCTCGACAGGTGGGTTCAGCGGCGATTCACGAACCTGGTTGATCCTGTTGGTCGCGATCACGGTCAGCCATCTGATTTCTCTCGGCCTCAACTGGTTCGGTCAAGGCGAGCGCGATCGCGCGTCCGTTCGTAGGGCCATGATGATGCCCTATCCGAGGATGGTGGTCCTGCACCTGTCGGTCCTCTGCGCGTTCTTCCTACTGCTGGGACTCCCGGACGTTGCGGCGGACGCCGTCGTGCCGGTGGCGCTCTTGTGCGGGCTGAAGACCGGCCTCGATGCCTGGCTCCACCTGCGCGAACGGTTCGCGATTCCGAAACCTGGCCTCAGAGCGGAGTGAGGGCGCGACAGTAGGCTCCTCGTTCATGTGGAGCCGGTCGCTTGTTCCACCGGAACTGATCGAACCTAGCCGTCGCGCGGGGCGGTCGAGAGTTCTGCGCGTCGTGTTCGTCTTCGTCTGAGTCAGAGCTCGCGTGCGCGGTGCCTGACCTGTTGTGACCTGCACGTCAGCCAGTGCCACAATCGACGCATGACGCGATTCCTGATGTCCTGGGTCCTCGGCGCCGCTGCACTCGCCGCCGCCGCCGGACTGTTGGGCGGCCACATGAACATCGGCAACGATGGCGACACCGACCAAGAGCGCCTCATCGCGCTCGCGATCGTCGCGTTCGTGTTCAGCCTGATCAACACCTTCGTCGCACCGATCGTCAGGACGCTGTCGCTGCCGTTCATCGTCATCACGCTCGGCCTGTTCCTGCTGGTCATCAACGCGCTCCTGCTGATGCTGACCGACTGGATCGCCGGCAAGCTCGGCGTAGCGTTCTCCGTCGAGAGCTTCGGGTGGGCCGTGCTCGGCGCCATCATCATCTCGATCGTGAACGCCATCCTCGGCACGTTCGTCAAGCGCGCGTGAGCGACTCCACCCCTTACCGGATCGCGCTGGTGTGCCTCGGCAACATCTGCCGGTCGCCGATGGCGCACGTGGTGCTGGAGGACCGGCTTGAGCGGGCCGGTCTCGACGACCGGGTCGAGGTCGCGTCGGCGGGAACGGGCAGCTGGCACCGGGGCGAGCCGATGGACCCACGCGCGGCGGCGACGCTGTCCGGCTCCGGGTACGACCCCAGCCGGCACCGCGCCCAGACCTTCTCGACCGACTGGTACGCCGAGCACGACCTCATCCTCGCGATGGACGCGAGCAACCGCGCCGACATGGCCGACCAGGCCCCCGACGTCGAGGCGCTCCAGCAGCTGCGCATGTTCCGTGCGTTCGACCCGGATGCGTCTGAAGGCGACGACGAGGTGCCCGACCCTTGGTACGGCGGTGACGACGGCTTCGCCGAGGTACTCGCCATGGTGGAGCGCACGGCCGACGAGATCGTCGCCCGACTTCCCGAGATTGCACCCGGTCTCAGACGGTAACGTCGACGCCATGGCACGCATGGCAGGCACCGCGGCTCGCGCGGAGGCACTGCTCGGCCACGGCGTCGTCTCCACGACGCCGGTCGCGGGGGGCGACATCTGCACGGCGACGCGCCTGCGCATGAGCGACGGCCGCAGCGCCGTCATCAAGACCCGGCCGCAGCCCCCGGAGGGCTTCTTCGAGCGCGAGGCCGAGGGACTCCGCTGGCTCGCCGACGCCGGTGGTGCGAACGTCCCGGAGCTGCTGGCCGTGTCCGACGACTGCATCGTGCTCGCGTGGGTGGAGCCCGGCAAGCCGTCCGGCGACGTGGCTGAGCGGTTCGGTCGCGCCCTCGCCGACACCCACGCCGCCGGTGCGGAACAGTTCGGCGCCGACGTCGACGGGTTCGTCGGGCTCGCCCCGCTGCCCAACCGACCGATGCCGACCTGGCCCGAGTTCTACGCCTCCCGCCGGGTGATGCCGTACGTGCGAGCGGCCGTCGACCGCAAGTCGCTCTCCCACGAACAGGCCATGACGATCGAGTCGGCCATGAAGCGCATCCACGACCTCGCGGGCAACCCTGAGCCGCCCGCCCGTGTGCACGGCGACCTCTGGTCGGGCAACCTCATCTGGGGCACCGACGGCGAGGCATGGATCGTCGACCCGGCCGCCCACGGCGGGCACCGCGAGACCGACCTCGCGATGATGTCGCTGTTCGGCCTCCCGCACCTCCAACGGGTGATCGACGCCTATGACGAGGCAGCACCACTGGCGGACGGGTGGAAGGACCGAGTCGGGTTGCACCAGCTGCATCCCCTGCTCGTCCACACCGTGCTGTTCGGCGGTACCTACGGCTCCCGCGCCACCGCCGCCGCCCAGGCTCTCCTCGACGGCCCCCGCGAGGACTGAAGGCGGTCCCACGTGCTCGAGCGCCGGGACCATGAGCACGGATGCGCGATGGCTCCGCTCAGATAAACCTCAGCCGGACGCGGCACACTGGGGGCATGCGGATTCTTGTCGTGGACGACGATCGCGCGGTGCGCGACTCACTCCGCCGGTCGCTGGAGTTCAACGGATACACCGTCGATCTCGCGTCCGACGGAGCCGAAGCCCTCGTGCGGGTGCCCCAGGTTGATCCCGACGTCATCGTGATGGACGTGATGATGCCGCGCCTCGACGGTCTCGAGGCCACCCGGGCCCTGCGCAGTGCCGGCAACGACGTCCCGATCCTCTTGCTCACCGCCCGTGACGCCGTCACCGACCGCGTCGACGGCCTCGACGCCGGCGCCGACGACTACCTCACCAAGCCGTTCGCGCTCGACGAGCTGCTCGCGCGGGTGCGCGCGCTCCACCGGCGGTCGTCCCGGCGCGCCGATCTGGAGGCCGACGAAGCGCCGCTGACATTTTCCGACCTGACCCTCGACCCGGTCACGCGCGACGTCACGCGCGGCGAGCGCAAGCTGTCGCTGACCCGCACCGAGTTCGCGCTGCTCGAGCTGTTCCTGCGTCGCCCGAAGCGGGTGCTCGAGCGCTCGTTCATCCTCGAGGAGGTCTGGGGCTTCGACTTCCCGACCACGGCCAACTCACTTGAGGTCTACGTCGGCTACGTCCGCCGCAAGCTGGAGGCCGAGGGCGAGGAGCGGCTCCTGCACACCGTGCGCGGGGTGGGCTACGTGCTGCGCGAGACGCCTCCGTGAGAGGGACGAAGCCGTTCGGCACCCTACTCAGACCCGTCCACCGGACGATCCAGCGGCTGACATCCCGCGCCTCCCTCGCGCTGCGCGTCGCCTTGCTGACGACCGCTGCGGTGGCCGTCACGCTCGCGGCCGTGAGCGCGCTCGTCTACGTCACCGTGAAGGCCGAGTTCGAGAGCTCGCTCGACGAGTCGATGCTCCGGAGGGCCAACGCCGCGGTCAACGCCGGCTACACCCCGTCCGCGGAGGAGCTCGACGTCGCGGGCATCAAGATCTTCGTGGTGCGCGGCGGTCAGGTCTTCAGCCGTCGTGGCGACGACACGACGCTCGCCCTCAACAACCATGAGGTCGAGGTGTCGATCGGCCAGGCCAAGAGCTCGCGACGCACGACGCAGCTCGAGGGCGAGCCGTACCGCGTCATCGCCGTGCAGGCGGGCGAAGGGTCGGCGCTCGTGCTCGCACAGCCGACGGAGTCGATCGAGCGGGCCCTCGAGCGGCTCAAGCTCATCCTGATCCTCGCCAGCGCAGCAGGTGTCGTGCTGGCTGGCGGCGCCGGCTGGGTGGTGGCCACCAACGGACTGCGTCCGGTGCGTCGCCTCACCGCCGCCGCGGAGCGGGTGGCACGCACGTCCGAGCTGCACCCGATCAAGGTCACCGGCCACGACGAGCTGGCCCGCCTGACGACCTCGTTCAACCAGATGTTGCTCGCGCTCGACGCGTCCCAGGAGCGGCAGCGGCAGCTCGTGGCCGATGCCGGGCACGAGCTGCGCACGCCACTGACCAGCCTGCGCACCAACATCGAGCTGCTCGGGCAGGCCGCAGAGGACCCCGACCGCCAGCTCACCGCGTCCGAGAGCACCGAGATCATGGACGACGTCCGCCTCCAGCTGCACGAGCTCACCACCCTCGTCGGCGACCTCGTCGAGCTGGCCCGCGACGAACCGATGGCACGTGATCCCGAGCGGCTCGACCTCGCCGACACCGTGGCGTCGGCGGTCGACCGGGTGCGTCCGCGCGCCCCCGACCTGACGTTCGACGTCGAGGCCGAACCCTGGACGGTCATCGGCGAGCCACCGCTGCTCGAACGCGCCGTGACGAACCTGCTCGACAACGCGGCCAAGTGGAGCCCCGACCACGGCACCGTCACGGTGCGGCTGGACGACGGGGTGCTCACCGTGCGTGACGACGGCCCCGGCATCGCCGACGTCGACCTGCCCCACGTGTTCGACCGGTTCTACCGCTCGAGCGAGGCACGGACGCTGCCGGGCTCCGGCCTCGGTCTGTCGATCGTGCGCCGCGCGGCCGAGCGCCACGGCGGCATCGCCACGGCGGAGTCGCCCGAGGGCGGCGGCAGCGTCTTCACGATGACGATTCCCCCACCCGATGAAGCGCACGAGGACGCCAGTTCTTCCGGTGCTCACACGCGGACCTCAGCGCGTTCTCAGTCGTAGGGAAGAATGTGGAGACATGAGCGACCCGAACGATCCCTTTGCCGCCCAGCCGTACATCCCCCCGGCGCGGCGTCGGCCGGACCCCGAGCCGGCCGCAGCGTCTGAGCGCACCGAGGCCGACCGCGCACCCCGGCCTGACCAGCCCGTCGAGCCAGCCCCGGTCGTCGAGGCTGGGGGTACCCCGGGCTCGACCGCCGAGGACACGGTCGAGGTGAATCATCCCGCAGCTCCCGACACCGAGTCGACGCGCGAGATCCCGGCCTACGAGAACCGCCGCGACGACCACGAGCCCACCGTCGTGATGCCGGCAGAGTCCCATCACGACGGCACCCCACCTCCCCCACCTCCCCCGCGGCGCAAGCGGCGCCTCGCCGGCGCGGCCGCGCTCATCGTGCTCGCCGCCGGAGCCGGGGCAGGCGGCGCCGCCGGATACGACGCGCTCCAGGGCAACGACGGCAGCGTCGTCAGCTCGCTCGACGGCAACACCGACACCGATCGAGGACCGGCCGGAGACATCGAGAAGGTCGCCCAACAGGTTCTTCCCTCCGTGGTTCAGGTCAACGTGGCCGGCGGCGGTCAAGCGGGCTCGGGCACCGGCGTCATCATCAGCAGTGACGGCCAGATCCTCACCAATGACCACGTCGTCGAGTCCGCCGCCGACGGCGGGTCGATCACGGTCGCGTTCAACGACGGCAGCAACGCGAAGGCCGAGATCGTGGGCCAGGACCCGGTCACCGACCTGGCGGTCATCAAGGCCGAGGGCAAGAGCGGTCTCACCCCGGCCACGCTCGGCAGCTCGGCTGACCTGGAGGTCGGGCAGCAGGTCATCGCCATCGGCTCCCCGTTCGGGCTCGAGAGCACGGTCACCAGCGGTATCATCAGCGCACTCAACCGGCCGGTCGCCTCGTCCGACGCCCAAGGGGCCGGCCAGACGGTCTTCCCGGCGGTGCAGACCGATGCCGCGATCAACCCCGGCAACTCCGGTGGTCCGCTCGTCGACCTGCAGGGTCGCGTCATCGGCATCAACTCGGCGATCCGCACCAACGGCTCGACGTCGGCCGACTCCGGCTCGATCGGTCTCGGCTTCGCCATCCCGGTCGACCTCGCCAAGAACGTGTCGAAGCAGCTCGTCGACGGCAAGAAGGTCGAGCACGCCCGCATCGGCGTCACGGTCGGCCCGGCGGTCGCCCAGGACGACATCACGGGTATCGGCGCGGAGATCAAGGAAGTCACCAAGGGCAGCGCCGGCGACAAGGCCGGGCTCCAGAAGGACGACGTGATCACGGCGGTCAACGGCGACCCGATCGTCAGCTCGAACGCCCTGGTCGCCTCGATCCGCGGCTACCAGCCGGGCGAGACGGTCACCGTCACGTACCAGCGCGGCGGCGACACGCGGGAGGCCGAGGTCGTGCTCGACTCGGACGAGGGCAAGCTCGGCAGCTAGCCGGCCGGAGACTCGCCCGTCCGTTTTCCGCGGGTGGATGTCCGATTTTCGCTCGTGGAACCTCCGGGGAGCCGCCTAGCGTGGAGTGGTGAGCACGCACAGCACCACCGCACCTGAACGGCCTTGGCACGACCTGTCCGGACGCGACCTGTCGGTGGCGGCACTGGCGGTCACGGTCGTGCTCTGGGCATCGGCGTTCGTCGGCATCCGCGCTGCAGCCGACTCGTTCTCGGCCGGCCCCCTGTCGCTCGGACGCCTCGTGGTCGCGGCCATCGTGCTCACCGTGCTGGCGCGACCGTGGCGACACCGCCTGCCGAGCGGTCGTCCGTTCCTGCTCCTCGTGCTGGCCGGCATCACGTGGTTCGGCGCCTACAACGTCGCGCTCAACGCCGGCGAGCAGCAGGTCGACGCCGGAACCGCCGCGCTGGTCGTCACCGTCGGCCCCATCCTCATCGCGCTGTTCGCCGGCGTCCTGCTCAAGGAGGGCTTCCCGCGCCCGTTGCTGATCGGCATCGCGGTCGCCGCCTCCGGCGTCGTCCTCATCTCGCTCAGCACTCGCGACGCGTCGGCGGTCGACACCGCCAGCACCGCCGGGGTGCTGCTGTGCCTTGCAGCGGCCGTCCTCTACGCGGTGGGGGCGCTCGCCCAGAAGCCGACCCTGACGGTCGTCACGCCGGTCATGTCGGTGTGGGTCATGTGCGTCGTCGGAGCGGTCGTATGCCTGCCCTACCTCCCAGCACTGGTGCGCGAGGCGGGAAGCGCGTCGACGTCCGACATCGTCTGGATGGTCTATCTCGGCGTGTTCCCGACGGCGATCGGGTTCAGCACCTGGTCGTACGCGCTCAAGCGGCTCAGTGCCGGCCAGGTCGCCTCGG
Organism: Aeromicrobium sp.; assembly: GCA_051005615.1. Classification (GTDB taxonomy): domain Bacteria; phylum Actinomycetota; class Actinomycetes; order Propionibacteriales; family Nocardioidaceae; genus Aeromicrobium. The sequence continues at coordinate 20,573 of JBPCJE010000010.1, forward strand.
CCACGTACCTGGTGCCCGCCGTGGCGACGCTGATCTCGTGGGTCATGCTCGACGAGGTGCCGGCGGCGCTCGCGTTCGTGGGCGGTGGGTTGTGCCTCGTCGGCGTGGCGATCACGCGCTATCGGAAGCGGGGTCCAGCAGCTGCGTCACCAGGTCCCGCAGGATCGCGTACCCGTTCTGGGTGAGGATCGACTCGGCGTGAAACTGCACCCCGCGGTAGTGCGGTCCGGTCAAAACGTGGATGTCACCGGTCTGCGCGTCGCATTCGACGGTGACGCCGTCGGGAAGCGATGTGTCACCGACTCTCGCAACGAAGGTGTTGTAGAAGCCGACGGTCTCCGGCCGGTCGAGCACCGTGAGGCGGCTCTGCGTGCCCTGGAACACGATGTCCTTGAACGCGAGGTCGAGGCCGAGCTGACGGCTCAGCACCTGATGGCCGAGACAGACGGCGAGGAAGGGACGGCGAGACTCGAGGAGCCCGCGCACGACGCCGTCGATGACCGCGATCTTCGGATCCTCGACATCTCGGGGATCTCCTGGGCCCGGACCGACCACAACCAGGTCGTATCCATCAAGCGCTCCTGGAGTGAACGTGTCATGCCGCACCACGTCGGTGGTCATGCCGAGCACGCCGAACACGTGCGACAGCATGTTGACGAAGTCGTCCTCGCCGTCGAGCACGACCACACGCTTGCCCACGAGCGACGCAACCGGCGGCGTGCCTGACTGGTCGGTGAGCCAGAACTGGCTCAGTCGCTGGTTGCGCGAGCCGAGCGCGATCAGCACGTCCTCCTCGCGGGTGAACGCGTCGAAGCCCTCGACCGGTTCCGGCGCGGGGTCGACCAGACCGAAGGCGCTGAGGATGCCGGACGCCTTGGCCCACGTCTCCTTGGTCTCGTGGGCGGGGTCGGAGTCGCGCACGAGCGTGGCGCCTGCGGTGACCTCGACGTTGCCGTCGAGGTCGACGTCGGCGGTACGAATCAAGATCGGTGCATCCGCGATGGGCAGACCTTCGTGATCACGCCCTATCAGCACGGCGACGGACGCGTAGTAACCGCGGCCGTGCTCCTCGTACTTCTTGATCAGGCGGCACGCGTTCTCGACCGGGCTGCCGGTGACGGTGGCGGCGAACATCGAGTCGCGCAGCACCTCACGCACGTCGCGGTGCGTGCGTCCGGCGAGCAGGTACTCGGTGTGCACGAGGTGGCTCATCGGCTTGAGGTACGGGCCCAGCACCAGTCCGCCCTCGTGGCAGATGTCGCACATCATCTTGAGCTCTTCGTCGACGACCATGAAGAGCTCGTAGATCTCCTTCTCGTCGGCGAGGAACCGCAGCAGCTCGCGCTTACGGTCGGCGTGGGTGTCGAGACCACGCATGCGGAACGTGCCGCTGATGGGGTTCATCCGCACCTGGCCGTCCTCGACGCTGACGTGCCGCTCAGGGCTCGCCCCGATCAGGTAGCGGTCACCGGTGAAGATGCAGAACGTCCAGAACGCGCCACGCTCTCGCTCGAGCAGTCGCCGGAACACGGAGAGCGCGCGCTCGTGCCCCCAGTCGGCGACGCGGGCGCGGTAGTGCCGCCCGATCACCAGGTTGGCGCCCTCACCGCAGCCGATCTCCTCGTCGATGACGTGCCGCACCATGTCGGCGTAGTCTTCGTCGGACGTCTCGAAACCGCCCCGGTCGGCCAGCTCGATGGGCGTGTCCGGCAGCTCGGCGAACAGATCGGCCAGCGCGATCTCGCGCTGCACAGTCGCGTCGATGACGCTCAGCGGGGTGCCGTCCTGGTGGGCCTCGAACCCCCGCTCCCGTGCCTGCGCGAACGGGACGAGCACCAGGTGGTCCCACCGACGGGTCGTTCCCGCCTCGAGCGGGATGTCGGCCAGCGTCTCCACATCCGCGCGCGGGCCGCCGACGAGCGTGACGGTGTCGGCGTCGCGCACGCGGATCAGGGCGAAGGCCGGCTGGGCCAGAAGATCGTCGAGCATGAGGCGTCGATCCTATCCGCGGGTCGGCACCGGTCGGCTGCCATGCTGGCCCAGTGGACAACCTGATCGACGTCGACCTGGTCCGCCGCGACCTCGCCCAGCTCGTCAGCTATGCGAGCGTGGGCGGCAGTGAGTCGGAGGTTGCCGTGCAGCGCTGGTGCGCCGCGACTTTGCAGGGGCTCGGGCTGGACGTCGACCTGTGGCGGCTCGACCTCGACGCCCTGCGCGCCGACCCGGAGTACCCCGGCGAGGAGGTCGAGCGCGAGGAGGCCTGGGGGTGCGTCGGTGTATCCGGCGAGGGCACGCCCGCGTTGATCCTCAACGGCCACGTCGACGTCGTGCCGCCGGGCGAGCACGAGTGGTGGACCGGTGCCGACCCCTGGGACCTGCACGAGACCGACGGCCAGTGGTATGGACGTGGCGTCTGCGACATGAAGGGTGGGGTCGTGGCCATCCTCGCGGCCGTTCGGGCCGTGGGCGAGCAGCTCAGCCGCCCGTTCGCCGTGCACACCGTCATCGGCGAGGAGGACGGCGGCATCGGCACGTTCGGCACCTTGCGTAGCGGGCACACCGGCGAGGCCTGCCTGATCGCCGAGCCCACGGCCGGACAGATCGTCTCCGCCAACGCCGGGGCACTCACGTTCCGGCTCGAGCTGCGCGGTCTCGCCACCCACGGATCGCTGGCCGGGCTCGGGGTCAGCACGGTCGACCTCCTGGAAAGTGTCCGGACGTCACTGCGCCGGCTCGACGAGAAGCGCAACGTCGCGCCACCCGCGCCGTTCAGGGAGCGGCCGTGGCCGATCTCGACCGGCATCGTCAAGGCCGGCTACTGGTCCAGCACCGTGCCCGACTACCTGGTCGCCGAGGGGCGCTTCGGCGTCAAGCCCGGCGAGACGTTCGCTGATGCCATGGCCGAGTTCGAGCAGGCCGTCCGCGAGGCCGACGACCCGTGGCTTCGTGAGCATCCGGTCGAGGTCAGCTGGCCGGGCGGCCGGTTCGCGGCCGGGTCCCTGCCGATCGGACACCCCTTCGGCTATGAGGTGGTGGCGGCCGTGCAGGCTGCCGGAGCCGCTCGACCCGAGCTCATCGGCGCGCCGTACGGCTCGGACCTCCGGCAGTACGCCGCGGTCGGCATCCCCACGGTCCAGTTCGGCCCCGGGGCGATCCAGAACGCGCACGCCGTCGACGAGCACGTGTCCATCGACGACGTCGTGCGCTGCGCCGAGACCTATGCCCACCTGCTGGTCAGCCGCTGCACCTGATCGCCGGGATCTGGTCAGCGCGGGGAGGTGCGGACGCGCGTGTAGTCGGCGACGTCGATGGTGCCGCCGGGCTCGAACGTGACGGGCTGGAGGCCGACCGGGCGTCCGTCGCGGAAGGTCACGACCGTGCCCTGGGCGGGCCGGCGCAGCTTGCTGCCGAGGGCGAACGTGTAGACGGCGCCGCCGGTGGAACCGGTGGTCAGGGTCGTGGTGGTGCGACCGTTGAGGCCGTCGATGGTGCGCGGGCCGACCTGCCGGTGCAGGTGTCCGGACAGGACCAGGTCGACGCAACCGCTCTCGGACGCCTGCTGGGCCGAGGCGGCGCTGTGCACGACCAGCACGGACACCCGCTCGTCCTCGCAGGCCACCTCGGTGAGCTCCGCGTCCTGGGTCGCGATCGCCGCGATGTTGTCGCCCTCGTCGCCGTCGTAGCCGGCTGTGAAGCCCGAGCTGCGTGGATCGCTCGAGCCGAGGAACCGAACACCGCCGACGTTGACCGGACGACCGTCGAGCACCCGGAACCCCCGGTCGCGCATCGCATCCGTGACGCTGGTGCCCTGGTCGTGGTTGCCGGCGACCGCCACGACCCGGAAGCCGCGGAACTCCCGTGCGAGGGAGTTGATGCTGAACGTCTCCCAGCTGCCGCCGTTGGAGGTGTCGTCACCAAGGTCGATGAGCAGCTTCGACCGCGCGCTGACGGCTACGGCGTGCACGACCGGATCCATGCCGATGTTGTCGTGCCGATCGGCGACGACGAGCGCGGTCGTCTCGTCCCCGGTCGGACGCCGGACACCCGCGGTGCCGGCCCGCAGGGCGAGGGCTCCGTAGAACACCACCGAGTCGTGGTACGTCTCCAGCGCCCCCTGGACGATCGCCTTGCTGCCCTCGGTGGCGGACCCGTTGACGATCTCGAGCCGGTCGAGCACGGGGTCGCTCGGCACGTCGGGGAACGCCACCACGAGAGGCACCCACGACCTCGTCGGTCGCGCCTGGCCGCGCTCGGGAATCGCGATCAGCACCGTCGCTCCCACGACCAGGACGATGAGGGAAGCCGTCACCGCCACCCGCATGCGGGACGGGTGACGGGCGGCGCGCCAGATCTGACCGCGACGCTCCGCGCCGACCGCCAGCCAGGTCAGGACGACACCGATGGCCGCCAGGGCACCGACGCCGACACCGCGCAGCAGCGCGGCGTCGAGCATGTCCCGAACCTCGGCCCGCACGGCGGCGATCTCGCCCTCAGGCTGGCTGGCGATCACGGCGTCGCGTGCGACGAGCTGGTCGAGGCTCTCGACCTCCGCGTTGCCCAGCGAGATGTCGACCCCGATGCCGGCCATGGCGTCGGCGGGGAGCCGCACCTGCGGCAGCACCGGGCCGAAGTCGAGCGTCACGTAGCCGTCGAGGACCGGGACGATCGTGGCGTCGTGCGCGCCGATGGCGATGTGGCGCTCGCTATGCACGAAGGTGCTGAGGGTGACCGGTGCGCCCACCACGACGGCGACGGCGAGGAGCGCGAGGGCTTGCAGGCCCTGGCGGACCGTCGGGAGACCCCGCCTCAAGAACGCAGCCTCACGCGATCGTGGAGCGCCAGCGGTCGGTGCTGCCGACGGTGGTGAGACGCTGGGTCGCGCGGGTGAGGACGACGTAGAGGGTGCGCCAGCCCGAGGCGGACTCGTCGGTGATCGCGTCGGGCTGGACCACCACGACACCGTCGAACTCCAGGCCCTTCGTGTCGAGGCCCTCGATCACCCGAAGTCGGTCCGGGTGCTGCGTCAGCAGCGCGGCGAGGGCCTCGGCTGTCGCGGCGACGTCTTCCCGAGACGTGACGACCGCGACCGTGCCCTCGAGGTCGGCCAGCATCGCCTCGGCACTGGCCATGACATCGGCGGGCAGCGCGGACGCCTCGACGACGTGGTGCTCCGGCTGCTCGCCGGTGCGCCGGACCGCGTCGGCGAGGTCGGGGTCGGGCACGGCGACGGCCGCGACCTGGGCGGCGAGGTCGTAGATCTCGGCGGAGTTGCGGTAGTTCGTGGACAGTCGGAACACGTGCTCGGGCTTGCCCTCCAGTGCCTCGGGGAGAGGGGGCGCAGAACCCTGCTGGTGCGGCCAGGAGGCCTGCGCCGGGTCGCCGACGATCGTCCAGCTGGCGTGGCATCCTCGGCGGGCCAGCATCCGCCACTGCAGCGGTGAGAGGTCCTGCGCCTCGTCGACGAGCACGTGCGCGAAGCCGTCGTCGTCGATGCTGCGGGTGGCGCGCATCCGGTCGTCGCGGTCGTCGCGCTCGCGGCGCTCGAAGCTCATGAGCTGGCGCGGCAAGTCGTCATCGTCGTCGTCGGTGTGCGGCACCTCGCCGATCAGGTAGCGCAGCTCGTCGATGAGCGGGACGTCCTCGATGCGCGGCGCGTCCTCCTCGTCGATTCTGTCCCACGACGCCACCAGCGCGGCGAGCTCGTCGGGCGTGAACGCGCCGTCGGCCATCTCGGCGATGCGCTCCGGAAGGGTGCGCCACAGCTCGACGGCCTCGACCGGCGGCCACCAGGCCTCGACGAAACCGGCGAATGCGTCGTCGGTGGTGATGATGTCGATGAAACCGCTCTCGCCCTTGTCGAGCGCGCGCTCGCCGGCGACCTGAAACCACAACGCGTCGACCAGGGCCGCCGGTACGCGGGTGTAGGCCCGATTGCGCTTGAGTCCCGAGAGCAGGTGACGCCGGATGCCGGCCAGCTGGCCGGCGTCGAGGCGCAGGACGTCGTCCTTGTAGAAGTAGCGGAACTCGGTGGGTTCCCCGCGTTGCGGCGCGGACGCCAGGCGGCGCAGCACCGGCACCATGCGCGACGAGCCCTTGGCGGCGGCGACGACGGCGTCGTCGTGGCGGGTGGCCTTCACACCGTCGACGACCTCGCCGAGCGACCGCAACGTCACTCTCGTCTCGCCGAGGCTCGGGAGCACTCGTTCGATGTACTTCATGAAGACGGTGGAGGGGCCGATGACCAGCACGCCTCCGGACTCGAACCGGCGCCGGTCGGTGTAGAGCAGGTAGGCGGCGCGATGCAGGGCGACGACGGTCTTGCCGGTGCCCGGACCGCCGCCGATGATCGTGGCGCCGCGGCTGGGCGCGCGGATCGCCTCGTCCTGCTCCTTCTGGATGGTGGCGACCACCGAGTGCATCGAGCTGTCGCGGGCGCGGCTCAGGCTCGCGAGCAGCGCGCCCTCCCCGATGACCTCCATGTCGTGGGGGGCGTTGTCGGCGTCGAGGAGATCGTCCTCGACCCCGACGACCTGGTCGCCGGAGCAGCGCAGGACGCGGCGACGCACGACGCCGGCCGGGTCCTGAGCGGTGGCCTGGTAGAAGACCGCGGCGGCCGGAGCACGCCAGTCGACCAGGAGGATCTCGCGTTCCGCGTCACGCACGCCGATGCGGCCGATGTAGCGGGACTCGCCGTCGACGAGGTTCAGGCGCCCGAAGACCAACCCGTCGTGGGCGGCGTTGAGCGCGGACAAGCGGCGCGACGCCTGGTAGACCATGGCATCGCGCTCGACGAGACCGCCTTCGTTACCGACATGACCGCGTGCGAAGCCCTCGGCGACGAGCGACTGGGCGACCTTGGCGGACTCCTCGAGCCGCTCGTACACGGTGTCGACGTACGTCTGCTCCGCAGCGATCTCGCGCCGCTCGGCGTTGGAGGATGCCACCCGACTCCTTTTCCCGGTTACAGAACTGACCATTCTATGCCGACTCGCCGCTCCAGGTGCGAGCAGTAGAGCAACCTGGCGCGAAATCGCCGAAGTTCGAGCGATGCCGTGTCGCGCCCTTCTCGAATGCCGGAACATCAAGTGCGCTCGGGCAGCATAGGGGCAGCAACAAGGACCGTCAGGTTCAGTGCTCCTCTGCTCGCGGCAACACGTCATGAATGCGTCGAGCCCCCGAACGCCGCGTCCCATCGCCTACCGGCCCGCCGCTCCACGACAACAGTCCGGCGTCGCTTGATCCCGGACATGCGCCGTGCAGGCGGTCCTAGACGACCGCTGGTCCGCTGACGGTGAGTCGCGGTGGGATGTGAACCCTTCCTGAAGAAGCTTCCCACCAGCGCAAACGCCGTTCCGGTCTGAGATTGCGAGCAGCGAAGATCACAGAGATGGCGGCCGATTCGGTTAGTTCACAACAGGTTGTGCCCACGATGTGCCCAAGGATCGACGCCGCCTTGGCCACGAACTACCGGATCTTCACCGCAGAGAAGGAAAGCAGCTCAGCTGCGGCATCGCCTCAGCGATTTCGTGGCCGGGTGCATCGCCTCGGCCATGTCGCAGCTCTACCGCGGGATGCGGCTTCTCGGGCAGCACGGCGGATGGTCCCCGCCCAGACGTGGCCGAGGACTAGTCGCACGTCGGTCACGACCTCGCCGAGCGCACGGTCTCCTGCACCTTGGCGATGGCGAAGCCCCACGCATCGGATGCCGTCACCCGCCCGGGCAGCGACACCTCCTCAGGGTTGGTGATGACGTCGAGCAACACCGGACCGTCGTGGTTCAGGGCGGTGGCCACGGCGGCGTCGAGCTCCTCGGGCTTCTCGACCCGGATGCCGTGCAACCCACACGCCCGTGCGACCTCCGCGAGGTCGGGGTTCGCCAGCTCGGTACCGAAATATGGCAGTCCACCCTGCTCCTGCTCGAGCCTGACCATGCCGAGGCTGCGGTTGTCGAAGACAACGAGCACGACGGGGAGGTCGTACGTGACGGCCGTGATGATGTCGCCGAGCAGCATCGTCAGGCCGCCGTCGCCGCAGAACGCGACGACCTGACGGGAGCGGTCGAGCGCCGACGCGCCGAGCGCTTGTGGCATCGCGTTCGCCATCGAGCCGAGGTTGAACGAGCCGATCAGCCGACGAGTTCCGCGCATGCGCACGAATCGCGAGAGCCACACCGTCGACATCCCGGTGTCGGTGGTGAAGATCGCGTCGTCGGCCGCGTGCCGATCGACGGCGGCGGCGAGCGCCTCGGGACGGATGGAGTGTGTGGGGTTGTCGAAGGCCTTCCGGATGGCGCCGAGTCGCTCGTGCTCGTAGTTCGGATCGGCGAGGTGCGACTGCCGCTCGCGCCATGTCTCGTACTCGTGTCGTGCCTTCTGCAGGTGACCCCTGTCGCCCTGGTCCATCAGGAGCGGTGACAACGCGCGCAGCGTCGGCTCGGCGTGGCCGACGAGACCGAGCGAGACGCGGGTGCGTCGACCGATGTGCTGACCCTTCGCGTCGATCTGGATGACCGTCTTTCCCTCCGGGTACCAGTCACGGTACGGGAAGTCGGTGCCGACCATGAACAGCACGTCGCACTCCTCGAAGGCCGTCTGCGCCGCCGGGTTGCCGATGAGTCCGGACTGGCCCACCTCGAACGGGTTCTCCTCCTCGAGCCGCTCCTTCGCCTTGAGCGTCAGCACCATCGGCGCACCCAGTGTGTCGGCGGTCTCGAGCACGACGTCGCGTGCCTCGCGGGCGCCCTGACCGACGAGCATGGTCACGGACCCGGCGTCGTTGAGCAGCGCCGCGGCCGCGGCGAGGTCGTTCGGCGGCGGCATCGTCACCGGCTGGGAGTCGATGAAGGCAGGAGGCGGAGCGGACGACGGGACCTTCTGTCCGCCCACGTCACCGGGCAGGCTGACCACCGCGACGCCTTGGTGTGCGTAGGCCGCGTTGACGGCCTGCTCGAGCAGATAGGGCGCTTGCTCGGGCGAGCTTATCGTGCGCGAGTACACGGCCACGTCGTTGAAGACCTGGTCGTTGTCGACCTCCTGGAAGAAGTCGCTCCCGAGCTCCGCGAGTGGCACCTGCCCGCAGACGGCGAGCACCGGCGCGTGCGACTTCTTGGCGTCGTACAACCCGTTCAGTAGGTGCAGCGAGCCGGGACCGACGGTGCCCATGCAGACTGCGAGGCGACCGGTCAGCTGGGCCTGCGCCGACGCGGCGAAGGCGCCGGTTTCCTCGTGCCTCACCCCGATCCACTCGACGCGGTCCTCGGTGCGGATGGCGTCGGTGACGGGGTTGAGCGCGTCGCCGACCACTCCCCAGATGTCCTTGACGCCGGCATCGGCGAGGGCGGTGACGATCATCCGGGCGACAGTGGTCATGAGTCGTTTCTACGCGAATCCAATGGGTGCCGCCAGCCACGCAGTCGGTCATGACGATGCGGTGACGTCCGGGCCGAGGCTCGGACTCTCCGGGGCGGCCGGAGGATCGCGCTCCGCTACCACAACATCTACGGTCCCGGGATGCCCGCGGACACCACGTACGCCGGCGTCACGGCCATCTTCCGCTCAGCGCTCGCACGAGGAGAAGCGCCGCGGGTGTTCGAGGATGGCGCACGGGTGCGCGACTTCGTAGGGCACGGCCTGTGAGCAGACAGGCGACGAGTTCGCGTTTCAGCGCGCCACGGCTCTCGACATAGAGGGCCTGGCAAATCGCCTCGTGCGAGATGCGCATGGACTCATCAGCGGGGAAGTCGACCGGCAACCGGTTCGAAATCTGCTCCGGACTCCACGCAATAGCCCACCGTCGATCCTGACGATGGGGCTTGCTCCGCCTTCCACTGCGCGACCGAAAGCCCGGGAATCGAGCTTCCCTTCGCGCGTTGCCGCGTTGCGACGCAGTTCCCGGAGATGGTCGGGGGATCACGGCTCAGCCTGCGGGCGATCTCTCCAACGCCTTGCGCCTTCAGTATGGAGATCTCTTCCCGCTCCCGAAACGACAGATACCGACCAGAGAGCGGGGCAAGATCAATCGAGGGCATGCCGCCACGCTCCCTTAACCACCGGCTCCCAGCCGCCTGCGACGCGCCGACCGCGATCCCTGCGTCCTCGCTGGTCAGCCCTTTCGCGATTTCATGCCAGAACTTGCGCTCCACATCCCGGCGAAGCGACGGAGCTCCCGGCGACTTCATCGCCGACCTGCCAGTCAATGCCTATCCACCCCGCTGGCCTGCCCATCAACACCTCCAAGACGAGGTGTTGCGACGACTAGTTGAATCCACCCTTGATCCGGCGGTCTGGATGCCGCACTAACTGCCGGCCTGGAGCTCGCGCGCAGAAACCGCGGCGACGTACGTCGTCCGCGACTCCTGGCTACCCCTGACCATCCCGCCCGACCAAGGGCTCTGGCTCCCGGACGACCACGCCACGCCGCTGCGGTCTTCGACTTCCCGGAGCGGTCGATGGGCGACGATGCCGTGCCCGAGCTGGTGGTCGACTACCTGCGCGGCTACGAGCGCTGAAGCTTCGCCGACCAGGCGGCGTCAGGCGGTCACGGCGGCGACGGAGCCCTCCCAGATGGACGCCGCTTCGGCGATCTGCTCGGAGTTGACCACGAGAGCCGGAATGAAACGGACGACCTGACCCCACGCGCCGCACGTGAGCAGGAGCAGACCGCGTCGTGCGGCCTCCTGCTGTGCCGCCGCGGCGGTGGCGCCGTCAGGGTTGCCCTCGGCGTCGCGGAACTCGTTGCCGAGCAACAGGCCGAGCCCACGGACGTCAGTGATCGCCGCGTGCTGGTCGGCGACGCCTTGCAGAGCGGCCCTGAGCTCGGCGCCTCGCTGGGCGGCGTTGTCGACGAGCTTTTCGTCCTGGATGACGTCCAGCGTGGCCAGCGCGGCGGCGCACGCCACGGCGTTCGCGCCGTAGGTGCCACCCTGCGAGCCGGGCCAAGCGAGGTCCATGAGCTCCTCACGCGCCGCGATGGCGGACAGCGGGAAGCCGGAGGCCAGTCCCTTGGCGGTGACCAGGATGTCGCCGGTCACGCCGAAGTGGTCGGCGCCCCAGAACTCACCGGTGCGGCCCCAGCCGGTCTGCACCTCGTCGATCACCAGCTGGATGCCGTGCCGGTCGGCGCGCTCGCGCAGCCCTTCCATGAAGCGGGTGCTGGCCGGGACATAGCCGCCCTCACCGAGCACTGGCTCGACGAAGAACGCCGCGGTGTCGTTGGGCGAAGTGATGGTCTGCAGGATGTGGTCGAGCTCCCGCAGCGCGAAGTCGGTGGCCTCGTCCTGGGTCCAGCCGTAGTGGGTCGGGTTCGGGAACGGCGAGATCATCACGCCACCCATGATCGGGCTGAAGCCGGATCGGAACTTGGTGCCGGACGTGGTCATCGAGGCGGCCGCGACCGTGCGTCCGTGGAAGCCGCCGTGGAAGACGATCACGTTCGGTCGCCCGGTCGCTTGGCGGGCGAGGCGCAAGGCCGCCTCGATGGCCTCGGAGCCGGAGTTGGCGAAGAACATCCGGTCCAGGCCGGCCGGCAGCACCTCGCTCAGACGGTCGACCAAGGTGAGCAGCGGCCGGTGCATGACGGTCGTGTACTGCGCGTGGATGAGGGTCGCGACCTGTCGCTGCGCGGCCTCGACGACTCTCGGATGGCAGTGCCCGGTGCTGGTGACCCCGATGCCGGCGGTGAAGTCGAGATAGCGCCGGTCGTCCTCGTCGAAGAGGTGAACGCCTTCCCCGCGGGCGGCCACCACGCCCGTGGCCTGCTTCAGGATGGACGAGAGCTGAGCCATCGGTTACCCCTTATCGCCGGATTGTTGACAATCAGATCAGAGCGTACAGTACTTCGTGTCGCTCCCAATGTGGCAGGGGCGAGGGCCACAACACCAGACGATCAACTGAGGAAAGAGGACGCCATGAGTGTGCAGCTGGACGAGGAAGGGGTCGTGCGTTCGGTGCCGAAGCAGCTCTTCATCGGCGGCCAGTGGTCCGACGCCGAGGGCGGAGCCACGTTCGAGGTTCGTGACCCGTCAACCGGCGAGGTGCTGTGCGAAGTGGCCGACGCGTCGCCCGCCGACGGCGAGGCTGCGCTCGCCGCGGCCGCCGCGGCGCAGGCCGACTTCGCGGCCGTCCCGCCCCGCTCCAAGTCCGACATGCTGATGCGGGCGTTCGACCTGCTGCACGAGCGCGTGGACGACCTGGCTCTCCTGATGACCCTCGAGATGGGCAAGCCGCTGGCCGAGTCGCGCGGCGAGATCCTCTACGCCGCCGAGTTCTTCCGGCACTTCGCGGAGGAGGCCGTGCGCATCGACGGCGGCTACCAGACCGCGCCCGCCGGAGGCGCACGGTTCTTGGTCACCAAGCAGCCGGTGGGGCCGTGCCTGCTGATCACGCCGTGGAACTTCCCGATGGCCATGGGGACCCGCAAGATCGGTCCCGCCATCGCGGCCGGCTGCACCAGCGTGATCAAGCCGGCCGCCCAGACGCCCTTGTCGATGCTGGCTCTGGCGGACATCCTGCGGGAAGCGGGTGTCCCGGACGGGGTGGCCAACGTGCTGGCGACGAAGCGTTCGGGCGAGGTCATGGAGCCGCTCATCCGTTCCGGCGTCGCTCGCAAGCTGTCGTTCACCGGCTCGACCGAGGTGGGGAGAAGGCTCCTGGAGCAGTGCGCGGACAAGGTGCTCCGCACGTCGATGGAGCTCGGCGGGAACGCGGCCTTCATCGTCTTCCCGGACGCCGACCTCGATGCCGCGGTCGAGGGGGCCCTCGCCGCCAAGATGCGCAACTCCGGTGAGGCCTGCACCGCGGCCAACCGCATCTACGTCCATCAGGACGTGGTCGACGAGTTCGGCGCGCGGCTGGCCAAGACGATGGCGGCGCTGCCGGTGGGACGTGGTGTCGACGACGGCGTCCGCGTCGGTCCGATGATCGACGCCGCGGCGCAGGAGAAGGTCCAAGAGCTCGTGCAGGACGCGGTCGACCGCGGTGCGCAGGTGCTGACCGGGGGCGAGCGTCCCACCACGGCGGGGTACTTCTACCCGCCGACCGTGCTGACCCACGTGCCCGACGCGGCGCGGATGCGGCACGAGGAGATCTTCGGCCCGGTGGCGCCCATCTCGTCCTTCACCACGGAGGAGGAGGTCGTGCACGCCGCGAACGACACCGAGTACGGCCTCGTCGACTACGTCTACACCAACGACCTGCGCCGGGCCCTGCGCGTTGCCGAGTCGCTCGAGGCCGGCATGGTCGGTCTGAACCAAGGGATCGTCTCCAACCCGGCGGCACCGTTCGGCGGCGTCAAGGCGTCCGGCCTGGGCCGCGAGGGCGGCTCGACCGGCATCGACGAGTTCCTCGAGACGAAGTACATCGGCATCGCGATGTAGCTAGACCGGGGCGGGTGCCAGCCTGGTCAGGGCGTCCTGCATGTGCTCGTCGATCTTGCGCAGGACGAGGGCCTCGTCCTTGGCCTCGATCGCGTCGACGATGGCCGCGTGCTCGAGAACGACGTCGGCCGGCATCCGATACTTGTCCTGCAGTGCGGTCATGCACATGCGGGTCTCCACGATCAACGTCTGGTGCATCCGGTTCAACCGCGGACTGTCGGCCTGGGTCACCAGGACCTCGTGGAAGCGCAGGTCGGCGTCGCTGAGTCCGTCCATGTCCTTGCGCTTGGCCGCCTTGGTCATCGCCGCGCACGCGGCGCGCAGCTCGGCCCGCGCGTCGGGGTCGGCCTTGCGGAGGATCAGGATGGCGGCGGCCTTCTCGATGGCCGACCGTGCCGCGTAGACGTCTCGCACGTCGTCCTCGGCGAGGACGATCACGAAGAGGCCGCGGTTCCGCTCGCTGCGCAGCAGGCCCTCCTGTACCAGACGCTGCATGGCCTCGCGCAGCGGTCCCCGGCTCACGCCGAACTGCGCCGACAGCTCTGTCTCGCTGAGCTGCGCCCCGGGTTCCAGCCGTCCATGCATGATCGCGTCGCGCAGTTGGCGCGCGATCAGCGCCGCCGTCGACTCCCGGTGAACCGGCTCGAACGACCGAGTGTCCGCCATGGCCCGTCCTCTCTCAGCGAAAGCAGATTGTCAACGATACAACGAAAAGCGCCGCCAACCGGGGACCGTGATCGGATTGTTGACAATCTGGGTTCGGGTGAGTGAGGTTGGGGCCATGCTCGACGATCGCCCACGATGACCACCTCCTTCTTCAACTCCTCCGAGCTCGACTCCCGGGTCGCCAGGACCCGTCAGGAGATGGACACCGCCGGTCTGGCTGCCTTGGTCGTGGCGAGTCCGGAGGACGTCTACTACCTCACCGGCCTCAACCACCAAGGGCACTTCGCCCTCACCGCGCTCGTCGTCCCCGACGACGGTCCGCTCCTCCTCGTCGCGAGGGCGATGGAAGCCCCCACGATCACTGCGCAGGTCCCTCAGTGCGTCCACGTTCCCTACGCCGACGACCAGGATCCCGCCACCGTTCTCGCCGATGCCGTGCGCTCGGTGGCCGCCGCCGGCTCCGAGGTCGGGGTCGAGCAGACATCGATGAGCCTTCCGGTTTCGGTGTGGGAGCCGTTGCAGACGACGCTGGACACCCTCCGTCTGGTCGACGGCTCGGGAATCGTCTGGCGGCTGCGCCAGGTCAAAAGTCCGGCCGAGGTGCGCTGCGTCCGTCAGGCCGCCGAGGCATCCAGCCGAGCCATGGAGGCCGGGCTCGCGGCCGTGAAGGACGGCGTGCCGCAGCACGAGGTCGTGGCGGCCGTGTACGAGGAGATGATCCTCGCCGCCAAGGAGTACCCGGCGATGGCGCCGTTGATCCGGTCGCGCGACACCCTCCTCCAGGAGCACGTGGGCTGGGACGACCGGCTCATGGCCTCCGGGGACGCGTTGTTCTTCGAGCTCTCTGCGTCCGTTGGCCGCTACCACGCCCCGCTGACCCGGATGGCCTACCTCGGCGAACCGCCTCCCGGCACCGAGGTGGCCGCGGCGATCTCGACAGCCGGCCTGGAGGCTGTCCGCGGCGCGTTGAGGCCGGGCGCTCTCGCCACGGACGTGTACGACGCGTGGCAGGCTGTCGTCGACGAGGGGCTTGGCCACTCTTCCTACCGGCGCCACCACTGCGGCTACCTGATCGGCATCGGGTTCCCGCCGACCTGGACCGGCGGCGCGGAAGTGGTGGGTCTGCGCAGCGGAAGTGACCTGGAGATCTGTGAGGGCATGACGTTCCACGTGCTGTCGTGGCTGCTCGACCAGGAGCCGGCCGACTTCGTCCTCTCCGACACCATGCTCGTCACCGCCGACGGCGGCGAGATCCTCACCACCACCCGCCGCGACCCCATCGTCGTTTGAGCACCCGAAAGGCATCCCATGAAGATCACCGGACTCCGCGCCACCCCGGTGGCCGTACCGTTCGTCGAGGACGAGCTCTGGGCCTTCGGCGGCCGACGCGGGATGGTCAGCATTCTGCTGGAGGTGGACACCGACGAAGGGGCGGTCGGCATCGGCGAGGCGGCCGCCTACCCGTCCGCCGACATCGTGCTGGCGGTCGTCAAGTCCGTCGAGTCGCTGGTCGTCGGTGAGAGCCCGTTCGACATCGAGCGGATCATGAAGCGCATCAACGTCGTCGGCACGTGGCACCACGTGAAGGCGACGAGTCCCGCCATCGCGGCCGTGGAGATGGCCTGCTGGGACATCGTGGGCAAGGCGAGCGGCCAGCCGCTGGTGAACCTGTTCGGCGGACGCGTCCGCGACGAGGTGGAGTTCTTCTACTACCTCAGCCGCAAGCCGCCAGCCGAGATGGGCGCCGACGCGGCCGCCGGTCTCAAGGCCGGCTTCCGCACCTTCTACCTCAAGGTCGGATCGGACAACCCGAGCGACGACGTCGAACGCGTCGAGGCGGTCCGCGCCGCGGCCGGATCCGACGCCCTCATCCGTGTCGACGCCAACGAAGCATGGTCCTCGGCCGCCGCCATCCGGATCATCAAGGACATGGAGCGGTTCGACCTGGAGCTGGTCGAGCAGCCGGTGTCCGGGCGCAACCTCCCCGAGATGGCCTACGTCCGGAGCCGCATCGACACTCCGCTCCTGGCCAACGAGGCGTCCTGGACCCGCTACGACCAGCTCGAGGTCATCAAGGCCGGCGCCGCCGATGTGATCTCCGTCGACAACCAGATGGACGGCGGCCTGCTCAACCTGAAGCGGGGCGCTGGTCTGTGCGAGGTGGCCGGACTGCCGGTGCTCAAGCACAGCCTCGGCGAGCTCGGCATCGCCGCGTACGCCGGCGTGCATGTGATGGCCTCCACGCCCAACTTCCTCTACGCCAACCAAGGCTATGGATCATTCCTCTCCGACGACGTGATCACCGGAGCCAGCCCGCTGCCGTACGAGAACGGATGCCTCACCGTTCCCGACCAACCGGGCATCGGCGTCGAGCTGGACCCGGAGCGGGTCGGCACGTACGCCGAGCTCTACGAGAAGGAGGCGGCGGACTTCGCGTTCCACGAGTCCGAGACCATGACCCGCACGCCGCTGATGCCCAAGTTCTGAGGAACGGGACAAGGCGTGTGGATTGTTGACAATCCGCACGCGCGACTCTAGCCTCAAGCAAAACGTGTGACTCGCGTCATACCACCCCGATCGAGGAGACGTCCGCCATGACTCACACCAGCCTCAGGGCGAAGAGGACCAAGGCGTTGGCCGGCAGCTTGCTAGCCATGGCCCTGATCGCCGCGTGCAGTTCGACCGAGCCGGGTACCGGCGCCGCGACGGGCAACACACTCGACCGGGTCAATGAGGACAAGAAGGTCAACGTCGGATTCGCGAACGAGCGGCCGTACGCCTACCGCGACGGTGGCGACCTGAAGGGCGAGGCTCCCGCCGTCCACCAGTACATCTTCGACCAGATCGGCGGCGTCGAGCTCGAGCCGAAGCTGTTCGAGTTCGGAGCGCTCATCCAGGCGCTCAACGCCGACCGGGTCGACGTGGTCACCGCCGGCATGTTCATCACGCCCGAGCGGTGCCAGGAGGCGTCGTTCAGCAACCCCGAGTACGTCGCGACCACCGCGCTGCTCGTCAAGAAGGGCAACCCGGACGGCCTGTCGGACTACAAGTCGGCAGCCGACAAGAAGGCCAAGGTCGCGGTGATGACCGGCGCGGTCGAGGTCGAGCAGGCCAAGGGCAGCGGCGTCCCCGAGAACCAGCTGCAGGTCGTCGCCGACCAGCAGTCGGGTCTCGATGCGGTGAAGTCCGGTCGCGCCGACGCATTCGCACTCACCAGCATCTCGCTGCGGGCGCTCGCCAAGAGCGACACGTCGGTCGAGGTCGCCGAGGCCTTCATCCCCGTTGTCGACGGCGAGGAGCAGATCGGTGCCGGCGCGGCCGTGTTCCGCAAGGGCGACACCGAGCTGCGCGACGCGTTCAACGCCGAGCTGAAGAAGCTCCTCGCCAGCGACAAGTGGCTCGAGCTGGTCGAGCCGTACGGCTTCACCGAGGCGGAGAAGCCGGACCCGAGCCTGACCGCTGAGAAGCTCTGCCAGGGCTGATCGCCGGTGCTCAACGAGTTGCTGGACGCCGCACCGCTCTTCCTGCGCGGCGCCGGCACCTCGGTGCTCTACACGATCACCGGGGCGCTCGCCGCGCTCGTCATCTCGTTCGTGTTCGGCCTGATGTCGATGTCTCCGTCGATCTTGGTGCGCGGGTCGGTGCGCGTCGTCGTCGAGTTCTTCCGCGGCACCTCCCTGGTGGTGCAGCTGTTGTGGATCTTCTTCGTGCTGCCGCAGCTGGGCATCCGGTTCGAGCCGCTGGCCGCGGCGACCATCGCCTTCGGCCTCAACTTCGGTGCCTACGGCGCCGAGATCGTCCGCGGAGCGGTGACGTCGGTGCCGAAGGCCCAGTGGGAGGCGACGGTGGCGCTGGGTCTCGGCAAGGGGCACCGGATGCGGCGGATCATCCTACCGCAGGCGATTCCCGAGATGATCCCGCCGTTCGGCAACCTTCTCGTCCAGCTGCTCAAGAGCTCGTCGCTGCTGTTCTTCCTCGCCGTTACCGAGCTGACGTACGAGGTGAACCAGCTCCGGACCGACATCGGCAGCCTGCCGGCGTTCGTCACCGCGCTGGTCGTGTATTTCGTGATCGCCCAGGTGCTGATCGCCTTCATGCGGGTCTGGGAGAAGCGCGCCGCCGCGAAGGTCGGTAGAGGACCCAAGCCGGTCGACATCACCGTGGGCGAGGCGACGGCCGTCCCCTCAAGTGGGGGTGGAGTCTGATGGAACAGCGATGGCGGTGGGACTACGCCTGGGACGTGCTGCCCGACCTGCTGATTGCGTTCTTCCAGTACACCCTCGGCATCACCCTGGCCGCAGGCGCCGTCGCGATCGTGCTCGGCCTGATGCTCGCACTGGGTCGACGCTCCGACAACAAGGTGGTGTCGCGGACGACCTTCACCTTGGTCGAGTTCGTCCGCAGCACGCCGATCCCGATCCAGCTGTTCTTCGTGTATTTCGGCCTTCCGTCCGTCGGCATCAGCCTGAGCGCGCTGGCGACCGGCACCATCGTCCTGGGTGTGCACTACGCGTGCTACATGTCCGAGGTCTACCGGGCCGGCATCAACGCGGTGCCGAAGGGTCAGTGGGAGGCCTGCACGGCGCTGTCCCTGTCGCCGCAGCGCACCTGGCGCGCGGTGGTGCTGCCGCAGGTGATCCGCCGTATCCTCCCGTCCGCCGGCAACCAGATCATCGCCCTGTTCAAGGAGACGCCATTCCTGATCGTGATCGGCGTCGGCGAGATGGTCTACGTGGCCAACCAGTTCGGTTCGGCGACGTTCCGGTTCACCGAACCCCTCACGATCGCCGGCCTGATCTTCCTGGCGGCGAGCTATCCGACATCCGTCCTGACGAGAAAGCTGGAGGCCCGCCTTGCCCAGTGAACCAGCAACCCAAACCGAGACCGACGCGATCATCCGTTTCGAGGACGTCGTCAAGCGCTTCGGAGAGAAGACCGTCCTTGCCGGAATGAACTTCACGGTCGCCCCCGGGGAACGCGTGACGCTGATCGGTCCCTCGGGGTCCGGCAAGACCACGATCCTGCGCCTGCTGATGACGTTGGAGAAGATCACCGACGGCGTGATCTGGGTCAGCGGCAAGCCGCTCACCCACGAGCAGAAGGACGGCAAGCTGGTCCTCGCCTCGGAGAAGTACCTGCGCAGCTCCTGCCGGCCGATCGGCATGGTCTTCCAGCAGTTCAACCTGTTCCCGAACATGACCGTGATCGAGAACGTCATGGAGGCGCCGGTCTCGGTCCTCGGCCTCGGCAAGGACGAGGCGCGCGAGCGTGCCCTCGACCTGCTCGACAAGGTCGGGCTGAAGGACTTCGCGGACGGGCACCCCACCCAGCTGTCCGGCGGGCAGCAGCAGCGCGTGGCGATCGCCCGTGCCCTGGCCATGGGACCAGACATCCTGTTGCTCGACGAGGTGACGTCCGCGCTCGATCCAGAGCTCGTGGTCGACGTGCTGAACGTGCTGCGCGACATCGCCGAGACGACCGACATCACGATGCTCATCGTCACCCACGAGATGCACTTCGCCCGCGACGTCTCGCACCGGGTGATGATGTTCGACCAGGGCCTCATCGTCGAGGACGGGACGCCGGAGAAGATCTTCAACGACCCCGACCACGACCGGACCCGCACGTTCCTCAGGGCCGTGCTGGAAGAACGCTGATCAGCGGAAGAGCGCGCCGAGGCCGTCGAACGTCTTCGGGGCGCCGGCGATCCGCAACCCTTCCCAGACACTGACCTGGTTCGCCGTGAGCACCGGCTTGCCGACCGCGGCCTCCAGCTCGTCGAGCCACAGCAGCGAGTGCATCGCCGTGTCCGGCACGAGGACGGCCTGGGCCTCGGCGGTGTCGGCGGCCTCGACCATGGCGATCACCTGCTCCCTGGTGAGCAGCCCGACTTCTGCCGCGGTGTAGATGCCATGGGTGCCGAACGACACCGTCTCGACGTCGCCTCGGCGCAGGAAGTCGACGAAAAGCACGGCCACGTCCTCCGGGTACGACGCGGCGACCGCCACCCGGCTGAGCCCCATGGAGTTGATCGCTTCGACGAACGCGATGGACGTGGACGACACCGGCAGCTGCAGCACGTCCTCGACGCCCTGAACTTGGGCGCGGGCACCGTCCCAGCCGAAGACGAAGCTGCCGGACGTGCACGCCCAGATGACCGAGTCGGGGTGGTGCGTCTGCAGGGCGGCCGCCCCGTCGGCCAGGCGCTTGGCCGAGCCCAGGTCGAGCAGGGCGTCCACGCGGTGCGCGTCCTCGCCGACGGACGTGTGCACGAGCGGCAGGCGCACGGCACCTCCGAGTCGAGCCTCGAGTGCGGGGAAGTCGTCCTCGGCGCCGAAGCCGGGGTAGAGCAGGCCGACGGTGGTGGTCATTGGTCCTCCCGAGATCCCCGCCCGCTGATCAGCCACTGGTGCGGACCCACCGCTCGACGGCCGATCGTCTCCAGCATGCCCCACATCGTTACCTGGTTCGCGGTGACGACCGGCTTGCCGAGCTCGGCCTCGAGCGGCGCGATCACGTCATAGGTGGCCAAGTTGGTGCACGAGACGAAGACGGCGTCCGCGTCGTCGGAGTCGGCGTCCCGCACCAGCTGCATCGTTTCGTCGTAGGGCACCGTCCAGATCTCACCGCTCAGCCCGAGATGCGCACTGCTCACCACCTCGACGTCGGCCTCCTTGAGGAAGGTCGTCAGCCGCTCGGTGACCTGGGCGTCGTACGGGGTCGCGGTGGCGACGCGTCGGACGCCGAGTTGCCTCAGCGCCGCGAGCAGCGAGCCCGAGGTGGTGACGGCCTCGGCCCCACCTGCCGACCGCATCGTCTCGACCAGCCGCCGCTCCCCCTCGATGCCGTGGACGAAGCTCCCCGACGTGCAGGCGTACGCATACGCGGCTGGACCGGCGGTGAGCAGGTCGCGAGTGCACTGCTCGATCACCCCCTCGTCACTGATGACCTCGGCCATCTCCACGGTCACCGGCATCGGGTTGTAGGGCGTGCGGGTGAAGAGCAAGCTCACGCCGTCGGGAGCCCAACGCCACATCTCCGCGTCGAGGGCCATGTCGAATGGCACGATGACACCGGCCAGAGTCTCGTCGTGACGGCCGATCAGTGAGGGAGATGGACTCATGGACTCGATCCTGCTGGCATGGGAGATTGTTGACAATCCGACAGCAACATCCTAGCGTCGCAAGCGAGTCCGGCGCGACCGCCCTGTTCCTGACCGGCACATCCACGAGGGGGCATTCTTGCCAGCATCGAGTCAACGGCCGGTCGTCGCCGTGCTCTGCTCCGACGAGACCGGGAAGCCGCCGCATATGGAGCCGGTCGAGGCGCGCGCCGAGGTCCGTTACACCGCCGCGAGCGGACTCGCCGACGCCATCGGGGATGCCCGGGCGCTGTTCCTCTGGGACTTCTTCTCGAGCGCGGTGCGCGACGTCTGGCCGCAGGCCCGCCAGCTGGAGTGGATCCACGTCGCGGCGGCCGGCATCGACACCCTGATGTTCGACGAGCTGGCGCAGTCCGACGTCGTCGTCACCAATGCCAAGGGCGTCTTCGACCGGCCGATCGCCGAGTTCGTACTGACGTCCATCCTCGCGCTCGCGAAGGACGTCCACCGCAGCCACGACCTGCAGGCCGACCGCACCTGGCAGCATCGGGAGACCCAGACCGTCACCGGAGCCACCGTGCTGGTGGTGGGCACCGGCTCCATCGGCCGGGAGATCGCCAGGCTCCTGCGCGCGGTCGGCATGGACGTCCGCGGCGCCGGACGCACGGAGCGCGAGTCCGACCCCGACTTCGGGTCCGTGGTGGCCAGCGCAGACCTCGCCGACCACGTCGGCTGGGCCGACCACGTGGTGGTGGTCGCTCCCCTCACCCACGCGACCCGGAACCTGGTGGATGAACGAGTGCTGTCGGCGATGAGGCCGTCCGCACACCTGATCAACGTCGGACGCGGGCCGATCGTCGACGAAGAGTCGCTGGTGGCGGCCCTCGAGGCCGGCGACATCGCGGCGGCCACCCTCGACGTGTTCCAGACCGAGCCGCTGCCGGCCGACCACCCGCTCTGGACGGCGCCCGGTGTCGTCATCACCCCGCACATGTCGGGTGACGCGGTGGGCTGGACCGACACCCTGGCCCACCAGTTCGTGGACAACGCGCTGCGCTGGATGGACGGCGCGCCGCTGATCAATGTGGTGGACGAGCAGCTCGGATTCGCCCAGGCCGCGCCGGCGAAGGAGAAGACGGATGGCTGAGCTGAGGGATCTCACCGCGACCGAGCTGGTGGCCGGGTATCGCGACGGGTCGTTCACGCCTGCCGAGGTGACGAGCGACGTTCTGGCGGCGATCGACACCGGAAACGGCGACGTCAACGCCTTCGTTCTGGTCGACCACCACTCCGCACTCGAGGAGGCCGCACACTCGACGGAACGGTGGCGCCGCGGCGAGCCGCTCGGACCCGGTGACGGCGTCCCGACCTCGATCAAGGACATCTTCTACACCCGCGGCTGGCCCACCCTGCGCGGCACCTGGCTGATCGACGAGGCCGGACCGTGGGACGTGGACGCACCGTGCACGGCCCGACTCCGGGAGACCGGCGCGGTGCTTGTGGGCAAGACGACCGCGCCCGAGTTCGCGTGGAAGGGCGTCACCGACTCCCTCCGCCACGGCTCCACCGGCAACCCGTGGAACCCGGACCTGACCTCGGGTGGGTCGAGTGGTGGCAGCGCAACCGCGGTCGGCCTCGGGATGGGGCCGTGGTCGGTCGGGACGGACGGCGGCGGATCCGTCCGCATCCCGGCATCGTTCACCGGCACGGTGGCGCTGAAGCCGACCTACGGGCTGGTGCCGATGTTCCCGGCCAGCCCGTTCGGCACCCTCGCCCACGCCGGCCCGATGACCCGCACCGTCACCGACACGGCGTTGCTGATGGACGTCATCGCCGGCTTCGACTCGCGCGACTGGTCGGCGCTGCCGACGCCGTCCTTCTCGTTCCTCGACGGTCTCGAGGACGGCGTCGACGGACTGCGGATCGCCTTCTCGCCCAACCTCGGCTACGGGCGCAACGCTCCCGAGGTGGAGGCACTGGTCCGGGTCGCCGTCGGTGTCCTCGCCGATGCTGGGGCCGTCATCGAGGAGGTCGACCCGGGCTTCGACGACCCGGTCGACGCCTTCGAGCTGCTCTGGTTCGCCGGGGTTGCGAAGGTCGTGGCCGCGCACGGCCCCGACGCCATCGACAAGGTCGACCCGGCCCTGCGGTCAGGCATCGAGACCATGGGACGGGTGAACGCCGCGGAGTTTCTCGACGCCACCCAGGTCCGGATGGACCTCGGCGTCCGCATGGGCGAGTTCCACGAAAGGTACGACCTGCTGCTGACGCCCAGCATGCCGATCACCGCCTTCCCGCGCGGCCAGGAGGCACCGGACGGCTGGCCGTCGCAGCACTGGACCAGCTGGACGCCGTACTCGTACCCGTTCAACATGACCCAGCAGCCGGCGGCGAGCGTGCCGTGCGGCTTCACCACCGACGGCCTGCCGGTCGGGCTCCACCTGGTGGGTCCGCGACACGCCGACCGTCTCGTCCTGCGCGCCGCGCGGGCTTACGAGCACGCAGCCGCCTGGCCCACCGACCGACCCGTCCGCGCGTCCGGCTAGCCCCAGACCCACGAGCAAGGAGTTCCGATGGCCCGCTACATCACCCTGACCCTGGAGACGCGTGGCGTCTCCTGCGTCGCCCGCCTGCTCGACGACGTGGCGCCGCGCACGGCCGCTGCGGTCTGGGACGCCCTGCCGCTGAACGGGCAGGTCTTCCACGGCAAGTACGCGCGCAACGAGATCTACAACCTGGTGCCCGCGTTCGCGGCGACGGAGCCGGGCAAGGAGAACATCACCGTCACGCCCATCCCCGGCGACGTCTGTTACTTCGCGTTCGACGCCGACGATCTCGGCACCCCGTCGTACGGCTACGCGTCCGACGCCGGCCCGGGCGAGCTGGAGAGGATCACCGACCTCGCCCTCTTCTACGGCCGAAACAACCTGCTGATGAACGGCGACCAGGGGTGGATCCCCGGCAACGTCTTCGCCACCGTGGTCGAGGGACTGACCGAGATGGCCGCCGCTTGCCAAGACGTCTGGATGGGCGGCGCCCGCGGCGAGACCCTGGCCTTCGCCCGGTCGCACGAGGACTGAGCCGAGCTGCCGCCTTGCCGCCGAAGTGCTTGAGGGACACGATGAAAGGTGTACCGCTCGCCACACCGTCCATGGGCACGAGAAGACGGCATACGCGGGCATCGAGCCTTCAGGAGAGTGCTGTGAGTGTTTACCGGGTGACCGATCTGATCGGGACGAGCACCGAGTCGTGGGAGGACGCCGCAACAAGCGCGCTGACCACTGCCCGCGAGACGGTCCGCGGCCTCCGGGTCGCCGAGGTCGTCGAACAGGACATCAACATCGACGAAGGCGGCGCCTTCACCTTCCGCACGAAACTGCGGGTCTCCTTCAAGTACGAGTCCGGGTAACCGAGCCTCGGCTCATTCGGGGGACGTTCCCGTGCCGCAGTCGCGGGTCGGATGCGGTCGACGGGATCACCGCTCTGCCGGCAGGTCGGCATGGGTGACGGGGCGCAAGAAGTCTCCGGCCGGCTCTCGGTTCCACCACGCGCGGTATCGGCGACTCTCCGCCCACGTCGTGAGCCGGTAGCGGTATCGCCGGGCGCGCAGCACGACGGACGGCTCCTCGGGGAACGGGTTGTGGCGCAGCAGCCTGAGCGCGGCGGGGTCGCCCTCGAGCAGTCTGCGAACCAGCCTCGGGAACCACGGCTCGGCGTAGACCGGAGACAGGGCGGCGAACCGCATCAGCCAGTCGAGTC
Organism: Aeromicrobium sp.; assembly: GCA_051005615.1. Lineage (GTDB taxonomy): Bacteria > Actinomycetota > Actinomycetes > Propionibacteriales > Nocardioidaceae > Aeromicrobium. The sequence goes on from JBPCJE010000010.1 coordinate 45,472, forward strand.
TCGAGTGATACGGCGCGAACTGGCACGGCCGGTGATACGCGTCTCCGGGCTTGCCGCGGAACTCGTACTCCTGCCACCCGGTCTTGCCCTCAGGATCGTGTGTGCCCTCGATGACGATCTCGATGCGCTCGCGGGTCACGCTGCAGAATTGGAGGTGTTCGGTTTGCTCGCGAGTTGCCTCGTCGAGGACAGTGTCACGGAAGTCGAAAGTGGTCGCGTAGTAGAACCGGATGCTCTGATCGGCCCAACTGCCTTCCAGGAACTTCGTGACAGCGTTCTCGGTGTCGCTAGGCTTGACGACCTTGACGCGCCTTGATTGCAAGGTCGCGTAGCGCTTCGGCGGCAAGGGCGAGGCCGTTGCTTCACGTTCCTGCTCCGGCTCAACGTGCGGGTGTTCGCGCTCGTCCTCCTGGGCCGGTGGACGGCTGAGCCGCCCGTAGACATCGATGCCCCTGTTGCGCCTGGCCGACCGTGCCGTACGACTTCGCGTAGCCGACATTCACCACGGATTCGAGGAGGCATAGAAATAGGCGCTCCGCATTGCGAGACGAGAGCTGGTCCAGTGGTAGGGACTCGAGCTCGGTGACAGTCGGCGGTTCCGCGACGAGCTCGTCGGGCGAGGACCACAACCACGCGTCGTTTCCGTCGCTGCTCTCGTGCGCGGGGCTGGATGCGCCTCCGCTTGTCATCGGCTCGTCCCTCCGTCGCCGAGAGTACCGTCCGGGTCCGAGTCAATGGATCGATCCGGGTTTAGGGACGCCCGCGCACAGCCCGCCTACTCCCGATCCGATCGCCGAAATCGGAGATCGCATCCGATTCACGGACGGACGGCCATCTAATGAGGCGCACCCGGATGCTCGTAGTTGGCAGGCGAAGGGCTTAGGCGTGACGCAGAGGCGGTGGCCGCTGATCTCGCTGCGCTCAAGCGGGTGCCCAAAAGCCCGTAGTCGTGACCGCCGCCGATCCATCAGCGGGACGGGGTGATGCTCGGAAGATCAGATGGTGCCGGTGATGCCTCCGTCGACAGGAATGTTGGCGCCGTTGATGTAGCCGGCGCGTGGGCTGGCGAGAAAGGCAATGGCGTCGGCGATATCTTCGGGTCGCCCGAGCCGACCGACTGGGTTCGGGGCGTAGTCGGCGGTGACCTCGGGTTCGATGTTCGCCCAGTCGACGTCTGATCCGCCTCGCCGGTCGGTGAACATGCGTTGCAGTGACGGGGTCAGGATGACGCCGGGACTGACGCAGTTGACCGTGACCCCACAGGGAGCCAGGTGTTGGGCCAAGGTGGCGGTCAGGTTCACGACCGCGGCCTTCGCGGCGGAGTACTCGACCATGTTGGACAGCGGGGTGATGGTGGCGCGGCTGCCGATGTTGATCACACGTCCCCATCCGCGCTCACGCATCCCGGGGGTCAGCGCCTGGGTGAGGCGCACCGCGGGCATGACGTTGGTTTGGAATGCTGCGTCCCAGTCCGCCGGTTTGGCACTGTCCCAATCGTGCTCGAAGAAGGGCCCGACGTTGTTGACCAAGATGTCGGCGCGGTGCTCACGGGCCAGGCTGGCGACCTGGGCCGCCTGCTCCGGATCGGTCAGATCACCCAGGACCACCGTTGCCGATCCGCCGTCCTCCTGGATGTCTGCCGCGGCCTCGTCCGCAGACTCCTGGTGGCGTCCGTGGATCAGCACCGAACATCCCTCGGCGGCGAGCCGGGCCGCGGCGGCGCGACCCACACCGGCGCTGCTACCGGTGACCAGAGCGG